>NZ_JBCEZS010000003.1:0-495188 GCF_038448625.1 Bacteroides sp. GD17
ACAAGATGCCATCTTGTGTAGCATAAGATGGCATCTTAAACAGCACAAGATGGCATCTTGTGCAATAAAGCAATAAGGCATATGGCTGTTTACCTTATTAGTTTCATCTGTTCACTCCCAGTGTTCCATCACTTAAACTCCGACTGTGTGTTTTTAAATTCAGCTGGTGTCATTCCCGTCTTGCTTTTAAACAGATTATGGAAGGTAGGCATGCTGTTTATTCCGGACGCTTCGGCAATGGCACGCAAAGTATATTCAGGATGTTCTTTCAGTAACTGTATGGCATGCTTCAAACGTATATTATTGATATATCCATTCAGGTTTGTACCTGTATTTTCCTTTATCATCTTGGCAAAACGGGTATTATTCATATGAACTCTCTTAGCCAAATCGTCTCTGCTCAAGTCTGTCGAAAGATACAGCTTCTCTTTTCTAATAAGAAAATCCAGTTTCTGAAAAACCATCTTATTGACTTCATGTGCCGTTTCATCATCTGTTTCCTCACCTTCCTCGCCATCAGGCAAAGATAAAGAGGCGGATAATTGGGAGTTCTCGTGAGACTGATCAAGGCTGGCCTGCAAAGAAAGCTGCTCATTGATATATTGTACCAAAACTCTATTCTTATTCTTTATGGCACGGTTCTTAAACCATAATCTCCAAAGGAAGGCAAATGCCGATAAAGCCAGACATAAAACAAATACCAATGAGATATTACGTATCCGCAACTGGAATGACTGCTCGGCGATACGTGCTTCTTTCTCATTCACTTCGTAAAGAGTAGCCAGTTCCAATGCAGCATTTTCTTTCTCACGAAGATACATGCTGTCAGTCACTGCAATGACCGACTCCCGCAACAGTGCAACTTGTCCGAAATCTTTCAAGGCAACATAAGCTTTTATCTCCTTCTGCAGGATTCCACGATACTGATAATTAATCGTATCTTGCTGTCTGAATACATTTTTCAGCTCACGGCAATGATCCAGTACGGCTTGATATTGTCCGGAAGCAAGTAAATAAGGAGTAGCATCATACTTCCCGTCCGGAGTAGCGGCGGCTTCTGTAGCCTTATACTTTTGGTAATATCTTACTGCTACAGCCGATTCTCCCAACATATAATATGTATAAGCCAGTTTTGAGTAAACATATTCATATTGCTGGTCCAAATAAGTATCCGAGATATCCTGAACTGTTTTCATCCTGTCCAGCAATTTCTCCCTCTGCAGGCCAATTGCCAAAGCATCCGCAAAGCGATTATCGTCAATAAGATAGCTCATCTTCACTCCATAAAAATAAGAAAGCATTCTCATTCCCCGGGCATCGCGGGCATTGTCCAACAATTGAATAGCTTTGTCGAAGTATTCATACCCTTCTTCCTTGAGAGACAACATCCTTTTGTTCTCACCCATGCAGAACAGTAACTTTGCTTCCGCCTGCTTATCCCCATTTTCCCGGGCCAGTTCCATTCCTTGAATGGCATAACGGATGCTCTCCTTATACTCACTTAGAAGATTGGATAATTCGGCTAAAGTTATTGTCATCTCCAACAAATGTTCGGGATTATTATTGGCTATAGAATCATGTACATACGCTCTCCGAGCATACAAGAAAGACAATTCGCATTGATACATGTGGCGGTAAACTCTACTGCGTAACTCATCAATCAGATAAAGAGGCATTGAATTTTTATCTTCGGCCTCATTGAGCAATTCTAAAGCATGTTTAGGTTCGGATACATAAGTATCTCTTATGTGCTGCTCAGTAGGGAGCATGTGAGCTTCATATCCCATGTTTTCTTGAGCAGACAAATGTATGCAGCTTCCCAATAAAAGCATACATATATAAATAACACATCTCATGACATAAAAAAAAGAATGGTTTACATAAAAATAGCTTGTGTTGCATCACATCCCATTGACAAATTCCTTGTCAATGTGCAAATATATACTTTTTTATTTATCTGAAAGATAAAATCAGCTATCTTTGCATGCATGAAACCCCGTCAAATATGAAAATTCTCTGGATAGACCTTAACAGTTCGTATGCCCACTCTTCACTGGCACTCCCTGCACTACATGCACAGATTGCAAACGATCCTTCCGTCGAATGGGAGATAGTATCTGCCACCATCAACGAGAATGCAGGAATGATTGTCGATGAAATATACAGACATCGGCCCGACATACTTGCAGCAACAGCCTGGTTATTCAATCATGAACAGCTACTACATATCACAGCAAGGCTGAAAGCGCTGCTACCTCAAAGCTGCTTCATCTTGGGTGGCCCTGAGTTCTTGGGTGACAACGAAGATTTTCTTCGCAGAAACCCTTTCATCGACTGCGTATTCAGGGGCGAAGGAGAAGAGGTGTTCCCTCAATGGCTTGCTTGCTGGAAGCAACCCGAAAAATGGAATGTAATTCCAGGGTTATGCTATCTTGACTCACAGAAACAATACATAGACAACGGAATTGCCCGCGTACTTAATTTCTCTGACCTTGTACCTCCTGAAAAGAGCTGCTTCTTCAATTGGAGCAAGCCTTTCGTACAACTGGAGACAACACGAGGGTGCTTCAACACTTGTGCATTCTGCGTCAGCGGGGGAGAAAAGCCGGTACGAACCCTGTCTATCGAGAAGATCCGTGAACGACTTCAAGTCATTCACCAGCATGGCATTAAAAATGTCCGCGTCCTCGACCGGACATTCAATTATAATTCCCGACGGGCCAAAGAGCTACTGCAACTCTTTTTAGAATTCTCTCCCGATATACGTTTCCATCTGGAAATGCATCCGGCTCTGCTGTCCGATGAATTAAAAGAAGAACTGAAGCAACTTCCTGCAGGGCTGCTCCATCTTGAAGCCGGCATACAAAGCCTGCGCGAACCCGTCCTGCAGAAAAGTCAGCGAATGGGGAGGCTGGATGATGCTTTGAAGGGATTAAAGTTTCTATGTTCCTTATCCAATATGGAAACTCACGCCGACCTTATTGCCGGATTGCCTCTGTACCATTTATCTGAAATCTTCGAGGATGTGCGTACCCTTGCCGAATATAATGCCGGTGAAATACAATTGGAATCCTTGAAACTGCTTCCCGGTACGGAAATGCGAAGAAAAGCGGAGGCATTGGGCATTCGTTACTCTCCTCTCCCTCCTTATGAGGTATTGCAAACCAACGAAATCAGTGTAAGCGAACTGCAGACAGCCCGCCAGCTCTCACGATTGCTGGATGGATTTTATAATACGCCTGCCTGGCAAGCCGTTACCCGCAAACTGATTTTAGACAATGAGGACTTCCTCCCTCTTTTCTTAGAGTATCTGATACGAAAGAACTTGATAGACCAGCCTATGAGTCTGGAAAAGCGCGGACTTATTCTTTATGAATTCTGCAAGGACAATTACCCCGAATATCAGCTTGCAGTTACCATCGCCTGGATAGAGGCAGGCATGTCACTGAAGAAGGTGCCCGCAGAAAAGGTAAAAACCAAACGTCAACTTCCGCCCGAAAATTGGGAAATTATGTACGGAGAATACAAAGCAAGTCTCCGCCTCTGCTTCTTGCCTACCGACGAGAAAACAGAGGATGGTTATTGGTTTGGCTTCGAGTCTGAAATACAAAAAGCCGAACCGGTATTTAAAGCTAAGGGGACAAACCTCGCAAAACAGTATTGAATGAGTACTTTGTAAATTACAAAATCATCATTAAAATTCCGAAATCATAAAATAATATAGGACATAGAGCACCATAGTTTATTAGCAATCAATAGATTACAATATCATAATCTACAAACTACATTTTGGGATATTGGGAATCCTATTTTCGCCTTACCTTTACAAACAGAAAATTCAAACCTATTATTCAGAACTATGGATGTAAAACCGAACAATACTGCCGGCAATTGTATCTATCTGAAACAAAATGATTGTTATTGTAGATATATGTATAATGAGATTTATCATCTTGAAGCATCAGGGGGATATTGCTATATTTATCTGGCACCCGACCGTCCCAAAATCATACTTGCAATGACACTCACAGAATTAATGGAGTATCTACCTTCAGAGATTTTTATACGTACACACCGCTCTTATATAGTCAACCTAAATCATATTGAGCGAATTACTGGCAATACATTGTATATAGGAGCAGCGCAGATAGTTATAGGGAGGGAATATAAAAAGGAAGTACTTAAGCATTTAAACATAGTAGGATCGTAAATATCCACTCAAGAGAGAGGGGTGCATAAAATTTTGGGTATGGTTGTTTAAATAAGAAATATTACTTAGAAGATATTTCTTGAATATCTCGTAAAAGTCAGACTGATTGAAGTTAGACTTTTACGAGATTTCTTTTTTTGATGAAAACTATGCATCTTGGGATGTATCGTACTTGTGCTTTTTTTTATATTCACCCGGCGCACAGCCCTCACATTCCTTAAAACTGGAATAGAATGTGCTGCAGGATTTAAAGCCAACTTCTTCAGCTAAATCACGCAAATTGTCTGTAAACATGATGCGTTTTAAAGCATGGTCTATTCGAAACTTATTAATCCATTGGTTAAAATTACCTCCCGAATATTTATTGATAGCTGCCGATAAAGCAGTGCGATTTGTATCCAACCTCTCGGCTAATTCATCAAGAGTCAGCGAGCTATTCAGATAGAGTTTTTTAGTTGTAACCAATTTTCGGGCAGCATTGTAGAGTTGTTCTTGCTGGCTAAGCGGTTCGCGTTTTTGAGGAACAGCAGGCGGAGGAGGAGTCAATTCTGAGAGCCGCTTATGGTATTCTTTAATATTTCTCTTCAATCGACAATTTATAAAGACAGAAACGCTAACGACAAGAACCAAAATTAGACTAAAAGTCCATGAGGAAGCTGTCATACGCATTGTATTATCGAGCTGCTGTTGTTTTAGCTTATTTTCATTCTCTAATTCCTGAATTTCGAAACGGCCAGTCCAGTTCTTACTATCACTACTTATTTTTTCTTCATAATATATCTTTTGGATAGAATCCCGATAGACTAATAAATCAGCTGCTTTCTTATATTGCTTAGTAGCTTGGCAAAAAGCACTATAACGCCCAAGAGCATCAATCTGCTTTTCTAATCGGGCAGGTTCAGTCACCGGTTCCTTCATTAAAGGCTCAACTAGGCGAAACGCCTCACCTGCTTGCTGGGTTTTACCATTTTTTTGTAGTAGGGAGGCGTATGAGGGATAAACATACATAAAGTACATAGGAAGCATCTTGTCATCTTGAGATTTCAACTCACTTTCTGCTTCAAATTGCTTCATAGCCTTATTTAAATAATAAGTAGCTGAATCTTCTTGATTTTCTGAAATATACGTTTCTGCCATTCTACAATAATATACTACTCCTATCCTATTATGCAATTTCGAATTCATCTTTGTTAAATAATAGCGTGCACTATCAGACTTCTGAAGCTGCAAGTAGCATATTGACATCATAGAATAGGCAGAAGGTATATGTTTAGCTATAGAATCAACACCTAATGTATTACAGATATTTACAACGTCATTGTAATATTTCAAATCACAAGAAATATCAATAATTGATACTAGACATGATATTTGTTGTTCAAATGATCGGTAATTTACAGCTTGTATATAGGCATCCTTATATACAGAAAGACCTTTTTTCAAATCTCCCAATCGAGTTAAATAAGTAGCAATTGTATACAGATCTTCAATCACAGACATATTCTCTCCTGCATCACGATGTTCTTTCAATAATTCATACAATATTGATATACTTTCTTTATATAACCCTTGTCTGTTCAAAAAAGCTGCCTTTATATCCCTAATTTTCCAACTTTCCTCTTGAGATAAAGAATAACATGCTTCCAGTTCTTTACATAGTTTAAGCCCCTCAACAACAGCACCTGGTGCACTTAATGCATCTAGACTTTCATAAAGAGACACTAATTGAAACAATATCTTCTTTTTTATTTTTTTCGAAGCGATAGGTAAAACTTCAACTAAAAGCTCTTTTTGTTTTTCTATTTTAGAAAACTCCACTTCTGCCCGAGAAGATATCTCTAATATAATTTTTGCTTGTTCACAAACAGGCAAAGTTTTCACTTTTTGTAGCAATGAGTCAAATGAGGGAGATAGTATAGACACCGCATTTAATTCATATCCTACTTGAACAGCAGTCTTTTTATTCTGACTTATACAACCAATACATAGGAACAACAATAAAAACAGAAAAAGCGACTTCATATATTCAATCAAGTCAAAACTATAGCACGATACGCACAAGCAGATGCACAATCACCACATTGGTCACAAATTTTCTCATTCTTCATTACAATAACATTATTTTCCAAAGCCAACAGGCCCCTTAAACATGCATCAATACATTCACAACATGTAGTACATTTAGATTGATTTATTGTCCATCTTCCCACCGGCATATCTCCCGAAGCAGCTGCCAATTTTCCTTCATTGTTTTCCATAATTACGTTATTTTTAGTTTTTAATTTTTAGCCCCCAAATCTACACATTCTATCTAAAATATCAAACCAATATGTGTGACAATTTTCTTACTATCCCTTTTTAATAGAGATTTATGCAAATATTCGTAGTCACCAGACAATCGAATAAACCAGCAGAAAGGTACTTTACGCGTATATGTAACAGAAAAATTCAAAGCGAATCCTGCTGCTGTTTCATAGTCATAATCCTGTTGTAAACGCCTGGTATTCTGCCATAACTTTATTTCACCTGCATTTTGATCGGAAGTTAGTTTCTCCTCTTTCATGATATCTCCACCTCCTACCCGATACTTCCCACCTAAAGAACAATCAAGATATGCATCGGGCAGCACAAAATTACGTGTAAACATTGTGTAGAACGTAAAACGATGAAGCGGTTGCACATATTTCGTTGGATAAAACAATAAACTGCTTTCCTGATAACGATAGTCAACTCCTGACAGTATAGAGAAAAGAGGATTCCAAACATCACGCAACCGACGATATTCATAATTCAAACTCCCCCAACCAATATGGCGAGTAGAGCGAAGTACCTTCCCGTACGAATTCCAGGCTCCCCCTTCCTCTTGCTGTTGCAACGGGTCATAGTTATCAGCCTGCTCATATCTGACTTGCAAACTCCACTCATGTCGAGCATGGGCAAAAAGCCTTTGAATCTTTCCCAAATAAGCAATTTTCCAAAGATCGGTTTTCCCTTCTTCGCGATCTTGTATACGATCTCCTTCAATCTTTTGCTTCGTCATACTTCCCTCCAGTTGCTGGAACCAACGAAATTCCTCCCTACTAAAATCCAACTGTAAGGCTCCACCCAATTCCTGCCCCTTATAATACCACTTTATATTTTCATCTTTAGACAGCGTCTTAAAGAAACTTAGCGGATAAACTGCAAAGAAAGGATAGGTTGCATGTGTCCCCATATTCTGATAATCCACAGATTCTTTTCTCTCGGCATAAAACAACGATGCTCCCCATGTATAATTCCCTGATTGATATCCTATCCCAGGAGTCAATATCCACTCCGACCATTGATTCTTATTACGAGGATCAGTATCCTTAGACGTCATTTGTACCCGATAATCAAATTGTGCACCTACCAACCAACTCGACCGTAACGGCAAAGAAAAGGCTCCGGCCAAATGATACGCCTCACTCCTTCGTTTGCCACTGACCGAATCACACAAATTCACCGCTTGCCAATAATCATTAGTCATCCCGTCCCAATTTTGTCCCCGATTTTGATTCTGCGTATAATCCAAGCAACCATACAAAGCAACCTCTCCCAATCGTTGGAACGACTCGCTCAACACAGAATAAGCATTGGCAGATACAGGCAAAGATACCTTTCCCAAGTTACCACTGCTATAACCATACCCTGCTTCCGCCACAGAAAATGTATTAAAACGGTTGAAAGACAAACCTATCGGATTGCGTCCGGCAAGCCAGGAATTCTGTTTATACACCTCCTGTACAGAAGGAATATGCAAAGTATCCGATTGTGCCAAAGCAACAATCGGTACTCCCATTAATAGCCCTATTAACGCTGTCCGGAACTTCATTCTATTATCACTTCTTCAATAATGGAACCGAAACTTCAAAATCTTCCGCAGAGTTGTTCGTATCCTGATAAGTCACACGCCCATCCGTTCCTATACTCTTCTTGCGGACAAGTGATTTTCCACAATAAGCTCCCTCCGGAATATATGCCGGAGTATGATTCAATTCATCGGGTACCCGCTTATTGGTTATCTTATTTACAGTCTCCACGCACTCAACACAATCAATTACCCACGCTTTAGGTATCATTAGATAGAGTTTATTCTGATTGGCAGCTTGCGGACGGGGCTCACGATTAACCGGGTCGTCTACATAGCTCTCTGCCGCAACTCCTTGCAAACCGAAAACTATGAAAGTAGGACCGACAACAGGCAAAGAATAGATCGAAGTATTAGGATTGAGTTTTGATATAAGCTTCATCGGGGTTACACCCGGCTGAATATCCTGGCGACTCAGGCTCACATCCCAAAATCCCCAGTCCACTCCCGACAAGTCAATCGAATTAGCATGCTGATATTCACCTCCGGTATGATTAACAGCATTTGTAGCAATAGTAGTTCCGGCTCCCGGAAGCAAAGGATAATCCTTACCGTTTCCCGGAAACTGCCAAGTCAAGTCATTCACCGGGATTCTCGACATATCTGTATATTTCATCCAGGGAGATTCTATTCCCGTAGGAGGATCGACCACTCCTACGCACAGTCCGTCCAGATAAATTGTTTCATCCGAATTATTGTATAACGTAACGTATTGATCTGCCTGATATTCTTCCCCCATTTTGCCGATACAGCCACCATAATATATCTCTTTTATAACCAACGCATTCGTTTCAGAACGAGATAGTTGTACCTTCACCACATCTGTAGCCTCACTCTGTCCCGGCAATAACGGCAATGATTCTATTCTACCGCTGAAGATCAGTCCGGATGGAGATTGATAATGTACAGAAACAGTATAGTAACCATACTCCACATTGAAATGCGCTACTCCTTCGGAAGAGCATTGCGATTTATAAATTGCCCCTTGAGACTGATTCGTCAAGACGACTGTCATTTCCTCATAAGGTAAATCCGAATATCCCTCAGGTGATAATATCCGTATATCAACCTGAGACGAGCTATTTTCATCTTCTGAACAAGAAGAAAGAAGTAAGATTAATACGAAAAATAAATAATGAATCGTTTTCATTGCTTGTTATATTTGTTTGTTCTATTTATCCAAGATTATTAAAACCGGATATTTATCTCAGCCCCATAATACAAATCCGGATTCAACAGTGAATATTGCTGTGTACTCTGCGTCCAGCGTTTCGGATTTGCCCTTGTAAGGTTATTGGCACAGAACGCAACCGAGACATGGTTTCCAATTCTTTTTGTCACCCGGAGATTTAACAGGAAATAAGCACCGAACGAGTCTTCCTGAAAGGCTGTCAAAGTGCCGGCATCCATTACCAGATCGGCAAAACGCTTATCAGTCGCCATTTCCGGAGTAAAGCGGTGTCGGGTACCTTCCTCATCCAGGTAATACACCGGATTGAGACGTTTGCGATGTTCCGTATCAGTCATCGGGTTGCCATCCATCCGATACCCATTCTCATCTGCAAGATAAACCGGATTATCATAGTCACTTTCCATTCCTCTGCGCTGTTTATCCATCCATACTGCTTGCAGCGTCAAGGTAGTAATCAGTCCGATACGGGGAACCTGAGTGATGCACTGGAAACGGCTGCTGCATAACTGCCTTGTCCAAAGATTGGAAAGCAGACCGGTAGCCTCGTAAATACCCACATAAGGATAAGGCTTTCCATTCAGTTCCACTTGCGGATAGTACGCAGAAAGTGCATGGTCCTTCTCACGTACCTTTATATAACTGCCACTGACAAGGAATGATGAACGCAAACTCTTCCAACGTCCTAAATCGATGGTATATTCCACCCCTTCCTTACGCTGCTCCACACCATTTTCAGGGCGCATATAGAGGGAAAAAGTCGTATTCGTTGTATAAGGAAGAAGTTCTCCATTATTCATCACTCCTTCAGCAGTCAGCTCCGGGTGTTCACCTTTATCTGTCAACGAAGCATAACGTCGATAGCTGAAGGGCTCCGCCTGCTGTACAGAGCAATACCCATTGCGTAGACGTTCCCGGAACCACACAATGTCGGCAGTTACACCTTTGATTTTCAAGTTTACACCTAATTCTAATTTATTGTTGACCGGCAAGCGCAACTGCGGATTAAAGGTTTTATCTGTTATAAAAGTATGCAACACTGTCAGACGCCGGCCATTTTCCACATCACTATAAGTAAAACAATTCTTGTCTGTATAAGCCTTATCCGGATAAAGATAGGCCAGCACCGGCATTTTACGCATTAATCCCCAACCTACACGTATACTGAAGCTATTCAGAACTCCACCTTCCTTCTGCTCCCAAAGTACCTGTCGGAGATTGAAACGCGGTTCGACTGTTGGAGTGTAATGTAAAGACTTTACCTGCAAATGGTTGAAACGTATCCCCGCCTGCAGTTCAGTTTGCATTCCCCCATAGCGCAAAGTCAGCCTGTCTTCGGCAAAAGCTGCATACTGATGAACAAAAGGAATATCGCGATACGAGCGCGCACGCGCTCCGATCATCTCGGTAGAAGGAGCGAGCGGATTAAAAGAAATCCCCTCACCATGATTGCCTTCCATACCCGCCTTCACGCCTAAAGAAAAATGGTTATACACATTATTATATATGGACTGCCGGAGATTGGCAATCAGAGACGCATCGGCAGTCAAAGGCTTTCCTTCTACAGAAAGATCTGAAAAATAATTAGGTGGAAGGAAGACACCGGCATGTTCTCCTGCTTCTGTTTCATAGGTAGTGACCTGCTGGGTACCCGAATAATAAAGGCTTGACCGATTCTTTTGATATCCATACGTCAGTCCCGCTTCATACTCAAGGCTGGTAATCCATACTTTTCCCAAGTTCCATTGCCCATTCATCGAGAATGAAAGCCCCTGGTTAACAGTCTTCTGATATTCCCCATCGAGCATATTTTTCCCCTTCTCATCCTTATCTTGCATGTGATAGCCTCTAAAATTCAGACGAAAAGTGGCTGAAGGGAAATCTTTGGCATACGCCACCTGCAAGCCCATGCGTTGAAAAGTTTGCTCCGGCTGGCGGTTATCCAGATTAGATAATGCATAATCCGCACCCAAGTAGATAGTCCCTCTATTCTTCTCCAATGCCCAGCCTTTACCCAAAGAAAACAACTTTTCGGAAGCCGTAAACCTCAGCCCGGCAGTATATGGCTGCACACCGGCTTTAGATTTCACCAGTACTACTCCGCTGGTCACGTCACCATAGCGAACGGAAGGAACACCACGTATCACTTCTACCGTTTCAATGGACGAAGGAGAAAGTGAACGTACATCAAACCCGGAAAGCGCAGAACTATTGAATAACTTTCCGATGGCTCCCAAGGCAGTTTGTTGCAAGTTTATGTTGTTATTCATCCGCACGCCATCAACCAGTATTGCTGTTCCCAAAGCGTTGGTTGGATCTTCATACGACGCACTGCGAATAGTAAAAGCGGCGGGGACATTCAGGTCAGGATTACGAGTCAGCACCCCCGGCAACAATTGGGATAATCCGGAAAGTTCAGTAGCTTGTATATGGCGAATAGCCTCCTGTCCGATTACCGAACGGGTACCCGGAGCATCAGGTTGAACAGCAGTAACCACTACCTCCTGAAGGTGGATATTCCGAAGGGAATCAGTACGTAACGTCTGCGTTTGCCCCCATACTTTACACAAACCAGACTGCAATGCCAAGAATAAATAGAATATTATGTATAAATAGTTTCTGCTCATAACTTACGAGACAAAGAAAACTATTTTATTTTATCTATCCATCATCATACACAAAAAAAGGATGCAAAAATTCTATGAATTTCAACTTTTGTGTGTACATTTACAATCAAAAACAACCAAAATGTATCTACTTGCGTTACAAATACTAGTCATCTGCACTTCACTGCTTGCCTGGATTACGACAAGTATCTGTTGGATCATGCAATTGCCATTCTGTAATAAGAAGCAGACGAGTGCGGTCACATTGACAGCCCCCATTCTATTCATGTTATGGGGGATGAATACTTATACCTTGTATGAAACCTTCTTTCTGTGCCAGGGAGTCTCTTTTATGTCCAGTTTTAACTGCTGGTCTTTCACTATAATCATTCCACTGGTTTACTTGTATTACAATTTTCTCGTTACCAGGATATTGCCCAACAAGCAGATGTGGATACGTCACTTATTACTGCCGGGAGTATTAACCATCATTTACATGGGCATGATGTTCTTGAGTCCATCCGCCTATTGGACTATTTTCCGTGTCTGCTGCTGCCTGATAAGCATTCTTCAAATTACAGTATATGCCTTTCATTTACAGCATAGTCAGAAACTTAGCAAACTACGAACTCTTCTTGGTCGCAAGAAAATTATTTTCCTCCTATGCTTTTTCTTTATTGCCGTTGCCAACACATTGGCAACCAACGATGGTTTCAGCATCCTATACAACTTGTTCCTCACTGCATTAGGCAGTTATATTATCTGGGACTTTCAACTTTACCGGAAAATAAAACGTATATTCAGATTAAATCTACCCAGTCTCTCGCAAGTCCACCTCCTACCTCAAAAACAGAAGAAAATATTTATACCTACAGAAAAGCAAAAGAAAATGATAGAAAAATGGTTGGTTCCGGATATATGTAAATCAAAGGTTACTTTGCAAATGATTGCCGACGACGTCATGATAGACAGAGCCGATTTAAGCATATATCTCAAACAAAGATTAGGAACCAGTTTTGCCAAGTACATCACTTCCTTACGCCTTGCTTATGCAAAGGAGTTGCTTTTAAAAAAAGACAAGAACTTAACGATGGCCGAAATAGCCGAATGTACAGGCTTTCAAGGACTATCTACATTTTATCGCGCTTTCATAGCCCAGTATCAGCTCTCACCTTTAGAGTGGAAAAAGCAACAGGCAGATAACAGAGAGCCCTAAAGAGTTCCTAAATCATCTATTTAATTACTAAATCGTCAAAAAGATCCCCTAATCAGAAAGAGTACTCCACTGATAAACAAAGAATTACAATCAAAAGTCCGGTAAACTACTTTTTAGGACTTTTGTATTTGCGTTTCTGCCTATCTTTACAGCAACAAACAATAACTTTTTTATTAACAAGGAGGACTACATCATGATTACTACCACAAAGACCACGTACGAAGTTGGATTATTATACGAGAAAAAGTCCTATGGTTTTTACAATAAAGAAGCCATAGTAGAAGTCCAACCGGACATATCCAGTATTTACGTTAAATATAACAATTCTCTTGAAAAACTGATGTGCTCTATGATCCACTATATAGAAGCAGCCGGAAGCTATTGCAAGATTTGCATGTCGGATGATAAGAGAATAACAATAGCGCAACCGCTCGGAGATTTTATAACATCGCTGCCTTCAGATATTTTTATCCGTGTACATCGCTCATACGCCATTAATATCTGCCATGTCGAGAAATATAGTTGCAACATCTTCTATATAAACAATAATGCAATCCCTATCGGAAGAGCATACAAGCAAGAGGCATTGTCGCATTTCAATATCGCATCAAAAGGGTTATAATATCCCTTTTGATGCGATATAATAGGGTATTTATAGGTTCAAGATAAACGGATTATCCGCAATGGAAATATTTCTCCACCAGCTTCAACATCTCTTCCGGATTGTCTTGTATCTCACTACGCAAAGTCTTGTCATCGTAAGAGCGTAGTTTGGTGAGGATGCCATCAATCATTGCAGGGCTGAATACCCGGTACTGTTCAAAGATTGCACGCTGTTTCTCCAGACAATCAGCAGAAGAAACACAACTGTCGGGAAGTTGTTCCAGTTGTTTCAACTTATTTTCGTTCTCTTTCTTATGAATATTCACATTTACATACGTTTTCTCGGCAATAGCCAAAGCATCTTCTATCTCAAAACCATGACGGCACGCTACGGCCAATCCTGCTATCAATTGGTATAAGTCAGCGGAACCATCCGGAGAACGCATTTCCACCGTCTGCTTCTGTGTAGTATCATAGTGGCTCGGACTTTCCAGCGGGTTGGCAAGCATACACATATCCGTCTTTGCCGACCAGCCTAACGGAACACGTACCAGCACAGAGCGATTACGATCTCCCCAACAAATATTGGTAGGTGCTTCCTGATGGGGAACAAGGCGGAAATAAGAAGTCGGATTCGTATTGCCGAAAGCAGTAATGGAAGGTGCCAGTTGCATCATTCCCGCAATAGCTTTCCGGGCTGTTTCGGAAAGTACCCCATCCTGCAACATCTGATTGTGCCCATCCTTCATGATGCGCATGTGGATATGGAGCCCTGAGCCTGCCTTTCCGGCTGTAATTTTCGGAGCAAAAGTAATATTGTACCCATATTGGTGAGCCAGATTACGAATCACCCACTTGGCTATCATCAGCTGGTCGGCAGCGTAATCGGCACGCACGGGAAGAAATTCAATTTCATTCTGCTCATAGATCTTACCATCGAGCGTAAAATTACCTACTTCAGAATGTCCATACTTTATCTGTCCGCCCGCCTGCGCAATATACGACATACATTCCGTACGGAAATCATTGAACTTGGCATAAGGAGCCGACTCATGATACCCACGCTGGTCTGTAGCCGGGAACAAATCGTCATTTTCCGAAATCACATAATATTCCAACTCACCCATCGCTTGGAATTCCATACCTGTTACGTCGGTAAATGCTTGGCAGGCTTTACGCAAGGTGTATTCCGGTGAGCTTTCCAATGGCTCACCATCCTTATTAAAGAAAGAACAAAGCATGGTAAGCGTAGGTAGTACGGAAAACGGATCGACGAAAGCTGTCCGGAAACGTGGCACTACATACAAGTCGCTACTGCCTGCTTCGATAAAAGGAAACAAGCTCGATCCGTCTACACGTTCGCCGCAAGTAAGTATAGCATCGAGATAAGCAGCATTGTTGATGACAAAGTTCAATGTTTTCAATCGTCCGTCTGCAGCGGGATACATGAAGTTCACCATCTGAATGTCATTCTCCTCAATATAAGAGATGATGTCAGCTTTCGTAAATTCGGAAGCCGGTTTTTGAAGGTCAGCCACCAACAAATTGGGGCTCATTGACAGTTCTTGATTCATAATACGTTGGTTGTTTTTAAGTTATTAGATTATCAGGGGGATCATTTTCCCTCACCCGTTTATTTTCTCTTTTATGTCTGCTTTGAACAGTTCCACTTCATTCTCTTCAAACTGGCAGTTACAAGCCTCTCTTTTGATTCCTTCTTTCATCAGACTATCTAAGAAAACAGCTTTTGTATTGTATGCACGGCACAATTTGCAGAGCGAAAGATGAATTGCCAAACGCATTCTCTCCGTCATGGACAGAGGAACATGAATGCGTTTTTCTATCAGGTATGTAGCTTGCTTACACGACAGCGTAAATATATGTATAAGTTCTTTCAGCATTTTGATCTTATGATTTAAACCAATGAACATCAATACATTTTCTCAACTGAAGACGGCTGCGCTGCAATAACTTCCAATAGTTGGCAATCGACAGATTTAGTTCACGGCATATTTCTGCCGCTTTCTGTTCCTGAAGATAGCATTTATTGACAACAATCAACCATTGCCGGGGCAGATTCCCAAGGCACTGATTGAATACCTCATAAAAGCTCTCATTATTCAACAATGCACTTACTGCAAACTCATCCTCTTCCCAAGGATCTGCAACATCCGCTTCTATCCATTCGCCATGTTTATCAAAAAAAGTATCAAAAGAGAATGATGAAGTGCTTCCATTATACCGTTTCTTATAAATATCCGCAACTTTATGATGCAATATACTCATCAGCCAAGTCAGTGGCGAACTTTTCCCTTGAAAAGAATCCCGGCTTTTAAATGCAGAAAGAAAAACTTCCTGCACTATATCTTTGGCATCTTCTTTATCGGACAGCAGATAATATGCTCTGTCCAATAATATTCTTGAGTAGTCATCTACCCATTTCCCCAATTCGAAAGCAGCCATAGAGTTTTCACTTTGTCGCATACGGTTACTGATTACTTTTTGCTACAAAGATAGTATTTTATCGGACAATAACTTTCAAAACTATATTTATTGTAAGAACCGAGAACGTATTATTTTTCTTTCAAAAGAGAAAGGTAATCTCCATATCCCTCTTCTTTCATCTTTTCCTTCGGAATAAATCTCAGCGATGCACTGTTAATGCAATAGCGTAACCCACCTTTATCGGCCGGACCATCATTGAATACATGTCCCAAGTGTGCATTTCCTGTTTTACTGCGTACCTCAATCCGTTCCATGCCGTAAGAGCGATCCATCTTTTTCACTACCAGACTCTTGTCGATGGGTTTTGAGAAACTGGGCCATCCACAACCGGAATCAAACTTATCTGCTGATACGAATAAAGGCTCGCCTGTAGTTATATCCACATACAGTCCTTCACGCTTTTCATCCCAGTATTCGTTTTTGAAAGCTCTTTCCGTTGCATTCTCCTGTGTCACTGCATATTGTTCATCTGTCAGCATAGAGCGTAATGTAGCATCATCCGGCTTTTGGAATTTCTTTTGAGAGGCCGAGGCTGCTCCGGTCTTTTCATTCTTCATATTGGCTTTCCTGGCCATATCGAATAATTCAGGATCGATATGACAGTAACCATTCGGATGTTTATCCAGATAATCCTGGTGATAGTCTTCAGCAGGATAGAAGTTCTTTATCGGCTCAACTTCCACAACGACCGGCCTGGAGTATTGCTTTGCCAAAACCTCCACAGTCTGTTTGATAAGAGGTAAATCCGCTTTATCAGCATAATAAATACCGGTACGATATTGTGATCCTCTATCATTACCTTGTCGGTTAAGACTTGTCGGGTCTATCGTTTTGAAGAACAAATCTACCAACAGCTTCAAATCAGCTTGTTGCGGATTATAACTTACCTTTACTGTCTCGGCAAAGCCCGTGTCGTCATTGCAAACTTGCTCGTAAGTAGGGTTCTTCAAATTCGCTTTCCCATTAGCATAGCCCACTTGCGTATGGACAACGCCATTAATCTGCTTCATAAAATGCTCTGTTCCCCAGAAGCATCCGCCTGCAAAATAGATTTCTTTCATATCACTCATTTTAGTATTTTTAGAGAGCTGTCCGCTCATTGTTTCCTGCGCAGTTGCCAATCCAACATATACAAGCAACGCAATAGTCAAAATAATAGTTTTCATATATCTTTCTTTTTTATGTAAGTGAATAAGGTGAAGGACGGAGGTACATAAAACCTAGTCCCAACATAGGGATATCTTTTAAAATCATAAAATTCGTGATTGGCACTCCGTCCACTATGCTCCACATTCCGGGAGTAGTAAACAGAAAGCTGAATGTTATCAGGAACGTTGCAATGAGGCAAAGAGCTGCAAATGGCCTCAATACATCATATTTCAGACTAAAAAGCAGCAAAAGCCCAGTCGTGATTTCGATTACTCCAAAAAGATTAGATACCTGCTGTACATTCAAGACATCATATAACCAAAATAGTAAAAAATGGTTCTCTACCAACGGCTTGATGCCAGCCGCTTCGGTAGGTGTAAATTTGAAAAAGCCGATCCACAACATAATTAACACAATACTTAAAAGCGAGATGTAATATCCAAAACGTGCAAGTTGTGGAAATGGAGCGGTGATGTAACTGATAATTGATTTCATGTTCTTTTCTTATTTAATTCGTTATTTTGTTTCTTTTGATAGTTTAGTCTGTCATTCTACAAAATACTGACACCAATTGGAAAACTTTTTTCTAATCTTTTCAAACCTGTAGAAATAACAAGTTAATTATCAAACAAATAGTACATCTTCTTCCTCTACAATAAAATCAAGTTGCCGTTTTATTTTTGTTAATCTATTGCCTATATTACAGTTTGTATGGGAATAAAATAGTATTTTCGGAACTACGAAAGAGGCTGACGGTTGGAAAGGTGAAATAACAAATGAAAAGAAAAATCTAAGATTTATTTTGTACCATTCTGATTATATGTATTTTTGTTCCCTGATAATAAAACTATGCAATCTATTAATTTATAAGTACTATGAGCTATATTCAAGACAATCTACAAGCAGGTGAAGAAATCAAATATAAAGCAAATATTCACTGGTATATTTTCGTATATCCAGTAATACTGTTATTACTGGGTGCTTGCCTTTCTTCCGCACGGACAAGTTTCATTTATTATATCGGTTTGCTTTTACTAATATTAGGATTATTCCAATTGGTAAAAAGAGTTTTTATAAAGCTAGGGGCTGAATATGTTATCACAAACAAAAAGGTTATTCTAAAATCAGGTTTTCTTAGTCGGGATGCTCTCGAATTGATTTTAAATAAATGTGAGGGCTTACGAATTAATCAAAGTATTATGGGACGTATTTTAGGATTTGGTTCTATCGTTGTAACTACTGGCGGAGCAACAAATACATTTAACTATATAACCAATCCAATGAAGTTCAGGAACGAGATCAATGCACAACTTCAATAATCCAGAAGTATGGGGATAAAAAAAGTTCCACAAATCATTGATTTTGTGGAACTTGGCTATCCTTTATCCGGTTTTATCCGGTTAGTTCAGCGGAGAGACAGGGTACTGAGCCAAACCATCTAACAACCTATAAATCAACATCTTATTTTCCAAGATTTCAAATAGGTAACGAAACAGTAACGATTTCCATTGACGCTTTTGTCCAGCTTTGTCCGCTGTTTGTCTGAATATCTCACGAGTTCAAGGATACAACTCTTTTCTGAATTACGCAAATGTCTGAATATAAATGTTTAGCGATTAGTGCAAGGTGCAAGCTATATATATAGATATATACTTGCACCTTGCAGTAAAAATCATAATAAGATGCTTTTGCAATTATAAACTTATTTTCTATGCTTCCTTTCAAATAAGTCTTTATTCTTTTTTCCCCAATCAAGCATAGCATCAATAATTGGAATTAATGTCATTCCAAGAGAAGTGATAGAATATTCAGAGCGAGGTGGAAGTTCAGGATAAATGGTTTTCTCTACCAATCCGTCTTCCACTAACTCTTTTAATTGCAAATCAAGTACTCATGGAGTAGCTTCAGGCAATGCTTTATGAAGTTCGCTGGGGCGCATAGCTTGATAGCGTAATTCATCCAATATACATGACTTCCATTTAGAGTCAATTAGGCTCATAGTTAGTCGTAATGGGCAATCTAAATCTATAGGGATTTTTCTTTCGTACATATCTTTTTTTTGTGACAAAGCTACAAATAACATTCAAAAAAGTAGGTATACCGAATAATTTTTCAGTATATGAATAATTTTACGGTACTTGTATAAACAAGGACTGCCCTATAACTTTGCAACAGAATTAATAACACTATTAAATTATAAAATTATGAGAGCAAATATTGCGGAATACAAAGCAGTGGAAGAAGCTGCTTTGAAGTTTGTTAGGAGTGTGGCAGAGGGAAATAGTACCTATGCAAAAGAACTGTTTATAGATGAAGCCGTATTGTTTGGCTATTTGGATGGGAAGCTGGAACATGGTTCTATTGAACAATTTTATCATAATGTTGATACAGTGGGGGCAGGTGATGATTTTAAGGCACGTATTGATATTGTTTCTGTGGAAGAAACTGTAGCTGTTGTACGTGTATTAGAAGAAAAATGGGGTGGTAGAATTGATTTTACCGACTACTTGCTTCTACTTAAGATAAAAGGGGAATGGAAATGTGTGGCAAAAGCATATAATCAAAACTCAAATACCATTCAAAAATAATCATGAGCAAAATACTTATACTTAACGGAAGTCCTCGTCTACATGGAAACACAGCAGGACTTATAGACGCCTTCAGACAAGGTGCTGAAAAGAAAGGTCATGCAATCACAGTCTTTAATCTGCAAAAAATGAACATTCATCCATGCTTGGGTTGCTTTGGTGGTGGTAAAAATCCGAATAAGCCATGTGTACAAGAAGATGATATGCTACAAATTTATCCTGCCTATGAGGAAGCTGATATTGTAGTATTGGCTTCTCCAATGTACTATTGGAACATTACAGCACAGTTGAAAACAGCTTTCGACCGATTATTTGCTGTTGCCGAGAAAGATGCTAATTACAGCAATCCGCAAAAAGGCTGCATTATGCTTATGGCTGCGGAAGGTAACTCTAAAGATAACTTTGAACCGATAAAACATTATTTTCACTCATTATTAAAACACTTGGAATGGAGTAACTTAGGTGAAGTTTATGCTGGTGGTGTAATGAATATCGGCGATATTAAAAAGCATCCAGCGTTAGAGGAAGCAAGTAAATTAGCTATGTCTATTTAATATGAAAGTCTTATTGATTAACGGTAGTCCCAATAAAACCGGATGCACTTATACTACACTTTCTGAACCTATCTCCTTATATCGCTTAAATTCAACTATTTATCAATATGTCAATGCCTTAGGGGGTACAATTTAGGTTTCAAAAAAGACGTTTATCTGTCGTCCTTTGGCTGTTACTTCGGTTCAAGGATATAACTCTTTTCCGAATTACGCAAATGTTTGAATATAAATGTTTCAGCTTAGAGAGGGTGTGTCAAAACCCTCTTTTTAACAAAACCACCCCTGCTACAACTATGTGTGACAGGGGTGATTTTCTTGTTTTAGGTGTTTTGACACACCCTCCTAAATCATTCTGAAAATCATTTTTCCCTATATTCTTTAGGAGATATGCCAATTTGTCTTTTAAAGTACTTTCCAAAAAATGACTGAGAGGGAAAATTTAAGCCGTCACTAATTTGCTGTATGGTCAAACTGGATGATTTTAATAAAGATTTAGCTTCTAAAATAACATAATCATCAATCCACTCTGCCGCTGTTTTTCCACTCACATTTTTAATAACAGTTGATAGATAGCCAGCAGACAAATGTAGTTTGTCTGCATAGAAAATAACTTTTCTCTCTATCTTGTAGTGTTGTTGTACTGTCTTTAGAAAATCCTGCATCAAGATTTCTTCATTCGATAATTTTTTACTTACTGTTATCTGATGAAAATAATATCCCATTCCATAAAAGAAAGCACAAGTAAGGTGTTTGGTAATATCCAGTTTGTTTGGATGGTCTATTTTTATAACATTACGTACCATATTACAGTAAGAAAGCATTGCTTTATATTGATTTTCCGTTAATGGCAAAATAGGAGTTTCCTGTACAGACATATAGGTTTGAAAATTATATGGCAGACCTAAACTGCTAACAAAATCCTTAGACATTAGTATATAGATACCCTGAAATTCATCTGTCATAAATTCATGTTCCAATAATTGTCCGGGAACATTTATTGACATCCCCAACGCTTTCAGCGAATAGGGTATAAGGTTTATCCGTCCTCTGCTTTCCCCTGCTGAACAGATACAGCAAATATATAAATCTGTCCTAAACGGATAATTCATCAGGTTCATTTCAGATGATAGGTTACCTATATAGAATTTATCTTCTATATTTTCGACGTTCCCACTCTTTTGAATAAATGGATGTGAGTTAAACTGGATAGCACATTTCATAATCTACGTTTTTGAACACAAATATATATCAAAATAATATGTATTTACTAATCAATTCAAAGAACAGTCCAATTTATCCAAATGTATGACCTTTTTTAGCCCTTAAACATCTTCTACTTTTGCAACCGAATTTAAAGATTATAAGAATATGAAAAAGAAACTTTTCATCAGTGTGATACTGATTAGTTTGGGAATGATGAATGTGCAGGCTCAAACTATAACACATGACAAGGAAAAAGTCACGCAAAAAATCAAGTTGACAGGTGGTGCTATTTTAGAAGCCAATCTTACCAACTTTATTCATTCGGGTATTGATAAAGGAAGTAGCGACATGAAAATGGGAGCCAGTATGGGCGGTTTCCTGAATTTAGGGCTTTCATCCCCCTTTTCTATACAGGGGGAAATACTGTTCCACTATAAAACATCTGATTTCAATTGGAACAGTCATGCCGGAAAACATCAATATTGGGGAGTTGAAATACCAATTTATGCCATGTATTCTTGGAATGTCCGTAGCAACAACCAATTGTATGTAGGAATTGGTCCTTATACAAATTTTGGTTTCGGGGCAAGATTCAAAGAGGGTGGACAAAAAATAGATGTTTATGAAAAAGAGGAAAATACAGGCTTACCGATAATGAAAGATTCTGATACAGGTTTCGGGATTAAATTAGGCTATGAACTTACATCGGGCTTACAGTTCAATGTAGCTTATAAAATGAGTGTGACTAATATTATTGACGCTAACAGCAGCAGTGTAAAAATGAAGCCGCAAACATTCGCTTTTGGAATTGCATATCGTTTGGGAAAATAAAGACAAACAAGATGAAGATTAAATATATTATTACTACCCTTTTCTGTTTTCTATATGTATCCGGCGTTTATTCCCAAACTGATTCATCAGAGGTAAAGGGCTTGGAAAAATATTGGAACAGTCTTGTTCATGGAAATGTGGATAGGACATTTGAAAAGAAACTGGATATGAGTTTTGTTGTTGCTCCCTGCTATACGAGAGAGGGCAGTTTGGGCATAGGTGGGGCTGCTACAGCCTTATATCGCTTAGACCGCAAGGATTCAATCATGCAACCCTCTGATATTTCTTTGTCAGGAAGTGCATCAATCAAAGGCATTTATGCTATTACCGCAAAAGGTAATAATCATTTCAAGGGCAACAAATCCCGTTTGTCCTATCGATTACAGTTTCTCCACAAAACATTGGACTTTTGGGGAATTTCTTATAATGCTTGTGCTGTAAATCCAATATCAGAATACACTAAACGGCAAATAAAATGGGAGTCTGATTATGTTTACAAACTGACAAAAGATTTTCATGTGGGCGTAGCTTTCAATGTGAACTATACGGATTTATCGAAAATTACAGATTTAGCCTATTTGTCGGGACAAGAAAAATCCTACTTTTTCACAGGTATAGGGGTTTCCCTGCAATATGATACAAGAGATTTCATACTTAATCCCAAACGGGGGATTTATTTTATGGCAAGGGAGATTCTCTATCCTGATTTTATGAGCACATACAATAGAACAATCTTCAATACAACGATGGTTTTTGATACTTATCAGGAAGTATGGCAAGGTGGAGTTCTTACAACAGACTTATACGGACAGTTTTATAATGGTCAGACTCCTTGGGTGTTAAGAGAGGAATTGGGAAGCGGAAGTAGCAGGATGCGTGGTTATTATGCAGGTCGTTATATGGATTGCAACCAAATTGTAGCGCAATTGGAATTAAGGCAGCACATTTACAGCCGTATAGGTTGCGTTGCATGGATAGGCGGTGGAACGGTATTTCCATCTTTCAAAGAATTGAAGCTAAAGTATATTTTACCTAATTATGGTTTAGGTTTACGGATAGAGTTCAAGCATAATGTCAATGTCCGCATTGACTATGGATTTGGAAAAGATACCGCAGGGTTTGTATTTCAATTCGCAGAAGCATTTTGATTTGTCAAGTATATGTTGAAAAAGATATTTTTTACAATAATATGTAGTGGATTGTTTTTTACTCCCTGCAAGTCACAAGTTATAACAGATTCTTTAGCAAATGATTTCCGTTCTTTTGCAGCGAAACATTTTTCAAGATACCGTACTGTCAACCTGTTTTGGGAAACAAAAAGTACGCATGATTATACTCTAAAATTGGGTGGAAAAGAGATTGAACAGGGGAAAAAAAAGGATTTGCATACAATTAAGTTCTCGACAATGATTCCAATTATAAGACAGAAAAAAATATCATTATATGCCAATGTCAAATATGATTGTTACAAATCAGAAAGCAACAATAATGATACACAATCTGCTGTATTTACCACCGATACATATAATTGCTATGAGGGCGGTTTGAATGGGGCATATTATATGAGCCTGTTTAACAAACCTTTTATCTTATCGGCTAATATTGCACTTGATGGTTGGGATAGAGGTTTTGGAAAGCTACAGGCTCATTTATCGGCAATGATGGTAATTGTAAAGAAACCAAATATCAATTTTAGTGCTGGTATTATAGGAATGAGCTTATTTGATGGTATGCCCATAATGCCACTTATTACTTATTGGTATCGTTTTAGCAACCCCAATTTGAGTGTAGATATAATATTCCCCAGTCAATTCTATTTACGATACCAAATGCGTACACAGAGGCTTTCAATAGGTTCTTCTTTATCAAGAGAGAGCTTCTATTTAAAAACAAATCTTAAAGGAATGCCAGAAACTTGTTATTATAGCGATGCCGTGCTAAAACCTGAAATTCACTATGAGTATATCATTAATAGTCATTTCTTTCTATCTACCCATGTAGGTCTTTCTATAGGGACGAAAAGCGGACTGTATAATAAGAATAGGAAAAGTATAAAAGTAAAAGAGGATAAAAATGAAGTAGAGCAAATTTTCAAACAAAAGCGTTCTCCCATTCCTTTTATTAATTTTGGAGTTTCGTATAGCTTATTTAAGTAATTTAATAGCATTACATGAAATATGAAAAATGTAATTTTAGTTTTTAGAACTTCGGTTTCAACTATAAAAGATGTGGAACGTGTTAGCGTTATATTAAATAAATGTCCCCAAATAATGACATGGAATATAGACTTAGAAGATTGGGAAAAAGTGCTTAGAATAGAATGTAGAGAAAATTTAAAAGCTACAGATATTTCGATTATGTTGAAAGATATAGATATATGTATTTCAGAACTTGAATAGCATGAAATAGAGATAAGGGCTAAATGATGTCCGGTAGGGCAGACATAAGGGGATAAAAAAAAGTCCCACAAATCGTTGAATTTGTGGGACTTGTCTGTTCATTGTCCGGTTTTGTCCGGGTAGTTCAGCGGAGAGACAGGGTTTTGAACCTACAACTCTAACCGCTTATATTTCAGCTACTTCGCTTTCAAAATTTCAAATAGGTAACGAAACAGTAACGATTTTCAGATGTTGGGCTTGTCCAACTTTGACCGCTGTTTGTCTGCCTAACTTTCGGGTTCAAAGATACGGCTTTCTTTTGAAACTCGCAAATATCTGATAATAAATATTTTTGGGTTAGTGCAAGGTGCAAGCTATATATATAAATATATACTTGCACCTTGCACTAAAAAAAAGCACTGGGGTACAAATGGTTAAAACAAAATCCGTATCTTCGTAACCGATTAAAAACAAACGTGTATGATAATAACTAACCGTGAAGAAGTAATAGATAAAGCGTTCGGCGTATTTGTCAGGATGAACTACGAGAAAGCAAGCATCATCACGCTTGCCAAAGCCTGCGGGGTGACAAAAACGGGTATCGTTTATTATTTTCCGCACAAGTTGGATTTATTCATGGCTGTGGCGGACAAATACGTGTTGCAAATGCACGAACCGGAAAACAAGTTTGCCGCTCCTGCCGATACGTTGACGGAGTTCATCGGGCAATACGTGGCGGGAGTAGCCGCTTCCATGAAAAGGATTGTTGAACTGATTGGCGATAATTGCAGCCCGCATGATTGTAGTCCTAACTTCTACTACTTTCATTTCCTGTCACAAGTGCGCATGTACTATCCGGGTATCAGGCAGAAAATTGAGAAAATCTACCGACAAGACTATGACCTATGGGAGAAAGTCATACAGAAGGCAAAAGAAAGCGGGGAAATCAGGAGCAACACGGACGTGAAGAAAACGGCTATCTTGTTCCGGCAAATGTTTTTAGGACTGTCATACGAACAAGCATTTCTGAACGGTCTGAACGTGGACGAACTGGCAGAAAATTTTCGCCATATCTATTCGCTGCTTAAAGCCTGATACTCTTTTGTTTTTTTAACCTCTATTATTTTTGAACAGATGTTCAAAAAGTGATATTTTTATCTTATCTTTGGAGCGAAGCAAAATTCAGCGACATGGATAAGGTTCAGAAACAGAGAGGAAGCATCGTTCTGTACAAGGAAGAAAGAAACGGTGCGGACTACATACGGATAGAGTATGTAAACAGTCAGGCTGTCGCCCTGCTGCTCGCCCAAGATACGGACGTGGAAAAGACAGGCAATAGTTCTGCCTACATACCTGCCACCGCTTTTAAACTGCCGGATTTCTATGACCGCTATTCGCCCCACGCCTATATTGATTACAGCCGGGTTTACGTGCGGCATCCCAAACCTAAAAGGGAATACATACTGCCGAGAGGCTACCTCGAACTGCTGGAACAGAAGCGGTACAGCCTTTCCACCATAAAAGCCTATAAAATCTATTTCAGCGACTTCATGGAATACCACAAGGGGCAAGACCTTGACCAGCTGACGGTCGAGGACATAAACAGCTATATGCTCCACATGGTAAAGGAAAAGCACATATCCGCCACCCAGCAGAACATGCGCATCAACGCTATCAAGTTCTATTACGAGAAAGTCCGGAAAGGCAAGCGGCAATATTATGGCGGGATAGCCCGTGCAAAAGAGTACAAGGCATTGCCCGAAGTATTAAGCCGGGAAGAAATGAAAAGCATCTTTGCACAGTTATCCAATCGGAAACACAGGTGCATGATTTCTCTTATTTACTCTGCCGGACTACGCCGAAGCGAACTTCTGAACCTGACACCCCAAGACATCATCAGCGAACGGATGCTAATCAGGATTGCCGGAAAAGGCAAGAAGTGCAGGTATTCCCTACTGTCGGAAAAGCTGCTCAACGAACTAAGGGCTTACTACCGGGAATACAGACCGCAAAAATGGCTTTTTGAGGGCGAACAGGCAGGCGAACAATACTCACCCAGCGCATTGGTTAAGATATTGAAAGAAGCGGCAAGGAAAGCCGGAATAAAGCATCGGGTACACCTGCACATGCTCCGGCACACGTTCGCCACCCACCTGCTGGAACAAGGGACAGACCTAAGAACCATACAGGAACTTATGGGACATACCGATATAAAAACAACGGCAATTTATCTGCACGTTTCGAACGCCTATAAAGCAAAAATCCCCAATCCGCTGGATTGTTTGGATGATGATTAGACAATGATTTAATAGTGAATAGGAACTGCACCATAAGGTGCGTTTATCGAAAAATTATCTATAACAAAAGCAATAAGAATGGAAAATTTAGAACAATATTGGGAGCAATCCTTTTCTCCTATTGGACGTAAGTTTACAGAAATTCGTCCCGATTATCAAGATATGGGGGAAACAGACAGTATGGTCGCCGCATTATATTGGCTGGAACTTGAAATGTATAATGGTGGATTTCTTCAATTCTTCTGTAATTGGGGCTATGATGCTTATTTGCTTGCAATCAAAGGACTGGGAGCAATTAACGCAACATATACAGAACAACTTCTTATACAGGCATACAGCATCATCCAAAGATTGGAAAATGACAGCCAATTACAAGAGCTACGGGATATTCCCAAGCATTTGACAGAGAACGAAATCACCAAGTTGAATAAAATAGACGAGGAATATTGGGAAGATAAGGAAAATATTATGCGGCTTATGCTTCTAAAATTCCATTCTGATTCAGTTGAAAATATAGATAACGAAGCGTGATAACGCTTACAGCGTTCCCCGCTTAGCCATTAATAATAAAGATAATTAAAGTATGGACGATATTACGACAAAAATACTTGAAGAACTTGTTACAAATTTTATTTCAGAAATGAATAAATGGGAGAAATATTGTAACAAGTTTGACGAAGACCAGTTAGAATTGGATGAAACAGAGCATAAGATAAAGCAAATGGTTGCTTCTATCATTAGTAAATATTGTACAGACAAGGAACGAAAAATGAGCCGCCCGAATGCTTTGTCATGGGGACTTGAAGGAAGTTATGACTATGATCCAAATAAGGAAAAAATAATAGATATACAAGAAAGCAGGAAAAATAGATTTATTGTGACAACACGAACTGATGATGAATATCTACAATATGTTATTGTCAAAAAAAATAATAAGTACTTGATTGATAGTAAAAAAAGAAGATTCTTAAGCGAAGATAAATGGTACGTGGATTATTTATAAGTCTAACAACCAACTTTAATGTTTATTTTAATAAACTCTATTATTAACAAGTTCGAGATAACAGCTGAACGCTGTTCCTCGCCAAACCATTAATGGTAATTAAGTATGATAGATTATTTATTTTTCAAATTTTATAGGCTATGGAAATACAGTTCTTATTCCGAAATAGCGGTTTATGCAGCTTTGTTAATTCTCGCTGTATTTCTGAATTGTAATATTCACACAATATGGGGAGTATTGGAACAATATAAAATATTGCCTTATCCAACGCGAACAATGTATAATGTGTCTTTAGGGCTGATATTCATTCTTTTATGTATTCGTTTCTACTGGAAAAGAAGGTATAAAGCTGTCATAGAGAAGTTTAATGAAAAGCCTAATAAGAATAATCTATTGATACTTATATTATACATTTTCCTTTCGTTGTTTCTCTTTGTTTTAGAGGCTTTTTATAGTAAAGGGAAAATATAAATATACCATTAACAACGCAGGATAACGGCAAGCCGTTCCCTGCTGAACCATTAACATCAAAACAGTGTACCATAATGGAAACAAGAGATAAACTTTTTACAGAAGAACAGTATTTAAAGCAACTGAAATTGTATAATGAAGAAATTCTTTATTATGAACAAAAGCATCTTTCAGGTAAACATATAGGTTACGATTCTTTGTTCAATTATAGGCTTCGTTCTTTATTGGTACAGTATTCTATGGGACAGGATATTGATAATCTGAAAAATAATTATGTGGAAACCCTCAAAACGATGCCGAGATTTTGGACGGATAACGGATTTTATATTGAAATGTTATGGCTTCTGTCAATAGGCATTATGTTGGATTACGAAGACAACCTTATACAAAGTTTGGTTCAACTGATAAAAGACAGGGAAGCAAAAGACTATATTTATGACACCTTGATTAGATACAGATTTCTTGATTGGGAAAGGACAACAAACAAAGTATTATATCCGTCACCCTATCAAGCAGCTATCACTGTTACAGAGTTGGCTGAACAAGACAAGGCAGAAGCGATGAAACGATTAGAAAAATACCTCAAAAAAGAATGGTATCGAGGACATTCTGATTTATCTTGGCATGACGACCATAAATATGGTATCAACCATGACGGTTATTGGTGTTTTGAAAGCGGTGCATTGGTCAAGGTCTTGGGGCTGAATGATAGCAGCCTGAAAGGGTTGCCCTACTATCCATACGACATGGTACATTGGAATGACAACATTAAATAAAGAAAAGGTATGAGTTACTCTGTTTGTGCATATTTGATAGAAGCCGATAAGGTAAGGTCTGTTTACGGGGCTTGTGATAATCAGCTTATAAACCAATTAAAGGTTGCGTTGAAGCAGGAACTTGACTGTTTGAACGATTCTTTCAGCAATAGCCTAAACACGGATAAAGATGCTTATGCGGTATTAGCAGACATTGTGAACGGAAAAATCCGTTATCCCGAAATTGCTTTCATGTACGGGTATGTATATGAAAAGATTTGCAACCATTATGGAACGCAAATCTACTGTGCGGAAAACCTTTGGCAACTGGATAGTCAAAGTACATTCATCCCTATTCCATTGAGCAGTGATTTTCCCTATATTATCAGCATACCCGTTTCTGAATTGGAGAGTAAGCGTACGGAATACACCTCGCTGAAAGAGGGTAACGGTATCGGAGATTATGACTATGAGCAGGAAATGGACGACCTGAATTTCATTTTCGATGAAGCCTTTGAAGCGCAAAAAGACCTCGTGATTATGGTTTATTGATATGGTACACTGGTGTGAGAATAAATATGATGTTAACGAAGCGTGATAACGCCTTACAGCGTTCCCCGCTGAACCATTACCGATAATAATAAAACAAAGAAAATATGAATGAACGATATGCCAAATGTATTCCATTTGATAAGAATGTAAAAGGCAGGATTGGTGGCAATCCACCTAAATGTATAGAAGGACAAATCCCCAGCGATTATAAATTCTATGCAATATTGGTACATCCTGAAAAGGAAAACGTCATGCTTTCTATCATCATTCACCAAGATTATGATACTCTTATTGACAATAACATATATCCTTCAATAGCAGTAAAAGTAATAGAACATGAATTTTCTGAAATTGGTAATTGCACAGAAAAACGAAATACCAACTTAGGGATGTGTTCTATTAGTGAATATTCAGAAGATAAGGATAGTGAAAATATACTTGTAAAAATAGGTGGAACTCCTATCCTTATTCAAGATGAAGAAAGCTATTATAAAGAATTAGAGGAATATGGTTTTTCTTTTTTCTTGTCAATAGACGAAGACGGATATAGTGAAGATGTTACTATCGGCAGTTATCCTTTCGGATATGGTGCTTTGTATTTGTATAAGCACTGTACAACCAATGAAATAATCGCAGGATTTTGGCAATGTTCATAAAAATATATCGGTAACATGCACCTGTTCCGCCTAACGGCGGCAAGCTGCATCCCATTAGCGAAAACATGTCAAAATGAAACGGATAGAATTGTTTATGAATATGCTATACTATTGTAATTATATGATTATGTATAAGACACGCAGCAGTTTGGACTATCTGTTCCTTTCTATATACGACAATGCGTGCACCCGGAAATTCTGCAAAAGCGACAGGTACTGGAAGTTTGTAGATGGGGTTAAACGGGCACATAACAGTATAATGTGGGAAAAATGCAAGGGCTTCCCAGTTTATAATGTCCTAAGTGGCACATACGGAGCAACCTTGCTTTTTGTCTTTATCATCCTGCATATAGTGCTCAACATGATAGAGGCGATAACGCATATACCGGTATATAATCTGATGTTTGAAAATGAGTTAGTTGCGCTTATTGTTTATATTATTCTGTGCGGGTCTCTGTCATATTTGATGATTGACAGGTTGATAGAAAGGAACGACAAATACATTTCCTACTTCAAGAAGTTCAGGAAGCAGAAGTTCTGGAAACTGTTCATCTGGTATGTACTGTCTTACGGCGTGGCGATAGCCTGCTGCTACTTTAGTTTCATTTTGACAAAGTAAATAACAGAAAGAATATTTCGCTAACAACGCAGGATAACGGCAAGCCGTTCCCTGCTGAACCATTAAATGTAATAGCAACAATGATATGAGCATGAGAAAATTATTTCAAACAATAAATAAAGGTGAATTTGAAACTGTAAAACAGATTATCCTTCGGCAACCGGAAGTAGTGAATAACAAGTCTGTCGGATTACTTAAACGTGACGAAGGACAGACACCTTTAAGGATTGCAGTAAAGAATAGTTTTCCTAAAATGACTATGTTGTTTGTTGAAAATGATGCTGACCTCAATGCTTATACTTCCGAAGATGATATGTATATTATACATCAAGCGATATATACAGTGATACAGTATGCTTGTAGTGGAAAAATACATCTCCGAGATAGAGAGTTTAAGGAAAAAGGGATAGTAAGTGATTATACCCAAAATCTTTATGATGAAGACAAACAGTTGTTTGATATTTCATATTCTATATTGGAATATTTAATTAAACAAGGTATAGATTTAAGCGTAAAGACAAAAATGGGAAATTGTTTCAGTTACGGAATTATACTTTCGTCAGCCTCCTTTTTTCCTCGTACCAGCATTGATGATGTACCACAGGAAATATGCAGAAGAGTTGAAAAAGTGTTTTCTTTGCTTTTATCAACTAAAGTAGATACTGTGTTGTCAGATTATGTGCGGAAAAACTATACTTTGGAAAAGCAAGATGCTTTGGAAAAATGGAGAAAGAAGGTTTTATCATTGTGCGAGAAACAATACATTTAACAAGGTCGAGCCAACAGCTAAACGCTGTTTCTCACCAAACCATTAATCAATATGAGTAACCTTATCACAGTAAATAGATTTGGAAAAGTTCTGATATGGGTATGGAACAGATGTATAAAGAAAACTGCCATTCCTTATGAAGAACTTGATTTCCATTACCCCGATTGGGCTTTCATTATTACAGGTTGTATCTTTTTCGGGGTTGTGGTAGGTGTTACCCTGTTTTATTTTGCTTTTATAAAACAATAGACTATTTACAATGAAAGCCCGACTTAAATACCCGATATTCAGCTTTGCCCCCAAAGGCAACATGATATACGTGTTTCGCAAGGAAGAACTGTACACAACGACCAATACCGAGTTGTTGAAGAAGCGGAAGAACTACATTGTAGTGGATGCAACCGGGACGAAATATGTTGAAAAGGGGGCGCACAAAGTGAAGTGGCAAGGGATATTCGGATATTGTATCAGGATGCAGGGACGTGTGATTTCCATTGAATACGAGTACGGGGACAATCCCGAACCGTTCCCACTACGAAAACTGCAAGAACTGGTAGCGGAACGATACCCCAAGACACGGTGGTTCAAGGAAGAATGCTGGAACAGCGCAGACGAGTTCCGGCAAGCGATTTTCGCCTGCAAGACCTTTGAGGAAGTGGCGGACATACTGATGCCCGAACAAAAAACGAGCGTTTGGCAGCGCATTGAAGAATATTTCCTGCGGGCAGGTTTTCTTATGCTTGCCGCCATGTTCCTTTATCACGTGGTTTGGCGGCTAATCCAAAAGTTTTGGCTATGGGCTACCGGGTAACGTACAGAAAACAAATCAATTTATTCAGATATGGAACAACGGATTACATCATTATTGCTGCCCGCTCCCGAAGCGGAGCTGGAAGCGTCCTGCAAGGAACTGGACGAAAAGGTAACATGGCTGTTGCACAACAGCCGGAAAATGGACAACTATTTGGAACTTGAACCGTTCAGCAAGGACGGGCGGCTGTGCGCCCACGTGTGCGACACGCTCAAGAGCCTGCCGGAAACGCCGACACTGGCGGCATACAAGGACTACAAGGCAATCATTATCCTGCTGGGTATGTCCACCACCCGTTACGCCATACTGGACGAACTGGCGGAACAGCACCGCAAGCGGGACGAGATACCCGAACTGACCGCCTACTGCGATGCGCTCCACTGGATGCGACCGGGACGGCAGTACCTCTGCAACGTGTACAACACGGTATGCCACGCTTTCCACCTGCTACGGAGAAACCCGGTAAGGGACAACCGCCTGCTGGTGACGGAAAAGGAACTGCGCCACGCCGAACGGATGCTGCCGGAGCTGGGCAGGCAGACATTCACCGAAATGGTGCGTCTGAAAGGCTACATGGTCTATGATGCCGAGCAACTGGCGGACAAATGCGGCATGGAATACGGCTCGTTCCGACGGAAGGTAAAGAAAATGACCGGGTACACGGCTAAGGAATGGGTGATAAAGGAGCGTGCAAAGGACGTGGAACACTACCTGAAGAACACCAACCTCACACTTACGGAAGTGGCGTTCACCACCGGGTTCGCATCGACATCGAACCTGAACGACTTCTGCAAGGCTTACTTGCTGGACACACCGGGCGAGATACGCAGAAAAGCGCAGGAAACAAGAAAATGCACAGTTACAAGAACGTAATGTGAAAAATCAAGAATAAAACAGATTTTTTATGCCCGTAACTTTGTGCTTCATAAAAGATAAGCACAAGGTTATGGAACATAAGATACCGTTGGAAACATACTTCGCCGGACTGCTTCAAAAAGTGGAATGGCAGATACAGGAATACGAGGACACCGCAGCGGACACGCTGACGCTCTGCCGCCTGTGCGTGGACTACCTGCAAGAGATACTGGGCGAACTCAAAAACTTTATAATCTCCTACCCGTTCGCCAGCACGGAAGAGGAAATACACTTCTTCAAGGAACTGAAACCGCTTTTAGCGAGCAAAATCATCTATTACAACACTGTTTACAAGATAGAGGTGCGCTTCCCCAGCGGCAGCGAGGAAGTGCAAAGGGACTACCTGCTGTCGGAAACCGACCGGATTTCAAAGTCGTTCCAGCGGAACTTGGCGTTCTACCAGTACCACCGAACGAAAGCCACCTACTTGGACAGGCAGTATTTCATGCGTGGGAAGCCTGACATACAAATCATCGTGGACAGTTTCTATTACGAAACAGACCCACAGTTCAGCACCAGTCACGATTTCAAGGTAGCCAAGATTTTAGCCAACGAACTGCTGGAAATATACCTCACCAACCGTCTGCACGAGCTGGAACGCCGGGAACAACGCAAGCGGGTGAAGAACGGCTTCATGGGAAAGGTGTTGCGCTGGACGGGGACGAAAAGGGCGTTGGTGGAACTTATCTACGCACTGGACGCCTGCGGCTGTCTGAACAAGGGGACGGTTGATATTAAGGAGATTGTAGCCTACTTTGAATACGTGTTCGACATCGACCTCGGCGACTTCTACCACACCTACATGGAACTAAAAGCCAAGACCAAAGACCGAACGGGCTTCCTCTCCACCCTGAAAGACAGGTTGCTGATGCGCATGAGGGAGCAGGATTAGGCAACCGTGCTTTAACAAAATTTATTTCGCCACAGGTGGGTACATCTGTGGCGTTTTATTTTTCAGGACACCCGAACTTTGCGGCAAATCAATTAGTTACCGTTATGGAAATAATAACATTCGAGTCCAAAGCCTACAAGGAACTGGACAACAAGATTACCGCCATTGCCGACTACATCTTCAACCACATGGAAACGGCAAGGCAAAGCGAGGAAGACATGTGGGTGGACAGCTACGAGGTCTGCACGTTCCTGAAAATAAGCGAAAAGACCCTGCAACGCCTGCGGGTGTCGGGGACTATCGCCTATTCCAACATCAGGGGACGTTACTTCTACAAGGTCAGCGAGATACGCCGGATGCTGGAAGAACGCCTGATAAGGAGCAACAAGGAGAACATCGACAACCTGATAACCAACCACCAATTATATGCTAAGGAAAGAGGAAATCTTAGAAAGAACAAGTAACGGGCTGGCGGTGTTCAAACACTACCTGCCCGGAAACTGGCGCATAGGTCGCAACTTCCTTAACCCGCTGTACGAGGACAGCAAGGCTTCCTGCAACATCTATTTCGACCGCCGGGGCGGTATCTACAAGATGAAAGACTTCGGCAACGACAGTTACAGTGGCGACTGTTTCTTCCTCGTGGGGCAGTTAAAGGGGCTGGACTGTAACCGGGCGGCTGACTTCGTGGAGATACTGGAAATCATCGACCGGGATTTGGGCTTGGGGCTGGCTTCCGGCACTCCGGTTTCCGTTCCCCCGGCAACCGTCCGCCGGGCAGTGCCGGACAAACCCGAAGAAACGCCCGAAAAGCCCGTCAAGCCCTACCAGTTCCGGGAACAGAAGTTCCCGCTTGCCGAACTGGTGTACTGGCAACAGTACGGCATCACGCCCGAACTGCTGGAACGTTACAAGGTCTGCTCGCTCCGGGAATACAACAGCGAAACGGCAGAGGGCAAACCGTACACCTACACTTCATCGGTGGCAGAACCCATGTACGGCTACAAGGGCAAACAGCACATCAAGCTGTACCGCCCGTTCTCCACGCCCCGCTTCCTCTACGGCGGCAGCTTCGGTGAGAACTACTGTTTCGGGCTGGAACAACTGCCAGCCAAAGGCGACACGCTATTCATCACGGGCGGCGAGAAAGACGTGCTTTCGCTGGCGGCGCACGGTTTTCACGCTATCTGCTTCAACAGCGAAACGGTGACGATACCGCCCACGCTGGTCTATCGGTTGACATTCCGCTTCAAGCACATCGTCCTGCTCTTTGACATGGACAAGACGGGCAGGGAAAGTTCATGCAAGCAGGAAAAACTGTTGGAAGAATTTGGCGTGAAACGCCTGCTGCTACCGCTTCCGGGAACGAAAGAGGAAAAGGACATATCCGACTACTTCAAAGCCGGGAACACCCGTGAAGATTTCCTGAAACTGTTTATCGAATTTTTAGACAACCTGTATAGCGACACATTGATTATGCTTAAATCGTGCGAGATAGATTTCAACAACCCGCCCGCCAAAGCGCAAGAGATTATTTCGGCGGGTGACGTTCCGCTGGGGACACAAGGCAACCTGTTCGGCATCACCGGGGGCGAGGGAACGGGAAAGAGCAATTACGTAGCCGCAATCGTGGCGGGCTGCATCTGTCCGGCTGGTGCGGACATAGATACACTGGGCATACAGATAACCGCCAACGGCAGGCACAAGGCGGTATTGCTCTATGACACCGAACAGTCGGAAGTGCAACTGTTCAAGAACGTAAGCAACCTGCTGGCACGTGCCAAACAGCCGGACAAGCCCGATGAACTGAAAGCGTTTTGTCTTACCGGTATGTCACGCAAAGAACGCCTGAACGCCATTGTACAAAGCATGGACAAGTTCTACTACCAGTACGGCGGCATCCAGTTGGTCGTCATTGACGGCATCGCAGACCTTGTTAAGAGTGCCAACGATGAAGCGGAAAGCGTGGCGGTGATAGATGAACTTTATCGGCTGGCGGGCATCTATAACACGTGTATTCTGTGCGTGCTGCACTTCGTCCCCAACGGATTGAAACTGCGGGGGCATTTGGGCAGCGAGTTGCAGCGCAAGGCGGCTACTATCCTGTCCATTGAGAAAGACGAAGAACCTACCCAGTCGGTGGTAAAAGCCCTGAAAGTAAGGGACGGAAGCCCGCTGGACGTGCCGCTGATGCTCTTTGCTTGGGACAAGGAAGCCGGGATGCACGTGTACAAGGGCGAGAAACCACGTGAGGAAAAGGAGAAGCGCAAGGAAAGGGAACTGGTAAATGTCGCACGTGACATCTTCGGGCGGCAGACACGCATCACCTACATAGACCTTTGCGAGCAGTTGCAGCAGGTATTGGACATCAAGGAGCGCACCGCAAAGAGCTATATCCGCTTCATGCGGGAAAGGGACATCATCACCAAAGACACGGCGAACCAAAGCTGTTTTGTCATCGGTTCATATCATCTTCAAAGGAACGCAAGCTGCCCGTAGGCGTATGGGCTGAACTTGTGTATTTTTAGGTGCTTGTGTCCTGCCCTGTTGTGATAACACGGCAGGATTTTTTCTGTTTGCACGTGATTTTTCAGGGTATTTGCTTAACTTTGCAGAAGTTACACGAAAAAAGTAACGGCAGTTGGACGGCGGTTGCCGGAATATTGCCTTTATATATAACATATACGTTCGCCGAACGTCCCGATGCGAAAACTGGCACTTTTCAAAATGTGGGGATATTCAGCGCAGGATATGCTATGCGTTTGTCATAGCGTGGCTGCACTGTTTCCACATTTGGGTATGCCAGTACCTCGCATCGAAACAGCGTCATGCCACGCTTTCTTTTTTTGGGGTGGCGGCTAACGTGCCAAGACAGTAGGGATTTATATCACTTTAATACCTGATAATATGGAACAAATCAAAGCGCACATCGCCGTATCGCTGGACGGGCATACCGCCACGCCGGACTATGAACTGGACTGGATGCCCCGTGAGGTCAAGGAACTGGTGGCAAGGGAACACGCCGCCGCAAGCTGCCTGCTTATGGGGGCGAACACCTACAACTACATCTTTGAACACTGGGGCGGGTGGCCGCACAAAAGCAAACGGTCTTTTGTGGTGTCACACTACGACACCAACGTTACACCGGACTGCGGGGTGGAGTTCCTGACCGAAGAACCGCTGCAAAGGGTCTATGAACTGAAACAGGAAACCGACATGCTGGTGGTGGGTGGCGGCAAGCTGCTTACTTCATTGATTAAAGCCGGACTGCTGGACAGCCTGACAATCTACACCGTCCCGGTCATGGCGGGCAAAGGCATCGGTTTTGTCGGGGAAACATCCGGCTCGCTGTGGAAGCTCTCGGAAAGCAGGGTGCTGGATAACGGGGTGGTCTGTTCGACCTACCTGTTTGGCGGGAACATATAAAAAATGCGCCTGGTTTCCCTCCGGGCGCAACCACTAAAATTTCAATTATTATAAGCTGTAAAACCTATCACAATGAAATTTCAGCGGCAAAGATAGGCTATTTCTTCGGTTTCGCTTTCTTTTCGGGGAATGAAAAACCGACATTGAACTGCTCGTCCAGTACCAGCGAAGCATCGAAAGCCTTGCCGTTCTTGCCCTTGAAGCCCTTGATTAGCCCGGTCTTGCGTTTCGTCACCAGCTCGACAATCTGCTTGTCGGAAAGCTGCTTGTCGCACTTGTTGCGGAATATGGTAAGCGTGCAGTCCACGTTGGAACACTTCGCCACTTTCGGGTAGAACAGGATGCGCCCGCTGCCGCATTTCGGGCAGGGGCAGGTTTCACCAGTAGCGACAGATAGCTGCACCGATAGCAGTTCTGCGGTGATTTGCGTTGCGTACACCTCGATGCCCTTCCGGAACGTGTCGGCATCCATGCTGCCCGCTTCTATCTTGGCAAGGGCGGTTTCCCACATGCCCGTCATTTCGACATCGGCAATCTTCTTGTCCTTGACAATCCCATAAACGGCAAGCCCCTTGTCGGTAGGCACAAGGTTCTTCTTCTCACGCACGATGTACTGGCGGGCGAACAGCGTTTCGATAATCGCCGCACGGGTGGCGGGCGTGCCTATCCCGGCATCTTTCAGGCTGGCTTTCAGTTCGGCATCTTCCAGTTCCCTGCCTGCGTTCTCCATTGCCGACAACAGGCTGCTTTCCGTGTGCAGCGGTTTCGGCTTGGTCTGCTTTTCGAGCAGATCCACGCCGGAGAGTGGCAAATATTCTCCCTCTTGGAGTGGCGGCAGGCTGGCGGCTTCTTCATCCCCGCCCGTTTCCTGCTCGCCGAACACGGCACGCCACCCGGCTTCTTTCATCACAGACCCTTTCACCGTGAAGTCGGTATCTCCCCCTGACAGCAAGGCGGTGGTAACGTCTTTCACGCACTTGCCCGAAAAGGCTTCCAGCATACGCCCGGCTACCAGCTCGTAAACCGCCCGCTCGTCTTTGGAAAGTTCGCCGGGCAGGTTCTCGGTAATGATTAAGGCGTGGTGGTCGGTCACTTTGCCGTCATTCACGCTGCGGCGGTTCAGGGGGGTGCCGTCCAGCCCGGCGGCATACCCGGCAAAGCGGGAGTATTGCCCCAGCAGGGCGACACGTTCCGGCATTTCATCGAAAACGTCCTCCGGAATATAGCGGCTTCCGGTTCTTGGGTAGGACATCACTTTCTTTTCATACAGGCTTTGCGCTATGGAAAGCGTCTTGTCAGCCGAGAAGTTCAGCTTCGTGTTCGCTTCCTTTTGCAGCGTGGTAAGGTCGTACAAAAGCGGCGGTTCTTGGCAGGCTTCTTTCCTCTCAACGGATTTAACCACAAGTTGCCCGGCATCCTTTACCCGTTGCAGGGCGGCTATGGCTTCGGGCTGCTGTTCCCACTTGGCGGTCGATTGGGCGGTAAAATTTATTCCCCCGCTGGCAGTCGCCGCTTTGAGTTGCCAAAACTTGGCGGGTACGAAATTCCTGTTCTCCAAATAGCGGCTGCATATCATCACGAGCGTGGGTGTCTGCACCCTGCCCAGCGAGAACACCCCCTGCCCGGCGGCAACGCTCAACGCTTGGGTGGCGTTTATCCCTATCAGCCAGTCCGCTTCGCTGCGGGACTTGGCAGAGAAGTAGAGGTTATCGTAACGCTCTCCCGGCTGCAAGTTATCCAGCCCCTCACGGATTGCCTTGTCGGTAAGGCTGCTTATCCACAGGCGCACAAATGGTTTCCGGCAGTTCAGGTAATGGAAGATATAGCGGAAGATTAACTCACCCTCACGCCCGGCATCGGTGGCGACAATAATCCGGTCGCACTGGTCGAACACTTCCTTTATCACTTTCAACTGTTTCAGCACGCCGGGGTCTGCCTTGTAGCCTTTCTCCGCTTTTACCTGACGGGGGATTAGCTGGAAATCGGGCGGCAGTATGGGCAGGCTCTCCCTGCGGAAGTTCGCCACGCCGTAGGCTTCCGGCATGGCAAGCTGGATTAAGTGGCCGAACGCCCATGTCACCATATACCCGTTGCCGGAAAGATAACCGTCATTACGCCCGGTCGCACCGATGATGCGGGCGATGTCCTTTGCCACGCTGGGCTTCTCTGCTATCAATGCAATCATAATTCTTTACTTTTTAATGGTGGATATTACATTTTCATTCCTCTGGACTTCTTGGGCTTGTCAGCTTTCAGGCTCTTGTCCTGCGCTTTCTCCTGCTTCTCTTTCTGCTTGGCGGTGGGCTTGTCCTGACCCTGTTTCAACGGCTCTTTGCCCTGCTTGGTGGCTTCGTTGGTCTTGCCCCCCGAATTGACCGCTACCTGCGTCCGGCTCTCGGCGGCGGGGGTAACGTCTTTCGGCTGCACCTTGTCGGGGGATTTGCCCTGTGCGCCGGGCTGTACATGACCGTTGAACTCAACTCCCTTGCCGTCCTTTAGCCCGGCGACCTGCCGCTCTGCGGGCTGCTGCCCCTGCTGCAAGAACTGGACGGCGGCACGGGGCAGGAACTCCAAGCCACGCTCCACCGCACTAACCTGCAAATAGGCACTGCGCTTCGTGCCGTCCCTGAATTGCAGGTTTTCCATTTTCACCGCTTGCCCGGCTTCAAAGGCGGCTTTCTGTTCCGGGCTGACTTGCACGTTACAGATTGTATCGGGGCATTTCCACTTGTCAGCCCGCATATACTCCAGTTCGTGCGTGTACCTGTCCCGGCTGACGAACACGGGGATTTGCTCGCCGCTTTTCGGGTCTTTGATTTCAGCGATGCCGCCCAAATTGCCAGTGCCTTGCAAGTTGCCCTGTTCCTGCTTGGTGAACTCGTGTTCATGGAACGGGCGTTGCAACAGTTTTTCGTCCTGCTGCACGCCGTGTAGCTTGGGTACTACCGTGCCGTCCTTTGCCTGATAGAAAGAGAGCTTGACATCGGTAGGTTTGAGATAGAAGCCGCCCACCGTCCCCGAAACAGTGTAAGTGTTGCGGGACTTGTAGCCACGCATCACCCGGTCGAAGTCCCTCGTGTTTTTCAGGGTGTCGGCGGTGATGCCGACTTTTTTCAGGTTCTCCCAGTCGATTTTTGATGGGTCGAAGCGGTAGCCCTGCTTGAACTCGTGGAAGTCGGGCTTCGGAACTCGAAGCATTTCAGCCCGCTTGCCGCCCTCCTGTGTCGGGTTGCGGTGGTTGTCCTCGATTGCCTTTGCGTCCCGCTCCGCTTCGGAAGCCTTGACGCTGAACAGTTCCAGCCCGGAAGTGTCCTGATACTTGCGGTAGAAGTTGGAAATGAAGTTGCTGAACACATCGCTGTTCTTGTCCACCTGCATGAACTCGCCGCCGTGTCCGGTAGTGGGTGGCACGGTCTGCAAATTGCCGTCCTTGTCGATACCCTTAACGGCACTCACCTTTCCCTGCTGTTTATCCAAGACCAGCAGCACGTCTTTTTCCTGCCCCTCTGCGGGCGGGGTCATTCTGTTTGCCATAAATAATTGGAATTTTAGTGGTTACGGGAATAGTCCCGCCCAAAGGTAGCGACTAAATATGCTATATTTGGACGAGCGGCAAGGACTGTCCGAATTTGTCCTGCGCTGTCTGAAATTGTCCGGGTGGGATGAAATTCCGCAACCATTGGTTGCAGAATTGGGAAAGGGCATAAAAAAAGAGAGCGAAGTTAATCACTCTCTTTGGGTGAGCCATTTATGAGCCATTTAATTATAGACCTTATGCCTTATAATCAACGACTTATTAAAATTTGCATTATGCTTGCGAGCCATTTGTGAAGCGTTTATGAAACGTTTGCTATTTTATCAATAGGCTAATAATGAGCTACATATCAAAATTAATACTGAAATACAGCTTATTTTTGGAACGTTTGTGAAGCGTTTGGCAAGCCTTTGATTGAATTTCCGTTATTCTCCTATTATCAGGTGACACGACAAAAAGAAAACATCTTCGGCAAAATCTTTGTTATGTTTTTGCAGGTGATTACATAATATACTATCTTTGCATATAGAAACAAAGGACATAAATATGGCTTCATTCAGAAAAGAGATACTTGGGCAGATTGAACGGATAGATACCGGGCGTATATTCACGTTCCGGGATTTGTCGTTTGAAACGGAAAAGACCGCCAATGTTGCGGTGCTACTTTCCGAACAGAGCCGCAAAGGGGTACTGGTACGGGTTGAAAAGGGGGCGTACTACCGTCCCAAGAAATCAGTGCTGGGGCTGGGAAAGCTGCCTGTCTATCAGGATGAACAGTTCCGCTACCTGACTGAAAAACTGAACGGCTATATCACGGGGGCTTACATCTATAACAAAATGGGGCTGACCGAACAGGTTGCCACAACCATAACGATAGCCACTCCTAACCCGGTTCGCCGTTTCCGTTTCAAGAACTTGGATATAGAGTGCGTGAAAGCCTACTGCATGGACTACCCGGATGAAAGCCTTGTCCCGTACTTGCGGCTGCTCGATGCGATAAAGGACATGAAGCGCATACCCGGAACAACCGGGCAGGACATCTACAACCGGGTCAAGAGCCAATATTTCAACGGGTACAGCCTGCCGGAACTGGAAAAAATCGTATCTTTGGCGAAAAGTTACCCGCCACGTGTCAGAAAGGTGGTGGCGGACATACTGGGCGACATCAGACAAACCGTATTGCAAACAGAAATGGCAAAGACCATTCTTCCCACGACACGGTTCAACTTGGATTATAAAACGGCATAGGACAGAAATATGAATTTACATTCGGACAAGGAAGCGTTCAAGGAAATCATCGCACTGGCGGCTGAACATTTCGGCTACGAGCAGTCGCACGTGGAAAAGGATTACTGGGTATCGAAGATACTGCGGGATATTTCCATGTCCGAATATGCGGATAAGACCTACTTCAAAGGCGGGACTTCACTTTCCAAAGCCTACGGGCTGATAGAACGCTTCTCGGAAGATTTGGACTTGTTCGTGTTCACGGGTGACAAAGGTGCGTCCAAGCAGGCTGAAAAGACATTGAACAAGAAACTTTCCAAATACATAGCCGAACTCAACAGTGACATATACAAGGAAGATTTGTCGGAAACGGGCGGTAATTACCGCAAACTGTATTTCTCGTATGACAATGTATTTCAGGGTGTGGGACTAAAAGAGCATTTGGAAGTAGAGATAAAATCCTGTGACCTGCCGGACAAAAAACGGATGTTCTACCCGGCAGACAAGCAGGTTATCAAACCGATTGTGACCGCCTTTCTTGAAAGTATCGGGCAAGAGGAACTGATAAGCACCTACGGGCTGGGAAGTTTTGAAACGCAGTGCATCAATCCCCGAAAGACTATCTGCGACAAGGTTTCAAGGCTGGTAAAGCTGTCTTACAATGAGGATGCAGCCGCACTGTTGGCAAAGCATATCCGTGACGTTTACGACTTGTCGGCACTCTACCACAATCAGGAATATAACGATTACCTACATTCGGAAGATTTCTTGGATGCCATGTACCGGGTGACGATAGAGGACGGACTAAATAAAAACTCCCGTTCGCACTTGTCGCTGGCTGATGCACCGATATTCAAGGATGCCGAAGCGGTCATGGCGTTGCCCGAAGTGGCTACGGCGTACACTGCCGATTTGAAGAAACTAACTTTCGACAAAAGCAAGATGCCGCCGATAGGCAAGGCTGTGGAAGCATTGAAGAACCTGCACGAAATATTAGTGCGTTTTGAAGCCTACCGCACCAAAAAGCAAAATGAAGAACAACCGTAAAGCTACATCGGCTGTTCTTCACTCCATACATTATATTATATACAGCTATTCTTCCTCCTTAATCAAGTGGCATAGCTCCGGGTCGTTCTTAATCCGTGTTATCTCGTCCTCGACAATCTGCCGGACTTCCTGACGGATGCGGTCATAGTTGGCTTGTATCTCCTCCTGCATCCGGTCGTTGCCGTCCTTGTCGGTGAAGTCGATTATCTGCGGCAGCTTCACGTAACGGGCGGTTTCCCGCTTCACCTTTTCATTGTCCACCACGATTTCGCAGTGGAAAATCTTCTGCTCTATCCGTTCATCGAAGTTGTCCGCCACAGCCCCCACGAACATACCTTGCGTGAGGTTGGATATTTTGCTGGCGGGTATCAGGCTGTCCATTTGGGTACTTATCGAGGTGGACTTCTCCCGCTGGTTGATTGTCATGCTCTGCCGTTTCTGCAACACCTTTCCGAAACGCTCCGACAGTATTTTTGCCGTTTCACCGACTACCTGACCGCTAAACACGTTGCCCACAGTATTTTGTATCACACGGCTTTCCTTGTCCCCATAGTCACGGGTAAGCTGGCTGTAATCCTGAAAGCCCAGCAGAACCGCTACCTTGTTGCTTCGGGCGGTTGCAATCAGATTGTCAAGCCCTCGAAAATAAATCGTTGGCAGCTCGTCTATAATCACCGAACTTTTAAGCTGACCTTTCTTGTTTATCAGCTTCACTATTCTACTGTTATATAATCCCAGTGCCGCCGAATAGATGTTCTGACGGTCGGGATTGTTGCCGACAACCAAGATTTTAGGCTCTTTCGGGTTGTTGATGTCCAGCGAGAAATCATCACCTGTCATTACCCAGTAAAGAGCGGGTGAAATCATCCTTGAAAGCGGGATTTTCGCACTTGCTATTTGACCCTGCAACTGCTCTTGAGCGTCTGATTCCCAAGCATCCACGAACGGGGAAAGGTAGTTTTCCAGTTCGGGATAACTGCGCAAAATAGTGAATACATCGGCGTATTTCTTGTTCAATAGTTCAATGGCATGGGGGAACGTGCAATACTTACCGCCTTGATAGATACGGAGATACCAAATTATAGCCGCCAAAAGAATAATCGGGCTTTCCACGAAGAAGTCGCCCTGCTTGCTTATCCAACTTCGATTGAGGTTAAGCATTATCGTGTAGCTGGCTTCGTAGGCATCCGCAATGTCCGACATGAAGCTGGCGTTTATCGGGTTGCATCGGTGGCTCTTGCGGGGGTCGTCAAAATTGATAATGTAGAATTTGGGCTTTACCTTATACCCGTCCAAGTGGTTAAGCAAATGATTATAAGCGATTTCCGACAAATCGGGAAACTTATAATCATAGCAGTAAAGCGCAAAACCTTTCTCGATTTGCTGTTTTATGTAACTGTTTACCACTGCATACGATTTGCCACTACCCGGCGTACCCAACACAAGGCTGGCACGGAACGGATTCACGACATTTATCCAACCGTTATTCCATTTCTTCTTATAGTAGAACCGGGTAGGCAGATTTACCGAATACTCGTTCTCGATAAGCCTTGTTTCCTGCTGGAAACTTTCGTTCTCTGTATTAAAGACATCATCCATTAGGTTGTTCTTCAACAGCCGGGACATCCATGTACCCGCCATGAGCATACAGATATAGCCCGCCGACAGCGTGGCGATATAAAACACAGTGTCCGCCGTGTGTGGCAGCGGAAGTTCCAGCAGCCACCAGTTCAGAAAAAACAACACGACACCCGCCGCAAGGCTGCAATGTATCTTCGCCCACGTTATCTTTTCCTCTTTCACGCCCTTAGTGCCGATACACGACAGGGCGAGGAACACCACCGAAAATAGTTTTGTCCAAAGAACGGACGAGAACAGCCCGGTGGTGCGCTGAAAGTTCCACAGTATCTTGTCTATCACTTCAAAGGTCACTCCCCACTCTTTCAGGGTGGAGTAACAGAACCAGTACACGTTTATTCCCACGAATAGAATACTGACAGCCCGCATAAAGTCCATGACCCTTGCAAGCCCTCTCAAATCATCTTCCTGTTGCATGATTGTAATGTTTTTTTAAGTTAGTCGATGCGCCTTGTGCGCTTCTTTTTCTTCTTTCTCTTTTGGCGGGCGGTGTCCTGCGGATCGTCACCGCCTGATGCACCGCCGCCCAGCAATCCACCGAACGCACCCAGCACGGAAGCCACGCCCGGAATGATGTCGGCTTTCGGCGTGAAGCACGGCTGTTCCTGATGCGTGGATTGTTCCCGCTGTTGTATTTCCACTTCTGACTGGTGCATATTTCCGGTTTCGCCCGAAAAACGTTCGTTGAACACGTTCGCCGAATACTCCTTGCCCAAGCGTGAACCGTTCAGCACTACCCGGCTGTCGTGGTCGATGAACGTAACGCCATAGATGCGCCCGCTGTCGTTCTGACGGAATACCACGTCAATACCCTGCTTCCTTAGCTGTTGTTCCAGTTCCTTGCGGCTGCGGGCGGTCTGCATGGCAGTGGCTACAATCTTCCGGGTGCGCTCTTTCAGTTTCCCGTTCCTGATTGCTTCGCCCGATTTCTCCATTCTGCGCTGCACCGCTTCATAACCCACCGACTTGCAGATGCGGGAAGCTTTTGCCGGGTTGCCCACCTTTTCGCCCTTGTCGTTCATGGCAGAATAGACAATGCCCTGATAGGGCTTGCCATTCACTTCACCCTTGACTTCCTCGGCGCACACGTTGTAAGCGGCAAGCAAAGCCTTGTACTCCCCGAACGACTGGAAGCGGTAGCCGTAGCAAGCCGCTTTCACGGTATTGCCGATTTGGTGCTTCACGTCCCCGGCTGCATAATCCACCTTTTTAAGTTCCGGGCGTTCGGCACGCTCCTTTCGCTCTGCCGGGTGCAGCCCGTATTTCTTTTCCAGTTCACGGGTGATTTGCTTGCTGCGCCGATGCTCGAACCTGTCATTCAGTGGCTTGCCGTTCTCGTCCACCCGCAACCCCACGATGTGGATATGGTGGCGGTCGATGTCGGTATGCTTGTACACCAAATAAGGCTGGTCGCCATAGCCCAACTTCCGCATATACTCCTGTGCAATGTCGGAAAGCTGCTGGTCGGTCAGCACGTCTTCCGGGTGCGGGTTTATGGAAATATGAAGTATCGGCTTCTTGGTGGATAGCTGGACGGGCATCTGCATTTCAAAGCTGCGCATACACTCGCCGATAGAGAAATTCCCGTCCTCGCTCAACAGCATCCGGTTGGAGAAAAGCACCTTTGCTTCCCCGCTGTCCACCTTGTTTTGGTTGTACGCCAGTGCGCCGAACATATTGCCGCCCGTGCTTATTTTGGCAACCATAGTTCCTTGCACTCGTTTGTCAGGTCGATAACCTGACGGTTCAACATCGCCAGTTCGGTGGTCGCTTTCTCCAATTTATAGAGAAAAGCCAGTGCCTTTTTCTCCGAAAAGTTGCTGTGCAACGCCTTTACAACTTGGTTGTAATTGACCGCTACCGCTCTGAATTGGGCGTAAAATTCGGTCAGCCGGGCGCAATATTCTACTGCCGATTTGTCCACTTTCACCACCCGGAACGGCTCGCCGAACAACCGTGCGGCGATGAACCGGGACTTGCTCGTAACGCCCGACTGCTCCCACTGCGAGAGGAAGCGGGCGTTCTCCCGCTCGTTCAGGTAAAGGACATGGCGATGCTTCGCCGGGTCTGCGAGGGCGGGGCGACCGCCCTTGTTAGGTTTTCTTGTTTCCATGCTTCTTTGGATTAAAAAATTACGACTTCGGAGTGATTTTTACCCCCGCAAGGGGCAAGGCGTTTTCAGGCACGGAAAACGGTTTTGTAGCATACAAAACACACCTTGCTATTTTCTGACGAAAATCGAAATCCGTCACGGACGGATTGGGGTTAGCGTGGAACGGTAAGCCCAGCCATTCACCAGCCCTGTTTTACACCTGCGCCCCCTGCGGTTCGTTACTCCGCTGCAAAGTAACGGTGATTTATAATGCTGTAAAATAGGTGGTTGGTGGACAAAACGGGACAGCGCAGGACAAATCGGGACAAGGTTTTCAAGGGACGTTTTTTCTCCCTTTTTTTGCATCGGATTTCAATATTGAAAGCAAGATTGAAAGACATATTCCAATCAGGAAAGAATGATTGAAAGCATGATTTCAAGAAAACGTGATTGCAGGATTTCAATATTTCAAGAAAGAATGAAAGCAGGAAAACAAGATTGAAATAAAACAGTCTTTCAATATTTCAAGATTGCAATATGGAAAGAATGATTGAAAGCAATAAACAAATCTATCAACCAATAATGAACGGAAGCAATATGGAAAACGAGAAAACACCCCTTTATGTCGCCTTTTCCACCCAAAAGGGCGGGGTCGGCAAAACCACCTTTACCGTGCTGGCGGCAAGTTACCTCTATTACCTCAAAGGCTACGACGTGGCGGTGGTCGATTGCGACTACCCGCAACACTCCATTGCCGGGATGCGCAAGCGGGATGCCGAGCAGGTCGGGGCGGATGAAGATTACAAGCGAATGGCGTATGAACAGTTCACCCGGCTGGGGAAGAAAGCCTACCCGGTATTGTGCAGTTCACCTGAAAAGGCGATTGCAACGGCTGACGGATATATAGCCGCCGGACACGTGCCGGATATAGTGTTTTTCGACCTGCCCGGCACGGTGAACAGCGAGGGCGTGATAAACTCCCTTGCGGGCATGGACTACATTTTCACCCCCATTTCAGCCGACAAGGTGGTGCTGGAAAGCAGCCTGTCGTTCGCAATGGCTATTCAAAAGCTATTAGTGAAGAATGAAGCCTGCCGACTTGCAGGGCTGTACCTCTTTTGGAATATGGTGGACGGTAGGGAGAAAACAGACCTTTACACCGCCTACGACAAGACCATTAAGGAATTGGAACTGCCGCTGATGAAAACCTTTATCCCCGATACCAAACGCTACAAAAAGGAACTGGTAGCGGATAAAAAGGCGGTGTTCCGCTCCACGCTCTTTCCCGCCAGCCGCCCGCTGGTAAGGGGAAGTAACTTGGAAGAACTGATAACCGAAATAACGTACTACATCAAATTACAATGATATGGCAAAGCAAAGCGGCGGGATGCCGAAGATAGACGAAGATTTTATGCGGGAACTTATTTCGCAAGGTGTACCGAGTAAAGAAGATAATAAACCGAATGATGCACCACATACCAATCTTGCATCACAAGTTACCCAAGAGGAACAGCAGACGGAAACGGTGCGGGTGGAGAAAACGACAAACCGCAAGCGCAAGGGCGGTTCGGGCGACTACCGGGAAACTTACTTTCAGAAAGTGGAACTGGCAGACCGACAGCCCTTGTACGTGAGCCGTACCACGCACGAGAAGCTGATGCGTATCGTGACGGTGATAGGCGGGCGCAAGGTGACGGTAAGCAGCTACGTGGAAAACATTCTGCTGCGGCACTTCGAGCAGTACCAAGACGAGATAAACACCCTGTACGAAAGCCACTTCCAAAAGCCTGTCTGACTATGATAATCTATTGCATACTTACCGGGCTTTTGGTGTACTATATCGCCCTATGGCTGTGGTATCGCTACACGGACAGCCGGACATCAACGGGCAGAACGGATGATGCGCCACTCCCACGAAACGGGGTTTCAGGCTACACGCTGATAGGTGAAAGCCGATACAAGGGCGGACTAATCGGGACAGCGCAGGACAAATCGGGACACCTCCCGCAAGCGGCTGAAAATGATACTATTTTTGCGCCGCAGGCTGACGGACAGCCGGAAGAAAACATTCCGGAAACAGCAGCCGAAGCGGAAGAAACGCCCGGTTACGAGAATGACGAACCCGACTACGAGGACGAGGAAATAGCCGGGTACATGGACGGTGACGATGATACCGGGCGGGCTACGGGCGTGAGCTTCGATGAACTGGGCGAAGCGGTACGCACGGCGAACGCCGACAACCCCACCGAAGCGGAGAAACGGCAAACCGCCGGGACACTGGCAAGCATTGAGGGGACAAACCTCTACGATGCGGTGGTGGAGAACATCAACGGCGGGCTGGCAAAGGTGGCGGAACTGCTGGGACGCAACGAAGCGGAACTGGCTGCGGCTGCTGTCCCTGCCGGAACTGGCGATACAAGCGAGGAACACGAAGCGTTCGACATGAACGATTTCCTATAATATAATAATTATAAGCCTGACAGCATGAAACAACGGGATTACGGTTGATTGGCAACCTGAAAACAAACAGACAAACGGGACTATCCCCGACCACTAGAATTTCAAATTATTCACCAGCCGGGAAAGGCGGACTATCCACCCGCCGCCCGGCATTAAAAACAAATCACAATGAGAAAGAAAATCTTCTTGTCGGCGGCTATACTTGCCGCCGTGGTAAGTGCCTACGCACAAGGAAACGGGCAGGCGGGCATCACCGAAGCCACGAACCTAATCACCGGGTATTTTGACCCCGGAACAAAACTGGTGTACGCAATCGGGGCGGTCTGCGGCTTGATTGGCGGGGTAAAAGTATATAACAAGTTTTCAAGCGGCGACCCCGACACCTCAAAGACCGCCGCCAGTTGGTTCGGGGCGTGCATCTTCCTGATTGTCGCCGCCACTATCCTGCGTTCGTTCTTCCTCTAAACCAGCGGCAATGTCTGAATATCCGGTAAACAGGGGTATCGGGAAGCCGGTAGAGTTCAAGGGGCTGAAAAGCCAGTACCTCTTTATCTTTTGCGGCGGCTTGCTCGCCGTCTTCGTGGTGTTCATCGTCCTGTTCATGGCAGGCGTGAACCAGTGGCTATGTATCGGTTTCATCGTGTCGGCTTCGCTGCTGCTCGTGTGGCAGACGTTCCGGCTCAACGCCAAGTACGGCACGCACGGGCTGATGAAAGCCGCCGCACGCAAAAGACACCCACGCTTCATTATCAGCCGAAAGGCGATACCCCGGCTGTTCAACTACAAAAGAAGAAAGGAAGAAAGAACATGAGGAATATGTTAAAGGCTACCACGCTGGAAAGGAAATTTCCACTTTTGGCGGTGGAGAACGGCTGCATCATATCAAAGGATGCAGACCTGACGGTGGCTTTCAGGGTGGAACTGCCCGAACTGTTCACCGTCACCAGTGCCGAGTACGAAGCCATACATTCGGCGTGGTACAAGGCGGTCAAGGTGCTGCCCGACTACTCCATAGTACACAAGCAGGACTTCTTCATCAAGGAGAACTACCAGCCCGACACCGAAAGGGACGAGCTTAGTTTTTTAAGCCGCTCCTTTGAACGGCACTTCAATGAACGCCCGTTCCTGAACCATTACTGCTACCTGTTCCTGACGAAAACGACAAGGGAGAGAAGCCGCCGACAGAGCGACTTCTCCACCCTCTGCCGGGGCAGGATTGTACCGCAGGAGATAGCCGACAAGGAAGCGGCGGCAAAGTTCATCGAAGCGGTCGGGCAGTTTGAAAGGATTATGAACGACAGCGGTTTTGTCACCCTTACCCGGCTGGCGGCATCGGAAATCACCGGGCAAGACGGAAAGGCGGGCATCATCGAGAAATACTTCTCGCTCTCGCAGACAGATACCACCTGCCTGAAAGACATCGGGCTGTACCCGGAAGAAATGCGTGTCGGGGACGACATACTGTGCCTGCACACGCTCTCTGACGTGGAAGATTTGCCCGGAAAGGTCGGGACGGACTGTCGATTTGAGAAGCTGTCCACTGACCGGAGCGACTGCCGACTGTCATTCGCCGCCCCGGTGGGCGTACTGTTGTCGTGTAACCACGTCTATAACCAGTTCATCTTCATAGACGACCACGCCGAAAACCTGAAGAACTTCGAGCAGACCGCCCGGAACATGCAATCGCTCTCCCGTTACTCCCGTGCCAACCAAGTGAACAAGGAGTGGATAGACGAGTACCTGAACGAAGCGCACAGCAAGGGGCTTATTTCGGTGCGCTGCCACTGCAACGTCATGGCATGGAGTGACGATAGGGACGAACTCAAACGCATACGCAACGATGTGGGAAGCCAGCTTGCGCTAATGGAGTGCAAGCCACGCCACAACACCACCGACACGCCCACGCTCTTTTGGGCGGGCATACCCGGCAACGAAGCCGACTTCCCCGCAGAGGAAAGTTTCTACACGTTCTTGGGGCAGGCTCTCTGCCTGTTCGTGGAAGAAACGAACTACAAGAGTTCGCTTTCGCCGTTCGGCATCAAAATGGTGGACAGGGTAAGCGGTCGCCCGCTGCACATCGACATATCGGATTTGCCCATGAAGAAAGGCATCACGACCAACAGAAACAAGTTCATACTTGGGCCGAGCGGGTCGGGTAAGTCCTTCTTTACCAACCACATGGTGCGCCAGTATTACGAGCAGGGCGCGCACGTGCTGCTGGTCGATACGGGTAACAGTTACTTGGGGCTGTCCCAGCTTATCCACAACCGCACGCACGGCGAGGACGGGATTTATTTCACCTACACCAACGAGAACCCGATAGCGTTCAACCCGTTCTATGTCGAGGACGGAGTATTTGACATCGAGAAGAAAGAGAGTATCAAGACCCTGATACTCACCCTGTGGAAGCGGGACGATGAAGCCCCCAAACGGTCGGAAGAAGTGGCGTTGTCCAATGCGGTAAGTGCCTATATCGACCTGATAGGCAAAGACAGTTCGGTAACGCCCTGCTTCAACACGTTCTACGAGTTTGTCCGGGATGATTACCGCCGACAGCTTGAACAGAAGAACGTCAGGGAAAAGGATTTTGACATTGACAATTTCCTGAACGTGCTTGAACCGTACTATCGTGGCGGTGAGTACGACTACCTGCTGAACTCCGACAAGGAGCTGGATTTGCTGCATAAACGCTTCATTGTCTTTGAGTTGGATAACATCAAAGACCACAAGATTTTATTCCCGATAACGACTATCATCATCATGGAAGCCTTTATAAACAAGATGCGCAAGTTAAAGGGGATAAGGAAGTTAATACTAATTGAGGAAGCGTGGAAAGCGATTGCATCGGCGAACATGGCGGACTACATAAAATATTTATACAAGACCGTCCGAAAGTATTTCGGGGAAGCGATTGTAGTCACGCAAGAGGTAGAGGATATTATTTCTTCCCCTATCGTGAAAGAGAGTATCATCAATAACTCGGACTGCAAAATATTGTTAGACCAACGAAAATACCTGAACAAGTTCGACAGCATACAGAACCTCTTGGGACTGACCGACAAGGAGCGTTCGCAGATATTGTCTATCAACATGGCGAACCACCCCGGACGGAAGTACAAGGAAGTTTTCTTCTCGCTGGGCGGCACACAATCGGCGGTGTACGCCACAGAAGTTTCGTTGGAAGAATATTACACGTACACGACCGAGGAAAGCGAGAAAATGGAACTGTTCGCCCTCGCCGACAAGCTGGGAGGCAACCTTGAACTGGCTATCAAGCGGCTTGCAGAAAGCAAAAGAAATCCCCAATCATCAACAACTTAAAAATTAGGAACATGAAATGGATTGACAATCTGATATACACGCTATTGTCCGCCTGCCTGCTGGCGGGCTGCGAGGACAGCGGAAGCAAGGAGCTGGAAAGGATGCAGGGCTATTGGGTACACGTCAGGGGACACCCGGCTTTCACACTCTCGGAAACGGGCGGCAGATACACCGTCACCCGGAAAGCGAATGTCAGGGGCAGAATACTGGAAACGGCTTACCCGGTAACAGAACGGAACGGCTGCCTGTTCATCGAAACGGGCTTCCGCATACAGTTCACCTATGACAAAAAGACCGACCGGATAACGCTCATGCCCGGCGGCGAATACAAACGAGTTACAAACCCTGAAAACAAAAGATAATGAAAAGAACAATTCTCCTTATGGCGGTGTGCCTTTGCTTCATCGGCAAGGCATCCGCACAGTGGGTGGTGTCAGACCCCGGCAACTTGGCGCAGGGCATCATCAACACCACCAAGCAGATAGTGCAGACTTCCACCACTGCCAAGAACACGCTGGACGGCTTCATGGAAGCGCAGAAGATTTTCCAGCAGGGTAAAAAATATTACGATGCGCTCAAAGCGGTACACGATGTTGTCAAGGGCGGCATCAAGGTGAAGAAGTCCATTGAGCTGGTGGCGGAAATATCCGAAATCTACGTGCGAAACTATCAGAACATGCTGGCAGACCCGAACTACACGCCGGATGAACTCACCGCCATTTCAGCCGGGTACGCCAAGCTGCTCTCCGAAAGTGCGGACGTGTTGCAGGACTTGAAGAATGTAGTGAACGTGACGGGCATGTCGCTGACGGATGCCGAAAGGCTGGCGGTAATCAACAACGCCTATAAAAGCCTGCTCAACTACCGCAACCTCGTGAACTACTACACCCGAAAGAACATATCCGTGTCCTACCTGCGGGCGAAGAAGAAGAACGACACCGACCGGGTGCTGGCTCTCTACGGCTCGGCGGATGAACGCTACTGGTAACATATAAATCGGTATGCCTATGTTATTAGCAGCGGTGGATTTTGACAACCTGCACCAAGTGTTGCGGGTGCTGTACGATGAAATGATGCCCTTGTGCAGCAACATGACGGGGGTAGCCAAAGGGATAGCCGGGCTGGGAGCTTTGTTCTATGTAGCCGCCAAAGTGTGGCAGTCGCTCGCACGTGCCGAACCCATAGACGTGTACCCGCTCCTGCGTCCCTTTGCGCTGGGGCTGTGCATCATGTTTTTTCCAACTTTCGTGCTGGGGACTATCAACACGGTATTGTCGCCAGTGGTAAAAGGGTGCAACCAGCTTATGGAAACGCAGACTTTCGACATGAACGAGTACCGGGCACAGAAAGACCGACTGGAATATGAAGCCCTGATGCGAAGCCCCGAAACGGCTTACCTCGCATCGGACGAGGAATTTGACCGACAACTGGAAGAACTGGGCTGGTCGCCCTCCGACATGGTGACCATGACGGGCATGTACATGGACAGGACGGCTTATAATATAAAGAAGTCCGTCCGGGACTGGTTCAGGGAGTTATTGGAAATGCTCTTTCAGGCGGCGGGGCTGATTATAGACACGCTGCGGACGTTCTTCCTAATCGTGTTAAGCATACTGGGTCCGCTGGCGTTTGCGATTTCCGTCTATGACGGTTTCCAAAGCACGCTGACCCGGTGGATTTCACGCTATATCTCCATTTACCTGTGGCTACCCGTGTCGGACTTGTTCAGCAGCGTGCTGGCACGCATACAAACCCTGATGCTCCAAAAAGACATCGAGCAGCTTTCAGACCCGGATTTCATCCCGGACGGGAGCAGCACCGTGTATATAATCTTTATGATTATCGGCATCGTGGGCTACTTCACCATTCCAACGGTGGCAAGCTGGATAGTGTCGGCTGGCGGTACGTCTGCCTATAACCGCAACGTGACACGGGCTGGTTCAATCGCCGGGGCTGCGGTCGGTGCGGCAAGCGGGAAAGTAACCGGGAAACTACTCAAATAACCAACATCAATATTTAGTATATGGAATTTAAGTCATTAACGAACATCGAAACGAGTTTCCGGCAAATCCGGCTCTTTGCGCTGGTATTCATCTGCCTGTGCGCACTGGTGACGGGCTTCGCCGTGTGGAACTCGTACAGCTTCGCCGAAAAGCAACGGCAGAAGATATACGTCCTCGACAACGGCAAAAGCCTGATGCTGGCACTCTCGCAGGACATGGCACAGAACAGACCCGTGGAAGCCAAGTCGCACGTGCGGCGTTTCCACGAACTTTTCTTCACCTTATCACCCGAAAAGGGGGCTATCGAAAGCAACATCAAACGCTCGTTGTTTCTCGCCGACAAGACCGCTTTCAACTATTACAAGGACTTGGCGGAAAAGGGCTACTACAACCGGGTGATTTCCGGAAACGTCACGCAGACGGTGGAGATTGACAGCGTGAAGTGCGACTTCGACCAGTACCCCTACAAGGTGAACACGTATGCCCGCCAGTTGATTGTCCGGGAAAGCAGCCTGACGGTGCGAAGCCTTGTCACCTCGTGCCGGTTGCTTAACGCCACACGGAGCGACAACAACCCGCACGGCTTCATCATCGAAGCGTTCACCATTACCGAGAACAAGGATTTGCAGACCATTAAAAGATAGCCTTATGGAGAGAAAACGAAACCACATCGAAAAGGTGCGGGACTGGGCGGACGACCGCCTGCGCCGAATGTGCGGACGGATTACGCCGGGCAAAAGGCTGGCGGTTATCCTCCTGATGTTCTTCTTTTTCGGCGGCTTGTCTATCTACATCACCGTTTCATCAATCTACAATATCGGGAAACGGGAGGGGCAAAGGCTGCAAATAGAACACATCAGACAACTGCCGTTGCACGGCAATGACACAACCAAAAGTATCAACCCGTTAAACAGACCGCAATATGGAAGAAGTACAGAAGAATGAGAACGGCACGACCGCACCGCAGGCGGACGGGAAGCCGAAAAAGGGGAATAAGCCCAAACGGGAACTTACCCCGCAGCAGGTACAGCAGCGCAGGAAAATGATAGTCTTCCCGCTGATGTTCCTTGCCTTTGCAGGGTGCATGTATCTGATATTCGCACCCTCCGGCAAAGAGGACGTGAATGTGGAAAGCGTGGGCGGCTTCAATGCCGACATACCCCTGCCCGCAGAGGACGGGATTATAGCCGACAAGCAAAAGGCTTACGAGCAGGCGGTGACAAACCGCAAACAGCAGGACAAGATACAATCCTTGCAGGACTTCGGTTTCACGCTGGATGATGATACGGAAGAACCACAAGAGGAAATCAACCTGCTGCCGGAAGAAGATCCGAAGCCACAAAGGGGCGGCGGTGCTTCTTCAAGGGCGGCTTACCGGGACATCAACCGCCAGTTAAGCACGTTCTACGAAACGCCCCCTGTGGACGAGGAAAAAGAGGAATTGAAACGGCAGGTGGCGGAACTGACCGACCGACTGAAACAGCAGCAGAACGCCACGCCTACGGCTGACGACCAAATGGCACTCTTGGAAAAGTCCTACGAGCTGGCGGCAAAGTACATGAACGGGCAGGACGGACAAAGGGGACAGATTGCCCAAATACCGACAGCCGGGCAGAACGGCGGCGGTATCGGCACTCCGGCTATTCCGGTGCAGGCTATCCGGGAAACGACCGTTTCGGGATTGCAGCAGCCCATGAGCGATGCCGACTTCATCCGGGCTTACAGCCAGCCACGAAACTACGGCTTCAACACGGCGGTAGGCACGGGGTACGCTATGGGAAAGAACACGGTAGCCGCCTGCATACACCAAGACCAAACACTGGTGGACGGGCAGGCGGTGAAACTACGGCTGCTCGAACCCATGCAGGCGGGAAATATCGTTGTGCCGAAGAATACCCTTGTGGCGGGAACGGCAAAGGTGCAGGGCGAACGGCTCGACATACTGGTGTCCTCGATTGAGTACGCTGGCAACATCATCCCGGTGGAACTCGCCGTGTTCGACACGGACGGGCAAAAGGGGCTTTCCGTCCCGTCCTCTATGGAGCAGGAAGCGTTCAACGAAGCTATGGCGAATATCGGAAGCGGGCTGGGTACAAGCATTTCCTTTGCCCAAAGTGCCGGGCAGCAGGTGGCTATGGACGTGACAAGGGGATTGCTGCAAGGAACGTCCGGCTACCTCGCCAAGAAGTTCCGAACCGTGAAAGTGAAGCTGAAAGCAGGCTATAAAGTCATGCTGTATGCCAAACAACAATAACCATTTTATCAACCGTTAAAATTTCAATTAGCAATGAAACAGATTTTTGGATTGTTCGCCCTCTTGCTGGGCGTGTGTGCGGCAAACGCACAAACCGCTGACACCGTGAAGTATGCGGCTGGCAACGACTTGTACCGGGGGATTACCCGGAAACTCCCGTACCGCCAAATGGTTACGCCCTACGGCGTGGAAGTGACCTTTGCCAAGACGGTGCATATCATCTTCCCCGCCGCCGTCCGCTATGTCGATTTGGGAAGCAACCACATCATAGCGGGCAAGGCGGACGGTGCGGAGAACGTAATCAGGGTGAAAGCCACGACAGAGGGCTTTCCGGGAGAAACGAACTTCTCCGTTATCTGCGAGGACGGCAGTTTCTTTTCGTTCAACGCCAAGTACGCCCGTGAACCGGAAATGCTCAATATCGAAATGAAGGACTTCTTGGAGAATGAAGATACGTCCGACTTCTCGCATACCCGGATGAACATCCATTTCCGGGAACTGGCGGGTGAAAGCCCGCTATTAGTGAAGCTGATAATGCAGAGCATCTACAAGAACAATGACCGGAAAGTGCGCCACTTGGGTAGCAAGCGTTTCGGCATACAGTTCTTAATCAAGGGGATTTACACATATAACGGGATGCTCTACGTGCACACGCAGACAAAGAACAGTTCCAACGTGCCTTTCGACACGGACTTCATCAGGTTTAAGATAACCGATAAAAAAGTGCCCAAACGCACGGCTATTCAGGAAACGGTACTGGATGCGGTACGCAGCTACAACGAGGTGATAGAGATTGCCGGGAAATCGACCGTGCGCACGGTGTACGCCCTGCCGAAGTTTACCATTCCTGACGACAAGCTGCTGGTCGTGGAACTCTACGAGAAGAACGGCGGACGGCATCAGACCATACGGGTGGAAAACGCCGACATCGTGAACGCAGAAGTGATTGACGAACTCAAAATCAAATAGGGAATGAAAAGACACATCTTTATAATGATGCTCTTTGCGCTGTGCCTGACCTCGTTTCAGGCACACGCACAAAGATACCTGCCGGGCATGAAAGGCTTGCAGGTCACGGCGGGCATGACGGACGGGGTGCATTGGAACGCTGGCAGTGATTTCGCCTACCACATCGGGGCGGCGTACAGCGTTTACACCAAGAACGCCAACCGCTGGGTGATTGGCGGCGAATACCTGCACAAGAAGTATGACTACAAGGATATGCAGATACCCGTAGAACAGTTCACCGCAGAGGGCGGCTATTACCTGAAATTCCTATCGGACAGACGAAAGACCTTTTTCCTTTCATTGGGCTTGTCGGCTCTCGCCGGGTACGAAACAAGCAACCGAAGCGAAAAGCTGCTGCCGGACGGCTCTACCTTGCTGGATAAGGACTGCTTCATTTACGGCGGTGCGCTGACGCTGGAACTGGAAACCTACCTGACCGACCGGGTGGCTCTGCTGTTGAACGCAAGGGAACGGGCGTTGTTCGGCTCGGACATCGGCAAGTTCCACACGCAGGTATCTTTGGGACTGAAATTCATTATCAACTGACCGCTATATAATAATGTATATGAAGAATGTAATGTATAAAATCATCATGGGCTGCTACATCGTGGCCGCCCTCGTGCTTGTCACCGCCTGTAATGACAACTTGGATATTCAGCAGGCGTACCCGTTCAGCATCGAAACACTGCCAGTACCCAAAAGGCTGAAAGTCGGGGAAACCGCCGAAATACGCTGCCGACTGGTGCGTGGCGGCTATTACCAGCCGACTACCTATCAGATACGGTATTTCCAGCCGGACGGCAAAGGAAAGCTGGAAATGGATAACGGCACGGTGTTCCTGCCCAACGACCTTTACCCGCTGGAGAAAGAAACGTTCAGGCTCTACTACACCTCGGCATCGACCGACCAGCAGACGATTGACATTTATATCATCGATAGCTTCGGGCAGATGCAGCAACTTACACTATCATTCAATAATGACAACAGCGAAGAAGGAACGGAAACAATAACCCCCTAATAACAAAACGACATGGTAAAAATAGAATTGGATATAGAAGGCATCTCGTGGTACATAGAAACCACGTTGGAAACAGATACAGTTCCGGCAGTAGGTGACATCATCATTGTGGACAAGGACTGTATTTCCGAACGTGACAGTGCTGAATTATGGAAAACGCCGTCCAATCAGGTTTTCAAATGGGCGGACGAAGAAGATGATGCGCCCGTAATGGTATGGTTCGATTGCGAAACGGAAATGCTTGTCAATAAACGGACATGGAAATATGACATCGAGGAAGAAGAAACCGTGTGCATACTTGGTGTAAAATTTATTCACTATGAGGATTTATAGTTGCGACATCCGTTTTTATCATCCTCTTGGGAAACCGGGTATGGAATGATACGCAAAGCGTAAATATCGGGCAGACAGCCCGCCGGGAAGCATCGGCGGGCTGTTTCCATGATAGGGAAAACGAAAGGCTTCTTTGTTACTTTCTTCACCCGCTGGCAGGCTCACGGAAGAAAGTAACGGCGGCAAGCAGCCGCCGTCCTCTATCAACTGGTTTTAAGGCTCTTTATGGACGTGTATTTCTCTAACCACACCTTTACCTGCTCCATGTTATATTCGCCCGTGATGGTTGCCGTATGGTCGTCTATGGCTACAAACCGGACACTTTCATAGCTGTTTACCCAGCCTTGCAGGGAACAGACGCCCCACGTGTCCACATCTGCAAAAACACTGCGGTCTATCCGGCTGATTGGCTCGCCGAAAACTACCGTCATTATCTGAAAGTCCGGTTTGTCCTCCAACAGTTGCAAATGGTGCAGCGTGCCGAACTCGTCTATTTTGCGCCCCCACGCCCACACATCATTATACAAATCATCGCCCCACTGGTGCGGGTGGTCGAAACGGACTTTTACCTCTATGGTGTGTTCGTTTTCTTCTGTGTCCTCGATAACGCCCGTTACCATTAAGCCCGTAAAAATACACTCGCAACGCCTGCCGATAAGCTCCTTGTTTACTTCTGTCGTTTTCATGTCCCTGAAATTTACTTGTTTATTACTCCGTTCTTCTTCGCTACCCATTCGTCACGCCTGCGGCGGCACTCGTCCAGCGTTTTGGCTACCGTGCTGAAAAGTTCGCCGTCCGTGTGGCGGTAGTCATATTGATAATAAATTTGTCCCCTGAAAGCCCCTAAACGGCATTTCACGAACTTTTCTTCTCCCGGTGTTTGGGTGATGCTTACCCCGTTTTTGTTAAGTGACTGCATGATGTCTTATTTTTTTATGGTTATAAACTTGGTTGTTTTAAGCGGGCAGGGCTTTGACACCCCGCCCGGATTGGTTGTTATGCCGCACGGAACACAAAGCCGTCATCAAACCAGTAATCGCACATGAACAGGTCACGGGCAAACTGTTTGTAATCGAAATAGGTCTTTGCGAACTCCGGCAGGTCGTAACATTCCTCTACAATTTCATAGGCGAAATCTTCTTCATCGTCATATTCCCCTTGATATTCATCCCGGAAATCACGTACAAGGTCGTCCGCATCTTCCTCGCCCAAATCATGGCTTTTATAGTTGCACCACACGAAAAAGGCTTCCTGCTCGGTGTCGCTCAAATCCTCCACCGCATCACGCAGGGCGAAGAAGTTTTCAGAAATCCAGCTTTCGTCGATTAAGCCCTCCGGCACGTTCTCCCAGTCCTGAAACATGTATTCCGCATCTTCCTCGTCCTTGTGAAGTTCCCGGCAGGCTTCATAAAATTCTTCCTTGTCCGAATAGTCCGAAAGGTCGAGCCATGCGCCGGACAATGAACCGTTGTTGTACTTGGCATAAGTGCCTACATAAACTTTTGCTTCCGATAATACCTTTGCTTCCATATTGCTGTAATTTTTAAGTTTTTAATTTTATGCGGATTTGAGAGGTGAGGGAGTTGAAGTTTCACTGAACTTTTTTCCTGTTTCCCGTAAATCCGACTTTTTTTTTATGCGTCTTCCGGTCGGGTCGGTCGTTTTCGTTTCACATAGGCGTAAAAGGGTAGTGTTTAGAGTTTGCAAGGTTTTGGGCAAAAAATACCTCGCAAGGCAGGGAAGATTTTTTCGCCAAACCGGAACGGCTCGACCTTGCAAAATCGTGAAGAACACGTAACTACCTTTGCCTATTGAAATGATTAAAACGACTGTCCCGGCTGGGGGACTGCGTAAGAGGAAGATTTACAGATAGGGAAACAGGGGAAAAGTGCCTGTTCTCTTTCATCTTTTAGGGAACACTCCATGCGGGCGGGAAAGGCAAGGGTGTTGTGAGCTTGCTTGCAATACGCTTGTGCGGGTTTCCAACGGCTCTTTTCACGAAATACAGTCAGCCATGCCACGCACGGCTGGCGTTTCGGGGAATGTGCCAGTTGGAAAAGGATATAAAAAATGCGGGTAGTCGGTGGACTGCCCGCAAGGTGGAAGAATGTACTTTATTGGGATATAGTTTGTTAGGCGGAATTTCGTTACCGAAATCGTTACCTATTCGTTTTTGTCACGGTTATAGGTAACGAAACCTACCGGGCGGCGTTCTTTCTGTTGTTTCGACTGGCTCAAAAGCTGGGTAAGGGCTTGGTACAGTTCGTTGAACTGCGCATCGGTGCTTACCTCCAGTTCCTCGATGCGCCTTGACAGTTCCTCGTAACCGATTGCCATTTGGCGCATGAGGACAAAAGCCCGCATGATTGAAATGTTTACTTCTATGGCTACTTTGGAGCGGAGAACCGAAGAAAGCATGGCTACGCCCTGCTCGGTGAAAGCCATAGGCATAGCAACGCCGAAGTTGTAATCAGGGGGTATCACAAAATGTGATACCCCTATGGATAACAGCAAGTTAGCTTCCTCTCGGGTGAGTACAAACATAAAATCACCCGGAAAACGCTCGATATTGCGCTTGACCGCCTGCTTCAAGGCTCGTGTTTCCACTTGGTAGAGTTCTGCCAAATGATAATCGAGCATCACCCGGCAACCTCTGACCTCAAAAATCTTGTTTTGGATAATCTGCAAATCCATAATCGTATATTTTAGGAGATTTAGCAATGTTGGAATAATAGTAAGGACTGGTCACAAATTGTGACCAGTTCCATATAATCAAGATTACATGGCAACTTCCTTGTAAATCTTCTCGATGCCGACAAACTTCTTGTCAAGCCCCTGCATATCGCTGCCTATCTTGCTGTTGGTGATGCGGGCGTAGATTTGCGTAGTTTCTATGTTTGTGTGTCCCAGCATCTTGGACACCGTTTCAATGGGTACGCCCTTTGACAGCGTGGTGGTCGTGGCGAACGTGTGCCGGGCAAGGTGGAATGTCAGGTTCTTTTTAATACCGCATATATCGGCAATCTCTTTCAGGTAGGCGTTTAGCTTCTGATTGCTGATTACGGGAAGTATCTTGCCGTCCGGCAACTTGCCCTTGTACTTCTTCAAAATCATCTTGGGAATATCCAGCAGGGGGACATTCACGTCCGTGTTGGTCTTTACCCGCTTGGTGATTATCCAAAGGTTGCCGTCAAAGGACTTTTGGATATTCTCCTGCCGCAAATTGGCGACATCGCTGTATGCCAGACCGCAGAAACAGGAAAAGACGAACAAGTCCCTGACGTGTTCCAGCCGTTCGGAAACCATTTTCTTTTTAAGGATAATTTTAATCTCGTCCTCTGTCAGATAACCCCTGTCCACTTTCTCCAGCCGGATTTTGTAGCTGGCGAACGGGTCGCCCACCAGTATGCCGTTGTTGCGGGCAATGATGATGATACGCTTGAAGAACTGCATGAACTTGGCGGTGGTGTTGTAGCCGCACTTGCAGGCGGTACGCAAATACAACTCAAAATCGGTAATGAACATCGGGCTTATCTCCTTTATGGATATGTCCGATACGTTGTACTTGCTTTGGATAAATTCAGCGAGGTGGCGGCGGGTCACTTCATACTTGCGGTAGGTCGCTATCGTCTTGGATATGCCCACAAGCTGCTTCACATCGTCATTGTGCTTTTGGAACAATGAAAGGATTGTTTCGTGGCTCTCGCTATGACCTAAAAACTCGTTTTTCACTTTCTCGGCGGTCACGTAGTTGTCACGCCGCTGCATTTCGTGGTAAATGGTATTCAGGGAAGAACGTATGTCGTCCAAAAGGGCGTTTATCCTCCCGGCATCCCTGCCTTTGGCTTTGCCCGCAGCAATGCTCCAGTTGTCGGGCTGGATGCTCTGTTTCGTACTGAACTGGCAAAGTTTGCCGTCTATGGTGATGCGTGCCATAATCATAACCTCGCCGTTTTTCTTTTCAGAACCTTTCTTCAAATAAAAAAGAACCTTGAATGTCGATTTCATAACTCAAAATTTTTAGTTGCAAAATTAGTTTTTACCTCTCGTTTTCGAGTTATGCAGACTATGGACTAATATAGTCATTATCAGGTCATTTATGGACAATTCGTTACCGTTTTTGTCCGGCAGGGAATAGGTAACGATTTAGTAACGAAACTTTGTCTTTTACCGTACTTTTGAAGTCTTGGAAGCAGGACTTTCGGGCAATAAAAAAAGCCACAAATCATTGATTTGTAGCTTTTTGTCCGTTTGCTGACCATTTCTGTCCAGCACGTTCAGCGGAGAGACAGGGATTCGAACCCCGGGTGCCTTGCAGCACAACGGTTTTCAAGACCGCCGCAATCGACCACTCTGCCACCTCTCCAAAACTACTTCTTCAAGCAGTACTTTCCGTTGAAAGCGGTGCAAAGGTACAACTCTTTTTTTATTTCACAAACTTTTCCACATAAAAATATTATCTGGACAACATTTAGTCAACCATGTAATAAGGCATGTACTGCAAACGAATTCGTTTCCACAAACAGTCACGTCCGTTTCTACAAGCAGAAACGACAGTTCCCATTAGCAGAAACGCGCGTTCCCATTATAAGAAACTGCAGTTCCCATTAGTAGGAACGGGCGTTCCCAACGATAGGAAATTGTAGTTTCCACGTACAGAAACGCCAGTTTCCTACCTATAGGAAACTGTAATACATTATATATCAACTACAAAAAAGATATACATACCACAAAAAGAAACTATATTCTTACTCAACCTCCCCAGCTATAAGCGTCTACATAGTCATCAAAATAATCATCGAGTTGAAGTCCACATTCTTTAGCTATACGGATGATATATTGTTGATCGGCAGGTTTTATCAGCAAGTCTCCCTTGCGAACAAGGTAATAGTTCTTTCTACCAAAATGAGAAATAAGTCGCCAACGGAAAGTATCGGAGTTTCGAACAGTCAAGGATTCGATGGCACGTGTAAAACCTTTGGCATAACGCACTGTATCATTCGGACAATAGTATTCACATTTTCCCTGCATGGCCTTCAGTTTATTCGGAGTCAAGGTAGGCAAGAAGGGATATTTAACAGGAGCATGCTCCAAAGCGATATGACGCAAGCAAGTTGAAGTTTTAGCACAATCGGAAGATGCACACAGACCAAAGCCATAAGGAACTTGCGAATAATCAAAGATTTCCATATTATATAAGATTTTTTACCTGCAAAGGTAAGCATAATAAATCAGACAACGAGAGAATACAGGATAAAATAGCAACTATGAGAGCAAACGCTCACCCTCATAGTTACCACCATAGTTACTCTCATACTTCAAATGCCGATGAATAAAGGGATACAGAGATTTTATGAGGGTATGAGAGTAAAATGCCTTGCAACTTTTTTTTGAGAAAGAGATTTCAGAAGAATATTATGGGGATAATCACTACCTAATAATAGTTATTTTATGCTGTCCAACATAAAAAGGAAGGTATCTCCTATGCAATTACGGAAATTTTTCCGTAATTTCGCGCCCTCAATAAGAAGGATAACATTTCTAACCCACTAACAAAATGAATTTATGGAATTGAACAAAACCTTTACCAACGGGCTTTGGAACAAAGAAATCAATGTCAGTGATTTCGTTAGTAAGAACATCGCTCCCTACTCAGGGGATGCCTCTTTCCTGCAAGGACCTACCGAGCGTACCAAACGCATCTGGGACGTATGCCTGAAAGCACTTGAAGAAGAAAGAAACAATAACGGAGTCCGCTCTTTGGACAATGTCACCATCTCAACCATCACTTCCCACAAAGCCGGATATATCGACAAGGAGAATGAACTGATTGTCGGCTTGCAGACCGACGAGCTCCTGAAACGTGCCATCAAACCTTTCGGCGGCATCAACGTAGTGGCAAAGGCTTGCCACGAAAACGGCCTGGAAGTGGACGACAGAGTAAAAGATATCTTCACGCACTACCGCAAGACGCACAACGACGGCGTTTTCGACGTATACACCGAAGAAATCCGCTCCTTCCGTTCACTGGGCTTCCTCACCGGTCTGCCCGACAACTATGCCCGCGGACGTATCATCGGTGACTACCGTCGACTGGCCCTCTACGGCATCGACCGCCTCATCGAAGCCAAGCTAGAAGACCTGCACAACCTGACAGGTCCGATGACCGAAGCACGCATCCGCCTGCGCGAGGAAGTGGCAGAGCAAATCAAAGCATTGAAAGAAATCAAGGTGATGGGCGAATATTACGGGCTCGATCTCAGCCGTCCCGCCACATCGGCCCAGGAAGCCGTGCAATGGGTATATATGGCATATCTGGCTGCCGTAAAAGAACAAGACGGCGCCGCCATGTCACTGGGTAACGTTTCCTCGTTCCTCGATATCTTTATCGAATACGACCTGGCTCATGGCAAGATTGACGAAACCTTTGCGCAGGAACTGATCGACCAGTTTGTCATCAAGTTGCGTATGGTCCGCCACCTGCGTATGCAGTCGTATAACGATATATTTGCAGGCGACCCCACCTGGGTGACCGAAGCCATCGGCGGCCGCTTCAACGACGGACGTGTGAAAGTGACCAAAACTTCCTTCCGCTTCCTGCAAACGCTGTACAACCTCGGCCCCTCTCCCGAACCGAACCTGACCATCTTGTGGAGCCCCGAACTGCCGGAAGGTTTCAAGGAGTTCTGCGCCAAAGTGTCCGTCGACACCAGCTCCATACAGTACGAAAACGATAACCTGATGCGCGAAGTACGCAACTGTGATGACTACGGCATTGCCTGCTGCGTATCTTACCAGGCCATCGGCAAGCAAATCCAGTTCTTCGGCGCACGCGCCAATCTGGCCAAGGCATTGCTGCTTGCCATCAACGGCGGACGTTGCGAAAACACCGGTACCGTCATGGTGAAAGGAATCCCCGTGCTGACCAGCGACACGCTGAAGTTCGAAGAAGTGATGGCTAATTATAAGAAGGTGCTGACCGAAATTGCCCGCGTCTACAACGAAGCAATGAACATCATCCACTACATGCACGATAAGTATTACTACGAAAAGGCACAAATGGCATTCGTCGATACCAACCCGCGCATCAACCTGGCTTACGGTGTTGCAGGACTTTCCATCGCCATCGACTCTCTGTCTGCCATCAAGAATGCCAAAGTCACCGCCCGCCGCAACGAAATCGGTCTGACGGAAGGCTTCGACATAGAAGGCACCTTCCCCTGCTTCGGCAATAACGACGACCGTGTGGACCACCTCGGTGTAGACCTGGTTTATTACTTCAGCGAGGAGTTGAAGAAACTGCCCGTTTACAAGAATGCCCGCCCCACCCTTTCACTGCTCACCATCACCTCCAACGTGATGTATGGCAAGAAGACCGGCGCCACTCCCGACGGACGTGCCAAAGGTGTTGCCTTCGCTCCGGGTGCCAATCCGATGCACGGACGCGACAAGAACGGTGCAATCGCCTCCTTGAGTTCTGTTGCCAAGTTGCGCTACCGCGACTCACAAGACGGAATCAGCAATACATTCTCCATCGTTCCGAAGTCCTTAGGTCCCACGGCGGAAGAGCGCGTAGAGAATCTGGTTACGATGATGGACGGTTACTTCACTAAAGGTGCCCACCACCTGAACGTAAACGTGCTGAACCGTGAAATGCTGGAAGACGCCATGGAGCATCCCGAGAAATATCCGCAACTCACCATCCGTGTTTCCGGTTATGCCGTGAACTTCGTGAAGTTGAGCCGCGAACACCAACTGGAAGTTATCAGCCGTTCGTTCCACGAAAGAATGTAATATGATAAACGTACACTCCTACGAAAGTATGGGAACATTCGACGGGCCGGGCCTCCGGCTCGTCGTTTTCCTTCAAGGATGCCCGTTCCGTTGCTTGTATTGTGCCAATCCGGATACGATCGATATAAAAGGCGGCACTCCCACTCCCCCGGAAGAAATTCTGCAAATGGCCATCAGCCAGAAGGCGTTCTTCGGGAAAAAAGGAGGCATCACCTTCTCCGGCGGAGAACCTACCCTGCAAGCCGAAGCGCTGATTCCTCTTTTCAGGGATTTAAAAGCAAACGGCATTCATACCTGCCTGGACAGCAACGGAGGCATCTGGAATGAAAAGGTAGAAGAACTATTGGGTTTAACGGATTTAGTATTGCTCGATATCAAAGAGTTCAACCCCGAGCGTCATCGTGCACTGACGGGACGAGGCAATGAGCAGACGCTCCGCACCGCTGCCTGGCTGGAGGAGCATGCACGCCCATTCTGGCTGCGCTATGTCCTGGTTCCGGGATATAGTGACTTTGAAGAAGACATCCGCAGCCTTGGCAAGCACTTGGGAGATTTCAAGAACATACAGCGGGTAGAGATACTTCCTTACCATCGGCTGGGCGTACACAAGTACGAAGCCATGGACTTGGAATATCAGCTAAAGGAAGTAAAAGAAAATACTCCCGAACAGTTGCTGCGGGCAGAACAACTGTTCAAGGAGTATTTTGAGAATGTAATAGTGAATTAATACGTCAATCGAATTCCCGCCTGCAACGTAAAGTTGCACGGGTTTTCTTTACGTATCGTCTGCACAGCCGAACCGTCGTCGAAGAAATAAGATACTCCCGGTTCCACGTACAAACCCACTCTGTTACTTATATTATATTGTGCACCCACAGCCCCCATCACAGATAGCTGCACGGGCTTCACGGTTTCGTTCTCACTGCCGATCTTGCCATACACACATTTCTCAATGGCACCGCCGCCCGAAACGTACATTGTGAAATTCTTGTTGTCCACAAAGTTCCAGTTAGCCCGCACCGGAATGCCGATATAATGCAATTTCTGGCTCAACTTTTCGGAACTTCCTTCAAACCTTACGTCCGAAGCAAGATAAGTATAAGTCACACCGCTCTCCACCGAAAATCCCTTCGGCAGGTTCTTCCGCACTGAAACGCCAAAACTGAGCGGTTGTTTATGATCAATGGAAGCAATCTGGTTTTCACGTCTTTGCAAGTAAGGCAAACCATCCTTAAAAACTAACTCCTGACCACTCGGAATACTAACAATACCATTGGCAGTAGACGACAGATCTACTTTATCACCATAAATCGGATTACCGGGTGCCATACTCTGATATAAGTTCTCATCTCCTCCCGCATTTGCCAATGAAAAACCTCCCGTATTTCCTACAGACAAGCCAACAGCCCATCCTTTGGATTGAGAAGCAGATTTCTTCTCAGCGGGAAGATGCAGTTTGTCCCGTCCCGACGGACGATAGCGTTCTCCTGTCCTTTGCTCAGTCCCCCTGTCCTGGGCAACCGTAGTATTATCTTCTGTACTTTCTGCAACCGGTTCTTCAACTTGCCGACCGATATCCTCACTATTTATTTCGGAAACAGGTAAAGGCTCTCCTTCCTGTTCTTTTTCTGCTACTATCTCTATATGCTGAGCCACCAAAGAGTGACGCACTGCATTGTTTGTCACCGACGAACCTACATGTACCTTATATATAGGTTCCGCCGGATTAGTCTGTACTGCGGGTGCTGTCTGTTCGGGCAAATCATCCGGAATTGCAGCCAAAGCAGGCACCGACGTACGCCGCACCTCATCTGCCACCGGACTTTGCAACAGCCACAAACTGACAGACGACACAGCCACCAGCAACGCCGCAGCTGCCGCCACTGCCCACCGACGGAAAGGCACTATCCGTCGCGGCCCGGCAATCAGAGGCTCATCGGCAGAAGTCCCCGTAGCAGACAATTCCTTCTCCAACCGCTCCCAACCGGAAGCCGGCATCGGTTCTGAATAATCTTCCAGCCGGTCCTTTATCTTCTTCAACCACAATTCATCTTTCATACGTTCCTTCATTTATGCATTTCTTTTCATCCACTCGCGCACCTTTGTTGCCAAAGCCGCTTTAGCGCGTGTCAGCTGCGAGGCCGATGATTTTTCATTAATCCCCAATATTTGAGCTATCTCTTTATGGGGCTTGTCTTCAAAAACATATAAGTTGAATACAGTACGGTAGCCTGCGGGCAGTTCGCTGATAAACTGCATCAGCACTTTCTGAGGAATCACATCTATCGTCGAGCTGTCCGGTTCATCGTAGGTTTCGGGCACACTGTCCAAAGCCGATGCCTGGTTCATCACATCATTCTTCCGCAAATGCTGCAACACTGTATTCACCATCACACGTTCCATCCACGCACGCAAGGAACCTTCTCCCCGCCAAGTGAATTTATCGAAAGAATCGAAAAGCTTCAGGAACCCGTCATGCATCAAGTCCTCGGCAGTCTCCCTGTCGCCGGCATAACGGAGGCACACGCTGAGCATACGTCCTGCGTAACGCTCATACAGTTCTTTGCGGGCCGAGTTGTCTCCTTGCCTGCAATGTTCTGCCAGTACCTGTTCTTCCATTCTTTCTCTTAACACGTGTTTACCTTATAAATGCAACGAGCACAAAAGTACTGCATCGGCCAGAGAAGAAAATCATGCTTTCAATTCTTTAACAATCTTCTGTGCAGTAAATGCCTCTCGACCGTATTTTCTGAATACAAAGAAGAGTATTAGTTTAAAAAAGTAAAAACCTATCCATTTATGAAGAGACAGAAAATGACATTCGCAGTATTGATGCTTTTATTCCTGACCATGCCTATGCTGCAATCATGCTTAGACGATTGGGATGACAAAGACAATCCTCTGTTTGCTATCGGCACGGTGAAGGTCATCGAAGGGAGAGATTATTATTTCGCGCTGGATGAAGGGAGTAAACTATATCCGGGCGACACCACTTATGTTCACAATTACGCCGTAGTGGACGGTCAACGTGCCTTTGTCTACTTCGATGAACTGACAGATAAAGTAGCAGGGTATGAGTACAATGCCAAAATCAGACATATCGAAAACATCCTGACGAAAGACATCTACTTCATGCCTGCCGAAAAGAACGACAGCATTGGAGACGACCGCATCAACGCCACCGACTTCTGGGTTACGGGCGATTATCTGAACATCAAATACCAGTTCTACCACAGCAATGACACAGACAAGAAGCACATGCTGAACCTGATTGTCAATGAAGCATCTACCGGCGAAAACGACAAACCGGATTACGTCAATCTGGAGTTCCGCCACAATGCCTTCAATGATAGCCAACAGCTATTGGGTACCGGATTGGCTTCTTTCAAACTGGATAATATAGCCGGACTGCTGGAAGGGAAAAAAGGATTGCGCATCCGTGTAAAGAGCTTATACGATGGTGAACGTTTTGCTACTATCGACATCAAGAAAGAAGAGAATTAAATCTCTCTCCTTGGAAAACACTATTTTAACATCTCAATGAAGAGCGGAGTGACATGACTAACATGTTACTCCGCTTCCTTTTTCCCGCTTTCGGAACCGTCTTTTCCGGCTTCAGCAAATTCTTCCCGGATTATGTCCAGACACCTTGCTACTTTTGCTCAAAAATTAAATGAGACATGAGAACAAAAGTACATCCCATTTTATTATCCGGCATTGTTTTCCTGCTTTATGCATGCAGCGGAAAAGATGTAAGAAGAGAACAAAACCTGCTGGTTCGTACGGCCGATGCTTCTACACTCTCCAGCAAAGATAGCAGAGAATTCCCTTTTATCGCCCAACCTTTCCGCACTTCTGAACTATCATTCAGAGTAAGCGGCCCCATAAACCATCTGGACGTCTATGCAGGAAATCAATGCAAACAAGGCACAATTATCGCCAAAATAGATCCACGTGACTTCCAAATCCGTAAAGAACGTGCCGAGGCCGTGTATCAGCAGGCAAAGGCAGAATTCGAACGCATCCGAGTATTATACCAGAAAGAGAATATCTCAGCCAGCACCTACGAAAAAGCAAAAGCCGATTATGCCTCTGCGAAAACAGCTTTCAAAACAGCTGCCTATGAATTGGAAGATACTCGCCTGACAGCTCCGTTCACCGGATATGTAGGTGAGGTATATATAGAGAAATATCAGGATGTTAAAGCTACTCAACCCGTTCTTTCATTCATTGATATACATCAACTCAAAATAGAAATCTATGTTACACAAGATATTGCCTACGCTGCACAAAAGATGGATAGCATGCAGGTATACTTCGATGCCATGCCCCACAAAACATTCAAAGCACACATTGCCGAAGTATCCAAAGGAACTACTCAAAACAATCTTTCCTATCTTCTGACAGCCTTTCTTCCCAATAAAGACGGTGACCTCCTGGCGGGTATGTCCGGCAAAGCGGTATTGGACATTCCGCAGGCAGAGCGTTCGTCCGGGGTCTGCATCCCCCAGGCAGCGCTCTGTCACCGTCCTTCGGAAGGGGACTATGTGTGGGCAGTCCATCCCCTGACAAAAGACGTTAGTCTCAGAAAGGTTGAGATAAAAAAACTGTTACCGGACGGCTATGTCCAAATCAGCCGGGGGTTGAAAGCCGGTGAGACAGTAGCTGTCAGCAGTCTCCGTTTCCTCTCGGACGGAATGAAAGTAACCACCATCTCTAAGACTGAATAATCATGAAACTGGTAAAATACTTTTTGCAGAAGAAAGCAGTCACCCTGTTACTGTTGGCATTGGTATTGGCAGGAGGTCTGCTTGCCTATGCTAAAATGGGCAAACTGGAAGATGCTCCCTTCACTATCAAGCAAGCGCTGGTACTGACTCCTTATCCGGGTGCATCTCCCTCGGAAGTACAAGCACAAGTCACCGATATATTGGAAGAATCTATCCAAGCACTCGGAGAGCTCTATTATCTGAAAACAGAAAATCGTGCAGGGCTATCCAAAATCACCGTTTATGTGAAGAAAGAAACCCGCGCCGACGAAATGCAGCAGCTTTGGGACAAACTACGCCGTAAAGTGAATGATGTACAAGGCAAGTTGCCTGCCGGAGCCGGACCGTCAGTAGTTAATGATGACTTCGGCGATGTGCTGGGAGTATTCTACGGTCTGACCGGCAAGGGCCATACATACCGCGAATTGGAAGACGAAGCCAAGCTCATCAAAAACGAACTGCTCAAAGTAAAAGACGTGGCCAAGGTAGAAATATATGGAGTCCGTACTCCTACCATCGACATATCCGTCAGCCCTTCCGTCATGGCACGCAGCGGCATCACAACAGCCGACATAGCCCATGCGTTCGACGCACAGAACACAGTGGTAGATGCTGGAGGAATAGATGTCGGAATCAACCGTATCCGCATAGAGTCTACAGGCAATTTCTATTCACTGGACGACATCCGCAACCTAACCATCGTATCGCGTAGCGGTGAGCATTTCCGCCTGGCAGACATAGCCCAGATTGAAGAGAGCTACCAAACACCCGCCACCAACCTGATGCGCATCAACGGGCAAGAAGCTGTAGGCATCGCCATCTCTACCGTCCCCACCGGCAATGTAGTGAATATGGCAGAAGCCGTAAAACAAAGAGTAGACGAACTGGCAGAAACCATGCCGCAAGGGTTCGAACTAATCTCTGTTTACGATCAAGGGTATGAGTCGGCAGTAGCCAACCAAGGCTTCATCCTGAACTTGATAATCTCTGTACTCACCGTGGTAGCCATCCTGCTCTTCTTTATCGGCTTCAAGAACGGACTGCTCATCGGCAGTGGTTTGGTATTCTCTATCTTTGCCACTCTCATTGTCATGCTTGCCACAAACATCGCATTACAACGAATGTCGTTGGCGGCCATCATTATAGCAATGGGAATGTTGGTAGACAATGCCATCGTGGTATCTGACTCCGTACTCGTAAACATGCAGCGCGGCATGCGCAAGCGCGTAGCTATCATGCGCGCATGTTCTTCCACCGCCTTACCTCTACTGGCAGCTACGGTTATCGCTATCCTCACATTCTTGCCTATCTATTATTCACCGCACATTACAGGAGAGCTACTGTCCTCGCTGGTAATCGTTATCGGCGTATCACTCATGTTCAGTTGGGTGTTTGCCTTGACACAAACGCCCTTCTTTATCCAGGAGTTTGTGCGTCGACCAAGGCCGGAAGAATTGTCTGCGGATTTATTCAAAGGAAAGTACTACAACCTTTTCCGCACCTCTCTGCACCGGGTCATCAGATACCGTTATATGACAATAGGCTGCATGGTATTGCTATTGGTACTCTCGGCATGGAGTTTTAGGTTTATACCGAAGGTCTTCGTTCCCTCCCTCGACAAACAATACTTTACACTGGATATATGGCTGCCCGAAGGAAGCAACATCAACGAAACCGATAAACTGGCAAACGAAATAGCCGGTTACATCGAACTACAAGATGAAACTGAAATGGTTTCTGCTTATATCGGCCGTACGCCGCCACGTTACTATTTAGCAAACGTATCATTCGGTCCGCAAAGTAACTATGCACAACTCATCGTGAAATGCCACACAGGCAAAGACTCCCGCCGACTGAATGCCTTGTTGCAAGACTCCATCAGGTTGAAGTTTCCTGAGCCGCTTATCAAAGTGAATAAGTTCGAGTTAAGTCCACTCACAGAAGCTGTTATCGAAGCCCGCTTCCTCGGTCCCGATCCGGCAGTATTGGATTCACTTACTGGCGAAGCCATTGAAATCATGCGCCGTAACCCCAAAGTAGCCGATGCACGCAATGAGTGGGGCAATATGTCGCTGATGCTCCGTCCTGTCTATGATCCCATTAAAGCGGGAGAACTCGGCATAACCAAAGCACAAATGATGCAGTCCGTAAAATCGATTAGTGACGGTACTCCGATAGGTATCTATCGGGATAACGAGAAGAAAGTGCCCGTCTTGCTGAAGTCCGAAGGCTATGATATCACAGACACGCACTCTTTGGGAAATTTCTACGTATGGAACGGCGAACGGTCGGCTCCGCTCTCACAAGTCACCAAGTGTATTGAAACTACTTGGGAGTTTCCGCAAATACGCACTTACAACCGCCAGTTATCTATGGCAGCTATGTGCGGTGTGCAGCCGGGACATACCATGGCAGAAGTGCACAGCGAAATCCGCAAAGAGATAGAAAACATTCAGCTGCCCGAAGGATATACCTTTTTCTGGGATTCCCAGTTCAAAGACCAGCGAGAAGCGATACAGGCCATCACCAAGTACTTCCCATTGGCATTCTTGATGCTGATAGTGATATTGGTGGCATTGTTCGGCAACTTCCGTCAACCGATAATCATTCTCTGCATACTTCCGCTATCACTTATCGGAGTTGCTATCGGCATGCTGCTTACCGGTTTCGATTTCGGATTCTTCCCTATTGCAGGTTGGTTGGGCTTGCTAGGCATGATCATAAAGAATGTAATTGTGCTGATTGATGAAATCAACGTACAACGGCAGAGTGGCACAGTACCTTACACCGCAGTAATCGAAGCCACTGTTTCCAGAACCCGCCCTGTATTGATGGCAGCCACTACTACCATTTTGGGTATGGTTCCGTTACTGTTCGATATTGCTTTCCGTGGCATGGCGGCTACTATTATCTTCGGACTGACATTTGCAACATTACTGACTTTGTTTGTAACCCCCACCCTCTACGTCTTATTCTATAAAGTAAAAACCAAATAAGCATGAAAACCTTATATTGCATATTCGCCTTTACATTGTGTGTTCCGTCCGCATTCTCTCAGCAAAGTTCGTTGCTGGAGAAATACAGGTCCATGGCTTTAGAGTATAACCATGACCTGCATGCGGCGGATAAGAACATCGCTTCCAGCATTGAGCTGGTAAAAGCTGCCCGAGCAGACCTGAAACCCAAACTGTCCGGTGATGCTAATTTTCAGTACACCGGAAATCCTCTAAAGCTGACTGCCATCCTGCCCCAGGCAGAAGCACCTCTGAACTTTGAGGGGCGGAACATGAAATATGGAACATCCTTGACTCTGTTGCAGCCTGTCTACACCGGAGGCAGTATCCTCGAAAACATCCGCATGGCAAAACACCAGCAGTCTCTGACCATCCACCAGGCCGACCTGCTATTATCATCCGTTTGTTACCAAACTGATATTCAATATTGGAACACCGTGGCTCGTGCCGAACTCATGCAAATAGCCACCGATTACCGTAACTCCATCGCTTCACTGACACAAACTATCCGCGAGCGTGTTGACGTAGGACTTGTCGACTCGCAAGACCTGCTTATGGCAGAAGTTAAATTGAACGAAGCAGAATACCAGTTGCTCCAAGCTCAAAGTAACTTCGACACCGGACGCATGGCACTCAATTCTCTGATTGGAGCAGACTTAAAAGCCGATACGCAGGTCGATGATACAATTCCTTCCGTAATTCTTCCCGATAGTTTGTTGCTATCCGACGGTGCCTCCCGCCCTGAACTGATGATAGCACAAGACCAGATAAAAATAGCCGAAACCAATTCCCGTCTGATCAACACCAAATATAAGCCACAACTATATATTGGTATAGACGGTAGTTACTCTTCTCCCGGCTATGACTTCCGCAGTGATCTCGACCCCAACTATGCCATATATGCCAAACTATCCGTACCCATTTTTGAATGGGGGAAACGGCGGAAAGAGAAACGTGCTTCTACCTGGAAGACGGGTATGGCCAACGACCATCTGAACAAAGTGACCGATGAGATAAACCTGGAAGTGCAGACAGCGCAAACATCCTTGATACAAGCCATCCGGCAAGTCAGTCTGACAAGCAATTCCCTGAAAAAGGCTTGCGAAAACGAGCAGAAGGCGCTTGAGCGCTACGTCGAAGGAAAGGTATCTGTTGTCGAAGTCATCGAAGCCCAGAATTATCGGCAGAATTCACAAATAAATCATGTACAAGCCAAAGCATCGGCACAAGGTTACTATTCAGCCCTAATTAAAGCCTTGCATAAGTATTAGATAAGAATTTATTAATAACTTTGCCCTCATGAAATGGAACAACCTGATATACATTCTGCTATTCTCCGGGATAGGTGCATTCTCCTACCTATTGTTGGTAAACTCTGCCGACCGGATTTCCATAGCTGATAAACTTTATTCCGGTGGAGCATTCATATTCTTTATACTGGCTTTCAATGTATTGGGATATTCCACTTTACGTATCAGCTCATGGATTAACACGCAATATACCGTCAACATACGTTCCCGATGGAAGATACCTACCATTTACATTACCGTGATGCTATTGTATCTTCTGCTGAATTATAGCCTGATGGCCTTTGCAAAAATATTGGCAGGAGCATCCCATCCCTTCACCATAGTCCAAAGCAGCGGCTGGCAGGTACTTATCGGCGTATGGCTTGTAGAATTAGTTATTTTAGGATTGCTGCTTGCCAACCGCTCCATGCTGAACGCCTTGAAACTACAGAAAAAGACAGCAAAGCTACAAGCAGAAAACGATACAGCCCGCTATACAGCGTTGCAAAACCAACTCAATCCGCATTTCCTGTTCAACAGCCTCAACACTCTGATTGCCGAGATTGAGTATAATCCGGAGAATGCCGTAAGTTTCACCAAACATTTATCCAGCGTTTACCGATATGTACTGCAAAGCCAACATAAAACATTAGTTACTCTAAACGAAGAGTTGGAATTTACCCGTTCATACCTTTTTCTGCACGAAGTACGTTTGGGTAACTGTCTAAACTGTAAATGCCACATTCCGGCTGATGACATGGAGTGCCAATTGCCACCGCTTACCCTACAACTGTTAGTCGAGAATGTCATTAAGCACAACTCTATCACCCAAAGCAAGCCAATGACCATCACCATACTAATAGAAAATGAGTATCTGGTAATAAGCAATCCCGTACATCCTAAGAAGGGTGTTTCTTCCTCCGGGGTCGGTTTGCAGAATCTTGCCAAACGTTGCATGCTGATGTCCGGCAAAAACATAATCATCGAGCCTCCGCTCGACAATCTATTTACCGTAAAAGTCCCGTTGCTATATGAATAAACAAAATGTAGTGATCATCGAAGATGAAGTGCCGGCTGCCCGCTTGCTGCATTCTATGGTTTCACGTATCCGACCGGAATGGACTATCACTGTTCTGCCGGGTAGTGTAGACGACTCTATTGCCTGGTTTGAGTCTCATCCGCATCCCGACCTTATTTTTTTGGATATACAATTAGCAGACGGTAATTCATTCGATTTCCTGTCTGCAGCACACCCCTCTTCCGCCATCATCTTCACTACCGCCTACGACCAATACGCAGTCCGTGCTTTTACAGTCAACAGTATCGACTACATCCTGAAACCTGTGGACGAACAGCGACTATCGGATGCCATTACAAAATATGAAGCGTTGCGAAGCAACCACCGCTCTATGCCGGATGACTATTTGAACACACTGCTCAATGCACTGCAACCCCGTGACAAGCAATATCGTACCCGCTTCCTTATTTCAGGAGTAGATAGCTTCTGGTCCCTCCAAGTGGGCGATATAGCTTATTTCTATTCAGAAAATAAGGTCACTTTTGCCGTTACCCGTATTGGTCAGGAACATATCATTAACCTCTCTCTGAGTAAGTTGATGGAACAACTCGACCCCGACCTTTTTTTCCGTGCCAATCGACAAGTCATCCTCTGCATCACCGCCATAGACCATGCCGAACCATATTTCAACGGTAAAATCACCGTCACTGTACGCCCGCCATATAAAAGCAAGATTACAATCAGTGAAGAAAAACTATCTGCGTTCAAACAATGGCTTAATTTCTAACTGATAGTGCATTCTACGTTTTTACTTGCGTAGAAACATAGAATGCACATCCTTATAATCAAAATTCATTATTCAGACAAGTCAGTTTCAGCGTCTTATTGAATTCCTCAGCAGGCAGTTGAGTCATAACCTGCACCTTCACATGGCCATTTGGCTGAATATCAAAGTAATTATCGCTATACACACTTTCGTTATCCGCAATGGATAAGAATACGGCACGGGCAAATCTATCAGCAGCAACCGTTACCTCGTATCCACCTTCGATGGGATGAACCTCGGTAGTCAAGTTGACCTTCGGATAGTTCATTTCCTTCTGCTTGCCCAGGTAATAGTTATTAGTGTATGTCTTACCGGATTTATCGGCATAGACTACACGAACATACACCTCGCTCTTTTTCGTATCTTTCAGTACTTCGGCCAGCGGAGCAGAGAAGCAGACACGGCTGTCATTGGCGGGAATGCTGACAGACTTATTCCAATCGTGCACCACCGTTCCGTCGAAGTGGCAGACTTGCAGTTGCAGTTTGCCGGAAGTCCCCTTCATACGGTCGGAAACTGCATACACCTTCAAATCATCTCCTTCCAATATAGGAGATATCAGGATGTCCTCAAAAGCCTTGCGGGCATAATAATGCTGTGCTTTCCACCGTCCGTAATAATCGCGGCTTGCCCAGGAGGCCACCGGCCAACAGTCATTGTGCTGCCAGAAGAGTGTTCCCATATTATACGGCATCTGGCGGCGGTGCGATTCGATAGCCGTCTTGATGGCATCGCCCTGCAATACATGGTTCATATAGAGGAACGACTGGAAATTGCGCGGCGTCTTATACTCATTGAGCAGATAAGTCTCAATCAGTCCGTTGGCATGCTCGCCACCACGCTGGTGAGACATCATGACTTCCGAACGGATATCCCAGTCTTCGGGATCGGGAGCATAGCGCTTCACCGATTCAAATTCCGGGAAAGACTGGAAGCCATATTCGCTGAAGAAGCGGGACTTCTCCTTGTCATAATCGGAAATGGGCACTTTACCATGCCAAACGTCCCAGTAATGGCGGTCGCCATCGGTAGTACCGGACATCTCGCCTTCGAAGGCAAACGGAGAAGAAGGCCAGTAGAATGTTTCGGGAGCATATTCTTTCACTACCTCGGGCAGGGTGACGTGGTACTGTTGCAGATACTGCGCCCAGATTTTGTCGGCGTATGCTTTGTTCTGCTTTTCTATTCCCGCTTTCCAGCCCCAGCCCAGCCAAGCATCGTGGCACTCGTTGTTGCCACACCACAAAGCGATGCAGGCATGGTTGCGCAGGCGTTTTACATTGTCAATGGCTTCCTGACGAATGTTCTCCAACAGTGCGCCTTCGGCGGGATACATGCTACAAGCAAACATAAAGTCTTGCCAGATCATAATGCCGTGCTCGTCGCATAAGTCATAGAAGAGATCGTTCTCATAAATACCTCCACCCCATATACGAAGCATATTCATATTGACATCGGATGCAGCAAGAATCGTCTTCTTATAGATTTCGGGAGTGACACGCGGCAAGAAGTTATCGCACGGAATGTAATTGGCGCCTTTGGCAAATACTGGGCGTCCGTTCAGCTCTATATAAAAGGTGTGTCCGTCCTTATCAGGTTGGTGGATGACTTTCAGGGAACGAATGCCTACTTTCTCGGTTTTTGAGTCCAGGAGTTCTTTATTGGCGGTAACGTCCGTACGGAAACGGTAAAGATGAGGTTCTCCCAGCCCGTTGCTCCACCAGAGTTTAGGCTTGTTGAGGGTGAAGTCTACGGTAATCTGGTTTATTCCTTTCTTCAGATCGGTCTGCTGCTTGCCAAGTACCTTGCCGGTAACCTCATCGGTGATGGTGACAATAGCACCGCTTATGTCCTTGTCGGCATTCAGTTCCACATGGCCGGCAATCACTGCTTTGCTTGCACTCACCTGTTTCTGTTCGATAAACACGTCATCGATGCGCGAATCACTCCAAGCACGGAGATATACGGGACGCCAGATGCCGGAAGTAACCAGGCGCGGTCCCCAGTCCCAACCATAATGATAGCCTGCCTTACGGGCAAATACACTGATCTTCTTATCGAGTAGTCCGCCATTCTCCGACTGGTCATTGGATGCCGGATAGTGGTAAGGCAGCGCATCCCATTTAGGTGCATCGATCTTCACCGGTGAGTGGAAATAGACTTTCAGCACATTGTCCCCTTCCTTTATATATTGCTTGACGGGAACAGACCAACGGCGGAACATATTGTCTGCTTTCAGTATGCATTCTTCATTCAGATAGACATCGGCATAGGTGTCGAGTCCTTCGAATACCAAATCCAGATTCTCCTTCTGCTTCATGTCGGCAGTCAGCGTGAAGTGGGTTTCATAAATCCAGTCTTCCTTGTCAATCCATTGCAACCCACGCTCATTCAGGCGGAAGAAAGGGTCTTCAATGATCTTATTTTGCAATAAGTCGGTGTGAACTACTCCCGGTACGGTGGCCGGATACCAATTCGTCAGTCGTGCCTGTTTGAATTTCCATCCTTCATGAAGATTCTTCACCAATGGAACCGAGGCAAGTAAAGTGCTGCCCGACAATAGCCCGACAGCAACAATAGCTGTTCTTAATTTCATAATTATGTGTCTCATAGTTACTCGTATTTTTGAAGTTTTACAAAGGCAAAGGTAGACAATAGCAGGCAGACTTTATGATATATTATTGCCAAAAGACGATACTAAAATGAAAAAGCTCAATGTAGAATGGACTAAGAATGCAAAACATATTCTTAATACTTTATTTGTAGGTCTATTTCTATATCCCTACATTTATGACACGAAATTAAAAATCATAGGAAGGTTATGGATACAATAAAAGAAATTAAGTTTGATGCTAACCGCATTTATATGAAAAAGATATGTATTGAAATATTGCTGCCACATCATAACCGTTGTTCCATTACTTGTATTTCATTCCAATAGAAGAAAGCCTCAGGATGAGTTTTCTTCAACTTATTGAGTTTTGTTGGTATGGGAAGTTGTAGAACTTGGGATGACAATTCACTCAGATTTTCAGGGCTGTAGTGACGGATTTCATTGAATCCTTTTACTAAAAGCTTAGTCAAGTAAGCCACTTTGGCAGCATTCACGATGGCAGAGTCAAGGGTATATTTCTCGCTGTGGATGAAGTTGCCGATACGGCTGATGCCATCTTGCAGAAGTTTGTATTCGTCTGGGTTATACAAACCTCTCACGCAGATGCAAAGGGCGGTCTGGTAGATGTCATCAAATACCTGCTGGATGTCATCAGGTTGTAGGTGACGGTATTGAAGTTCTGTCGCAGCGAATTTGCAGAAGGTCTCTCGTGTGACCGTCAGGTCGTCCGTGATGTCGAACAAAGATGCCACGTCAAAGAGTTGCTTGATGATTTCCATTGTGCATTTCTTTTCGCCTTTGAAGAACGGTATGCCTGTGGTGTGAGGAGCAAAGGCTGTCAACTTGTCGCCCAACAAATCTTCATGGCTCGGCAGATTAACCATGACGGGAGGCTCCTCTGTTATAAGCAACGGACTCTGTATTGGCAGAGATACAATCCGGGAATAATGCGTTTCCTCGAAAAGCACATCCAACAGAATCTTGTCTTGTCCGCCATTGCCGGGATAACTCACCTCGTAATAAAACTTGGCGTGTTGCTTCGGTACATCTGTGCGAGAGATGCGTTCCACAAGCTCCACTTTGCCAAAACCATATTCCTGCGCATATAGATTAAGATAGTTCTCAATCACAGTCCCAAGAGGACAAATAACGTCGATGTCTATTGACAGACGCTTGCTGGTGTTTAGGTGAAGCATGAGCGAGCTGCCGCCTTTGAACAGGAATGGACAACCGGAACGTGCCAATGCCTCAAGAAGCGAAAACGCACGGATGGTCTTTTCGACCAAGGCGATGTCATGGACGCCCAAATGCTGGGCTGCATCTGTTATCCATTCAATGGACCTACTCTTTGGATTTATCATATTCTATAGCGTCAACAATCTGTTCAACTTTTTCTTTACGGTTACGGCGAGAGGCATATCTCATCAATTTGCTCATATTGACATTGTTTCTCTCACGTGCGTATTCGTATATATTGTATATCTCAGAACCACCTGCAAACAGCAATTCGTAGTCACCAATGGCATCTACAAGAATCTTTTCTATGCGAGGCACGGTGTTGCCATCTACTTCGGTCAGTGGCGACTGCCCAATCAGCTGACGCACCACGATAGCATCCGTCCCTGTCAGATAACGCTCGCAGTCTTTGGCTGATGGCGCAAGGAGAATGTTCCGACTAAGGTTCATATTCTGCAAGGCATGGAAGACTGGTTCCATACCATCTTTTTCCACGTCTACAAACGTATAGCCAATGTTCGGCACATGGAGCATGAAAGAAGAAAGGACTCTAGGACTCCAGATGCACATATCGAGAAAGGGGAATAGTTTCCTCAGCTTCTGGAAAATGTTTTTTTCTATTTCAGAGGGCTCATAAACGAACTCTGGCAAGCTATTCTCGGCCAACAGATACTCGCCACGTCCTTTGCGAAGGAGTATGCCGGAGGCAATGAGACGGTTTATCTGCAAATCTACCGCTCTTTCCTTAATATCTGCCTGTTTACTGACAATATCACGGAGAAGATCTTTCCGCTGAAAAGTTCCTCTCTGCATAGCTGCATAGTTTAATATAGCTTCGGTTGTTGTCATACTTTTGAGATTGCTGCAAAACTACATCATTTCTGTCAAAATCCAAAGTATTTTGCCAACAAAGGAAGATTTAGTCTTGCTTTTAACAAAGACAGGTAATTTTAGACATAAGAACAAAAGAACATATTTTTTATGCAACTTAACTGACCTGTAAAAAAAGTCCCACAATACGTTGATATTGTAGGACTTGTCCTGTTTTACCTCTTTTGTCTTAGGAGTTTCTGCGGAGAGACGGGGATTCGAACCCCGGATACCCTTTAGGAGTATACACGCTTTCCAGGCGTGCCTCTTCAACCACTCGAGCATCTCTCCTCTTTCGGGGCGCAAAAGTAGGGGAAGTTTTCGGATTTACCAAATATTCGGGCAAATAAAATATAAAAGTTCTTACTGTCCGCTTACTTCCCTCCCCTACTCGCCCGAAACAAATGAACATTTACCCAGATTACAACAATATTCTATCATCACAAACGGCAAAGTGATAAGACCTATAGAAAATATTAAAAGACAGGCAGGCACACAAACCACCACCACTTTTGCCAATTTCCACAGAATGGGGGATGCCTTTTTTGCCAGTTGTTGAGTCATGGCTTGGAATTGTTCTTTATATAAATTACTCTTGAACACAACGTACCGGCAGTCCCCTACCTAGGGAAGTCGGAGTAGTGCTCGGACCACCTTTGTCAAACCTGAAAGACACAACACGCCCCCCCCAATCAGGTGAACTATACACCCAAGCATATCCTCTTTCTTTATAGTCTGTCAGCACGCCATCACTAGCGTTCATGTAGCCTGTAAAAGGAAAATATGTACCACTACCATCCTCTCCCAGGAATCGTCCATTTTCAAAATCAATAGAAGTATAAGAGAGAGAATAATCAGAACTACTCCCTAGTGTCCACCCTCTAGGGCATGGATTGTATTTAAGCATATCAAGGCTAGTCGGATCATCATTCCACAACGATAAGTTTCCGTCGCGATACCATATATCGGCTGCAGGAAATCCAGTTGGATGCATAATTGTCCATACTATAGGCTGCGCCCCCTGGTCTACGCTCGTCAAGCCACCAACCATCAACGGATCTTTACGTCCCCATTGATAGTACAAGCTATAATACTCCGTGTTAGTATTGGCATATGCACCAAGATTACGATCCATAAGACGAGCTCCATTACTTAGTACTATCGGAGTTGACAGTATTTTTCTGCTATCCCCTACCACCCAAATATGCCAACTCCAAAGAATAACATTACTGGATCTATTATATACTGCAATAAGAGCATTACCCTCTTTCCCACTTCCAACCTTAAATCGTACTCGATTTGTACCCGAATCATAAGTAAGATCTTTTATCAGGTCTGCACATTCACCCCCAAAATAATCATAACTCCACACAACTTTAGCTATATCACGTGTATAGCCACCGTTAACGGTCGTTCCCGGTTTATTTTGAGTACGTCCTTCATAAGCAGGAAACGAATACATCCGTTCCCTTGAATAATCTAGAGGTATTACCCAACAATTTCCACCTCCATAAGGATATTGTAGTCCATCACTCTCCTCCATATGAATATCTCTCAACGAGTACTTCACAGTACATGTATACGCAGTATTGGCTTTCAGTTTATTTGCAGTAGCAATCCAAAGCGACTTGTCAGATTTCGCCCCATTGGCAAACGTCGAAGCTACTTTAAGATACAAACCCACACTGCCATCCACTTGATTCAACAACATGAACCTCTTGGCATTACTCGTTATTTTCTGACCACTTATACTCTCAAACTTCAAATTATCAGCCGTACTTTCTACCACAGACGTGCTATAATTGTCAACAACATCATTTTCACTGAGAACCGTCCATTCTGCTTCCTTAGCTAGTGCTCCTCCATCATTAACAGTTATGGCAGCTTTTACATTGGTAAAATCAGAGCCAAACTCAGTCGCATCCAATGTCACTTCCAGCTGTGGAAACAAATGCCGGAAGCTGACAGACAAAGCAATATTCTCGCTGACCGTAAGCTGTTCGGAACGCCAATAAAGGAAGTCATCATCTACATTCACCGTAACTTTGTCTATATCGTCGCTTTCGTCCGGAGCTTCCGAAATGGCATCACTATTATTATACGAGTAAGCAACAAACTTATACTGTCCGCTGACCAAACTCAAACCTCCTCCTTGTAACTCCGACTTTCCACCTACTATTTTATAATCAGCATATCCACTATAAACCGTTCCTCCCTGATATGCCATTACACGATAGTAAGTATTTTCGGCCAAAGCGCTTCCTGTCCCGCGAGTCTGCGCCGTATTGCGAGGAGCAAACGTTGCCTCTATCTCGTAATCATCGTTCATAGGAACAGATACCGTAAAAGATTCCGCAGAAGAGCCGCGTGTTTCGGCCGACGTATCATCATAGTCCGAAATCCCACTCACGATGAACTGTATTTCTACAGGCTTACCTGTTTTAGGATCATTGGATTCATCATCTTGGCTACATCCGCCAAACATTAGCATACCAACAACCGCCAGAAGCAAATTAAAGCATAACTTTCTTTTCATACTATATTCCATTATTAATTATCCATGTACTATCCATCATTTATATAAAGAAAAACCGGTCGGCATTAAGAGAAAAAGTACGGAAGATAAAGAGAAAAATTCCTACCTTCCGAACGGTAGAAGCATTTCAATCATCCTACTTCCACTTCATTGTCTTTGAGTTTCTCTGTACTCCAGCCCGACACACTTGGACCGTTGTCATCATCCGGCACGACAGTAAAGCCTTTTTCGCCTACCATAACTTTCAATTTGTAATGATATCCCGCCTGCAAACTGTTATGAGTACTGGTAAACAGACTCTGAGGGATGGTTCCTTTATAGGAATTTTTCTTCTCTGTCCCATCTAAATAAAACGAAAACTCCTGTCCGCCATTCGGGATAAGCATCGGAATCAGCAGTAAATCAACTGTCGAATGCTCTGTGCCTGCCGTTACGTCCGGACTGTCCCATATATAAGAGCCAGTGTCTGTAACAGAATAGGAGTCGGCGAACAAACAGTACTTTCCTGCCTTATATACCCCGTTGAGCATGAAAGAGCACACCACACCTTTCTCTTTATAAGTATCTTGCTTAGCAAATCGGAAACTGATACGCGCATAAAGGTGAGACAACACCGGCGTCGGGCGAGAATTCGTTTCCGATGCTGTAAACGTACCTCCACACAGATCATGAGCTTGGTTATAGGGAGCAATTTGCAGACTCAAACTGATGTCATCGGAAGTTTTTTCAAAAGTATCATCCGACGACGAATATGGATAATATGTGCACAATTGTGAAACCTCCTTGGATAATAGAATCCCCTCCTGTGTAGTGGTCCACGCTGTTTCTCCATATACATAGGGCACATTCAATTTTTCCTCCCCGCCAGAGATGCGGAAAACCCCTATGGTTCCCTCTTTCAGAATGACCAAGTCACCACCGGCACGAGTATCAACGTCGGACGAATACGTACCGACAGACATACTGCGAATGGCAAGTGGAGTCGTTCCGCCAATTCCACTCCGCTCTTCGTCGGCCGAACATCCGGACAGAGATCCGCAAGTAACTCCTGCCAGCATTGCATATAACAAATATCTTAGTTTCATATCCATTGTTTTTCTGTTTTACTTACTATCAGTCTAGAGTTCTACAGACTGATTATCAATAATATCATCCCTGTCATCACCTCTGTCAATTACAGTCACACCCTCATCATCCGGTCGGGTATTCACACCCGGATGAACGGGAATTTCCGTTTCATTTCCATTATTGGCTTGTCTCCAATCGTAAACAAGCACCCCGTCAGGAGAAAGGTAAACTCCGTTGCTTTGAGTCACCCGGAAGGTTACACTCAGGTTATTTATCTTAATACGCACACTTCTGGAAGCCGGTCCATAGCCCTTTGCTGTAAACGTGATATAACCGATGTCTGTCGCATTTTCGGGAAGTTCCACGCTAAACACGTCCTGCCACTCATTTTCGTTCTCGAACACCCAGTCCGCTACAGCTACATTGCTCTTCACCGCTACTTTCTGAGAACTGCCAAGAAAATAGCCCAACGAAACGTCTTTGGTAGAGCACTGAAAATTGTCCTGCCCGTTGTAATCTGTACTGCCAAGTGCATGATCCCAATGCTCCACATTCACACTGATATTGAAAGGTTTATTCTCAAAAGCCTCACCGGGTGTGTCGTATCCGGGGCCGTACACACTTGTGATATTGAAAATATAGCGGCTATTGCGCATAATGTCCATCAACGTTGCATCCGTTTTGCCATCTTCCAGGAAGTCGATGCGATAGTAAGTCTCACTACCCTTATAGTTTCCCCCCACTACAATACAGCAACGCTCCTGCATTGCTTTATTGCTCTTATCAGCAGTATGGTTTTTCACTTCTGCCAGATAAATCTCGTGATCGGTCTGTTTTTCGTTGGCAACCGGATATTCTACATAGTTCGGTGTATATGGAGCTGCATCGTCCGGAATGCTAATCGTACCATATCCACCTACAGGAGCCACATAGCCCTTATCCAAACTATTATATAGTCTTACACTTGTCAGTTTGAACTCATCCAGTCCCTCAGCCTCCGGCTGGTCGTCATCAGAGGCTGTATTATCCGCATTATTCTTTTTGAATTTCACTCCGACATCCACTCTTGCCACCGCCCGATAAACGGAGATTGCTCCGAAATCCGTTGCACTATTAATGATTTCTGGGGTACTTTTTCCCCACATAGGAAGGGAAGTTCCGCTGGCATTCGGATAACCGGCATCACCACCATGCATAGCAACAAAAGTATATTGTTGCAGAATCTCTTCCTTTGTCATCGCCCCTGAGGGAGTAAAATCGGAAGTATTTGCCAGCAGTACAAGGTAGTATCGTTCCTCCTTGCTACTTTTCCTCAAGCGCACATAGATTGTCCCGTCCAAGCCTCCAACTTCCGCTTTATACTGAAACACGTCAATAGCATTGAACACCAATACCTGAAGATTAGTGATGGCCGATTCATCGTCCGGCAACAGTGCACGCGTCCCTGCCTCTTTATTACCGGGCACATTAATACGCAGGCTGATATACACATCCTCCTCTGCAGGCGATGTCCGCATGCTTTCATCCACGTCGCATGACAGGATGAGCAGTAGACAGGCTCCCATGCACAATGCCCATCGCGAGACGGCAAAAGTCGTTTTAAAAATCCGATTCAGTATCATTTCGCTATTATTTATATATTATTGTTTCCGCCCGTCCCCCGATGGTACGATGCCGGCCCTCTTGCGAGTACCCGGAGCGGAAATTCTTTGAATGAAAGGCGGGAGGGAAACTTTCACCGCCTTTCATCAGATTAAATCAAGGTTTATTGGCCTAGACCCTCAATAATCATACCCTTGCCTACCCATTTGTACACGTTAATCTTACATTGCATAAATGTAGTAGCCTCTTCAATCGGTTGCTCCTGGTTCGTATCACCTCCCAAGTCTACGTTCACATCGTCGTTTTCACCAATGCGGGCAACGCTATTGACGCTTACATGGTAAGACACGTTACGCATTACAGAATAGTACATAGGATGTGCTTTTGCATAACCATCAGTAAATACATTGATGCGATAGAAGCATTCCAGACCGACATTAGCACCGTCTGTAACAGTATTATACACGCCGATAGTAAGCGGAGTCAGATTAAAGCTGTTATCTACTGAAGCCTCATCTTCGCCTACTTTAACACTCCATCTCTTCATAGTGATGGTATAGTGTCCTGCTTTAGTGTCACCATTTACCATGACCGGAGTAAGGTATGCATATACGGTAGATTGAGTCACAGGAATTGCCACGGCATTATTATAAGCAGCTTCATTGGCACAGAATACTACATCATTTGCCGTAATATCATCTTCTGCCGTATATTTCTCAGCAACTCTACGAGCTACCAATGCTTTGATATAGCCAACAATAGTCGCATCACTTAAATCTGTAGAAGTAAGATCAAGTCCGGGCTCTTTAGTGAATGAAGAGAATGCTACATTATATTCATAAGAGAAAATAGTATTTTCACCATTCTTCAAAGTGCTACTCGCAGCATATGTAAAGTCTTTGCTCGTTGCATCATATCCATCAACAATATACTCGTTGTCTGTAGGAACATATACACCTTTCACCAATACATAAGTAGTGTTTCCTACCTTTGCCTTATTTTGTTCATGAGTATTTTCGGACATATAGATAGTAGTATTCAGTGCTTTATACTCATCGTCCATATCAAACCACTTTTCATTCCAAGAAGAAGCACCACCAACTTCAGGAAGAGAGTACCAAGGAGTAGGATATACCTCGTTGGCATCTATCGGTTGCAGAAAATAGTAAGTATCCTGACTCAAGTTGTTCACTTTATACTGTACATTCGAAAGAGCGGCCAAGGTGTTGGCGTTATCATCCTTTACATCCAAAGATATGATAGAGCCACTTCCTCCTAACTTCAAATCCAGTTTGGCAGCATTTCTATTTACATACATAGTAACAACATTATTCGCTTCTTGCACACTGGGGTCACTACTACTCATACCGGCTGTAACTTTCTCTTTACTGATACCGGCATGAAGAGTAACTTCGGTAGTTCCCGTCATCATCATAGCGTCCGAAGTCATCAAACCACCATCAACCAAACCGTCTGCTGCGGAATAAGTGGACATGCTCTGCACACTTTTCAAGAATTCAGCTATTGTAGTCTGCTTGACAGTAACCGAAGGATTTCCACACTTATTCAGGATTACACAAAAAGTCTTGGTTCCTGAAGTCACTTCCACCGGAGTGCCGGGAGCAAGTTTAGAAGCATCGTAATCAGGATCGGTATTATCTCCCAACTCTGATTCACCATATGCCTTCATCATTTCCAACGTGCCATTCTCATCAAAGATATACAAATCCAACGACTTTACTGCCAATTCAAGAGCCTCGTCAGTATCCTCCGTACCATTCTCTCCAATTCCGGCCGCACGTGTATTCACAGCTTCACCGATTGAGAAATTCAGCATAGCCCACGTCTTTTGACCGGCTACTACACCACTGTCCACACCCGGAGCATTTTCCGTAATGTCATCATTACTACAAGATGTCATAGCTAAAGAAGCTACGAATAACATCCCCAAAAGATTGTTTAACCTCATGTCTTTTCAAAATTTAATTGTTAATAAATAAAAGTTATCTCTATAATATTTCACTGGTTTTATAACTCACTTCCTATGTCTTTCACCACCCATCCATTGATGATGATGCCTTGAACCATCCAAGTGTCAGCATGGGAGTGGTCGGAGCCCGTACAACAGAAATCTATGTCCACATTAAAATGGTCTTCCCTGTCTATATGCTCCTGTGTATCATAATGCCCGGTCAGGCGGATCAATTCAACAAGACCACGGGTGTAGCGACGCGTAACTCTGCCATCAGGTAATACCTCGCCGATTGTAATCTTTGCAGTACTACCCTCCGCCATCAGCCTTCCAATACGGAAATCGGCACGTACCGAAGCATAATCTATCGGGCTTTCTTCTTCCGAAGGAAGCAATTGCGGCATATATGTAAGGAAGCGTTCGCGTTGCAATTTGCCGGCAAAGTCATATTCTCCGTTCTTTATTTCCAGATAAGGACGTACGCTCTCTTCATGTCCCTTATCGGTACAATAAACACCATCATGGTCTTTCCAGCGGATGCGGATATGCACATTATTCGTCACCTGCATCAGGTCAATGGAGTCGTGCACCGTTTTTCCATTCACTACCCGTACTTTCTCCTCTTGTGTTTTACCGAAAAATAAGGTTTCGGGCATATCTGCTACCACGTATGCATTTTCGCTTGTTGTAGGATTAGCCGCAAGTTTCATGCGTGCTTCTTCCAGCGTAGTGATACCCGGAAGAAAAGCCTCGGGCTGCCATGCCGTACCACCGTTGCTCCATGACAAGATGGTATAATCTCCACCCGGCAAGGTTAAGAGGTGATGATATCCGTTAGTAAAAGCCGGTTTCTCCGCTACGTCCCGGCGATAAAACAACCCGTCTTTATCAAAGACATAAAGTTCGGCACGGTTTACCTCTTGGCCAAAGTTGTCCACATTGCCCTTGTTGTGCCAATAGTAAGTCATGGCAATATCCACATTACCCTCTTGCGGACAATCGTCGTTGTCCTCGTGTATGCAACTACTTAAACTTGCTCCTCCGGCCAGCAACAGAATACTAAGAATATATTTTGCTTGTATTTTCATAATTACCTTCCTCATTATCTGTTTTCCAATTCTACATAATCTTTCCTCCACAAGTGGCACACAAATGGAAATGAATGTTCCTGCGCAAGCGCCCCATCTATCAGTACACGATGCAAAAAGATATCTGCTTCAGGAAATACTTCTTCCGTCAAAGTAGCTTTCACTTCCGGCATAAAGACTTGTAAGTTGACTGCTGATTGTTCATAGGCTGCCCACTTGTTTTCTGCCGGCAACAGAAACAAATGGATAAAATCCGTATTGACCGATTCCAACTGCAATATTTGTTCTAGACGTGGATTCATACACCTTCGCTTTATTAATTCATAAGTTTTCTACTTCTCTCTTTCTACATAAGAAAGAGATAGGTAAAATAATAAAGGATTATAAATCTGTTTTTCAGCTAGTTATAAAGAGAATAATAGGAAAATAGTATTGCTATACAAAGAAAAGAAAGGAGGTCAAGGTAAAAGAAGAGAAAAAAAAGAAACCAGAAAATTTGTTGTTTTCCGTAAAAGAGCTATCTTTGCCACATGTTTTAATGAAGATGTCCCTTTCTTATGTAGAAAGGGATATTTTTTATTTTTAGGGGGTACTTTCTGTTTTTCCCTGATAGGAATCTTCTCCGGAGGGGATTCAGTTATCGGGCGCAGCATCTGATCGAACATATCATTCACTTCCTTATCTACCCTATTCATGGAGATACGCGAAATATAGATTTGGGTAGTGCGGATCGAAGCATGGCCTAAACATTGGCTGATCAGTTCTATTGATTTTCCGGATTCCAGCATCAGAGTGGCGAAAGTATGCCGCATCACATACGTACTAAGCCGAAGGCTCAGTCCTGCCATTCTTCCTATCTTGTGGGCATGACGGTTCACACGGTGCAAAGAAGACTGTTCAGAGATAGCACTGTCTTTTTTCTTTCGCCTGTTTTTGCTCCCATGCAAGAAAGGGAAAACATATATGCAATCTTCTTTCCGATAATGTTCGATGATCTTTTGAGCCTCAGAAGGTATCTTTGTATCAATAGGTATCTCAGTCTTGCTACGCAGATAGTGGATATGGTTATCAGCATCCACCATCTCCCACGTGAGATTGAAGACATCCTGAAACACCATACCACGCATAAAAAGCATAAAAAGAAGAATGTCCAGGCTTTCATGCAAATGCATCGAAAGCCTTTCGCGGAACTCCGGGTCGAGCAACTTATCAACCTCTTCTTTAGTCAAGGCACGTTTAGAAGATTGCTTGCCGGCAAAAGAAACTTCCCTGAATGGGCTAGGCTTTGCGGACGGTTTTATTTTAAGCAACTTGCAAGTGCCATTGTACATGGCACGTACATTGCGGAAATAAAAGTCCGAAGTTTGCAGTTTGTTGGGATGCTGTGCTTTAAGCCAACCGACGAAACAAGATACCCATTTTTCATTGATCTCTTGCAAGGTCAAGGTCTCGGACTTCTCCGGCTGATACGCTTGCAATTTATGCACCGTACTCCGATAGTTGGCTGCCGTACGCAGATAGCCGTCCTTTTCTTTCTGCGCAATCAGCTTTCTAAAGCTTTCCAACAATAATACACTGCATCCCAATTCTGTTTTTGTCTTTTTCTTCATGTTTCCTCCTATTAAATTCCAAATTTATTTTTCAGGGTGCTGATACTAAAAACACAAAGGGAGACACTCAGGTTTGTATCATTATATGTTTTTTATATTTCAGCCATCAGAAGTATACGATTCCTTAAAATCAGAGAGGCTCTTTGTCATTTTGACATTTTACATACCGATCAAATGTACAAAAAATGATCACAAGAATGAGAGATATGTTCTATTTTTGACGGGATAACAAGTATTTTACTTTCTCTTTGAAAATACAGCCTTCCTTTTTTTTGCTACCTTTGCGAACAAACAGTGCCAAAAAGACGATGCATACAATCCTCATTATCGAAGACGAACAGAGAGTTGCCAGCCTGCTGAAGACAGGTTTGGAAGAAAACGGCTACCAGACAATGGTGGCCTATGACGGTGCAATGGGACTGCGATTGTTCCAGTCGTACACGTTCGACCTGGTTATATCCGACATCATCCTACCGAAAATGGATGGGTTTGAACTGGCCAAAGAGATACGCAAAACAAGCCCCAACATCCCTATCCTGATGCTCACCGCACTGGGTTCTACCGACGACAAGCTCGACGGTTTCGATGCCGGAGCAGACGACTATATGGTAAAGCCCTTCGACTTCAGGGAACTCAACGCCAGAATAAAAGTGCTGCTGAAAAGAAACATCGAGTCTCCCCTCTCCACCCCCGACCACATCGCCTATGCCGATTTATACATCGACCTCAACGGGAAGAATGTCACCCGAAACGGCATTCCCATCAAACTATCCCCCAAAGAATACAATCTGCTGCTCTATATGGCAGAAAATCCCGAACGAGTCATCAGCCGTATAGAAATAGCCGAGAAAGTATGGAATACCCACTTCGACACCGGAACCAACTTCATAGATGTATACATCAACTACCTGCGAAAGAAGATAGACAGGGATTTTGAAACCAAACTGATCCATACCAAACCGGGAATGGGCTTTATACTGACCGACAAGCTATGAAAATAAGAACCGCCCTTACCCTGAAGTATACCGCCATCATAGCAACCGTATTCCTGTTGTTCATGGTCACCATCTACTACGTCAGCGAGCACACCCGCAGCAACACCTTCTTCTACAACCTGAAAAGCGAAGCCGTGACCAAGGCGCATCTGTTCCTTAACAATAAGGTAGATGCCGAAATCATGCAATCCATCTACCTGAACAACAAGAACTTTATCAATGAGGTGGAAGTAGCCATCTACACGCCCGACTTCGAAATGCTGTATCACGATGCAATAGAGAACGACATCGTGAAAGAAGACCGGGCAATGATAGACCGCATCATGCAACAAAGGGAGATAGAGTTTCAGGAAAACGACTACCAAAGCATAGGCATGGTCTATACATTCAAAGGAAAAGAATACGTAGTGACGGCCGCGGCATACGACGGATATGGGTATGCCAATCTCGAGAATCTGAAACACACCCTGTTCATACTGTTTGCCGCAGGGCTGTCGGTGCTGTTCATCGTGGGCTACCTGCTTGCGCGGATTTCGTTGAACCCCATCCGCACCATTGCCAAAGAGGCCGAAAGCATCACAGCCTCCCAAATGGCCAGACGCCTGCCCGTGAAAAGCCGGGACGAACTGGGCGAACTCAGCATTGCCTTCAACGCCCTGCTGGACCGGTTGGAAACTTCCTTCAACTCGCAGAAGATGTTCATCAGCAACGTGTCTCACGAACTGCGTACGCCCCTGGCAGCACTGACGGCCGAGCTGGACCTTGCCCTGCTCAAAGAGCGCACCCCGCAACAGTATCAGACGGCCATCGGCAATGCCCTGCAGGACGTACACCGTATCATAAAGCTGACAGACGGCCTGCTGAACCTTGCCAAAGCCGATTATCAACCCGAGCAGATAAAGATAGAAGAGACCCGCCTCGACGAACTGTTGCTGGATGCCAGGGAACTGATACTGAAAGCACACCCCGACTACCATGTAGAGCTTATCTTCGGCCAGGAAGCGGAGAGCGACAACGTATTGACCGTAGCCGGAAACATCTATCTGCTGACAACGGCGTTCGTCAACCTGATAGAGAATAACTGCAAGTACTCTGCCAACAAGACTTCGTTTATCCAGATTTCATATTGGGAAGAATGGTCCATCATCCGCTTCTCGGACAATGGCATCGGCATATCCGATAAAGATAAAGACAAGTTGTTCACCCTGTTCTATCGGGGCGAGAACAAAGACATAGCCCCCGGACATGGGATAGGAATGGCGCTGACGCAGAAAATAATAAACCTGCATAAAGGGGAAATCACGGTGCTGTCGCAGCAGAACGAAGGGACTACGTTTATGATAAAGCTGCCGCATCTGTAGACGTTATATCGAACTGACGTTAAATAAGAAGGCTGAATCTTTTCGATAGATTCAGCCTTCTGTCTTTTCGCTCACAGCGATGCGTTTACCGCGTTATCCCAAAGGATTCTCGCTCTGGTCGCCATCGTTGCCACCGCCGCTGCCGCCCGGATTGCCACCCGAACCGGGATTGTCGCTGCCGCCGCCGGTGATGCCTTTCGCCCGCTTATAGTCCGAAAGCGAGGCATAGCTGACACCATCTTCGAGCACACCGCCGTTCTGGAACTGAAGGTTCTGAACGACCGATTCGCGAAGCTCCTTCGAGGGAGTGAAGATGATGCGAGGTTCGCGTATCATCTGTCCGGCATTGAACGTTGTGATGTCGTCCACGCCTGCGCTCTTGAAGGTAATGCGCAAGGTGCCCAGGTTGCCCACACGCACGGTGTGGCCCTGAAGCAACTGCTGCTTGGCATACTCGCCCAGCAGTTCCAGCGAACCTTCCAGTTCGATGGGGGCTGTGGTGGTGTTTTCCGTGGCGGCACGGGTCATTACCTTCACGCTCTGTGCCTCGTAGGACACGGGGATGGCGTACCATTTCTTCGGAGCATCCGGTTTGGAGGGATTGCCGCGTTTCACAAGTTTATATTTCTGCATAATGTTGAAGTGTTTTAAGTTTTGCTTCTTTTGCATGATTTGTCAACGTATTCAGTGCCGAGTGGCCCGGATGCAGGCATCAGGCAAGGGGGCATTGCCCATAAGAGTACGCACCAAGGCGTGAGGACACCGGGACGGGCCCGGGAGACAGACCGAGGTCTGACGTCAAATGAGACTACTGGTCTCGGGTGTGGTGAGACTAAGGGTCTCTCCTATAGTGAGACTACTGGTCTCAGGTAGGGNAAGACAGACCGAGGTCTGACGTCAAGTGAGACTACTGGTCTCGGGTGTGGTGAGACTAAGGGTCTCTCCTGTAGTGAGACTACTGGTCTCAGGTAGGGTGAGACTACTACTCTCACATAAGGGGAGACTACTGGTCTCACCATAGCCTCCTCCGAGGGGTAACCGTTCGTGTGGGTTAAGGGTCGGAGAAGGATGGGGTAAGACATTATAAATCAATGGTGTTCTTCGCACGGCACTGGTTCATAGGTTGCATTGCTGCCTATCCATTGGTCCGGAGTGCCGGTGTTGGTGCAGCAGTCATAGACTGTTATGGTAGATGTAAATGCAGAACCATAATGCCCTATCAGACCACCTGTATAAATATAATGTTCACTGCTCCCCGCTGTCACAGTACCGCTATTGTGGCAAAGATGGAAAGAGCTTCCAGAGCCTACGTACCCAACAATACCGCCGGTACTGCTTCTTAATTTATCCGCTCCTCCTATCACTTCACCATGATTAGTACAACGTATGAAGGTGATAGAACCATTAGTATACCCAAGAATACCACCGGTTAATCCCAAAGTACTATCTACCTTTCCAATATTGGTGCAACCTTCCATCTTAAAAGTGGAGCCTGCACTCTCTCCGGCAATGCCGCCTATCTTGCCACTACCTTGACCAGTTACTTCACCACTATTGTAACAATCGCTACAATCTTTCGCAATATCACCCACAATACCACCAATACTCATATTGTTATTACTTCCACCATCAATCTTCCCGGTATTGATGCAACCGGAAATGAAATCAGTCGCCCCGACAATGCCACCTATTTTACCCGTACAACTGTTTCCTATTATATTTCCACTGTTGCTACATCCTGTAATCTTATAAGCCCATCCTGCTATACTGCCGATATATGAGCCTCCCGATGATGAGGTACTTGTCACCGTTGCCGCCATGTGCAGATTAGTGATTTCGCTGTTTTCATTACACATGCCGAAGAAACCGAAATACCCGGCATCCCCTTGCAGTGTACCACTAATAACATGACCGTCTCCATCAAAAAAACCATCGAACAGCTTATTAGTACTACCTTCTCCTATCGGCACCCACTTATCCGCAGTCACCTCAACATCCGTCGTCAGACGGTAATACTTCCCGGTAGTGGGATTGCTATCTGTGGCATCCGCCAACTGCTTCACTAACCACCGCAAGTTAGCGGGAGAAGCTATCAGATACGGATTATCTTTGGTATTTCCCCCCGTAGTAAGCAACGCAGGTGCTTCGCCCTCTCCCGATGCCGCAGCATCATCGAACGTTGCAGACTGCTGCATGGCTACCTCAGCTGTGTACATAGTACCTACGCCTACGGTACCGGACAAAGTGCCGGTATAGGTCTTTCCCTCTTTGATTGCTATGACCTGAGCCTCGGCCAGCGTTCCCGGAAGCAGGTGCAGATAGACCGTGGCAGCATTATCCTCCGCCGTGAAGCTGCCGCTCAGTTGCAGTACTCCGATGGGAGCAAGGTCGGTATAGACCGGAGACGGCTGCACGCCGCTACCCGTGCCTGTAATATCCACCTGTGCCGAAGCATAGACACCCTTGCCACGAAGTTGAACACCCGTCACCGTGCCGGTTGCTCCCGCGCCGCGGGTAAGTGCCTCTATCTTCATATCGGGCGTGGAAGCACCCGCTACGTCGGGGAATTTCAGTTTTAGTTTCAAGATAGAGGTGAGGTGGACAAAGCTGAATGCCAGTCCGTCGTTGTAGGTGGCTTGGGCGCACATGTACAGTTTGCTTTCGTCCGGTGCGTCGCCTGTCTGTCCGCTCATGTCGAGGGTGATGTCAGTGGGGGTTGCTGCTTTGTCTTCGGGCAGTGCGGGATAGAGGGCGTAGAAATTGCTGCTCCGGTCCTTGATAGTACCTTCGAAGGTGGCGTTGTGGGCATTCCCTGCGTCTACCTCTGCCTGTGCGAAGGTGGAAGGGAGAACAGCGGCTGTACCTTCGAGCACGGAGAAGGTTTCAGGGTGGCTCAGGTCGCTTCGCCAGGTTATTTCGAGCGTGCTTATTCCACTGTTCTCGTTGAATGCTACTCTTGTAGTGGCTCCTCCACGGGGGATTCCTGCCGTGGCGGTCACTGCTATCCGTCCGTCTTCCGGTGCGGGCGGGGCAGATTGTGGCAACTCGTTACTACATCCTATGGCCGCACCTGCAAGCATGCTTGCCAAGAGGCCGGGTAAAAGTGTCTGTTTCTTCATATTGCTTGGTTATTTAGTACTTATAATCATAATAATCTCAGCAGCTACTGCTCCACGGTCAGAATATCGTTTATCAAATCTTCCAATTCGCTGGTAGAGGCGGCACCGTAGCTTCGCCCTCTGCGGGCGGTGTTCAATGGCTGTATCGGCATGTCGGATGTTCCTCCGCCACCCGGGCTGCCTGCAATCACACTTTCGCTTTCCAAGGGGATCACCTCTATAGTAGGAGGCATGTACTGCTGTCTTGTTTTCTGTTCCATAACTGCTGATAATTAGATAATTAATGGATAAATAGCGGGGCGTTCATTAAACGTTCGTTTAATGGACACCTTTTCCCTCCTTTTCTATATCTTGATAGAAGGAGATAGCTTATGCTTTGAGCAGCAACGAGATATTACCACAGAAAAAAGGCAGGGATTGTAACAGTAAGAAGAAGAAAAACCCTATATTTGCAGCGTCCAATAAACGAACGTTTAATGAACGCCCCGCCCGCCCTAATCATCTTATTTCCTGACAGTTGTCATATCTTCCGCGGTCGAAGCCATTTTTGGCACATACACAGCAACGATAATTGTATGAACCTTTTCCCTAACTCAAACGTTATATATTCAAACTATTACACAAGTCAGGAGGTAAAGCATTAACTCCTGATTCACATTAACTACAAAAAAAGGAAAGTATTATGGAGAAATTTGAAGAACTGATACAATCAGAGAAACCCGTTTTAGTTGACTTCTTTGCTACCTGGTGTGGCCCTTGTAAAGCCATGCACCCAGTATTGGAAGAGCTCAAAGGCGAAATAGGTGACACTGCCCGTATTGCCAAGATAGATGTAGACCAGCACGAAGAATTGGCTGCCCGCTATCGCATACAAGCAGTACCTACGTTCATCGTATTCAAAAAAGGTGAAGCCGTATGGCGTCATTCAGGCGTTATCGGCGGTAAGGAATTGAAAGCCGTTATAGAACAAAACTCTTAACCGAAGGAAATGAAAAAAGTATTAGCCATAGCTGCTCTGTTCTGCGCAAGCGCACTGACCTACGCTTGCACCGACGGAGCCAAACAGCCGAAATCTGCCGAGGTAAAAGAAGCCCGGGCCGGCGCAGGAGATGTAATCGCAATGAACAAGAATATGTTCATCAACGACGTATTCGATTACGAGAAATCCCAGGAATGGAAGTATAAAGGAAGCAAACCTGCCATCATCGACTTATACGCCGACTGGTGTGGTCCCTGCCGCATGACGGGCCCCATCATGAAGGATCTGGCCAAGGAATATTCCGACCAAATCGTTGTCTACAAGGTCAATGTAGATAAGGAAAAAGAGCTGGCAGCCTTATTCAATGCCTCAAGCATTCCTCTCTTCGTGTTTATCCCGATGGAGGGAGAGCCACAACTGTTTCGCGGTGCTGCCGACAAGGCAACTTACAAGAAAGTAATAGATGATTTCCTGTTGAAAGGAAAATGATAAGTTTATAAATTTAAAAGAGAAAAACTCCTGATTGCCTGTCTATGCCGGGCAGTCAGGAGTTTTTTTAGGTTTATGCAGCTTCCGGGCCAGCGGCATTTAAACGATCGGCATTTCTTTCCACTCGCCGCCATGCAGCTCCATCACCGTTTCGTAGCCCGCCAACTTCAGGGCTTTCAGTGCCTCGGCCCTGCCGTTGCTTATCTTTTCCGGATAGTGGGAGTCGCTATTCACTTGTACGCGGATGCCCAAATCGTGCAGCAGGGAGAAGTATCGTTCATTGGGATAGAAAGTACCCAAATCAAGATAAGCCTTCGTATTGATTTCAACCTGATATCCGCGACGGGCAATTTCTGCGAAGTAATCGCGGACCAGTCTGTCGTACCAAGGTTCATCGAGCAATCCCGGGCGGTAGCATGATGCATTGTAATGCATTTTATCGGCATGGCCCACGATGTCAAAGCCTCCCAACTCCACCATCCGCAACAACCGTTCATAATAGAGGTGCACCACCCGGTCCAGGTCCCCATTGAAATGTTCGTCTACAATCTTCCTGAAAGTACCGGCAGGAACATCGGCATCTACAATCTCGCCTTTGTCATCATACAGCAGATGCACGGAACCGATGCGATAGTCCAGCGGCAGCTCCCTGAAGCGCGCGACGGACGGATTGCTTTCATCATTCAGATAATCTATTTCCAAGCCGATGTACAATTCAATGCGTCCGGCATATTTCTCCTTCAACCGGCGGAACTCGGACAGATAATCGTCCATACGGTCCCACTCCATGGTCCACGCGGTGGAAAATGGCAAAGGGGCATGAGAGGAAAAGCCATAAGAAGTAAACCCCTCGCTCAATGCAAAGCGCACAAAGTCTTCCATCCCGGCACGCCCGTCACAGTACAGACTATGGCTATGATAATTCGTTAAATTTCCAGTCTTCATTCTCTCCATCTCTTTATCACCTTATCACTTCATCACTTTATCACTTTATCACCTCATCCCCCCTCTTCTATCTCGCTCAACTCCAGCCAGCGCAGAGTCTTCTCGTCTATTAAGTCAGTCAGTTCGGGCAGCCGCTTCGACTTCTCCGTCAGTTCGTCCACGGAGAGGGTGCCGCTACACAAGGCATCTTCAATGGCTTTCTTCTCTGCTTCGAGTCCGGCAATCTCTTGTTCCAACTGTTCAAACTCGCGTTTCTCCTTGAAAGACATCCGGCGCTTCTCGTTCAGGCGCACTTTCGACGTCTTGTCTTCCTGAGACTTGGCAGCTTCTTTCTCTTTTTCCTGATGCGCTTTCTGGTCTTTCCAATCGCGATATTGCGTATAGTTGCCGGGGAAATCGCGGATATCGGCCTGTCCGTTGAATACCAGCAGGTGGTCTACCACCTTATCCATGAAGTAGCGGTCGTGGCTCACGACGATTACGCAACCCTTGAAATTCTGCAAATACTCTTCCAGCACGTTCAGTGTCACGATGTCGAGGTCGTTGGTGGGCTCGTCCAGAACAAGGAAGTTGGGATTGCGCATCAGTACCGTACACAGATAGAGACGGCGGCGCTCGCCACCACTCAGTTTATAGACGTAACTGTGTTGCGACTCGGGGGTAAAAAGGAAGTGTTGGAGGAATTGCGAGGCTGTCAGCTTCTTCCCGTTGCCCAACTCTATGACTTCGGCAATGTCTTGCACCACATCTATCACCTTCATCTGCTCGTCAAACTGCAAGCCATCCTGAGAGTAATAGCCAAAACGAACCGTCTCACCAATATCCACCGTACCGCTATCGGCCTGCACCTGCCCCATCAGTATCTTGATGAAAGTGGATTTTCCGGTGCCGTTATTTCCCACGATTCCCATCTTCTCATAACGGGAGAAGATGTAAGAGAAGTCCTCCAATATTTTCAGATCACCGAAGGATTTGTATAAATGGTCTGCCTCGAATATCTTACTGCCGATATAGGATGCCTTGACGTCGAGCTTCACATTGTCGTTGTTGAAGCGCTGCTTTGCAACCTTTTCCAGTTCATAGAAGGCATCCTCTCGATATCGTGCCTTATGCCCGCGGGCTTGCGGCATGCGGCGCATCCACTCCAACTCGGTGCGGTAGAGATTATTGGCGCGTTCCACTTCTACGGTTTTGGCTTCAATACGCTCTTCGCGCTTCTCCAGATAATAACTGTAATTACCCTTATACTGGTATATCTGGCGGTTGTCTATCTCTATAATTTCAGAGCAAACGCGGTCGAGAAAGTAACGGTCGTGCGTCACCATCAAAAGGCTGAGATTGTTGCGACGCAGATATTCTTCCAGCCATTCCGTCATATCAAGGTCGAGGTGGTTGGTAGGCTCGTCCAGTATCAGCAAATCGGGTTCAGTGATAAGGGTATTGGCAAGTGCCACACGCTTCAGCTGGCCGCCGGACAGGTGTTTCACCTGCTGGTCGAAGTCACGGATCTTGAGTTGCGAAAGGATTTGTTTGGCTTTCTGTTCATACTCCCAAGCTTTCTCATGGTCCATACGCACCAGTATTTCGTCCAGTCCGGGATGGCCTTCCGTCTCCATGCAACGCTCATATTCCTTAATCAGCTCAACAGTGCTGTTGCCATGATGGAAACAGGCTTCGAGCACGGTCAGTTCTTCGGGATATTGCGGATCTTGCTCCAGATAGCCAACACGCAAATCACGCCGGAAGGATATAGTGCCGGCATCGTACCCTTCCTTACCGGAAAGGATATTAAGCAATGTAGTCTTACCCGTACCGTTCTTGGCTATCAAGCCGACGCGCTGCCCTTCGGCCAAACCGAAGGATATATTCTCGAATAATACCAGGTCACCGAATGACTTGGTCAGGTTCTCTATCTGAAGAATTGAATTTACTGCTGCCAAAATCCTCGTTATTTTAATGATTAATTTTCAAACATCGTTTGATAACTCTCTACCAGATTGCAAGGTTCGCCTGCTTTCACCTTGCTCCATACCAGCTTCATCGGATCAATCCAGGTTCCGGTAGTGGTATTCAGCAATACCGGTGCTTCCCGGTTGCCGTCTATCAACGTACGCCACTCCATGCCATCCACTTCATTGGCAAAGATTACGCAAAGGGCAATGCCGAATGCCAGCCATGCGTCTTTCTTCTTCGGGCCGATGTCGCCCTTATCTATAATCTGCTGCATCTTAAGGAGATCTTCTTCGGCTCCCTGGAAGTCTTTCTTCAGCAGTTCTTTTACAGTGGCATCTACCCACTCGTATGCTTCATTAATCTGATAAATTTCTGAAAGACGTACCGGGATGATTTCCGCCGGATACTTTACTCCCTCCTTACGCACCTCCAGGGAAGCCAGCACTTTCTCTGCCTCCGCTACCGTTCCTCCTTTTTTCACGGTGAACGAGCATTCAAAGGCGACTTCACCAATGCCTGTAATCCAAAGATGGGAAGTGTAGTACTCCCCTTCTTCTTCGAACATCTCTTTACTATAGGCGCATTGCAACTGTCCTACCTTGATCAAGGTAGCAGAAGAATTTTCTTTCAGCTCCTGCTGTATAGAGTCTTTGCCATACGTAGCATTTCCTTTGTAAGCTGAAATACGAAAATTACCGGTCCACTCATTGGGGTTATAGAAGAGGAAAGAACCTTCCCCGTCTTCAAATTCGTTCCAGTCTGCCGGATAAGTCATGGAGAACCATGCTCCCGGAGAGATAAATTTCTTGCCTTGTTCCATACTAAATAAACTATTCCTCGCAAAGATAGTGTGAACTGTCTTCGCTATTCCTGGCAAAAGTAACATTACCGCCGTTGATATGCAAACAAACGAAACAAAAACAGCCGATTCTCACGAACCGGCTGTCCCAATCATCATCTATGAATGAAGACCATTAGAGCCTTCAATATCTTATTCAATCTAATGAAAGTCAAAATAAAAATCTATTAAATCTTTAATTTTAGTCGCAAAGATAATCAATGAAATAAATACAAACCTAAGATTTTAGGATTATTAAATCAAGATTCTACAAACTAAGGGATTTTATAGACGAACAAACCGCAAAAACAGCCGATTCTCACGAACCGGCTGTTTCAATCATCATTTATGAATGAAGACTGTTAGAGTCTCCGAATCTGAATATTTTTATTTATCCTCTGCCATTCAAAAACGAATAAGATCTTAATAGCAATAGGAAAGCATTCTGCAAAAGCCCTAACAGGTACATTTTATTATTTAATATAACTGTAATATTCTTCGTCTGAAGCACAATCCCACCAAACCGGACAAGAATTTATGGTCAATTCCAATGCCTCTTTATTTGATTCTTTTAGATTATTTATATTATAATCAGACTCAAGACTGGGCTGCTGGAAACGACGGAACCAATAACGACTATCCGAGGGATTATCCGAAGTATATCGTCTACCACTTTCTGCATCAAATTCATTAGGGCGATCAAAGCCTACATATACTACACCAAAATCTTTGATATTCCCTGCTCCATAGTTAAAGCGGCGCATATCATTCCAATTTTGGATAGAATATGAACAGGCAATAAACTTTTGCTGCATAATCTTTGCCATAGTCAGTTCTGCCTCAGTCTGTGCAACGGCTTCACTTGACAAAAAAGCATCCATTTTTTCTGTCGGAATCATCTGTTTTCCATAAACAGATTGATCATAGTCAGCTAACTTTATATTCATCAACTCCATATGCGCACGAATACCTTTCTTGTACTCTTGCAAAGCTTGTCCTTTTTGTCCTAAACGAAAATAACATTCAGCTTTCATAAAACAAACCTCCGGATAGCAGAGCAAATGTCCCGGAGCATCGGCACGGGTATAGAAAGTTCCTGTAGAAATTATGCGTTCCGTTTTGCCATTATAGCGGTTTGCAATATAACGGTCATCATTAGGGTCACCTGGTGAAGAGGTAATCCAACTCAGATGTTCCGAGTAAATTGGAACATAAATAGAATCTCCTTTTCGTGCTTCATCTGTAGTACCGGAAGCCCATATATCTTTCACCGGATCTAATTTAACACCACCCAGAAATTTGATAGCAGTCTGGGTATCTGAAGAAAATACATCAAAAGTAACAGGACCTCCTGCATTACGGATATTACTATACAAATCAATGCCTGCAGTACGACGATATTCCAATTGACCGTTTTTGTTCATAAATTGACCACTTGGAACAAGCAAGTCTGTACGTGGATCTTCAACGCCACTGCCATCCGCAAATGTATTCGTCAATAAATCTAAGTACCATTTTGTTATACGTGAAGTGGTATTTGTCAGATTCCCAAATTGCAATGCTTTGATTCCACTTTCTTGATCCAAATTAGAATTTCTATAATGCATCACTGTGCCATCATCATTGGAATCTGCCGCTTTAGCCAAAACCTCCAATACAGCTTGAGGATCAAAATCAGCCTTTTTAGATGTATTCAGCATCCAACGGGCTTTCAGTCCATATGCTAATTTCAACCATTTCTTTGCATCTCCCCCATTCCAGGTATCACCATCAGCAAATGCTTCCGCTGTTGTAGGCTGCTCTTTCTGAAAGTTCTCAATAGCCTTGTCAAGCATAGCCATACATCCTTCATAGATAGTTTTCCCATCATCATATTTAGGAGTAATATTGGAGGTTAAAGCTTCTGTATAAGGCATTTCTCCATATACATCCAGCATAGTCATAAATCCCCATGCATGAATTAGTTGTGCTGCTCCTACATAATGCCACGCCTCTTCAGATTCAGCTTTATCAAGCAAATCCGGTATATTTGAAGCCGTATAAATAAACCATGACTGATAAGGCCATGTACAGGAGTTTACTGCCGGACGCCATTTTATAATCATATCATTATATGCAGTACCACTGGTTTTCGCTATATTACCGGTAATCCAGCAACCACGTGTACCAGAAGACTCATAAGCATCTACAAAGTTTGCCTGAATAGCCCGCAAACGCAAAGAAGCCGAAGGGACTGTATTGTTCGGATTATCCGGATTATTGTTTATATCCAAATAATCAGAACAAGAACTAACACCGAGGGCAAATAATGCACCTAAGCAAATATATTTGAATTTTTTCATAACTTACTCTTTTTAATATATTGTTCTATAATTCAGATTTAGAATGTAACATTCAGGCCGAAAGACATGCCCGCTGTAGCAGGTACACCACAATATTCAATGCCGACAGAACTTGAACCTATTGCACCGGAACCGGCAGCACTTGTCTCAGGATCCATACCTTTATAATTAGTAAAAAGTAGCAGATTTGTTCCTGTCACCGTAGCAGAAAGCCCTTTGATAAATTTGGTTTTCTGAAGCAGATTCTTCGGGAATGTATAAGTCAAAGAAATGGAACGGAGACGCAACCAACTGGTATCCGTCATATAGTTAGTAGATTCCAAAGTATAACTACTCGTCCAATAATTGCGAATAATCGACTTTCCACAAAGAGCATTATCGGAACCTGCAGGAACTTCTTGTGAATAATCATTTCTATTATAAAATTTATCAGCACTGAAAGTATATGTAGCAGGTGTATATGTCTCTTTACCCTCAGCGTCTTTTCCATTAGTAACCACACCTTTGATTGTCAGATTTTCACGGTTTGCACTTCTCACGCTCATACCGCGTGCTGTCATGAAGTAATCTGTACCATTATAGATGTCGCCGCCGATACGGAAATCCCACAACATAGAAAGAGACCAGTTCTTATAAGTAAAAGTATTATTGAAGCCTCCCAGAAGCTTAGGTTCACGGTTACCTAACTCATAAGTTGTTTCATTATCGGAAGTCGGCATTCCGGTCTTTTTATCCAGAATAACATTTCCTTGGTCATCCCTCGACCATTTAGAACCGGAAATTGCCATAAAGTTACCACCATTAAAGGAAGCAGCTTTTGCATTTCCAACTTGAACATCCGTTACATAGAGGATATCAAGCCCTTGAAGTAAATTGTTTACCTTACCCCGATTTCCTGACAGATTTAAAGCTGTCTCCCATGTAAAATTCCTATTCTGGATAGGTGTACCAGAAATAGCCAACTCCATACCCTTATTTTCAATATCTCCGGCATTTGTCGTCATAAAGATATAACCTGTGGTCTGACTTGTACGTGGGCTAAGTAACTGATTGATACTCTTATTCGTATAATAAGTAAAATCAAATCCAATACGTCCCTTCAAGAATCTCATTTCCAAACCAATTTCCGTAGACTCTGTCTTTTCAGGAATCAAATATGGGTTACCGTGTGTCCAACTATTCTGCAATCCATTGCCTCCGATTGTAACAAAAGGAGGATCAAGATATGTATTCGTTACATAAGGATCGGCATCTTTACCTACGCGTGCCCATGAGGCGCGAACCTTACCATAGGAAACTATATCGTTCTCAGGCAGCAACTCCGAAAAAACGAAAGCACCACCTACTGAAGGATAGAAATAAGAACGGTTATCTATCGGCAAAGTGGAAGTCCAGTCATTACGTCCAGTAACAGTGACATACGCTATACTCTTATAACCAACTCTGAATTCACCATATACACCAATCAGACGTTTACGGCTATTTGCTTGGGTCATACTACGATCAGTTTCGGCTGTATTGTTGATTGAGTAGAAATTGTCAACTACAAAGTTCCAACCCATTCTGCGGTTGGTAGTTGTTTTTGTATCTTCTACTGATTGTCCGACCAATAAATTAAAGTCAAAATCTGCAATCTTTTTATTGAAGTTCATCATAAAATTTGATGTCAAATACTCATAAACTCGATCACTTTCAGACAACATACCTTTTTGCCATAAAAGCTTCACGCCAGATTCCGGTTCTATCAAGCGGCGAGTATTTGTAGTATAGCGGTCTGTTCCGGCTGTATAAGAAATTTTCCACCAGTCAAACAAATCAAGTTTCAGGTTAAGATTACCAGTGAAACGGGTCGTTTTATCAGTAACTCTGTTTTTATTGACAATCCAATAAGGATTATCAATATCATCGGCCAACAACTGATCTGGGAATAAACGGTATTTACTTCCATCTTCATTCTGCCAAACAGACATGTTTTCGCTTCTCGGCCAACGGAAAACTGAATTCATGGCTCCCGTGCCACCTGACGAATAGAGCCCACCGCTAGTTAACGATTTGTCTGAATTAGCAATGGAGTAAGCCATATTCGCCCCTACAGTCAATTTACCATATTTTTGTTCGCCATTAAATCGAACTGTATTCTTTGTATAGCCAGTTTCCGGTATTATACCATCTTGGTTGAAACGAGAAATGGAAAGATAAAAATTATTATTTTTTCCTCCTCCTGAAATACTGACATTGTTATCCCAGGTCAAGCCACTTTTGAAGAAATCACTGACATTATCATATATTTTTTCTCCTGGTGCAAACTTTTCTCCCCAAGAGTCCAACACTCCTAAATCAGTAAAGATACCAGTGTCCCCAAATGTACCACGTTTATAAGTACTTTGTTGTTCTGGAAGACGATTAACCCAAGTTGTATTTAATTTAGTTGACAGGTTGACCTCAACACGCCCTTCTTGACCTTTTTTTGTTGTAATGATAATAACACCAGCAGCAGCTCTCGAACCATAAAGTGCAGCGGCAGCAGGCCCCTTCAATACAGACATATTTTCCACATCCTCAGGATTGATATCCATTACACGATTACTATATGTTGAGTTTGTAGATTGTGCGCCATCAAAACCTGAATTACCGCCAATATCCACACCGTTATCATAGACTATACCGTCAACAATAAACAAAGGCTGGTTATCTCTTTCTAATGAAGTACCTCCACGAATGATAATGCTTGCACCAGCACCAGCAGCACCACTTCCTTGAGTTATATTCACACCGGCAATTTTACCATTCAAGGAATTAATAATATTAGCATTCTTATTTTTCAACAGTTCTTTACTGTTGACATCTTGCACTGCATATCCCAATGCCTTTTTCTCTTTCTTAATACCCATTGCCGTGACCACCACTTCGTCCAATGCCTGCGAGTCATCAAGCAGTGTTACGCTATAAGTGGAAGCATTAGTCACTTTCAGAGTAACGGTCTTGTAACCAATAAAGGAAACTTCCAGTGTACTGCCCACAGAAGCATCCACTGAGAACTTTCCGTCAATATCCGTCACAGCACCGGTTCCGGAACCTTTCACTAACACGCTGGCGCCGATGATAGGCTCACCTGTTGTGTCTACAACTTTACCTGTAATTTTCTTGGTTTGCTGAGTACTTTGGGAACTTGGCACACTTTCAACGGCTGCATTAGCAGCAAAAGGTGCAGACATCCCAAACAATGCAAACAACATTAATGATAAGCAATAATTTCTTTTCATAAGCTCTATTATTTGGATTTGTTTGCAAACATATAAATAAATTTAGGAATTTCATCATCGATCTATTTAAAAATTCCTAAATGAATATTAAAATGTTTGGTTTTATGCTTTTATAAAGTTTGAAATAGAGGTTTAATAGTTATCTCATTTTATGTATTTTGTACATAATGACAGTTTAATAAGTATATAGATACCAAAATGAAATTATATATAGTATTATATATATCATTTGAAGTTATAAATTCACATATTTAATCCATGTAGATTTGCTTATTTAGTGCAATAATCCTTTTTTTTATTGAAATAAGAATAATTGCATAAGAACTAAACGTTAACAGAAAGAATTGGTAAAAGCAAATCCGTTAAAATCAATCACGAGTTACTCAAAAAAAAGTATTAGACTGTTAATTACACAAAAGCTTTTACGCAACATATATTAATAGATTCATGCACCTCTTATTTTTATTCATTTACATACCCCCAATTAAATAACCTTATTGGAGTATGACTTCCTAAATGTTGCTACCATAAATAACCTCATTTAGTAAAAACGAATGATTCATTTTTACGGGTAGAACTATTTATTTCATAATAGAAAATAGTTTGCTCCTCGCTTACAAATATTCTATTTTATGCTTTAAACAAACAGTTTTAACATAAAAAGTAGCAGAGTGTATATGGTTGAAACAAATTGTTTTAAACGCGCGAAACAGAGTGCTTACCTAAATAAATTAACTATTTACTCTGATATATCACGAGAAATATTATTGTTCACTCTGTAATCTTCAACCTGATTCTTCATTTCACAACCATTCCTTGTAAACCGGCAACCTGCATTTTTTCTACAAAAGATATCTGCAAGCAAGTAATATATTGTTATGCATACATATATAAGTAGAAATGTGGTAGATAGCAGATACTTTTAAATTTGGAACTTCTGCATAAAGTGCAATCTTCAAGTTTAAGCGCATTGCCAAGTTCCCAAAGTACTCAGCAAGCCAAGAAAATCACAGGTAAAGTTGTAGATGCAGCAGGTGAGCCTATCATCGGCGCCAGCGTATTAGTAAAGGGTTCCGGCACCGGCGCTGTGACGGATATAGATGGAAATTTCTCAGTAGATGCTTCAATGGGTAGCACATTGGTTGTTTCATTCGTAGGATATAAAACTCAGGAACTCGTTGTTAACAACGCCACAAATTACGTTGTAACTCTACAAGATGATGCTCAAGCATTGAGTGAAGTTGTAGTAACAGCTATGGGTATTAAGAAAGAAAAAAAGGCACTAGGATATGCAGTTCAGGATGTCAATAGCAAAGAACTATTGAAAAACAAAAGTGCTAATGTTATCAATTCTTTGAACGGTAAAATAGCCGGCGTAAATATCACCCAATCCGGTGGCGCTGCCGGTGCTGGTTCACAAATCGTCCTCCGTGGAGGTACATCTTTGGAACGCGATAATCAACCTCTATTCGTTGTAGATGGTGTTATTTACGATAACTCTACTGCAATTGGCGGTGATTCCGGTTTTGATGGTATGGTCCGCACAGCCTCTTCATTTGGTAACCGTGTTATGGATATTAACCCGGAAGATGTTGAAAACATGTCAGTACTGAAAGGGCCTGCTGCTGCCGCTCTTTACGGTTCACGCGCTGCGGCCGGTGTTATCGTCATTACGACAAAAAAAGGTAATACCGATGGAACAACAGAAGTAACATTTAACACCCGTTTCACCACAAGTTGGGTAAACCGCTTGCCTGATGTGCAGGAAACTTATAAACGAGGAAAATATAATGATTTAGGAAATCTGGAAACCGACTGGGTAATGTCCTCTTGGGGAGAAAAATTCGGCGGTGGAGATAAAGTCTATGACAACATCAACAATTTCTTTGAAAACGGTGCCAGCTATGATAATACATTAACTGTATCCGGTGGAAATAATGCAGGCAGCTATTTCTTATCCATCTCACGCTTCGACCAAAATGGTATCGTGCCCAATACTGGCTACGATAAAACGACATTCCGTTTCAATGGAGACCGCAAATACGGAAACCTCACTGTTGCTGCGAATGTTGCCTTCTCCGTATCCAACACTGACAAAACACTAACATCCAGTGGACTTTGGGATTCAGACGGTAAGGGAGGAAACGGCGCAATGCAGGCTGTATATACATGGCCTGGTAGCGAGGACATGAAACATTATTTGAACGAAGACGGTAGCAAATACCGTATTTTCCAGAGCTTGGATCCTGACAACCAGAACTTAGTTTCGGATATTGATAACCCATATTGGATTATCAATAAGAATAAGATGTGGGATAAGACTACCCGCTTTACCGGCTCCGTTGCCCCCAACTATAAAGTTGCAGATTGGCTAAACATCAGTTATCGTATTGGCTTAGACCGATACACCACTAACGATTACACTTATATTGCTCCCGGAGCTGCAATGAAAGATATCTATCAGAACGGCCGTTTGTCAACAAACGACTTCACCTATGAATATTTGACTTCCAACTTGATTATTACTGCAAATAAAAAGTTCGGAGATTTCGACTTCAACTTGATGGCAGGACAATCAGCAGAAGACACCAAGGTTCGGCGTGAACGCCGTACGGGTTATGACTTTATCACGCCCGACTTTCCAAGTTTTGAAAATATCGATCAATCTACCAAACAATTCCAGTCTTATCAAAGCCGCAAACGTTTGATGGGTGTTTTTGGAGAATTCCGTGCAGCCTATAAAAATATAGCATATCTGACTGTTACCGGACGTAACGACTGGACTTCTACCCTACCGATAGACAACCGTTCATATTTCTATCCGTCAGTCAGCGGCAGCTTTGTATTTACCGAACTACTACCGGCAAATGACATCCTTTCCTTCGGTAAGATACGCGCATCCTGGGCCCGCGTAGGTAAAGATACCGACGCCTATGCAACAACTACCGCATTGTGGGCGCCCAGAGGTTTTCTGGCAGGGGTAGGAACCGGAAATTCATGGACACGTGGAAATCCCTACTTAAGACCGGAAATCACAGAATCTACAGAGTTGGGGTTGGAAATGAGATTCCTGAACGGTCGGTTAGGTTTTGACTTTACATACTATACCAATAATAGTAAAGACCAGATCGTTTCCCCACGTTTAAGCCAGACTAACGGATACATCATGTACTCTACGAATGTCGGCAATGTTTACAATAAAGGTATGGAGCTCTCCATTACCGCAGTTCCGGTAGAAACCAAAGATTGGAGATGGGAGACTACACTGAACCTGGCAGGTAACCGTGGTACTGTTGAGAACTTGCTGCAAGGAATGGAATTACTATATGTAACAGACGTACAGATTGGTGGTGTAAAAGCTGCATCTGTAAACGGAGGTGACTTTATGGCACTGACCGGAAACAAATGGGAACGCACCAGTGACGGAAAAGTGATTCTGGATGCTGTAACGGGTATGCCTACCTATACGGACAAATCAACAGAATATATCGGTAATCGTGAACCCAAACTAAGCGGCGGATGGAACAACAGCATACAATATAAGAACTGGAACTTATCGATGTTGTGGGATTTCCGTTTTGGTGGCGTAATCTATAATGGAACAGAATACGACTTGACAATCAATGGATTGAGCAAGAGAACTGAAGCTCGCGACAAACTGGTGATCAACGGCGTTGTGCCGGATGGTACAGATGCCCAAGGCAACACCATTTACAAAGATGCGACCTTCACATTCGAGGCTGGTAAGAATTATGATATATTAAATGCAGACGGCAGTGTAAAAACAGCGAGAAACGGCAACCAGATCATTCAGGATTACTATTCTAATATCTACACTAAAGAATCCACCAATTTCACAACTAAGACGAATTGGATGCGTCTACGCTCCATTTCTCTCTCTTATACATTCCCCAAAGCCATGCTGGCAAAGACCAAGGTTATCAAGGGATGCGCTATTAATGTAACAGGAAATAATTTGTTGCTCTTCACAAATTACAAAGGACTTGACCCGGAGAACAGTGTTGCAGGTTCCGGCGTAACCGGCTCCAGTTCAACAGGTATTGATTATTGTGGTGTACCGAGTACAGCCAGTATGTCTTTCGGTATTAACTTGACATTTTAAGAATAGTTGAATCATAAAAAGATAGAATTATGAAGAAGATAAAATATATAGGATTAAGCCTTATTTTAGCATTAGGATTAACATCCTGCGACAGTTGGCTGGATGTTAATGAGAACCCTAATACTCCAACCCAAGATGTAGCATCATTGGCTTCCCGGCTGCCATGGATCGAACATCACTATGGATATGCTGCCGGATCTGCCGGTTTCCGTGCCGGTTTTATCAATGGTACAATAACCTCCCGGAAAGGTGTATCAACATTAGCCACGAACCTACACAATTATATGCCTTATTGGGATGCCAGCAATGGTATTTCCACTACTCCGTATCAGCATTGGTTTGTCGGTGCGGCATGTAACCTTGAAGATTTGATTAAAAAAGCAGAAGAAGAAGGTGCTTACCATTATATTGGCGCCGCATATGTAATCAAAGCCATGGGATTTATGTTAATGACAGACTGGTATGGAGAATGTCCTTACACAGAATCACTAGGTTCATATCTGACCCCCAAGTATGATACCGGACAAACTATTTTCGAAGGATGCTTGGCTGATTTGGACACAGCTTTGCCTTATTTTGACATGACGCAGGAAACCAACGCCACTCCATTAAAAGATGGAGATAGCTGGAATGGTGGTGATATTGCCAAATGGAAGGCTTTGGTATACGGACTAAAAGCACGTTGGCTCAATAATCTGTCAAAGAAAAGCTCACTTTACAAACCGGATGATATTTTGGCTGCTATTGCAAATGGTCCGAGAGACTATGCAACCAGTACAATTGTAAATCACCAGAATGACCCGGGAGATACCGCCAGTGATGCCTTGGCAGGTGACCCTCTGAAAACATCCTATTTATTTGACGGTGCTGCCTGGTCCGATCACATCCGCATGACGAAATATTATACAGACTTGTTTGAATACCCGCAAACAGATGGTACAGTAACGTACGACCCTCGTCGGGAAAAGATGCTTCCTATGAACGAGCATTACGACGAGAACGGCAAATCCTATTTCATGGTGACAGCAGGTGTTGATGTACTTAACAGTGATATTTTGAATAATTCAGGTCCGGCCCAACAAACCTATTCGGCTTCTACCAAAAAGTATACAGTAGCTACTGCCGGGCGTGAAGGTGACACAATCTACGTCACGCTGAAAGGTGTATGTTGCAAGCAGGGTGGAAAAGCTGACGAAAGTTTCTATCAGAATACAGCCGATGGCACCATTCTTTCCACCGGAACGTTCTATACTCTTCCGGAATCTCCGACACACTTGATGACAAGCTACGAAATGGATTTCATCAAGGCAGAAGTATTGTTCCGCAAAGGCGACAAGAGTGGGGCACTGACTGCATACAAGGCGGCTGTCAAAGGACATTTCGATTTCATGAATACCAAACTGAAATCATACGGAACAGAAAATAATCCGGGGAAAATACCGATGGATGAGACAGCTATCAACCAATTCCTGACAAGTGACTGCATCGCACAGACTGCTGACCAATTGACGATGGCGGAAATTATGAAACAAAAATATATTGCAATGTCATTCTCACAACAGAATTGGAATGATATGCGACGTTTCAATTTCTCAGCGGGAAATATCGGAAACTTCGGAGTAGTATATCCGGATATCGATCGTCCAAAGAGCATTCGTGCAGCAGCCTCATCCCAAAAATTCCCGGGCGCTTCAAAAACAAGCGAGAACTATTGGTGGCGCCGTATGGCTCATTGCTCACACGAAGTTAACTACAACGCCAAGAATTTGGAAGCTTCAAATCCTAAAGCAATGGATAATGATATTTGGTCTGTTCCGGTATGGTGGGATATTGAAGAATAAAAATGATAAATGAAACCGAAGACTTTAACGGTCTTCATTCATAGATGATGATCAGAACAGCCGGTTCGGGACGAATCGGCTGTTTGTTTTCCCCTCCTCTTCCTACTTCCCTATCGGCTGTATCCTCCTCCTCACATCCTTAGAAATCTCCAGGAACATATAGTTCAACTTACCGGAATGGATGCCTTCTTCATTTTGCTTATACTTCTTATTAGCATATTCTTTTGATTTATCAAAGGCAATGCGCGACATCTGGTTCTGCGACTTTCCCACCATCGTAGAGTCCAGTTGCTCATCCGGAAAAAAATCATCCAAATCCACATCACCTATCATGGTCGTTTCAAGGAAGTTCATGCCTTTATGGTCAGAATCCGTATAATACCCTACAAACATGTGCCCCGGGGTACGCACCAGTATAGGTTCTATATTTATGGCACGCAGCAAAGAAGCAAACAATACAGTACCATCTACACAATTGATTTGCGAGGACTCCAGCGAATCATCAAATGTACGCACGCGTTGCGAAAAGACCACATTACTGGAAAGACTCGTATTGGACACCGAACTATAACGGAATTTACGCTTCTGAAGCACATTCCACAGTGCATACACCTGTTTGTCCACTACCGCAGCACCGCCTTGATAACCTAAGAAGCGATTGACGATACGGGTATCCAGCGCCTCACGCAGCAACTGGTCAATCATTGGATTCTCCTCATTTACGTATGCAGCAAAGAAAATACCGGTATCATGGAACTTAGTACCATTCGTGACATACCCCAACAAACATTCGTTAATGCTGCGAACCGAGAAAGTACGTACCCTTTGCCCCAGATCTTTACCATTCATCTCCGTAGTAATAGCCACGCTGATAGGTTCTGCCTGGTTATTATTCTTCAAAGCCTCATAGTTCCAGATGATATCGGGATAGATGATATACTCCGTACGCGGCTTTGCCAGCACGAACTCGGAAACAGAGCGGGAAAAAAACGGGGTTTCCGCTACCTCTACCCGTACCCGGCTATACACCTTCCCCGAACGGATACGAATAGCTATGCAGGACTTCGGATTTCCTACATACATCGAATCTACCGGCACTATAACCTGGGCATCGGTAGTAGCCACCGAAAGAATGCTGGAAGGGAAAATATTGCCCCCCAGTTCATCCGTAATTTCAAACCCCGAACGGAAAGGAGCCGTATTCAGCCAGACAGAGCCAATTATCACTAAAATCAAAGTACCCACAATGATACGCAAACGCCATTTGCGGGAATACTTTCCCAGATATATAAGTTCATTCATACAATCAATCCACTTTATGAAGCAAAGATAATATTTATTTGATGAGGATACAAAGGACCGAGGAAGTGTTTAAAAGAAAATATCTCAACATAAAAAACGCCTCCAATTTTTTCACTAAAAATCCCTCCCATTTTTACTAAAATTCCGACTGATTTTTACTAAAATTCCGGGAGATTTTTAGTAAAAATTTCCTGCCCCTTCAGAAAGCATTCTGAAAGGGGTTATGAGCAAACCACCGGAGGATCTCTTTTTCTGACAAACTGCCGGATATAGCAAGATTTGTAACCGAATTGTAACACTTGTTTCATCATTACGTAACAAATTTGCCTCACTTTTGTCGAGGAAAAGAAATAAAGTTTAACTTTGTGACAGGAGATTTGTTTTACCCTTGTCATACATAAACAATAACGCAATGAACGATTACCGGATTTTAGTAGTAGACGACGAAGAAGATTTGTGTGAAATCTTAAAATTCAACCTCGAAAATGAAGGATACGAAGTGGATACGGCAAACTCTGCCGAAGAAGCACTGAAAATGGATATCAGCAGTTACAACCTCTTGTTGCTGGATGTGATGATGGGAGAGATTTCCGGTTTCAAGATGGCAAGCACGTTGAAGAAAGATAAAAAAACAGCCCAAGTGCCCATCATCTTTATAACTGCCAAAGATACGGAGAATGACACTGTTACCGGTTTCAACCTGGGAGCGGACGACTATATTTCCAAACCTTTTTCGCTGCGGGAAGTAGTTGCACGCGTTAAGGCCGTACTGCGACGCACCCAGCAGGGAGAAACAGAGCGCATACCGGAACAGATTGTCTACAAGTCACTGGTGCTGGACATCATCAAAAAGAAAGTCAGCATCGACGGTACAGAAGCTCCCCTCACTAAAAAAGAATTTGAAATATTATTATTGCTTTTGCAAAATAAAGGACGCGTTTTCTCGCGCGAAGATATATTGAGCCGTATCTGGAGTGATGAAGTATACGTACTGGACCGTACCATAGACGTAAACATCACCCGCCTGCGCAAGAAAATCGGAATATATGGCAAATGCATCGTAACTCGTTTAGGATATGGTTATTGTTTCGAAGCCGAATAAAGACAAGCATTTCTTGTCATTCAGCCGGAAGTTATTCCTTTCGGTCATCTCGCTGTTCATAGTGTTTGCAGCTTGCTTCATTGCCTATCAGTATCAGCGGGAAAAAGAATACAAAATAGAGTTGCTGGACGTGCAACTGCAAGGCTATAACGACAGATTGTATCAGGAATTAGGAAAGATTCCGGGCAATCTATGGACCTCCATGTTGGATGACTATGTCTCAAAATCCGTAGACAAAGAATTGCGTGTCACAATAATAGATTTGGAAGGGAATGTATTATTCGACAGTTACCATACTCCAAACCTGCATTTAGACAACCACATCAAACGTCCGGAAGTACAAAGGGCATTGAAAGACGGTAGAGGCTACGACGTACGGCGCACATCAGAGACCACCGGAAAAGCGTATTTCTACTCCGCGACAATCTACAATGACTGTATCATCCGTTCGGCCCTACCCTACGACATTAATCTGATGGAAAATTTGTCGGCCGACTCACATTATATATGGTTCACTCTCATCATATCGCTCTTGCTGATATTTATTTTCTATAAGTTCACTTCCAAGCTGGGCACCGCCATCAATAACCTGCGCGAGTTTGCCAAAAGAGCCGATAAGAACGAACCTATAGAGATGGATATACAGTCAGCTTTCCCACATAACGAACTCGGAGAAATCTCACAACATATCATACAGATATACAAACGTCTGCGTGAAACCAAGGAAGCCCTCTATATCGAACGCGAGAAGTTAATCACCCACTTACAAACCTCCCGCGAAGGCTTGGGCGTATTCACCAAAGATAAAAAAGAGATACTGGTAAATAACCTGTTCACCCAATACGGTAACTTAATCTCGGACTCCAATCTGCAGGCCACCGAGGATATCTTCTCCATCTATGAATTCCAGAAGATAACTGATTTCATCAGCAAAGCCCAGAAGCGTCCTTCCGGCAGAGAAGAAAAAAGAATGTCTATCAATATCAACAAGAACGGACGCATTTTCGTTGTAGAGTGTATCATTTTCCAGGATTTAAGTTTTGAGATTTCCATCAATGACATTACCCAGGAAGAAGAACAAATCCGCTTGAAACGTCAACTGACGCAAAACATTGCCCACGAGCTGAAAACTCCCGTAAGCAGTATACAGGGATATCTGGAAACGATCGTAAACAATGAAAACATGCCACAGGACAAGATGCAGATTTTCCTGGAACGCTGCTACGCCCAGAGCAACCGCTTAAGCCGCTTGTTGCGCGACATCTCCGTACTGACCCGCATGGACGAAGCTGCCAACATGATCGATATGGAGAAAGTAGATATCAGCATCCTGGTAACAAATATTGTAAATGAAGTATCGCTGGAATTGGAAGAAAAGCAGATTACGGTAGTCAACTCCCTGAAACCCAAGATACAGTTGCGGGGAAATTATTCGCTTCTCTACTCCATCTTCCGCAATCTGATGGACAACGCTATCGCATACGCCGGGACGAATATACACATCAACATCAGTTGTTTCCGCGAAGACGAACATTTCTATTACTTCAGTTTTGCAGATACCGGCGTAGGTGTTCCACAAGAGCATCTGAACCGTTTGTTCGAACGCTTCTACCGCGTAGACAAAGGCCGTTCAAGAAAGCTGGGCGGAACCGGCTTAGGACTTGCCATCGTAAAAAATGCAGTCATCATTCACGGAGGAACCATCTCAGCCAAGAACAATCAAGGCGGAGGACTGGAATTTGTATTCACACTGGCCAAAGAAAAAGCATAGAAGAGTTATGAGTTATAACTATTTTTTCCTATCTTTGCAGTGCATTGGTTTGCCGTCTTTGTTCGAAGGCGGCAATTAAAAGGGAATTAGGTGCAAATCCTAAACAGTCCCGCTGCTGTAAGTTTCGCAAAATGTTGCAGACATCACCCTATGCCACTGGAAGTTCGCTTCCGGGAAGGCGCCTGTAACAGAAATAAGTCAGAAGACCTGCCATGCACATGTTATCATTGCTTTCGAGGAAAAAGCGTTGAGTCTAATGAACCGGACAAGTCGTCCATCATTTCATTCATCAAACCTGATTCAGAGAAAGTAAAAGGTAAATAAACTCTGCCAAGTTTATTTGTTGATGTCCGGTCGAAGTGATTTCGCCCGGACATTTACATTACAAAAAGTCACCAATTAATTGGATATTATCTAAATAATACTTATATTCGGCACACTAAACTCTCAAAACAGGTTTAGCCGTTAACTTATTGTCAAATCCTTAAAACATAAAACATGGAATTGCCATTTGCCGAATCATGGAAAATTAAAATGGTGGAACCTATCCGTAAAAGTACCCGCCAAGAACGTGAACAATGGCTGAAAGAAGCCCATTACAACGTATTTCAACTGAAGTCAGAACAAGTTTATATCGACCTTATCACCGATTCGGGCACTGGAGCCATGAGCGACCGTCAGTGGGCAGGCATGATGCTGGGCGATGAAAGTTATGCCGGAGCCTCTTCCTTCTTCAAATTGAAGGAAGTTATTACCCGGCTGACCGGCTTTGATTACGTCATCCCTACACACCAGGGACGTGCCGCCGAAAACGTATTGTTTTCCTACCTGGTGCACGAGGGGGATATCATTCCGGGAAATTCTCATTTCGATACTACCAAAGGACACATTGAGGGGCGTAAAGCTATAGCTTTGGACTGTACCATAGACGAAGCCAAACAGACGCAACTGGAAATCCCGTTCAAAGGAAATGTAGACCCCGCCAAACTGGAGAAGGCATTGCAGGAGCATGCAGAGCGCATACCGTTTATCATCGTTACCATCACCAACAACACAGCAGGAGGCCAGCCGGTTTCCATGCAAAATCTACGCGAAGTGCGTGTCCTTGCAGACAAATATAACAAACCTGTCCTCTTCGACTCCGCCCGCTTTGCCGAGAATGCCTATTTCATCAAGATGAGAGAAGACGGTTATTGTAACAAAAGCATCAAAGAGATCACTCATGAAATGTTCGACCTTGCAGACGGCATGACCATGAGCGCCAAAAAAGACGGTATCGTAAATATGGGCGGCTTTATAGCCACCCGCCGGAAAGACTGGTACGAAGGTGCCAAAGGTTTCTGCGTGCAATACGAAGGCTACCTTACTTATGGCGGTATGAACGGCCGGGATATGAATGCACTTGCCATCGGGCTGGATGAAAATACAGAATTTGATAATCTGGAAACCCGCATCCACCAGGTAGCCTATCTGGCCAGGAAGCTGGACGAATACGGCATCCCCTATCAACGCCCTGCAGGTGGCCATGCCATCTTCGTAGATGCTCCTAAAGTATTGACGCATGTCCCAAAAGAAGAATTCCCGGCACAGACATTGACTGCCGAATTATACCTGGAAGCAGGCATACGCGGTTGCGAAATCGGGTATCTGCTTGCCGACCGCGACCCGATAACCCGTGAAAACCGTTTCAATGGGTTGGACCTGCTTCGCCTTGCCATCCCCCGCCGTGTTTATACCGACAACCACATGGATGTGGTGGCAGCCGCATTGAAAAATGTATATGACAAGCGCGAAAGCATCACCCACGGGGTACGCATCACCTGGGAAGCTCCGCTGATGCGGCATTTCACCGTACAACTGGAAAGATTATAAATAGAGCAACGTCGTTCTTCGTTTGTTTTTTGGTTAATTTCTAAAAAACAAAATTGCTTTATCAAGTGTTATATGATGGTAAACATTAAATACTTGTAATTATGGCAGAAGAATATGAACTGATAGACAACGAAGAACGACGTCAATACGAGTTCCACATCGAGAAATATACTCCGAGAATAGAGTATATCAAGTCTACCAACGGCGAAATCTACCTGACTCATACCGAAGTACCATCTGCACTGAATGGCAGAGGGATTGGCAGTCAGCTTGTAGAAAAATCATTAAAAGATATAGAGAGACAGGGACTCAGGCTGGTGCCGTTGTGTCCGTTTGTTGCCGCGTACATTCACAAACACCCTGAATGGAAGCGCATCGTATTAAGAGGTGTTCACGTTTAAAAAAAGATTGTTATGGAAAGTACTAAAGAATATACCAATGGCGAGTTGACCATCATCTGGCAACCCAAACTATGCCAACACTCCGGAATTTGTGTCAAGACACTTCCCAATGTATATCATCCGAAAGAAAAGCCTTGGATACAGATAGAGAATGCAACCACAGAAGAACTGATTGCGCAAATCAAGAAATGTCCTTCCGGTGCATTGAGCTACAGACTTAACGTCAATACAAAGTCAGAAGATAAATAATAGTGGATGGTAAATCTGCGTTTCTCCGCCGTACGGTATTCTTCGGCGGAGAATATGCCACTTTCATTTACGGGAAAAGGCAATACCCGCATGTGTTCCCGAAAATCGACATCCGAAGCATTCATGCATTTGAACATGGTTTCCTTGGCCGACCAATGAAGTAATAACGACCAAATTTCAGTGCCCCGAAACAAGGATGCTTCTTCATCCTCGCGCATAAATTTGTGTGCTACCCTCCGAACCCTCTCGCCATACTGTTCAATATCAATGCCGACTTCTTTATCCGGCATTCCCAGAACAACAGCAACATAACCTTTGGTATGAGAAATACTAATGGAGGCGGAAGCATCCGCCAAATAAGGCTTTCCGGTAGGATAATAGGCTATTTCCTTCTCCTCACCCAGCAACGTATAGAGCAACACACGGACAGCAAGCCACTCCAACCGGCGGTACTCCGCCTTAAAACGCTGCATACCTTGCAGGTACACATCTTTACCTGGAAGCATGGCAAGCAGTTCGTCCAGAGTCTCGTCTGTTTTCCATACTCCCCATTGGCAGGAAGAGTCTGTATGTTGCAGAAAAAGAGGCATTACTTTTTGTCTTCGGCAGCATCTCCTGCCGGTTCGTTAATGGTAAATTTCACTTTGAGGATGCGGCGGTTATCCATTTCCAGCACTTCAAACTCATAGCGGTCGTAAGTAACTTTTTCATGAAGAGCCGGAAACTCCCCTTTCAGTTCGAGCAAAAGTCCTGCCAGCGTATCGGCATCCCCTGCCACGTCATCAAAAGTTTCCTCGTTTATCTTGGTGATTTTATAGAAATCCGTCAACTGTGTTTTAGCCTCGAATACCCAGGTATGATCATTGAGCACGGCATAAGTACGCTCTTCATCATCATACTCATCATGGATCTCACCGACTATTTCTTCTATAATGTCTTCCATGGTCACAATACCCGATGTACCTCCAAATTCATCGACCACAATGGCAATATGAATCTTATTTGCCTGGAAGTCACGAAGCAGGTCATCAATCATCTTTGTTTCCGGCACAAAATAGGCCGGACGGATAAGCGATTGCCAACGGAAGTTATCGCCTTTATTCAGATGGGGAAGTAAATCCTTGATGTAAAGCACTCCCTTTATGTTGTCGCTGGTATCTGCATAAATGGGAATACGGGAATAAGCATTCTCAATAATACACTTCAGCACCTCCTTGAAAGGTGTACGGATGTCCAGATCGACTACGTCCAGACGGGAAGTCATAACCTCCTTTGCCGTTTCGCCTCCAAAGCGGATAATGCCTTCCAGAATATTGTTCTCTTCCGAAAGCTCCGCTTTATCCGTCAACTCTAAAGCATGCGACAATTCATCGACCGAAATATTATGATTCTTGCGTACAACATGCTTGTTCAGGAAAGAAGTGGAACGTACCAACAAGGATGCCAACGGATAAAATACAGAACGAAACACGGTGATGCCCGGAGCCGCAAAACGACAGAAAGTCAATGTCTTCTGCGCTGAATAGATCTTAGGCATAATTTCACCGAAAAGCAACAACAGGAAGGTTAAGATGACTGTCAGAATAAGGAACTCTGCAATAGGAGAATGAAACCGAAATACATTCATAAAGAAGAAATTGCAGAGCATAATAATGGTTACGTTCACAAAGTTGTTCGTAATCAATATCGTAGCCAACAAGCGTTCGCTATTATCCAGCAAATTACTGATTTTTTCATCCGAAGGATGTTTCTTCTCCGCAATCGTATTCAGATCCGACGGAGAAAGCGAAAAGAAGGCTATCTCGGAAGCTGATGCAAAGCCGGAAACAAGCAGGAGTAAGCCTGCCAACACAAGGGCTATAATAGCCGAAATAGAAGGAACTTGTACGGATATACCGTTAAAAACATCTGCCAACTGGCATAAATAAGCGTCTGGATCCAAAGAATTTGGTTTTAGTTAAACAATTAGAACGGCAAATCGTCCGTCGGATTATCTTGCGCAGGAGCAGCCTGCGGTTGTACTTGCTGTTGCGGTTGGGCACTCGCTCCACCTTGCGGGGCATAAGGAGCAGCACTGGGAGTGGCATTTCTCGGGGTTAACATCTCCATATTATCAACGAAGATTTCCGTTACATAGCGCTTAATCCCTCCCTGGTCGTCGTACGAACGGGTACGGATTTTACCCTCTACATAGAGTTTATCCCCTTTATGCACGTATTTTTCTACGATCTCGCCCAAGCGACCGCGGAATATAAGGTTATGCCATTCGGTGCGGTCGGGGATTTGCGTACCATTCTGTAGCGTATATCCTTTCTCGGTGGTAGCCAGAGAAAGCTGGGCAACACAGTTTCCACCCTCATAATAGGTTACTTTGGGATCTTGTCCTACATTTCCTATCAATATCACTTTATTTACTGACATAAGCTTCTATTCTTTAGATTTTGCTGCCAAAATTAACGAGAATATTCACACTATGCAAGAATACAAACAACTTTTATACATATTTCTCCAAGAAAATATGTATCAGCCTAGGCATGGCATAATGCTCCATGTCTTCTATCCTAATCCGCTGATAACCGGGAAAAGAGGCGGATGTTTCCGGCAAAACAGCCTCATAGAAGTGGGTGTAAATCACCCGGTGAGACAAAACGTGCTTCACGTTGCGAAGCACCGAACGAACCTTCGGAGCCTCCCCTTTTGCAAAAAGTGCATGTAGCTGCGGGCATGCAAGAAACTCCTCCTCCGATAAATCTTTTTCGGTCTCGACCAGCGGCAACTCAAACAGATTTTTCCAGATGTCATTTCCCGTTCTCTTATTAATCAAGGTATACGCGCCCATGCGTACATATATATAATTGAAATAACGGTTAGTAGTTTTCGTCTTATGCTGCTTCACAGGTAACTGAAGAACTGTCCCTTTCGACAAGGCGGAACAACTGTCGGACAAGGGGCAAAACATGCAATCAGGCGCTTGAGGGGTACACTGGATAGCTCCAAAATCCATAATCGCCTGATTATAATCCGCCGGACGGGATTTATCAAGCATCTCTTCCGCTAAAGCTGCAAAAGTCTTCTTGCCTTCGGTAGAATCAACCGGTATATCAATGCCGAAATAACGGGAAAGTACCCGGTATACATTCCCATCCACCACTGCATAAGGCATATTATAAGCAAAAGAGCAGATGGCAGCTGCCGTGTAGTCTCCTACTCCCTTCAGTGCACGCACCCCCTCATAAGTTTCAGGAAACGCTCCATTCATACTTTCAGCCGCCGCATGCAGATTGCGCGCACGGGAGTAATAACCCAAGCCCTGCCAATATTTCATAACTTCATCTTCCGAAGCCTCAGCCAACGCCCGCACATCCGGAAAACGATGCACAAAACGAAGGAAGTATTCATATCCCTGCGCCACCCTTGTCTGTTGCAAAATGATCTCGGATATCCATATCAGATAGGGATCGGTTGTCTCTCTCCACGGCAGTTCCCTTTTGTTTTCCGCATACCATTTCAGCAAAGTTTCAGTAAATATATTCATCTCAATTACAGTCTTTTAAGAGAGCTACACCCTTTACCCCAAATGGTGTAGCCCTAACCTAAAAAAGGTGTAGCCATCCGGGCAAAAGGGTGTAGCCCTTTCCAAAGGAACAAAAATACAGTTTTTCAGCCTAACAAAACTTAATGCCGAGACTTTTTTAGAAAATTGTCTGAAATATATTTTTTAGAGCCGCCAAAAAGCTATATATTTGCAGTCCAAAAAATTAGGAAAACTATAGTAATAATATTTTTTTTGAAGAAAAATGACTAAAGCTGATATTGTAAACGAAATTACAAAGAACACCGGAATTGATAAGACAACAGTACTTACAACCGTTGAAGCATTCATGGACGCAGTGAAAGCATCTTTATCTAACGATGAAAATGTTTACCTCCGCGGGTTTGGTAGTTTTGTAGTGAAGAAAAGAGCACAGAAAACTGCTCGTAACATCTCCAAGAACACTACAATTATCATTCCGGAACATAACATTCCGGCTTTCAAGCCTGCTAAGACATTCACCATTTCAGTGAAGAAATAATAAACAATAGTATTAACCCATAAAATTTTGAAGCTATGCCAAGCGGAAAGAAAAAGAAAAGACATAAAATGTCTACGCACAAGCGTAAAAAAAGACTAAGAAAGAACAGACATAAAAGCAAAAAGTAATTTTTAGTCTGAAGGACAAAATAAAGAACAAACTTGTGAAGCTAATTGTCTCGCGGGTTTGTTCTTTGTTTAAGTACCAAATTTAATTTTTAATTAAAAGCAAATCATTGTGACAAGCGAACTCGTTGTAGACGTACAGCCCAAAGAGGTCTCCATCGCACTGCTCGAAGACAAGAGCCTGGTGGAACTTCAAAGCGAAGGAAGAAACATCTCCTTCTCGGTGGGCAACATGTATTTGGGACGCGTCAAGAAGTTGATGCCCGGCCTGAATGCCTGCTTCGTGGACGTGGGTTACGAGAAAGATGCTTTTCTTCATTACCTGGACTTAGGTCCTCAATTTAACTCGTTAGAGAAGTACGTAAAGCAGACTTTAAGCGACAAAAAGAAGCTGAATCCTATTACGAAAGCAACCATACTTCCCGACCTTGAAAAAGACGGAACGGTTTCCAACACACTCAAGGTGGGACAAGAAGTAGTGGTGCAGATTGTCAAGGAGCCTATCTCGACCAAAGGGCCACGACTGACTTCCGAGCTTTCCTTTGCCGGAAGATATCTCGTGCTCATTCCTTTCAACGATAAGGTTTCCGTATCACAAAAAATTAAATCGAGCGAAGAGCGCGCCCGCCTCAAACAGCTGCTGATGAGCATCAAGCCGAAGAATTTCGGCGTTATCGTCCGCACCGTTGCCGAAGGCAAACGCGTGGCCGAGCTTGACGGAGAGCTTAAAGTATTACTGAAACATTGGGAAGAAGCCATTACCAAAGTACAGAAAGCCACTAAGTTTCCGACGCTGATTTACGAAGAAACCAGCCGCGCCGTAGGTTTGTTGCGCGACTTGTTCAATCCTTCTTTCGAAAACATCCACGTGAACAACGAAGCGGTGTACCACGAAATAAAGGATTACGTAACTCTCATCGCCCCTGAACGGGCAGGAATCGTTAAGCTGTACAAAGGACAACTCCCCATTTATGACAATTTTGGTATCACCAAACAGATCAAGTCGTCATTCGGCAAGACCGTTTCATACAAAAGTGGTGCCTACCTGATTATTGAGCATACTGAGGCGCTTCACGTAGTAGACGTGAACAGCGGTAACCGCACCAAGAATGCCAACGGGCAGGAGGCCAACGCACTGGAAGTGAATCTGGGAGCAGCCGACGAACTGGCACGCCAGTTACGACTGAGAGATATGGGTGGTATCATCGTGGTGGACTTCATCGACATGAACGAAGCCGAAAACCGACAGAAGCTTTACGAACGTATGTGCCAAAACATGCAGAAAGACAGAGCACGCCACAACATCCTGCCGCTCAGCAAATTCGGGCTGATGCAGATTACCCGCCAGCGCGTGCGGCCGGCTATGGATGTCAACACCATGGAGACCTGTCCTACCTGCTTTGGAAAAGGCACCATTAAATCGTCCATCCTCTTTACGGACACTTTGGAGAGTAAAATTGACTATCTGGTCAACAAATTGAAGATTAAGAAATTCTCGTTACACATCCACCCGTACATCGCAGCCTACATCAACCAAGGACTTGTTTCCTTGAAACGGAAGTGGCAGATGAAGTACGGATTCGGTATTAAGATTATTCCAAGTCAGAAACTCGCGTTTCTGGAATATGTATTCTACGATCCGCAAGGTGAAGAGATAGATATGAAGGAAGAAATCGAAATCAAATAAGAAAGACGGCGAAGTAAATGATAAACTTCGCCGTCTTTTTTTTGTATTATAATGCCAGTCTATAGATCTCTTTACTATCCTGTTTCGTCAACTTCACATAGTTACCTACAAACTCGCCCTTATTGCGGTGCAGACTATCTGCCAGGCGGTCTATATCAGGATTCTCGATACCGAGTTCTTTAAAGTTCACCGGCAGCCCCATATAGCGGAAGAAGAATTTCAGGCGGGAAACTCCGGCTAAAGCCATCTCCTCCAGATCTTCCGATTCGGGCACACCCAGAACGCGGGTGGCAAACTGTGCAATCTTCTTCGGGTTATGCTCTGCCATAAAAGTCATCCAGGCAGGAACAATCACCGACAGCCCTGCACCATGCGTTACGTTGTAAATGGCGCTGACTTCATGTTCCAGAAAGTGCGAAGCCCAGTCTTCTTCACAGCCTATGCCACAAGTGCCGTTATGGGCAATGTTACCACACCACATGACATTGGCGCGTGCGTTATAGTCGTTCGGATTCTGCTTTACGCAGTAAGCCATTTTAATAATGGCCATCAATGTACCTTCGCAAAGACGGTCGCTGATTTCCACCTCAGGGGTATTGGTGAAATAACGTTCCATAATATGTACCATCATGTCGGCAATGCCGCATGCCGTCTGGAAAGGGGGCAACGTAAAGGTCAGTTCGGGATTCATGATAGAGAAAACAGGGCGTAACACCTCAGGAGCACGAAGACTCAGTTTCTGAAGGGTATCGGTCTTCGTGATTACCGAATTTCCCGAGCCTTCGCTGCCAGCTGCGGGAATGGTCAATACAACGGCTACTTTCAGAGCTTTCGTAACCTGCGCCTTGCCGATAAAGAAATCCCAAAAATCACCCTCATAAAGCACGCCGGCAGCAATGGCTTTTGCCGTATCAATGACGGAACCACCACCTACGGGGAGCATCATATCCACTTGTTCGCGACGGCAAATGTCAATGCCTTCGTATACTTTGGTATCGACCGGATTGGGCTGAATACCTCCCATCTCGCAAAACTCAATGCCGGCTTCCTGCAAAGATTGCTTCACTCTGTCCAGCAGGCCACTCCGCACTACAGAACCGCCACCATACACAATCATCACTTTCCGGGCACCGTGTTTACGAGCCAGCGCACCGGCTTGCATTTCAGTTTCTCTTCCGAAAACGAACTCGGTAGGGCTGTAAAAAACAAAATTATTCATACTTGCATTATTATAGATTTATTCGGTTACATAAATGGGAATTTAGGGGCGCAGCGCCCCTAAATTATAATTTAATGTACCTGCCATATCTTTCATAGAACAGCTTGAAAGCCCCCCACTTCATCAATCCTTTTTCAAAGACCAGGATGCCCAGCAAAGCGCAGGAAATGCCCAGTATTACATCAATCAGATAATGATGGCCCGAATAAACTGCCGTCCACCAAATGCCTACCATGATAAAAGCAAACAAAGCAATCAGCCATTTTTTACAACGGTCCATGATAGCATAAGCCAGGGCTACCACCATATACGCAGCATGGAGCGAAGGAACTGCTGCAAAGACATTGGCATTCCGCCCGTAAATGGAATTGAAGATAGAACATCCCATGAGTTCATCAAAACGTCCCAATCCGGCTACATTGCCCGGAGTATCGAGCATCGGCTCAAACCCATAATTCATGGCATACCAAGGCGGAGCGGCCGGATGAATGTAATACCCTGCAAAGCCGATAAGATTCACCAGGAGGAATACCATCGCAAAACGGAGATACACCTTGCGGTCACCCTTCAGATAAAGCCACAACCCGAAAGCAATGGGAACCGGCACCCAGCAAAGATAAAATACTCCTGCAAAGAAGTCGGCCACCGAACAATGGTTCAGAGCAAAGTATTCACAAGGAATAAGGGTAGTACCATTGACCGACAAGCCGAAAAGAGACTTTTCCGCCTCATACAATCCCTTCACATCAATAGGATTTACCTCATAATTAGGATATACACGCATCCAGTCGTAAGAAATAGCGAACACGATAAAAGGTAATAGCGCTACTGCCAACTTACGAGTCGTTTTTCCTGCAAAAAACAATACCAGAAACAGACCTGTCATCAAGAAGTGCTCCGGGCGAAATCCGATACAAATCCCTGTCAGAATCAAAAAAAGCACCGTAATGCCAATAACCAAAACAACCTCTTTCACAGAGGGGAAGAATGTTTTTCTCATTATTTATTATTCAATAGTTTATAGCAATGCGCCAGGCGGGCAAATGCCGTCAAGTTTGCCAGAATAGCAATCACCGTTAAAGGTACAATCAGTATCAGCATAGGATCGAATGCCGTACAGTCACCAAAAACGCCGCAGAAGATAGCGCCGAGGGCAGTCAGTACAACCCGCTCGGGACGCTGCATGAAGCCTACCTTGCAATCCAGTCCCAAACCTTCGGCACGGGCACGCACATAGCTCACCATCAGCGAGCCAATCAGTGCGATGAACGTAATCATGGAGCCCCACAGATAGCCCTGCAATATCAGATAATAAAAGATGCCGAACAGAGTCACCAGTTCACTGTAACGGTCGAGTACAGAGTCGAACAATGCGCCGAAAGTAGAACTCATATTACCCAAACGCGCCACACGCCCGTCCATCATGTCGAACAAACCGGCAAAGAGCACAATGCCGCCTGCCCAGCCTACATAAGCCAGTTCACCACTCTTGTACATGCCTGCATAGACAAACAAAGCAGCCGCCACGATATTCAGCACCAATCCCGTAGTCGTAATAAAGTTAGGCGTAATGCCAATTTTAATCATACCGCGCACCACAGGATTGATAATTTTGTATATCACCTGCTGCAACCAATCTCTATAATTCATATTCGTCCTTTTTGTTCTCTAAATAATGTTTCAGAAATCCCTTGAAGTTATGATTCCGGTAAACGAAAAACTTCTGCAGATGGTAGTTCCAGAAGAATGCCACCAGCACAGCTACAATAACCTTCGACAAAATAAACACGTTGTCGACGTAATAGCCCAGCAGCCCGTTGACCCACGTCATGCCTGTAAGCCATTCCGTCAGGGCAAATGTCCCCCAGGTATTCAGCAGAATACTACCTCCCCAAACGAAGAGGTATTTCACGGCAACATGTACCTTCTTTACGTTTTCGGCATGGAACACCCAGCCGTAGTTAATGGCACAGTTCACAATGCCTCCTACTACGGAACCTATAAATGTAGCATAAAGATAGAAAACGCCGAAAGCCTTCACCAGAAGAATAGTCACCAGAAAATCGACAAAACTTGCAAACTGCGCAGATAGTTGAGCCTTGAAAAAGACCCAAACATCATAGCGCCATTTTGCGCCTTTGCTCTTCTCTTTCAACTGATAATCCATCTCGCTATAATCAGAATTATAAAACCATAAACTCCGGACAAGATATCGTCCATCATTACCCCTACTCCACCCGGCAGGCTCTCCATGCGACGGATGCCCAAAGGCTTGAGTATATCAAAAAAGCGGAACAGGACAAATGCTCCCAACGCATACCAGACGTGTCCGGCAGGTGCCGCAAGCAATGCGATCCATACGCCGACCATTTCATCGACCACCACACGGGAAGGGTCTTCACCCCAGGATTCCTCCAAGCAGTCGGCAGCCCATATACCTGCAAAGGTGAATACTAAAATCAGCACTACCGTCAGCCATAACAGGCAAGTGCCCGAAACCAGATAAGACAGCCCGAACCAAATCAGTGTAGCCAGCAAGGCTCCCGCCGTGCCGGGTGCAAAAGGAGAAAAGCCCGAGCCAAAGCCCGTACCTATTATTACAGGGAGAAGGGAGGGTTTCTTCATTAATAGAGTGATAATGTGATAAAGTGATAATGTGATAGAGCGATAAAGTGATAGGGTGACAGAGCCATATAGTATTCATCCTATCACTCCATCACCCTACCACTTTATCACTATTCTTTAATCCAGATAGCTCGGTGCAGTTTCACCCACCATATTGCGAAGCGTCTCCTTCACAATGCGCCATTGCTGGAACAAGTCATGTACCGGCTGATGCTCGAAATCGTGCATCGGGCTCTTGCAGAAGAATGACAACCAAGTCTGGATGCCACACATGCCTGCGCGCAGGGCAAGGTCACTGAAGATAACCAGGTCAAGTGCGATAGGAGCTGCAAGGATAGAGTCACGACACAAGAAGTTTACTTTGATTTCCATCGGATAGCCCATCCATCCGAAGATGTCGATGTTATCCCATGCTTCCTTGTTGTCTTTGCGGGGAGGATAGTAGTTGATGCGTACCTTGTGATATACGTCACCGTACAGATCGGGGAATTTCTCGGGTTCGAAGATGTTATCGATAACGGACAGTTTGCTGACTTCCTTCGTCTTGAAGTTTTCCGGTTGATCCAGCACTTCGCCGTCACGGTTACCCAGGATGTTGGTAGAGAACCAACCGCTTACGCCCAGCATACGGGTCTTGAACATCGGAGCAAGTACAGTCTTCATCAAAGTCTGACCGCTCTTGAAGTCCTTACCTGAGATAGGTACATTCATCTTCTTGGAGAACTCCCACATAGCCGGAGTATCTACGCACAGATTGGGAGCACCCATGATGAACGGAGCACCTTCTGCAATAGCAGCATAGGCATAACACATACTCGGAGAGATCACTTCGGTATTGTTTTCCTTCATAGCCTGTTCCAAAGCAGCGAGAGATTCGTGTTCTTTAGCCAGCGGAATGTAGATTTCGGTACTTGCGGCCCACAGCACAGCGATACGTTCGCAGTTGTTGGCAGCCTTGAAGTTGCGGATGTCCTCACGCAGTTGTTCCACCATGTCCCAACGGGTTGCAGCCTTCTTGATGTGCGTACCGTTCAGACGTTTTGCAAAGTTGTGGTCGAATGCAGCAGGCATCGGCTTGATGGTTTGCAACTCGTCTTTCACCAAGTTCAAGTCTTTTTCTTTCAAAACCTCTGCATACATAGCAGCTTCGTAGGCATTATCCGGGAAAATATCCCAACCACCAAAAACAATATCATTCAAATCAGCCAAAGGCACTATGTCTTTGATAAGTTTTTCTTCACCATCCTGCATACGCATAGTAGCCATTTGTGTGATTGAGCCTATAGCTTTAGCCAAACCCTTACGAGCAGCCAGAGTTCCGGTTATCATGGTGGTAGCAACCGCACCACCTACTCCGACTACCAACACGCCTAAACGCCCGGTTGCCGGCTTAATGTTTTCTTTCATTGCCATTGTTATTATTTAGAGTTTAAAAAATTGCTCAAATTTAGGGTATTTTACTCAATTGGGATTAGTCTTTTTATCCGATTTAATGTTCCTTTAGTAAGATTTACGTTAAAATGTCATATGCAAGCTGATTCTAAGCCCGGATTTATCAATATTTGGTAAATTTCGATAGGTCAAACGCCATACATAATCAACACGAAGTATCTTAAAAATATTCTCAATACCGACTCCGGCTTCCACATAAGGAGTATGCCCCATAGTGGTGCTGCTTACCGGAAAACGAAACAGATCTTCGTTATAAGCCGGATTATTTTTATCACTCAGGTTTCCATACAAGCCGCGGCAGGAAAGCACTTCACGCCATTTCAGCTTTTTCAACAAGGGAACACGGTTGAAGAGCCAGCCGTTCAGAAAATAGGTCACATCCCAGGAAGCATATTCATCGTTCATAAATTCCATGGCATTCATCAGCGAATAAGATTCCGGCTGGATGGTGTACGATAGATTGGCGTTCGGAATAATAAGCAGAGGGAAAGGCACCTTGTTCCAGACCTTTCCTGCCTTCAAGATGACATCAGTATAGCCGAAGGCCGAAAACCAAAAACGTTTCTGGAAACCGGCTTCCGTATAATGATAGGTATAGTCTCCGCCCAGCACACCCTTTGCAGCCATCGTGTGCGTAAGCGAGAACACCGGAGCATCCAGCGAAACGGGGAAGCGGTTCCACTGGGTCTGAAAGAATTTCTCATTCGGAGCATAGCGCAGCTTCACTTCCAGCTCACTGGTCGAAATACTTTTAACAAAGGTCCCTTCTGCATCTTGCCTGATGAACGGAATAAGATGTGACGACTCGTCCTTTCGCAGACGAGTGGTCAGCTGAAAAGAAAAACCGGAATGGAACTCGTTCGTATACGTCACCGACGCTTTGCTCTGATAGCCGATGCGGTCGTCCTTCTGCCGCTTCAAGGCAAGGAAGACATTATCTTGGCTGGTATAGAGATAGTGCTGTCCATATTGGTTGACATCCGATAAATAGCTGACCTTCAGCGAATGGATGGGAAACTCATTGGCATACTCTTTCTTCCGATGGAAAGAATATTCCAGTTCGGCAAGCCCCTTCACGCGGTGGTCGCGGGTTCCATAAGCCACATATCCCTTGCCGAACAGATGCGGATTGAGCCATGCCGTCGTCATTCCACCGGCACGCAAGCGCACACCTTCCAATGTATTTCCGCTGATGGTGGTGTTCATCATACCGATATAGAACAGAGGCGCTTTCTCTTTGGGTGCGGGAATATAGCCGGTAAAGAGCACTTTCAGTACCTTCTCCGACCAGTAATAGACAGGATAGCTGCGCAACTGCGCCATCATCTTGTCCACAGAAGTCTCTTTTTTGCTGACCTCCACATGCCGGTTCTCATCCCAATATTCGTCCGAATAGGCAGAAGACGCTGTTTCCTCAATCACCTTCTCGGGCCGGCGGAATGCTTGCAGGGCCTTCTCATCCGGTTCGTACTGATAGTTCCGGTAGTACACATCCCGTTTGGCGTAAATGCCGTCGCTGTTGTCCACTATCTTAAATTCGGTTGTAATGCTTTCACTGAGGAGCTGGCGCGTACCGCCTTCCGCACGGTCAAAATTCTGCTCTATCTTCATGTAGTCCACAAAGTTCAGATTGATTTTCTGAGGAAAGTTCATCACGGCACGACGCACAAAGTAGGTACTGTCCAGCATGACGTACAGATGTCCCGTAAAGCCGAACGACTCGGAGTTGAAGGGCACGAATGTCAAATCTACGCAAGGCTTTCCGGCAACGGATAGCGTATCCATCAGATAATATTTGTAAAAAGAAGGTCCCATGGACGAAAGCGGACTGACAAACTTATTAGTAAACAGCGTAATATTGTTTTCATAAAGGTCCACGTCGGTCATGGTGACACTGATGGCCTGTTCCATTCCCTGCTGGGAAAGCATTTCGTCCACCCCCGCCTGCCTGCGTGCCTGCACCCATTGCTTCTCGCTATGCGGAGATTTGCGGTAATAGTCCGTAGCCAGCAGTTCGCGATTGGAGACAGCCAACACCGGCTTGCCCGTTACGGCCGAAGTATCGACATAGTCCGTCAAGAATTTGAATTTGCGATAAAGCCACTTCTGCTGCTTCACGCTGTCAAAATTGTTAATGGCAAAAGTCATCTTCTCGTAACGGTCGCGTTGCCAGAAGTCACGCTCCTTGGGCGAATAGTCATCCCGATGCTCTATCATCTTCCGTACAAACTCCACGGCCGGATTGTCTTTTTTCCGGTACCGCTCGTGCTTCGGCTTCACTACCACTTCGTCCAAAGCATAAGTAGCCGGCGACAAAGCCACGTTGAAACGCGAAGCACGCGCCGGATGAATCAGACGCGCATATTCATTGTACCCCACAGCCGAAATGACCAGCATGGCTTCCGGGCGATACGTTTTAAAAGAGAAACGACCGTTATTGTCGGTCATACCTCCTTCTGTGGTTCCTTTCAGATAAACTGACGTATAAGGCAATGGCTCCTTTGTCAACGAGTCGGTAACAACGCCTTGCACCATATATTGTGCCCGCAATGGCAGAATGAATAGCTGAATGAGTAGAAATACCTTAAAAAATAATTTCATACCTCTTTTTACCTATATTTAGGCCGCAAAGGTACGGAAGAAAACTTTTTCTTTATGCTCGGTTTTGCGGAATAAATGTTCTAAAAAACGCCTTTTCTTCAAAACACTTCCTGTTAAAAGCCGTTCTATAGCGAAACGACGCCCTAAGAAGCATCTAATTTAACCTATATAAACCTAAACAGCTTAATTATGGAATGGATTTTCAATCAGCTCAGGGAACGTCCCGAATTAGCCATTTTCCTCACCATCTTCCTGGGGTTCTGGCTGGGAAAACTGCGTATCGGCAAATTTACGCTGGGCACTGTCACCAGTGTATTGCTCGTCGGCGTGGTGGTGGGGCAACTGAATATTGCCGTACCGGGTCCTATAAAGTCGGTGTTCTTCCTGCTTTTCCTCTTTGCCGTGGGTTATAAAGTAGGCCCCCAGTTCTTCCGCGGGCTCAAGAAGGACGGATTGCCTCAAGTTGGATTTGCAGTGCTGATGTGTGTATCGGTATTGGTAGTCACTTGGTTGCTCGCCCTGCTGATGGGCTACAATCCCGGCGAAGCGGCAGGATTGCTGGCAGGTTCGCAAACCATCTCCGCCGTGATAGGGGTAGCCGAAGATACGATGGCCAACATGGGACTGGACGAAGCGCAACGGCAGAGCTATGTCAACATCATCCCCGTATCGTATGCCGTAACCTATATCTTCGGTACGGCAGGTTCGGCATGGGTGCTGTCCTCCATCGGACCGAAAATGCTGGGAGGGCTGGAAAAGGTGAAAGCCGCCTGCAAGGAGTTGGAAGCCCAAATGGGAAATTCCCAGGCCGACGAACCCGGATTTATGCCGGCAGCCCGCCCCGTCACCTTCCGCGCCTATCGGGTTGAGAACGAATGGTTCGAGAAAGGGAAAAGAGTCATCGACTTGGAAGTCTACTTCCAGCGAAACGGCAAGCGCCTCTTCGTAGAACGCCTCCGCAAATCGGGAGTCATCACGGAAGTCAGCCCCAATATACAGATAGAGCAGGGAGATGAAGTAGTGCTGAGCGGACGCCGCGAGTACGTCATCGGCGAAGAAGACTGGATAGGCCCGGAAGTACTGGACTTGCAACTGCTCGACTTCCCGGCAGAAAGGCTGCCCGTGATGGTAACCCGCAAAACTTTTGCCGGAAAGACGGTGACAGCCATCCGTAGAGAGAAGTTTATGCATGGAGTCAGCATCCGGAGCATCAAGCGTGCCGGAATAGACATCCCTGTCCTGGCGCGAACCGTTGTAGATGCGGGAGACGTCATAGAGGTAGTAGGGACCCGTCAGGAAGTGGAAACAGCTGCCAAACGGTTGGGCTACATAGACCGTCCCACCAATCAGACGGATATGATATTCGTGGGACTGGGCATTCTCATCGGAGGATTGTTCGGTGCATTGGCCATCCATATCGGCGGTGTACCTATCAGCCTGAGCACAAGCGGCGGCGCACTGATAGCCGGACTGGTCTTCGGATGGCTGCGCAGCAAGCATCCCACGTTCGGACGCATCCCGGAGCCGTCGCAATGGGTGCTGAATAATGTGGGACTGAATATGTTCATTGCCGTAGTGGGTATCTCGGCCGGACCGAGTTTCGTGCAAGGTTTCCGCGATGTCGGCCTCAGCCTGTTCCTGGTAGGGGCAGTTGCCACTACCCTGCCGCTGATTATCGGGCTGGTGCTGGCAAGGTATGTCTTTAAATTCCATCCGGCCATAGCCTTGGGAGTTTGCGCAGGAGCCCGTACCACAACCGCCGCGCTGGGTGCGGTGCAGGATGCAGTGGAAAGCGAAACACCGGCGCTGGGATATACAGTGACGTATGCCGTAGGCAACACCTTATTAATAATATGGGGAGTGGTCATCGTACTGCTGATTTAAAGAAGGTAAGAAACAAATCGGCAAAAGACAGGAAACTAATTCCCCGGATGCTAAAAACTATTCGTTCGACAATTGTCGAATTATCGTCCGACAGCTGTCGAACGAATAGATGACAGTTGTCGAACGAATAGAAAACAAATGTCGAACGATTAATTATTAGTATCTTTTCACCTAAACCTTAACATAATGAATACAAAACTTTTAGAAAAGAAGATGGAGAGCATCAGTCCCTTTGAACTGAAAAACCGCCTCATCGATATGGCAGACGAAAGTCTGAAGAAGACCGCCCGCATCCTGCTGAACGCCGGGCGCGGTAATCCGAACTGGATAGCCACCACCCCACGCGAAGCTTTCTTCCTGCTGGGACAATTCGGGCTGGAAGAGTGTCGCCGCGTCATGAACCTGCCCGAAGGCATTGCCGGCATTCCCGAACAAAAGGGTATCGCTTCGCGCTTTGAAGCATTCCTCAAAAAGCACGCTGCCGACGCCGGTGCCAAACTGCTGGAACAAACCTACAACTACCTGCTGATGCAGCATGCCGCCGACCCGGACAGCCTTATACACGAATGGGCCGAGAGTGTTATCGGCGACCAGTACCCCGTACCCGACCGCATCCTGCACTTCACCGAGTTACTGGTGCAAGACTATCTGAACCAAGAGATGTGCGACAATCGCCCTCCGCGCGGCATCTTCGACCTCTTTGCCACCGAAGGCGGAACCGCTGCCATGTGCTACCTCTTCGACTCGTTGCAAGAGAACTTCCTGCTGAACCGGGGTGACGGCATCGCCCTCATGGTTCCCGCCTTTACACCCTACATTGAGATTCCACAGCTGGACCGCTACCAGTTCCGGGTAACCAAACTGCATGCCAACCGCATGAGCCCCGACGGTCTGCACCTCTGGCAATATAGCGATGAAGACATCGACCGTCTGAAAAATCCGGCCATCAAAGCCCTCTTCGTCACCAATCCCAGCAACCCGCCCAGCTATGCCCTCAACCCCGAAACGATGGAACGTATCGTAAAGATTGTCCGCGATGACAACCCCAACCTGATGATTATCACCGACGATGTGTATGGCACTTTCAGCCCCCACTTCCGCTCCTTCATGGCGGAACTGCCCTACAATACGCTTTGCGTTTATTCATTCTCCAAGTACTTCGGTGCTACCGGCTGGCGGAATGCCGTCATTGCCCTGCACGAGTTCAATGTCTTCGACCGGCAAATATCCCGCCTGCCGAAAGAAAAACGGGAGGTACTCAACCGCCGCTATTCCAGCCTCACCCTGCACCCGGAGAAATTGAAGTTCATCGACCGCATGGTAGCCGACAGCCGCCAGGTAGCGCTGAACCACACCGCCGGACTATCACTGCCCCAACAGATACAAATGAGCCTTTTTGCCTCTTTCGCCCTGCTGGACAAAGAGAACAAATATAAAGAAAAGATGCAGGAAATTATCCGCCGCCGACTGCATGCCCTTTGGGATAACACCGGTTTCACATTGGCAGAAGATCCTCTGCGAGTAGGTTATTACACTGAAATTGATATGCTGGTTTGGGCAAAGAAGCTCTACGGAGACGACTTTGTAGAATATCTGACACGTACCTACAGTCCGCTGAATGTTGTCTTCCGACTTGCCAAAGAAACCTCCTTGGTATTGCTGAACGGCGGCGGTTTCGATGGTCCCGAATGGAGCATACGCGCCTCGCTCGCCAACCTGAACGAGAAGGATTACGTCGTTATCGGGCAAGGAATCAAGAGAATCCTGGACGAATACGCGAAAAGTTGGAAAGAAAGTAAATGATAATTTATGGAAATAGTATGCGGAAGCGAGTCAACCCATCTTTGTAAGTACGCAGGGAGAACGTACAACCATGGCGACTCAAGACTTCCCGGATAAACACCAGGCCAATTCCCTGCCCGTTCGGCTTGGTGGAAAAGAAGGGGCTGAAGAGTTTAGCTTCGGCTTCCTTGCTTATCCCGGGACCATTGTCAACGACTTCTACCAAAGCGGGGGCAGTGGTCCTTACTATTACTTCGCCTTGTTTATCGGTCTCTCCGGCAGCACCTTCTATACTCTCGGCTGCATTCTTGATGATATTCACCAACACCTGCTCAAAGAGGGATGGATCGAGCTGGACGATTCCAACTGCCGGGTCACACTCCAGAACGAGGTTTATTTTACGGTCGTTGCACATTCCTTCCATGAAGCGCTTGCACATAGACACCAGGTCATTCAGCTGAACGGGCGACAAGGTCGGTTCGGGTATCTTCACCACATCGGCAAAGCGGGTGATGAAACGGCTCATGGAGAAGCAACGCTCCGTGCAGACACGCATTACGTCGCAGATATCTTCCATACCTTCTTCGGTAGAAAGCGCCTGCTCCACAGTGTCGAGCGTGGAGGTAATTCCGGCCGTTGTATTGTTCACCTCATGGGCTATCATGCGGATCACCTTCTCGTAAGCACGCTTTTCCGCCTTCATCACTTCTTCCGTCATGCGCTCTATCAAGAAGAAAGGATGCTTGAAGCCCCGGTCGATAAAAGAAGAGTGGGTACATTTATAGATGTTCGCATCATTGAGGCGGACTACGGACGTTTCATCCTTAGGAATAGCCGCCAACTCTGCCGCCAACGGAGAGTCCACCTGCTCCAACTGCTTGTTCAACGCCTCTTCCAGGCGGACACCGAGCATCTGTATCGCCATCGGATTCAGTTGCGACAGTTCGCCGTCCAATGTCGTGATGATAACTCCCATCGGGGATGCCTCAATCAACAGATCGAGGAAGTGGTTCTGTTCGCGCATACGCAGCCGCTCATTCTTGAGCTGCTCCATCATGCGGTTGAAGATATTCACAATACGGTCGGCTTCATACTGCCCCACCTGGCTGAGCCGGCTGCTGAAGTCTTGCTCGCGCAACAATTCCATACCGCTACCGATTGTGTTCATCGGCTTCACTATCTTATTATAGAACACAATCAGATAAATGAGGATAAAGAGAATAACCCCTTCCAATATGTACAGGTACATAGGCCTCACTCCCCCCAGCAAATGAATCAATGCCCCACTCAGACCGAGCAGAAAGAGGACGAGTATGAAAAAGAAGAATTTGATGCGCACGATTTTCAGTTATTAGTCATTCACCGTTATGTTGTATTTCTCCAAGCGGCGGTAAAGAGCAGCGCGGCTGATGCCCAGCGATACAGCTACCTGGCTGAGATTTCCTTTATGCTGCTCCAATGCTTGCAGAATAGTCTGGCGCTCTATTTCGTCCAGCGTCATGCCTGCAAACGAAGTTCCTTCGGCGGCTTTTACCGGTTCGTCGTGGCGCAGGTATTGGGCATCGAAATCGGCAGCATCCAGCACCGACTTGCCGCTGACCAGGATTGTGCGCTCCACCAGGTTCTTCAGTTCGCGGATATTACCCGGATAGGGCAGCCGTGAAAGGAAGTTCAAGGCATCTGCCGAGAATTCCGTGCGGGGCAAACCGTTTACTTCGGCCTGGCGGTCGGCAAAGTGACGTGCCAGCAAAGGGATATCTTCGCGGCGCTCGCGCAGGGAAGGAAGTTTCACGGTTATCAGGTTGATACGATAGAAAAGGTCTTCACGGAAGGTACGTTCGGAAACCATCTTGCGCAAATCGGCATTGGTGGCCGATACTACACGTACATCGACCTTGCGGGGACGGCTGTCGCCCAGCACCTCGAAGGTCTGGTCTTGCAGCACACGCAGCAGTTTCACCTGGCAGGACGGATCGAGGTCACCGATCTCATCCAGGAAAATAGTTCCTTTGTTTGCCATCTCAAAACGGCCGATACGGTCGGCGCTGGCATCGGTAAATGCACCTTTCTTATGGCCGAACATTTCGCTTTCGAACAAACTCTGCGAGATACCGCCGAGGTTGACCTTTACAAAAGGCTGCTTCAACCGTTGGCTGTTGATGTGGATGGCTTCGGCAATCAATTCCTTACCGGTTCCGCTCTCGCCCGTAATCAGTACGGAAGCATTGGTGCGGGCTATGCGCGCTACGGTGTTCAGCACTTCCATCAGTCCTTGGGACTTGCCGATGATATGGCTGCGGTTCAGAGTGGTGGCTTGTTCTTCCGGCACGTCCTTTGGAGCAGCAGTCAGCTCAAGGGCTGTTTCGATGCGTTGCAGCAAGGCGGCATTGTTCCAAGGTTTAGTGATGAAGTCGAATGCTCCCGCCTGCATGCCTTGCACGGCAAGCTGGATGCTTCCCCATGCTGTCATCAGGATAACGGGCACATCGGGACGGAACACTTTTACTTGCTTCAATAAGGTAAGTCCCTCTTCTCCGGTGGTGGAAAGAGTGAAGTTCATATCCATCAATATCAACGCAGGAGCCTCGGCACGAACAATGTCCATGGCTTCGCGGGGTCCGGGAGCTGTCTTCACTTCATACCCGGCACGCTTCAGCATAAAGCTAAGGGAAGAGCGCACCGCACTATCATCGTCTATTATCAGTATCATATCGATTTGCAGTTTGGTTTTCCTGCAAAAATAGTAATTTAACCACAGATTGCACAGATTAACACTGATTATTTTAAAAAGTGGCAGTATCTGTGGTAAAAATTATCCTCTTATGATATCTTCAAAGTCAGCTTCCAATTCCGTATTCTGCTCAAAATCCCAAAGCGTCAGGCTGCGGAGTTGATAAAAATAGTACCAGAAATAGTAAAGTTCGGAAATATGTTTCTGGCGGGCTTCATCCTTGGAGTTCTGCGCATCGTTCAAATCCAGTGTACTGATCTTACCGATCATAAACGTTTCAACGCTGGTCTGGTAACGCTTTTCGGCAATCACATCCGCTTCTTCGGCAATGCCCAACTGCTGTGCCTGATTATTAAAATTGGCTACCAGCAGGAAGATGTCCTGATTGAAGTCCATCTGTTCTTGACGGAGTTTGGACAGAACCACTTCGCGGTTACTCTTGGCCACCCGCACTTTTCCGCGACGTTTTCCCCAGTCGAGAATAGGAATCTTAACGCCTACCTCTACAATCTGATTATCGAGCAAGTCTCTATAGGCGGATGAAAACTCGCGGTTTTGGCCCGAATAACCGATACTGGCAAAAAGGTCTACACTGCGCAGATTACCTCTTGCCGTAGCCACCTCATAATCGGCTTCCAACTGGCGGCGACGAATGTTCTGCGCAAACGAGTTGCGTTCCAGCGCCTTGTTCAATACGCGGTCGTACTCCATTTTAATATCGGGAACTGAAGTGGGCAATACCGGTCTCAAAATCTCTTGTTCGGACACTCCAAGGAAAGAACGGAGCTGGAACATCCTGGCGTTCAAATTACTTTCGGCTTCAGTCACATCGGCCTTTCCCTGCAGGGAGTTCAATTTCAGTTGCAGCAAGTCGTTCTCCGAAATCTGCCCCATCTTTCGTTTGGCTATCGCCACTTCATAGAGGCGGTCGGCATTCACCTTATTCTGTTGCGCCGTGGCAAGGGCTTCTTTCGCCAGCAGCAGGTTAAAGAAATAGGTGATGGCTTTCATGGTCACTTCTTCCGTGGCCGAAATAAAAGCTGCTTTTGCCTCGGCATAACGCACCGGCTCAATACGGCGATTCCACTTCAGGTTGTTCACACCAAAAATAGGCTGCGTCAATTCAAGGCTCACAGGGACAGACATGAACTGCTTACTTCCACCGGAACCCAATTGCTTGATGTAATCGAGCGAAGAGGTTAACGACAGCTTACCTCCCGTAATCCAGATGTTCTGGTCTACAGAAAGCTGACCGTCCAGTTCCATCGTATTGTTACGGACAAAGGTGTAGGAACCATCGGAATTCTGATAAGTGCTGTACGACTTTTTATAATTAGGCAGTGTACCGGTAAAATTCACCTCCGGCAATAAGTCTGCGCGGAATGTACGGTATTCCCAATAGGCTGTTTTCAATTCATTCAGCGCCACAGCAGCATCTACAGACTGCGTACGCGCCAAAGCGATGGCCTCAGCCAAAGTTATGTCGCGTTCATGTTCCAAGGTATCATTCTGTGCCATGGTTGCCAACGGCATCAAAAAACAAGCTACGAGTAAAATATTCTTTTTCATGTTCGGTCTTTAAAATTATCGGGAATAGAAAAGCAAAGAGTGTGCCAACTGGCTGGAGAGGTACTACAAGGGGGAAAGTGTTCATTTTCGGACAGTAGGAATGTTCGTTAGCGGACGATGTAACTAACAAAAGTCTAAAAAAAGCTTTCCAAACTCCAATTAACCATTAATTAATTGACGAAAAATTTCTTTATTTTAGAAGAAATCTCTTTCTTTGCGCTACTTTACACCCTTTAAAAAGGAATCAATACCAACATTAATTTATATAGTTATGAAGATTTCACACATTGAGCATCTGGGCATCGCTGTTAAGAGCATCGAAGAGGCCCTTCCGTATTATGAAAACGTTTTAGGTCTGAAGTGCTACAACATTGAAACAGTAGAAGACCAGAAAGTTAGAACTGCCTTCCTGAAAGTAGGCGATGTAAAAATCGAATTGCTGGAACCGACTTCTCCCGAAAGTACAATTGCCAAGTTCATCGAAAAGAACAATGGCAACGGCGGTATGCACCACTTGGCATTCGCAGTAGAGGATGGAGTAGCCAATGCTTTGGCCACAGTTGAAGAAAAAGGCATCCGCCTCATCGACAAAGCTCCCCGTAAAGGTGCAGAAGGTCTGAATATCGCATTCCTGCACCCGAAATCAACTCTCGGTGTATTGACCGAACTTTGCGAAAAGCCGTAAGATTTATGATTTAAGATCATAAATCCCAAAATCATAAATCAAAAATTATAAATCATAAATTTAAGTAAGATGAGTAATCAACTTGAAAAGATTAAAGAGCTTATAGACCGCCGCACCGCTGCACGTCTGGGTGGTGGTGAAAAAGCGATTGCCAAGCAACACGAGAAAGGTAAATATACAGCTCGCGAGCGCATAGCCATGCTTCTCGATGAAGGTAGTTTCGAAGAAATGGATATGTTCGTAGAGCATAGATGCACGAACTTCGGCATGGAAAAGAAGCACTATCCCGGTGATGGTGTGGTAACCGGTTGCGGTACTATCGAAGGCCGTCTGGTTTATATCTTTGCACAAGACTTTACCGTTTCTGCAGGTTCTCTGTCCGAAACCATGTCTTTGAAGATCTGTAAGATTATGGACCAAGCCATGAAGATGGGTGCTCCTTGTATCGGTATCAACGACTCGGGTGGTGCACGTATCCAGGAAGGTATCAACGCTCTGGCAGGTTATGCTGAAATCTTCCAACGCAATATCCTTGCTTCCGGTGTTATCCCGCAGATTTCCGGTATCTTCGGTCCTTGTGCCGGCGGTGCTGTTTACTCTCCTGCTTTGACGGACTTCACGCTGATGATGGAAGGTACATCTTATATGTTCCTTACCGGTCCGAAGGTTGTGAAGACTGTAACCGGTGAAGATGTAAGCCAGGAAAACCTGGGTGGTGCAAGCGTTCACTCTACGAAGTCCGGCGTTACTCACTTCACTGCCAAGACAGAAGAAGAAGGTTTGGCTCTGATTCGCAGATTGCTGGGATATATTCCTCAAAACAACTTGGAAGAAGCTCCCTATGCAGATTGTACAGACCCCATCGACCGTCTGGAAGACTCCTTGAACGAAATCATTCCTGATAACCCGAACAAGCCGTACGATATGTACGAAGTAATCGGTGCTATCGTGGATAACGGCGAGTTCCTCGAAATCCAAAAAGACTATTCCAAGAATATTATTATCGGTTTTGCCCGTTTCAACGGCCAGTCCGTAGGTATCGTTGCCAACCAGCCCAAATATCTGGCAGGTGTACTCGACAGCAACGCATCTCGCAAGGGTGCACGCTTCGTTCGTTTCTGCGACGCCTTCAATATTCCTATCGTATCATTGGTAGACGTACCGGGATTCCTCCCCGGAACCGGCCAGGAATACAACGGTGTAATTCTGCACGGTGCCAAGTTGCTGTATGCTTACGGTGAAGCTACCGTACCTAAAGTAACTATCACGCTGCGTAAGTCTTACGGTGGTTCTCACATCGTGATGAGCTGTAAGCAACTCCGTGGTGACATGAACTATGCATGGCCTACTGCCGAAATCGCCGTAATGGGTGGTGCAGGTGCCGTAGAAGTATTGTATGCCCGCGAAGCCAAAGAACAGGAGAATCCGGCACAATTCCTCGCAGAAAAAGAAGCCGAATACACCAAGTTGTTTGCTAATCCTTATAATGCAGCCAAGTATGGTTACATTGACGATGTTATCGAACCGCGTAACACACGTTTCCGCATCATCCGCGCCCTGCAACAGTTGCAAACTAAGAAATTGACTAACCCGGCTAAGAAGCATGGTAATATTCCTTTGTAATCAGGCTTTTTACATTAAAACAAGAACGATTATGAATAAAACAAAAATCGGAATATTCCTTTCATTGATGCTGGTGTTAGGCTTCTGCTCTTCCTGTAAGGAGCAGAGATCGAACAACAAGTTGTTGCTGAATGAAGTGCTGATTGAAAATGAAAGCAACTTCCAGGATGACTACGGCTTGCACAACGCATGGATTGAAATATTCAACAGATCATTCGGTAGTGCCGACCTTGCGGGTTGCTACTTGAAGTGCAGTAGTCAGCCGGGCGACACAATCAGTTATTTTATCCCTAAAGGTGACATCCTGACTGTGGTAAAACCTCGTCAGCATGCATTGTTCTGGGCTGATGGAGAACCCAAACGGGGTACATTCCACACCAATTTCAAGCTGGACGCCCAAAATTCTAACTGGATTGGTTTATATGACTCCGGTAAGAAACTGTTGGACCAGGTTACAATACCTGCCGGTACATTGAAAGCTAACCAATCGTATGCTCGCGTCAGCGATGCAGCCGAGAATTGGGAAGTGAAGGGTGCAAGTGAAGATAAATATGTGACTCCGAGCACTAATAACAAAACCATCGACAGCAATGCCAAGATGGAAAAGTTTGAAGAGCATGACAGTGTAGGTATCGGTATGGCTATTTCTGCTATGAGTGTGGTATTCTGCGGATTGATTCTTCTTTTCCTTTCCTTCAAAATTGTAGGCAAGGTATCTGTAAGCCTCAGCGCACGCAATGCCATGAAGGCAAAAGGTATCACCGACAAGCAAGAAGCCAAGGAAAAACAATTAGGTCAGGCTCCGGGCGAAGTATTCGCTGCCATTGCCATGGCTATGCACGAAATGCAGAGCGACGTACACGATGTGGAAGATACTGTGCTTACCATCACCCGCGTAAAACGCAGCTATTCACCGTGGAGTTCCAAGATTTATACATTGCGTGAAACCCCTCACAGAAAGTAAAGTTACCTATAAAAAGATAAAACGATGAAAGAATATAAATATAAAATTAACGGTAACACATATAAGGTTGCCATTGGAGATATTGAAGATAATATCGCTCATGTAGAAGTGAACGGTACGCCCTATAAGGTTGAAATGGAGAAGGCACCGAAAGTAGCCATGAAACCGGTAGTTCGTCCGGTTTCCACTGCTCCGGCTGCTCCTACCACTCAGGTTGTTAAGCCTGCTGCAGCTTCTACCGGCAAGTCCGGCGTGAAGTCTCCGCTGCCCGGTGTAATCCTCGACATTAAGGTTAATGTAGGCGATACAGTGAAAAAAGGGCAAGTCATCATCATTCTGGAAGCAATGAAGATGGAAAACAATATCAATGCCGACAAGGATGGTAAGATTACCGCTATTAATGTAAGTAAAGGAGATTCGGTTCTCGAAGGTACTGACCTCGTAATTATTGAATAATATGGGAGAATTTATCACATTTTTAGGAAACAACCTTGCCGACTTCTGGACTTATACGGGTTTTGCCAATGCAACGGTGGGACACGTCGTCATGCTCCTGGTAGGTTTGTTCTTCATATACCTGGCTGTTGCCAAGGAATTTGAACCGATGCTGCTGATTCCTATCGGTTTCGGTATGCTCATCGGTAATATCCCCTTCAATATGGATGCCGGACTGAAAGTGGGTATCTATGAGGAAGGTTCTGTACTTAACATTCTGTATCAGGGAGTAACCTCCGGCTGGTATCCGCCACTCATTTTCCTGGGTATCGGTGCCATGACGGACTTCTCCGCCTTGATATCGAACCCGAAGCTGATGCTGGTAGGTGCTGCCGCCCAATTCGGTATTTTCGGTGCGTATATGATTGCCCTTGCAATAGGATTCGATCCGATGCAAGCCGGTGCAATCGGTATCATCGGTGGTGCCGATGGTCCGACCGCTATCTTCCTTTCTTCCAAGCTGGCTCCTAACCTGATGGGTGCTATTGCGGTATCAGCCTACTCATACATGGCGTTGGTACCGGTGATACAACCGCCTATCATGCGATGGCTGACCAGTAAGAACGAACGTCTCATCCGCATGAAACCGCCGCGCGTTGTATCTCATACGGAGAAGGTAATATTCCCGATTGTAGGTCTGTTGCTTACTACGTTCCTGGTACCGTCCGGTCTGCCTTTGCTGGGTATGCTGTTCTTCGGTAACCTGTTGAAAGAAAGTGGTGTGACACGTCGTTTGGCAAATACTGCCAGTGGTCCGTTGATTGATACGATCACCATCCTGCTCGGTCTGACGGTAGGTGCTTCTACACAAGCATCTGAGTTCCTGACACTGGATTCAATCAAGATCTTCGGTCTCGGTGCATTGTCATTCGTTATTGCCACTGCATCCGGTGTACTCTTCGTGAAACTCTTTAACATCTTCTTGAAGAAGGGCAACAAGATTAATCCGTTGATCGGTAATGCCGGTGTATCTGCCGTGCCCGACTCTGCACGTATCTCTCAGGTAGTTGGTTTGGAATACGACCCGACGAACTACTTGCTGATGCATGCTATGGGTCCGAACGTAGCAGGTGTAATCGGTTCTGCCGTAGCAGCCGGTATCTTGCTGGGATTCTTGATGTAGCCGCATTCGGAATTAATAAATACAATATGAAGCGCTCTTTCCTTTACGGGAAGGGCGCTTCTTTTATTCGTTAATCTATCTAAAACACATTACGATTATTTCGTAAATTCATTCTTTTTAGTAACTTGCACGCAGTTTTACTACACTCTAAAGACAAATAATATGAGAAAACTTCTTATCTCCTTATGTCTCAGCGCTTGTTGCTCCTTCCTGGCAGCACAGAATATCAACCCTATTCAGGAAGCAATGGCTAATTATGATTACGAAACGGCACTGTCCCTCATTGAACAGGAAACGCCGACTATCCCACTGCTCTACCAAAAAGGGAAAGCATTGAAAGGTTTAGGAAGCAATGACAAGGCTTTACTGGTATTCCAGGAAATCGTAGCGCAAGATTCTTTGAATCCCCGTGCTTATATTGAAGCTGCCGAATGTAGTAAATCTCTGGCTAAATACAGAGAAGCATTGGATTATTACCAAAGCGCATTAAAACTGAATCCGGACAATAAATATGTACGCCTCCAATACATCAGCCTGCTGATGGGCATGAAAAGATACAAGGAATCTCTGGAAGAAAGTAACCTGCTGGCAGAGAAAGACAGTTCTGCCTATGTGCTGCACCTAAGGGCTGAAAGCATGAGTCACGTCTACGACAATTCCGAAATTATGCGTGTAATAGAAGCCTACCAGGATATACAGAGAAGATACCCTGAAGATTATCTGTCGGCTGCCAAACTCGGAAATATATATGTGGCAGGACGCCAGCTTGAAGATGCGATAGAAATAACAGAAAAATATCGCACCATAGACTCCACCAACATCCTCGTGAATCGTGTCAATGCGCAAGCCTACTGCCTGAACAAAGACTATCCAAAGGCAATAGAAAGGTACGAACAACTGCTTCAAGAGCAAGACAGCACCTTCCAGACCTGCTTTTACGCCGGAATCAGCTACTATGCCATCGAAGACTTCTACCCGGCACACGACTTGCTGGAACGGGCTCTCAAGGATGACGGCACCAACATCAACGTGCTCTACTATCTGGGACGCGCCTGCTCCAAGACTTCGTGGAAAGATGAAGGTGTGGAATATCTGAAAACAGCCGTCAACATAGCCATGCCCGGCGACAGCGTTATGTCACGCCTCTATGTGGGACTTGCAGACTGCTACAAAATGGCATTCCAATTCCAGGAACAAGCAAATACCCTCCTGGAGCAATACAATGAATACGACCGGAACAATCATAAACTGCTATACGACGCCGCCTTCGTCTATTATTATCAACTAAAGAATGTTCCCAAAGCCGAGCAATGCCTGGAAGCCTATCTGAAAACCCGCCCGAAGAGCGGTAAGGGAGCCGTACAAGAAGTAGATAGTGACGGAGTACCCATCATCGGAGAAAACAATCGGTATAATGCTGCCGAAAACTGGTTGAAAGACATCCGGGAACGTCGGAAAAAGGAAGATTTCTTCAAAGGAAAAGTCGATACAGCCAACGTTGCTCCGATAAAATAAGGAGTTACTGAAAACGTTTGCATAATATAATAAAGTATAGTTAGCGGAGAAAGACCAACTTTCTCCGCTATTTGTTTTAAATTAGCACAAAAATAACCGTAAAACGACTATCATGAAAAAAGTATTCTTAATTCTGGGAACAATCCTACTTTCCCTCAGCACGTATGCAGCTATGAACGTTAACAAAATTGATCCTCCGTTTTGGTATGCCGGAATGCAGAATCCCGAACTGCAATTGATGGTGTATGGCGAGGGTATCGGAAATGCGTCGGTATCCGTCAACTACCCGGGCGTATCATTGAGCAGTACAGTCAAGCTGGAAAGCAACAATTATTTGCTGGTTTATCTGAAACTGGACAAAGACGTAAAACCCGGCAAGATGACTCTTACCTTCACCGAAGGCAAGAAGAAACTCGTGAAGGAATATGAGTTAAAGGCCCGTGCCAAGAAAGGTTGCGAGCACAAAGGCTTCGATGCCTCCGATGCTCTGTACCTGCTGATGCCCGACCGCTTTGCCAACGGTAATCCGGACAACGACCAGATTCCCGGCATGGCCGAATACAAAGTAGACCGCAACGATCCCAATGCCCGCCACGGCGGCGACCTCGCCGGCATCGAACAGCACCTCGATTATTTCTCCGATTTAGGAATAACCGCTCTCTGGTTCACTCCGGTACTGGAAAACGATATGACCGGCGGTTCCTACCACGGTTATGCCACCACCGACTACTACAAAGTAGACCCGCGTTTCGGCACTAACGAAGAATACAAGCAGTTGATTGAAAAATCTCATGCACGCGGCATCAAGATTGTAATGGATATGATCTTCAACCATTGCGGCGTAGAACATGTTTGGATCAAGGACATGCCTTCTAAAGATTGGTTCAACAACCCGGATCATGAAAAGAACTTCGTACAGACTTCCTTCAAATTGACTCCGCATGTAGATCCTTATACCTCCAAATATGACTTCGACCAGATGAACGACGGTTGGTTTGTAACTGCTATGCCGGACCTCAACCAAAAGAACCCGCACGTATACCGCTACCTGGTTCAGAATAGTTTCTGGTGGATTGAGTACGCCAGCATCGACGGCATCCGCATGGACACTTATCCGTATGCAGACTATGACGCCATGAGCAACTGGATGAAAGAACTGAACGAAGAATATCCCAACTACAACACCGTAGGTGAAACCTGGGTTACCGAACCTGCCTACACTGCCTGGTGGCAAATGGATTCCAAACTGTCCGCCCCCAAGAACAGTAATCTGAAAACCGTTATGGACTTCAGCTTCTTCGACAAAATAAATATCGCCAAGACAGAAGAGACAGAAACCTGGTTCAAAGGTCTGGATCGTGTATACAACAATTTTGCTTACGACTTCCTCTACCCCAACCCTGCTTCCGTGCTGGCTTTCATCGAGAACCACGACACCGACCGCTTCCTGGGCGAAGGCGACAACCTCCCGATGCTGAAACAAGCCTCTACCCTACTACTCACCACCCGCCGTATTCCGCAACTTTACTACGGAACAGAAATCATGATGAATGGCGTAAAGAGCAAAAGCGACGGCTACGTCCGCAAGGACTTCCCCGGTGGCTGGGCCGACGATAAAGAGACTGCACTGACCACCGAAGGACGCAGCAAACTACAGAATGATTGCTATAACTTCTACAAGACCTTATTGAACTGGCGCAAAGGCAACGATGTCATTGCCAAAGGCAGTATGGTACAGTTCATGGTTCAGAACGGCGTATATGCCTATGCCCGCCAATACGAAGGCAAAACCGTATTCGTGATGCTGAACGGAACAGATACCGAAACCACCGTACCCTTGAAATTCTACAAAGAAGTGCTGAAAGACAGCAAACAAGGAAAAGATATCCTTAGTGGTAAGACCATTGCTTTCGATGAAGAGTTGAAGATGGCACCGAGGGAATCGCTGGTGATTGAATTATAAATGGGAATTTACCAGCGTAGCGCTGGAGCAAGGTTTCCATTCGGATTACTTGCGCAGCAATGCCTGAAAGGCTTCCAGCTATCAGCCCAGGGCAACGCCCTGGGTTTAAGAACGCCCCTTCACCTTACGCCCTGAAAGGGCATAAGATTGTATAACGGGCTTTTGCCCTTTCAGGGCGCAGAGATAGAGGTGCATTATTACCCAGGGCGTTGCCCTGGGCTAATAGATAAAAGCCTTTCAGGCTTGCTGCGCTAAAGCTTTGCTGCGCTAAATTATCATTTTCCTCTTGCAATAATAAAATTTAGCCCTTGCAATAAATTCATATTGCAAGGGCTAATTGTTTTTAATATAATTGGAAACTTAGCTCTTATTCAGCCAGCTTATTGTCTGAACCAAGTACATTGATGATTTTGTGCTTGTACAGTTTCTCCATATTGTCACGAGCCGGGCCCAGATACTTACGCGGGTCGAATTCTGCCGGTTTCTCAGCAAATACTTTGCGAATAGCAGCGGTCATAGCCAGACGAGAGTCTGAGTCGATGTTGATCTTGCAAACTGCAGACTTGGCAGCCTTACGCAATTCTTCTTCGGGAATACCGATAGCAGCCTTCAATGCACCACCATATTTGTTGATTGTCTCAACTTCTTCTTCGGGAACTGAAGAAGAACCGTGCAGTACGATAGGGAAGCCCGGAAGTTCTTTCATTACAGCATCCAATACGTTGAATGCCAACGGAGGAGGAACCATACGGCCAGTTGCCGGATCGATGTGGCACTGTTCCGGAGTGAATTTGTAAGCACCGTGAGAAGTACCGATAGAGATAGCCAAGCTGTCGCAACCAGTCTTAGTAACGAAGTCTACTACTTCATCAGGTTCAGTATAAGTGTGGTGGTCAGAAGAAACTTCGTCTTCTACACCTGCCAATACACCGAGTTCACCTTCTACAGTTACATCGAATTGGTGAGCATATTCTACGACCTTCTTAGTCAGAGCAACGTTTTCATCATAAGGCAGATGAGAACCGTCGATCATTACTGAAGAGAAGCCAGAGTCAATACAAGACTTGCAAGTTTCGAAAGTATCTCCGTGATCGAGGTGAAGAACGATCTCAGGATGTGCGCAACCCAATTCTTTAGCATATTCTACAGCACCTTGAGCCATGTAACGCAGCAAAGTAGCATTGGCATACTGACGAGCACCTTTAGAAACCTGAAGAATCACAGGAGATTTAGTTTCTACAGCAGCCTTGATGATGGCTTGCATCTGTTCCATATTGTTGAAGTTGAATGCCGGAATAGCATATCCACCCTTAATAGCCTTAGCAAACATATCTCTCGTGTTTACCAGTCCTAAATCTTTGTAATTTACCATTTTGTTTAAAGTTTATTGTTAGTGAATAAAAATTCTACGCAAAAGTAATCATTATCCTTTAAAAAGAATAGCAAGACTACGATAAATTATTGCATATTGCCCTTCAAATAAAATCTATTTCAAAGCTATTGCAGGTATTTAACAATATATTGTAATCTCCATGTTACATTATGCGTCATTATATTTGCCATTCCCGGCTTTTTTGATTAACATTGTAGCCGAAACCACATTACGAGAATATAATAATAACCACATTCTTATGAAAAACAAACTTACACTATTAGGAGCATGTTGTCTTGGACTTCTGACTGCATGCCAGCCCCAGCCTCAAGTCAGCGAATGGATCAGTACTACTTACTCGCAACCCTGGCAGACGCTTCCGACAAGTAACATTACACAAGAGGTGACTGAGAACGTCATAAAAATCAATACATCCCAAACGGCACAAGCCATTGAAGGCTTCGGCACCTGCTTCAACGAATTGGGATGGACTTCCTTAAACCTGCTGGACAGCAACGAACGCGAAGACATTTTAAACGAAATGTTCACCCCGGGTGCAGGAGCCAACTTTAAAATCTGCCGTATGCCGGTAGCTGCCAATGACTTCTCCATTGACTGGTACTCATACAACGAAACCGATGGCGATTTCGAGATGAAAAACTTTTCAATAGAAAACGACCGGAAGACACTTATTCCGTTTATCAATGCCGCCAAACAATTCAACCCCGACATTCGGATATGGGCTTCTCCCTGGTGTCCGCCTACGTGGATGAAATACAACAAGCACTATGCCAGCCGCTCCACTCCCTCGGCAGCACGCCAGCTCAGCGACCGGGCAAAGTCGGGCGAAAGCACCTATATGTATAAGGTGATAGACAACGAACTGCCGGAAGACAGGCAAGGTGCAGAAGGTACGGATATGTTCATCCAGGATGACAAGTATATGGAAGCATACGCTTTATACTTCTCCAAATTCATCGATGCATACCGTGCCGAGAACATAGACATATTTGCCGTAATGCCTCAGAACGAATTCAATTCGGCTCAGATATTTCCAAGTTGTTGCTGGACTGCCAAAGGTCTGGCAAAATTCGTCGGTCAGTATTTAGGACCGGCCATGGAGGCTAAAGGAGTAGACGTTATGTTTGGAACAATGGAGCGCCCGAATGTGGCATTGGTAGATACGATTCTGCAGGATAAGGATTGCGCCCGCTACATAAAAGGAGTAGGTTTTCAGTGGGCCGGCAAAGATGCACTTCCCGGAGTATACCAAAAATATCCGGACATGAAACTGTATCAGACGGAACAAGAATGCGGCGACGGAAAGAATGACTGGAAAGGCGCCCTCCATTCATGGGATTTGATGAAACATTACCTCAACAATGGCGTATCGGTATATACTTACTGGAACACATCGCTTTTGAAAGGCGGTATCAGCCGCTGGGGGTGGGCACAAAATTCATTGGTAGTGGTCGATGATTCTACGCGTACCTATACTTATACTCCGGAATATTATGTGATGAAGCATGCCAGTCATTATGTGCTTTCCGGCGCACGGCGCATAGAGTTGGATGGCAATTATAAAGATGCGCTGTGTTTTATCAATCCGGATAAAAGTATTGTATTGATTGCAGGAAATTCGGAAGGAACAGAGCAAAAGGTAACTATCAATATTGAAGGAAATAACTATACGGCTTCTTTGCCGGCTAATTCACTGAATACGCTTGTAATCAATAAGTAAAAACACTTTCCTTGTTTTTATTTATTAGCTAGTATATCTATCTGTCATTCAGAGCGAAGCGAAGAATCTACTCTCCTTTGTAAAGGGTGAAGGGATTCTTCGCTTCGCTCTGAATGACAGATACTTTGTTTATTTTCTCAAATAGATTATCGTCGGCAAATGGTCACTGTACCCATTCAGCCAGGTTCTTCCACCGTGCGTGCGGAGTGGAGAGCCTTTATATTTTCCATCCTGCTGAATCAGATAATCGCGTATAAACACCTCGTTATGGTCATAACGTAATCCTTTCTTTGCCTTCAACAGCGGTTTTGAAATAACAATCTGGTCGAACAGATTCCATTTACCCCGATAAAGCAATGTTCCTACACCTTTATCTTCCAATGTTTCCCACCAGGGATTAAAGAACTCACCTTTCTTCACCTGCTTCGGATATTTACGTGCCCCAAGTTCCTGCATGCTCTCATCCATAGGATCATCATTCATATCTCCCATCACAATGAGTTTCAGCTTTTTGTCTTCACGCATCAGTGAATCTTTCAACGCCTTCACCTGCTTGGCAGCATGTACACGTACCGGAGACTGGGCTCCTCGTGACGGCCAGTGATTGACAATGACGCAGACACGCTCTCCAGCCAACTGCCCGTCTACAATCAGGAAACCACGTGTCAAGTGCACCGTATCACCTTGGAAAGGGGTAGAAAGCACCAATTTGGAGTCAGTAATGCTGAACTGTTTCGGATCATATAATAATGCACAATCTATGCCCCGCTTGTCCGGTCCTTCATAATGCACAAACTCATAATTAGAAATAGCAGGCTGTTTCACCAAATCAGTCAGCACATTGCGATTCTCCACCTCTGCCACCCCGATAAAGGCCGGTCCCTCCGGCACCAGGTCGCGCGAAAGAGAACCGAGGACTTTAGCCAGATTCTTCAGTTTGGCTTCATATTTCTTCGCCGTCCATTGATAACTTCCATCAGGCAAGAACTCATAATCATTCTTACCGACATCATGAATCGTATCAAATAAATTTTCAAGATTATAGAACGCGACACTATACAGTTCCCGTTCCGTATTCTGTGCTCCCAAAGTAGTAATGCAGAGCAAGAAAGAGAATAAAATAAGTAGTTTCTTCATAAATTTAAAAGATTAATTCCCTGCAAAAATCAGAAATAAAACGAGATAAACCTATTTTTTCTTGAAACTTTTTTCCCGTTTCAGAGAAATCCATTATCTTTGCAGCTCGAAAAAGACCATTACACTATTTATTACCAAAATAGTAACAGAATATAAATTTTAAAAACAAATATCGAAATGAAAAAAGGTATTCATCCTGAAAATTACCGTCCGGTAGTATTCAAAGATATGTCAAATGGTGATGTATTCTTGTCTCGTTCTACTTGCAACACGAAAGAGACTATTGAATTCGAAGGTGAAACTTATCCGTTGGTAAAACTTGAAATCTCCAGCACTTCTCACCCGTTCTACACTGGTAAGTCTAAGTTGGTCGATACAGCAGGACGCGTTGATAAGTTCATGAGCCGCTACGGCAACCGCAAGAAATAAATAGCCTTAAAAGCTAAAAAAGGGAGGTTTTGACAAAAGCCTCCCTTTTTTGTTGGGATAAAAGATACACCTATTACTTTTATTATCTATCTTTGTAAAGAGATGATACACGTGCAAGCTAACAACACAGTGCAATGCTAATAATATGAAAAGCTACATATTTCTGATTATAACATTCTTCACCCTTTTATTGCCATCGCCGATAAGAGCGGAGAAAACAATAGAATTCCAGCCGGATTCCATTCCTTCCATATTTGCAGAATTGAAAGAATACCGTTATCAGCGAGCTGCCTATCTATCACGGTGGAACGAAATCAAAAAAAAGATCGATAACCAAATAGGAAACCGTGATATTGATTTATACTATTTGTATCAAGATCGCAATTACTTCCATTATTATCAAGGTGATGTGGACAGCGTAAAAAAGTACACACCTATCATCAAAGATATCTGTCAACGCTTGAATTACGAAAAAGGTTACTATAGAAACTGGTACTATTTATGTATGAGCATTATATTCTCCCAAAATGACCAGAAAGAAATAGAGGAAGTAAATAAGATGTATAATGAGGCCAATTCTAAAAAGAGTAAAATTGGCTTAGCATTTAGCCTCAATGTCTTAGGAGACTTTTACGGCACTGAAGGAGATTATGAAAAGGCGAAACCTTATATAGAGCAAGCCATGCAACTGTTCGAAGAACTTAAATACTGGAGTGAATACAGTACACTGACAGCCAACTACATAACTATTTTAGAATTTATGAAACAGCTGCCTGAGGCCAAGCAGACTTTCTATCATCTGGACTCGCTGGCCAATGCATTTTCTGATGGGAAACCATTAATGAAGCCTGTTACTATTGCTATGATTAAAGATATGGCTGCCAATGTATTCACAAGTCTCCAAGACACTTCCACGCTGAAAAAGTATATGAAAGAAATAGATGATTTGTACAAAGAGTACCCCAATACCCCCCGTATGTACCTGTACAACACCAAAGAAAAATATGCTACGATCAAAAACGACATGTCCACCGTCATCGCTTATCAAGATTCCGGAGCCCACTACTATAAAAGCGTTCACGATATGGTCAACCTCAAAAGGATGTATCACAACATGGCATTCAACCTATATGAAATAGGCAAATACAAAGAAGCTTTTGATGTGATGAATACCTATGCCACATTGGGTGATTCACTCGTCAAAGCAGACACGCGACAGCAACTCAACGAGCTATCTACCCGTTACAACATGAACAAACTGGAACTGGAAGCCCAAAAGTCCAGTCTGAAAGCGCGTAATATTCAGTTCATCTATGCGTGTGTCCTCATTTTTGTATTGCTATGTACCCTGGTCATCGGAGTAAAGTTCTACCTGCACAAGCTGAAAGTAAACCGCATTCTGCAAAAGCAAACCGACGAACTGAAACAAGCCAATGAAAGAGTACAGCAGGCGCAAATTATTAAAACTGCTTTCATACAGAACATGAACCATGAAATACGCACTCCGCTGAACTCCATTGTAGGCTTCTCCGAATGCCTCTCGCAAATACAAATGAGCCCGGAAGAAATCAAGGAAATCAGTGGTACCATCAAGAAGAACAGCGACAACTTATTGAAAATAATCAGCGACATACTCTACATCGCTAACCTCGACAGCGAGAGTGAAACATTGCAATGTGAAGATATTTCTGTTGACGCCTGTTGCCGTACCATCATTCACGAAATGTCCGAACACACCCAACCGGGTGTAAAGTTGTTCTATACTCCGGGAAATACAAATCTGATATTCTCTTCCAATGAGTATGTCATTCACCAAATAATCAGCAACTTGCTGCATAATGCACTGAAATTCACAACGAACGGTGAAGTAGAACTGAAATATGAAGTGGATGAAAAAGAAGAAAAATTGTACTTCTATGTACGGGATACAGGTCCCGGCGTTAGCAGCGAATTGAAAGAAAAAATATTCGAGCGCTTCTATAAAGTAGACAGCTTTGTCCCCGGCGCCGGACTCGGATTAGCTTTATGCCGCATCCTGGCAGAGCGCATTGGAGCACGTATCTATTTGGATGACAATTACCATCCGGGATGTCTGTTTGTCGTTGAGCATCCATTGCGGCAATCGGCACCGGAGAGAAACGAAGAGTAATACATTCATTTATAGGGGAATTCCTACCATAGAATAGGAAAAAAGATAGGAAGGGGAGAAAAACCTTTCCTATTTTTGTATCATCAAAATCATAAATCACAATAATCATGAAACGATTTGCCAGCCTACTTATGTTGACAATCCTTGGCATCACGGCAGGATTCGCCCAACCAAGGAAAGATTTAAGCGGCGTCATCGCCGTCAGAGGAGAACTGAAGAAAGAGTACCAGAATGTACCGGCCGGAACTCCTATCGTTATCCGGCGGGTAGTGCAGATGAAAAAATCCAGCGAATATGGCAACAATATCTGTTATGCCATTGAGCTCAATGGTATGCAAGTAGCAATCCCAGTAGAGGAAGCGGGAATAATCAGCCTCTCGGCTCCTGAAACAGACCAGGAGTTCTGGCAGCAAGTCTACCTGAAAAATCACCTCTACGAATACTTCAATAAACGCGGATACAAAAATAAGTTGCGCCAGGAGATTGATGAGGAGTGCCTGGACTACTTGGATAAATTGGGTGAGATAGCCTATCAAGACGATTATCTCACTTCATACGCACAAGGTGTATTTGCCAAATTGAATTCCATCATCATCGATCCCAAACGGAAGGAGAATCTGAATATACGTGTCATACAGTCTCCTGAACCGGATGCCTTTATGCTTCCCAACGGCTCCATGGTTATCAGTACGGGACTTATTTGCACCCTCGACTCTGAAGACGAACTGGCCGCCGTCATAGCCTGTGAACTGTCGCACTTCGTACTCGATCACCAGGTAGACAACATCTATCGCGCCGAACGCCGCGCCAAACGTGCCGCCTTCTGGGCAGATGTCTTTGCCGCAACTTCCGAAGGTGCCCTCGACGTAGCATATTGGAATGATGACGACAATGCCTATGCCGTCAGCCTGGTTTCCGATATCGGATTTATCGCATCTTTACTGAGTATCCCGGCAACCGACCGCTTGGGTATGAAATACAAAGCCGGACAAGAGTTCATATCCGACCGGATAGCACGTGATTTATTGGTATTCAAAGGCTATAATCCCGATGGAGTGGCATCGGCCCTTGGCAAGATTATCGGTTACTATAGTCTGCAACAACGCAGCGACGATATTCCCCGCTATGGCAGCATAGGCAATCTGAAAAAACGTATCGAAAAGTCCGGCGAAGCTCATAGTCTGAGCAGTCGGCCTTATCTCAGGGCTACCAGCGATGTCGTCACCTTCAATGCGGCCATGAACTATGCCAATAAGCGCTACAAAGAAGCTGCCCGACTGATAAGCAAAAACATGGACAATAAGTTTGCTACGGACAATGACTATATCATTTACGTAAAGGCGCAGATGGCTTTGTCGAATACAGAAGAGATCAATAACCAATGCCTCGCCCTGCTCGACAAAGCTCAGGAACTGGCAGGCACCAGTCCTAACCTGGACATATACAAGCAAAGAGTCCTGCTCCTGATGCGCATGAACAAGCAAGCCAAAGCAGCCGATATCTTAAAAGAATACATCACCCGGCTTTCAGAATATCATGATCAGGGTATAGAAGGGGAAGAAAAGGAATGGACAAAGAAAGAAATAGGTTGGGCAAGCCAAATGCTGGATAAAATAAATAGAATTTAGCGAACAAAGCGCACTAAGAAACAATAAGCAGATAGTAGTTGACCACTATCTGCTTATTAGTAATTATCACTTGCGGAACGGCGGTTTTACCACTACCGCTTTCAATTTACGTCCCCGCATATCAATACAGATTTCAGTTCCAACCTTACTATATTCGGGTTTTACATATCCCATACCGATACCTATCTTGCGAGTAGGAGACATTGTACCGGAAGTAACTACACCAATAGCAGTACCATCTGCATTGTACAATTCGTAACCATGGCGCGGAATACCGCGATCCACCATTTCAAAACCTACCAGCTTGCGGACTGTACCCTCTGCCTTCTGCTTCTCCAGCATCGGACGATTAGTAAAGTTCTTACCTTCCGTAAACTTGGTAATCCATCCCAAACCGGCTTCTATAGGCGAAGTGGTATCATCCAGGTCATTGCCGTACAAACAGAACCCCATCTCGAGGCGAAGCGTATCGCGTGCACCCAAACCTACGGGTTTGATGCCAAACTCAGCACCTGCTTCGAACACAGCATCCCAAATCTTCATGGCAGCATCGGGATAGAAATAAAGTTCGAATCCACCTGCACCTGTATATCCGGTATTGGAAATAATGACATCTTTCTCACCGGCAAACTCACCATGCGTAAAGGTATAATACGGAAGGTCGGAGAGATTGATAGAAGTCAGTTTCTGCAAAGCAAGAATAGCTTTCGGCCCTTGCACGGCAAGCTGTGCCATACGGTCGGAAGCATTTTCCAACTCGGCACCCTCTGTATTATGAGAAACGCACCAATTCCAGTCTTTCTCAATATTGGAAGCATTAACAACGAGAAGGTATTTCTCCGGTTCGTAATGATAGACAAGAAGATCATCTACAATACCGCCGTCTTCGTTGGGGAAGCAGGTATATTGAACCTTACCCGGAGTGAGGGCGGCAACATTATTGGACGTCACTTTCTGCAGGAAGTCCAGGGCATGAGGGCCTTTCACCCAGAATTCTCCCATGTGGGAAACATCGAACACGCCGACACTCTGGCAAACAGTGAGATGTTCGTCAATAATGCCGGAATATTCGATAGGCATATTGTATCCCGCAAACTCGTGCATCTTAGCACCGAGCGAGATGTGTTTTTCGGTAAATGGAGTAGATTTCATGATAATAAATTTAAGTTGGAAGTTATAAGTTATGAGTTATTTGCTGGCTACGAGTTCGGCAATCTTCACAATGACATTCATAGCTTTCTCCATGCTCTGGATAGGCACGAACTCATAGCGCCCGTGGAAGTTCAGACCACCGGCAAAGATATTGGGGCATGGCAAACCTTTGAAAGAAAGCTGTGCACCGTCCGTACCTCCGCGGATAGCCTTTACATGAGGCTCTACGCCTACTGCTTTCATGGCGGCAAAAGCGGTGTCGATGATATGCATCACCGGTTCAATCTGCTCGCGCATATTATAGTATTGGTCATGAAGATCGAGGATGGCAGTACCTTCGCCATATTCGGCATTGATTTTCCGTACAAGGTGTTCCACTTCCTTCTTGCGACTTTCAAAACGGGCACGGTCGTGGTCGCGGATAATATAAGAAACGGTAGTTTGCTCCACGTCACCGGTAATTCCGATAAGATGGTAGAAACCTTCGTAACCTTCGGTATGTTCGGGAGTTTCATGGCTGGGAAGCATAGCCATAAAGCGATTGGCCACACGGATAGAATTTATCATCTTATGCTTGGCATAACCCGGATGTACATTGCGTCCCTTAAAGGTTATCTTGGCAGCCGCTGCATTGAAGTTCTCGAATTCGAGTTCGCCCAGTTCGCCGCCATCCATGGTATAGGCCCATTCACAACCGAATTTCTCCACATCGAACTTATGTGCACCCAGACCGATTTCTTCATCGGGATTGAAACCGACACGAATTTTGCCGTGCTTGATTTCGGGATGCTCCTTCAAGTAAACCACAGCCGATACGATCTCGGCAATACCAGCTTTATCGTCGGCACCAAGCAGGGTCTTGCCATTGGTCACAATCAGGTCTTCACCTTTATGATCAAGCAATTCGGGAAATTGTGCAGGAGAAAGAATAACATTCTCTTCAGCGCAGAGCACAATGTCCGTACCGTCGTAATTCTCTACAATACGCGGAGATACATCTTTGCCGCTCATATCGGGGCTCGTGTCCATGTGGGCTATGAAACCGATGGTAGGCAACGGTTTATCCGTGTTGGCAGGAAGCGTGGCAAAAAGATAGCCGTTCTCGTCCAACGAAATTTCCTCCAAGCCCAAGGACTCTAATTCTTCTTTCAAATACTTGGCAAAAACCATTTGCCCCGGAGTACTCGGAGTCACTCCACTCTCTTCATTCGACTGGGTATCGAAGCTTACGTACTTTAAAAAACGTTCTACTAAAGTCATATCATTATTATTTTGAGTAGTTAACAACATATTTATCTGCCGTAAAGGTAAAAAAAGGGGCGTGAACTGCCAAGCAATTCACGCCCCTTTTTTATTTATCAACGACAATTTGTCAATCAGAAATGGCTGCTACCATCAAAGCAATGTGTACACACCTTACACTTAGGCAATCCGATAGCTTCTACTAAGGTTTCCAGCGTATTGAACTTCAAGGAAGAAAGTCCGAAACGCTCGCGGATCACATCTACCATCTTCTCGTACTCGGGAGATCCGGTAGTGGCATACTTTTCAAGATTCTTGTTCTCATCGCCTTCCAGCTCCTTGATAACGCGGCGGGTGATAAGTTCCAAATCTCCCTTGGATGCCGTAAAGCCAACGAACGGACAACTATAAATCAGCGGCGGACAAGCGATGCGGATATGCACCTCTTTGGCACCATATTCATACAATACTTTTACATTATCGCGCAACTGCGTGCCACGGACAATAGAGTCGTCGCAGAACAGCAGGCGCTTGCCTTCGAGCATGGCGCGATTGGGAATCAATTTCATCTTCGCTACCAGCGAACGCAATTCCTGCTTGCTGGGAGTGAAGCTGCGGGGCCACGTCGGAGTGTATTTGGAGATAGCACGATGATAGGGCACCCCTTTACCTTCAGCATACCCTAAAGCCATACCCACACCGGAATCAGGAATACCACAGGCACAGTCTACTTCAGATTCATCCGTCTGTCCCATCTTAAAGCCGGACGTAAAACGCGCTTCTTCCACATTCTTGCCTTCGTAGCAGGAAGTAGGGAAACCGTAATACACCCACAAGAACGAACAAATCTGCATCTCTTCATTGGGTTTGCGCAACTGCTCCACACCATCGGCACGCAAATGGACAATCTCACCCGGTCCGAGGTAGCGGTCTATTTCGTAGTCCAGATTGGGGAAACTGCTCGACTCGCTCGTGGCTGCATAAGCACCTTCTTTTTTACCGATAACGATAGGGGTACGTCCCCACTGGTCGCGGGCGGCGATAATACCGTCTTCGGTAAGCAGCAGCAGGGAACATGAGCCTTTAATATGCTTGAATACGTTTTCGATACCTTCTACGAAGGTTTTGCCTTGTATAATAAGGAGGGCGATAAGTTCTGTTTGATTGGTCTTGCCGGAGCTGAGTTCGGCGAAATGCATATTCTGCGCCAGAAGGTCTTTTTCTAACTCCTGGAGATTCACTATTTTAGCGACTGTAACGATGGCAAAACGCCCGAGGTGAGAATTCAATATAAGTGGCTGAGGGTCCGTATCACTGATGATACCAATACCGGAATTACCTTTGAACTTATCCAGTTCGTCTTCAAACTTCGTGCGGAAATAGGTGCTTTCCAAGTTGTGAATGGAGCGGGTAAAGACGGCTCCTTCAGAGTCGTACGTAGCCAATCCACCACGTTTTGTACCTAAATGCGAATTATAATCTGTACCGTAAAACAGATCTGCCACGCAACTTGCCTTGGCTACTGTTCCGAAAAAACCTCCCATAAATTTCTTGTTTGTTATTGATTGCTAAAATTAACGAGTGCAAAGGTACAAAGAAGTTTCCTTGTTCGCGTCATTTTCTACCTACACAAATTCTAAAAAAACTTATTTTCGCAGACTGAGCCGAACTCCGCGAAGCACCGCTTGTTTATAATAAATAAAAAGATTTTATGGTCGTTCAGGTTGATAACAGACAAGAAGTTGACGAAACAGACGGGCTACCCTTCCCACAACGTTTGTGGGCAATAGTAGCCATCGCCTTCGCACTATGTATGTCGGTACTCGACATCAATATAAGTAACGTAATCCTCCCTACCCTTTCGCACGACTTCGGTACTTCACCTTCCATGTCTACCTGGATTGTCAACGGCTACCAGCTCGCTATCGTAGTCTCTCTACTCTCCTTTTCGTCTTTGGGCGAAATATTCGGTTACCGGAAAATCTTCATATTCGGCGTAACCTTCTTTTGTATCACTTCACTGATGTGTGCATTGTCCGATTCTTTCTGGACACTGACCGCCGCCCGTGTATTTCAAGGGTTCAGTGCATCGGCCATCACAAGTGTGAACACCGCATTGTTACGACAGATTTATCCTAAGAACCGGATAGGGCGCGGAATGGGCATTAACGCAATGGTCATCGCCATATCGGCAGCAGCAGGTCCGTCAGTGGCCAGCGGTGTCTTGTCGATAGCATCGTGGCATTGGCTGTTTGCTATCAATCTGCCTTTGGGTATTGTAGCACTGGTGTTGGGCATCAAATATTTACCCCGCCCCAAGGGAGCATCGAAACGCAAGTTCGATACGAAGAGTGCCATTGCCAATGCCGTCACCTTCGGGCTGCTGATTTATACGCTGGATGGTTTTGCACATCATGAACGTTACGATTATCTGATACTTCAACTGATTGTGTTGGGAGTAGTCGGAACATATTATGTACGTCGCCAATTGGGACAGGAGTCTCCCCTGCTGCCATTGGATTTATTGAAGATACCTATTTTCAGACTGTCGATACTGACCTCCGTCTGTTCGTTCACGGCGCAGATGCTGGCGATGATCTCATTGCCTTTCTTCCTGCAAAACACTCTGGGGCATAGCGAAGTGATGACCGGCCTGCTGTTGACGCCGTGGCCGCTTGCCACACTGATTACCGCCCCCCTTGCCGGATACTTGATAGAGCGTATCCATCCGGGAATATTGGGAAGTATCGGCATGGTGATATTCGGCATCGGGCTTTTCTCGCTTTCGAGTCTGAGCACGGAGTCCACCGTCATCAGCATCATTTGGAGGCTGGCACTTTGCGGAGCAGGATTCGGTATCTTCCAGACTCCGAACAACAGTACCATCATTTCTTCCGCACCGGCCAAGCGTTCGGGAGGTGCCAGCGGAATGATGGGAATGGCCCGATTGATGGGACAAACGTTGGGAACAACGTTCGTGGCGCTCTTGTTCAGTTGGGTAGTGGCAGACAGGAGCACGGCGGTTTGTCTGATAACCGGCAGTGTGTTTGCCCTGGTTGCTGCTGTAGTAAGCAGTCTCAGATTATCAGAAGCATCTGTTTTCAAGTCCCAAAAGAAGTAAATAGAAACAGAACGCCCCGCAGAGCCAATGTCCTGCGGAGCGCCTACTAATGCCTAATAAAAACTCTTTCTACCCTAATTATCTCCATTTCTTTACAGCCTTTTTGTCGGCCGGAGTTGCTTCAATCAAACTCAAGCCAAAACCACCGCTGCGTGCTTCCCATACGGGCATCTTGGTCTTACTGGTTACAATACCTTTCTTAATTTGATAAGAAGTCGGATTTTCTTTGTAGTCAGCATCCTTTCCATCGGCATAAAGAGTGGCTACGTATTGCTTGCCCGGTTCCAGGAAGTCGAGTGTAAAGACAGCGGTGCGCGCGTTTTCGTCAGTAATACCACCAACAAACCAGTTACCGGTACCCTTTGCCTTGCGGGCTACGGTAATGTAGTCACCCGGTTCTGCTTCCAGATACTTGCTGTCGTCCCAGTCTACTGCAACATCCTTGATGAACTGGAAAGCATCCATGTGCTTCTCGTAGTTTTCCACCAAGTCGGCAGCCATCTGCAAGGGACTGTAAAGAGTGACGAAAAGAGCCATCTGCTTGGCAAGGGTAGTTTGCACTTGTCCGTGAGGCAAGTCACCCATAAATTCAAGTTTTGTATCGAAGATACCCGGAGTGTAGTCCATCGGACCACCGATGAGGCGGTTGAAGGGCAACAGCGTGGTATGGAACGGTTTGCTGCCGCCAAATGCTTCGTACTCGGTACCGCGGGCAGATTCATTGCCAATCAGGTTGGGATAAGTACGGCACAAGCCGGTGGGGCGTACAGCCTCATGGGCATTGACACAGATCTTATAGTCGGCAGCCTTCTTCACAGCATAGAGGTAGTGGTTGTTCAGCCACTGGCCGTAATGATGTTCGCCGCGAGGAATCATGTTACCTACATATCCGCTCTTCACGGCGTTGTAACCGTTATCTACCATAAACTGATAGGCTTGGTCCATGTGGCGTTCGTAGTTACGGACAGAGCCGGACGTTTCGTGGTGCATCATCAGCTTCACGCCTTTGCTCTTGGCATAAGCATTCAACATCTTTACATCAAAGTCGGGATAAGGAGTCACGAAGTCGAACACATAATCTTTCGATTTGCCGAACCAGTCTTCCCAACCTTCGTTCCAGCCTTCTACCAGGACCTGGTCAAAGCCATGCTCGGCAGCGAAGTCGATGTATTTTTTTACGTTCTCGTTGTTAGCACCATGACGGCCGTTCGGTTTAGTCTTCGAATAATCTGTCTCACCCAGCTTCACGGAAGGAAGGTCGTCAGTATAAGCCCACGTGCTCTTACCGGCAATCATTTCCCACCATACGCCAACGTACTTCACCGGTTTAATCCAGGAAACGTCTTCGTAGGCACAAGGCTCATTCAAGTTCAGGGTAATCTTGGAAGCAAGGATATCGCGGGCATCATCGCTGACGATCACTGTACGCCAGGGCGATTTGCAGGGAGCTTGCAGATAGCCTTTATCGCCTACGGCATCGGGAGTAAGCCAAGATTCAAAGATGAAATTCTTGTCGTCCAGGTTCAGATGCATGCAAGAGTAATCTATCAAAGCTGCTTCGTGCAGGTTGATGTACAAACCATCGGCAGTCTTCATTTGCAAGGAAGTCTGTACGCCGGTCGGTGAAAATTGCGTCTGTGAAGAATTAGGAGTGATGGCTCCATCCATCAAGCCGCGTATTTCGGAAAGTTTGGATTCGGTGTAGTCATATTCCTGCGTGTCGTAGTCGCCCGGAATCCAGAAAGCGGTATGGTCGCCCGCCATGGCAAACTGGGTATGTTCTTCTTTGATAACGAAGTAATTCAGATTCTTCTGCAAAGGAAATTCATAGCGGAAGCCGAGACCATCGTCGAACAGGCGGAAACGGATGATGATATTACGGTCTTGTGCTGCTTGATTCAGCGTAACGGCCATTTCGTTGTAATGGTTGCGTATTTGCTTTACTTCGCCCCATACCGGTTCCCAGGTTTCATCGAAAGTAGAGGTTTGGACATCAGCCAAAGTAAAGCCGTTCATCAATCCCGGGTCGTCCTTCAGTTCCAATCCCAGCTTGGAAGGTCTTATCACGGCTTTTCCTTTATAAGTAAGTTCGTAAAGCGGTTCACCCTTTTGATTTACCGCAAAGTTCAGTTGCAGTTCTCCATTAGGAGAGCCAATGTTTTCAGCAGTCGAGAGTTTGATTTCTTCCCCTTTGGCCATGCCGCTCGCCAATAAAGCAAACAGCAGACAGGCAAGTTTCGTGCAGATACTTTTCATGTTCTTCATGTTATCGTTTATAAAAATAATGTTCGTGCTGCAAAGATAAACGGGAAAGGGATAAGTCGAAAAGTTATCTTATGAAAAGGCAAATGATTTATGGGCAAACGTTTGCATAAGCACGTCTCTATAGATAATGTGAAGGGGACGAAGCCTCAACAGCCTTCACCCCCATCACTTTCATCCCAATGCATCTACTACATCCGCCTGGTTATCCCAACGGATTTTCACCTTGATCACCGTCACTGCCACTGCCGCTTCCGCCCGAAGGCTTGTCAGTGCTTCCACCGGTACTGCTTCCATCCGTATAGTCTGTATCGGGAACCACCATCCTGGTGATGCTCATATCGCCCAGCATCTGACTAAAATTCTTGCCGGGATAGAAGAGAATGCGTTTACGAACAATATTAGCAGCCGTAACTCCTTCGGCCGTATCTGCCGACTTTCCAGTAAAGGAAGGGCGGAAGCGTCCGAAGTCTCCCAAACAAACGGTCTTTCCGTCATCTATTTCTTCGGACATAATATCTACCAATCCAACGGCTACCAAATCTACAATCTTACGGTGGACGCCGAGGATACGGCTTACCTTCATGCACAATTTATCAAAACTCAACTCACCTGCTCCTACAAGCAAATGGGGTAAATAGTTGATTATGAGGATATGGTTTGAAAAGTATCTCTACCATTGCTATATTCCTTGCAATTCAAAATTTTACTCATATTCCATTTAAGTTAATTGTTATTTTACATCTTTTCTCTATCTTTGCCAGTGAGTGCGGAAGCATTCATTAAAATAGTATCAGTTTTAGTGTCCGAAAAACGGCAAATTTTCAAGACACAAACTAAAACTGACGTGGTTCGTTATGTCGTTTTCATTACGATATGCGTGCCCGTTCAGTGTAAGTTTGTGTAGGTTCTTTGCCGTACCTTCGGGCGCTTCATTGGATGTGGCACGTTTTTTTGTGCCTATTCCTAAAACCTTAAAGGCATGAAACACACATTCCAATTATTAGATTATATAGATTTACTGCCTAAGAAAGTACGCATAGCATTGTACATAATGTCAGTTGTCATTATAATACTTTTAGGTTTGGTTGGCTATTTATGTACAGTTATCTATTTGCAAAATGGATATATTGATTGGATAAATTATAGAATAGACAAAGGATTATTCGTATATTAATCAACCAAATAACGTCTTCCGGATTTTTACTAAAAATCCCGACCATTTTTACTAAAACTCCGACTGATTTTTACTAAATATTTTCTGTCCCGTTCCGAAAGTATTCTGACGAGGCATAACAAACAAACGAGGAAAATCCACCAAGTTTTCATATCTTTGTCACCTCAAAACAGACTTGGAAATCTATGACCAAAATACTGATAGCTATATTTCTTGGCGGCGGTACCGGCAGCGTGTTGCGCTATTGCGTGCAAATGATGCTCCATGAGCGGATAGTCCCCTACTCTTTCCCATGGGCTACGTTCACTGTTAATATACTCGGCAGTTTTCTCATCGGGCTTTTTTATGCACTATCGGCCCGTTTCAATCTGTCTACCGAAATACGGTTGTTGCTGACTACCGGTTTATGCGGCGGTTTCACTACCTTCTCCACCTTCAGTAACGATGGACTGATTCTGATAAAACAAGGATTCTGCGGAATGTTTATCCTATATACCTTATTAAGTATCGCATTGGGTATCATCGCTGCCTTTGCCGGTGGAGCCATCGGACGTTAATGAATAATGGATTAAAATGAAAACAAGCAAACCTTTCATCATGCCGCCCGTGCGGATTATTCCTCCTACATTGGAAGGACAAACTGAAAGCAGTAAATCACTGAATGACTGGCTCGAAACGGAAGAAACCGTCAGAGGGCTTTGTTTCAACAAGCAGACGGTGGAGCAGATGGATTATTCTTATAAGAGCATTACAAACTGCACCTTCAGCCACATGCAGTTCAATGCCTGCCGACTGAAAGCAACCCATTTTACAGATGTACGTTTCGAAAATTGCGACTTGTCCAATATCTCATTTGCCGAAAGCTCGCTGTTCAGAGTAGAGTTCATATCTTGCAAGCTGGTAGGCACCAATCTGGCAGAAACGATTCTGAACCACTTGACGCTGAAAGACTGCAATGCCAGATACCTCAATCTATCGATGAGTAAGATTAACCAAGCGCGCTTCTCTACCTGCGACCTGCGAAACAGCGACATCAACGACTGCAAACTAACCTCTATCGCCTTTGAGAACTGCGAACTGATAGAAGCCGAATTCTCACATACTCCCCTGAAGGGTATCGACCTGAGCGATTCTCATATCGAAGGCATTCATGTCAATTTGCCCGATATACGGGGAGCTATCGTTAATACTGCGCAGGCCATGGATTTGACTTCACTTTTGGGGATAAGGATAAAGGATTAGTCTCCATCCCAATATCAGTCAGGTTAAAACAGATAAGAAAACAAAGGGTTTTCTTGCCGATACCGGCATAAAACGCTAACTTTGAGACTAAAATCAAATGAAAACTTGCCGATAGAACAGATATGAAATATATTTCAGTAAATGAATTTGCCGGAAAATATGGCATTTCGGAGCGTACAGCACGTAATTATTGTGCTGCAGGAAAGATTGAAGGAGCATTCTTGACCGGTAAAACATAGAACATACCGGAAGATGCTAAACTTCCATTACGCAAAGGCACAAAGAAAAAGTTTTCTCCTCTGCTTACTGCACTCCGCGAGCAAAAGGAAATGAAACTGAAAGGTGGCAACGGTCGTGTCGGACGGTTAATCACTTTCAAAGAATGTCTGGCAAACAGCTATGTTCCTTTCATCATAACAGAAGAGCTAAAAATGTTCTATTATCGTGGATTGTATGAATGGAATCGTGTCAAAGGCTATCTGCTCGATACTTGCCTCACTGCACAAGACAATTACAAAGCAGTGTTAGATTACTTCAAGATTGAACACAATAACTGATCTTGAATAAAGGCCGGCCTCTAAACATTTCTTCTTTTTCATTTGTTATAAGCATAGTTTACACTAAAAACTTATTCAAAATGAAAATAGAAAAGATTATCGGACGCGAAATCCTCGATTCACGAGGAAACCCCACAGTAGAAGTAGATGTAATGCTGGAATCAGGCTTTATGGGCCGTGCTTCTGTTCCTTCGGGTGCATCTACGGGAGAACACGAAGCATTGGAACTGCGCGATGGTGACAAGAAGCGTTACGGAGGCAAAGGCGTGCTGAAAGCTGTAGATAATATCAACGATATCATCGCTCCTAAACTAATAGGTATGTCTGCCCTCAACCAGATGAGCATCGACCATACCATGCTGGCACTGGATGGCACCAAGACCAAATCGAACTTGGGTGCCAACGCCATCCTCGGCGTATCACTTGCCGTGGCCAAAGCTGCTGCCGCATACCTCGATATCCCCCTCTACCGCTACATCGGTGGTACCAATACCTACGTAATGCCCGTCCCGATGATGAACATCATCAATGGCGGTTCGCACAGTGACGCTCCCATTGCATTCCAGGAATTCATGATACGCCCTGTAGGCGCTACATCTTTCCGTGAAGGCTTGCGCATGGGTGCCGAAGTATTCCATGCCCTGAAGAAAGTATTGAAAGACCGCGGTCTCAGCACAGCTGTTGGCGATGAAGGTGGCTTTGCCCCTAACCTGGAAGGCACCGAAGATGCCCTGAACTCCATCATCGCCGCCATCAAGGCAGCAGGCTACGAACCGGGCAAGGATGTGAAGATTGCCATGGACTGTGCTTCTTCCGAGTTCTATCACGATGGCATTTACGATTACACCAAGTTCGAAGGCGAAAAAGGCAAGAAGCGTACCGCCGACGAGCAGATAGACTATCTGGAACAGCTGATTAATGAATACCCCATCGACTCCATCGAAGACGGTATGAGCGAAAACGACTGGGACGGCTGGCAGAAGCTGACCGAACGCATCGGCAACCGTTGCCAGTTGGTAGGCGACGACTTGTTTGTGACGAATGTCGATTTCCTTGCCATGGGCATTGAGAAAGGTTGCGCCAACTCCATCCTGATTAAAGTAAATCAGATCGGTTCGCTGACCGAAACACTGAATGCCATCGAAATGGCACACCGCCACGGATATACCACCGTCACTTCCCATCGCTCCGGCGAAACCGAAGATGCAACCATTGCCGACATCGCCGTAGCCACCAACAGCGGACAGATCAAGACCGGTTCGTTGAGCCGCTCGGACCGTATGGCCAAGTACAACCAGTTGCTGCGCATCGAAGAAGAGTTGGGCAGCAATGCAGTCTATGGTTATAAGAAACTGAAATAAACATATATTTTTTCGAGGTTAGTAAATAGATATGTGTTAGTGAAAGCAAGAGAGGACGATCCATCACGGACCGTCCTCTCTCTTTTAACCTTAAAATCAACAATCAATCTACTACCTTAAAGAAAACTTCATCACCAGTTTGGCTATCCGGACCAACCCAAAGACCGAAGTCTCCCGGTTCAACCGTCTTCACCATATTTAAATTCCAGAAGGCAAGTTCACTTATAGGAAGTTCGAACGATACGGTTTTCTTTTCACCCGGCTTCAGCGTGACGCGGGCGAAACGTTTCAATTCCTTCACCGGACGGGTAACGGAAGCGACTTTATCTTGTACATAAAGTTGGGCTATCTCCGTACCTTCATATTTGCCCGTATTCTCTAAATCAAAAGTCACGGTCAGCACATCTTTCGAAGAAAGTTCCCCGGCAGAAAGCTGAGGCTTACCATACTTAAAGGTAGTGTAGGACAAACCATATCCGAAAGGATAAAGAGGCTGAGCACCTACATCCATATAAGAGGAAGAACTACCCTCGGATGTTTGGCTGGCTTCGAGAGGCACTTCATCCAAAGGTTTGAGATGAGAAGATGCCGGACGCCCGGAGTTATTGTGCGCATAGTATAAAGGAACCTGACCTACCGTCTTCAGGAAAGTAACAGGAGTCTTGCCACTCGGCACAGCTTTGCCGAACAACAAATCGGCAAGTGCCGGACCACCCATCGTTCCAGGATGGAAAGAATACAATACGGCATTCGATGCCTCTACTTCTTTACCGATTGTCAGCGGACGGCCAGCCATTATCACAGTTACCAACGGACGACCGGTCTTGGCCAATGCAGCAATCAGTTCGGACTGTGCACCCTGCAAGTTCAAGTCTGCCAGGCAATGAGCCTCACCGGACAAAATGGATTCTTCGCCCACAAAAGCAATTACTACATCGGCACGCTGAGCGGCAGCAACAGCTTTTGAGATGCCGGCCGTATTCTTATCACGGCTGTAAGCCAAGCCTTGCTCGTAAATAACCTGCACTTTATCGCCGTACATCTCCTTGATAGCCGTCAGCGGGGTTTGTGTATGCGCCTTCTCACCGTCGAAAATCCACGTTCCCAGCTGGTCATGGGGAGCATCCGCCATCGGACCAACCACGGCAACCGTACGTATATTCTCCTTGAGAGGTAACACTTCGCCCTCGTTCTTCAACAAGATAGCCGATTCTTCGGCAGCACGCTTGGCAGCTTCCAGATGGGAAGCATCATACATCACCGAAGCTTTCTTTTCGTCCACATACGGATTATCGAACAAACCCAAGCGAAACTTCACCCGCAGGATATTGCGGACAGCCTCGTCAACAACAGATTGCTTCACCTTTCCGGCCTTTATCTCTTCGGGCAGGTACTTGAAGAAAGTATAGCTTACCATCTCCATATCCACTCCGGCATTCACAGCCAGGGCAGCCGCATCTTTATCGTCCGTAGCTACACCATGGGCTATCATCTCACGGGCTGAATTCCAGTCCGTCACCACCAGTCCGTCAAAGCCCCATTCGCCGCGAAGCACATCGCGGAGGATGAACTTATTTCCGGTAGAAGGCACACCGTCGTTGTCATTGAACGAAGTCATGAACGTAGCGGCACCAGCCTTCGCAGCAGCTTCAAACGGAGGAAGATAGATATTGCGCAGATTACGCTCGGATATAAAAGTAGAGTTATAATCACGCCCGCCTTCCGCTGCTCCATAGCCAACGAAATGTTTGGCACATGCTGCGATTGAAGTAGGACTGTTCAGTGAATCACCCTGATAACCTTTCACCATAGCCGCTCCCAACACTGAAGAAAGATAAGTATCTTCACCGCAACTTTCGGCAATACGCCCCCAACGGGGATCGCGGGAAACGTCTATCATCGGTGAGAAAGTCCATCGGACACCTACGGAAGAAGCCTCGATGGCAGCAATCCACGCACCGTCTTCAACCACCTGCGGATCGAAAGTCGCCGCCTGGCCCAACGGGATAGGGAAGATCGTCTTGAAACCGTGAATGACATCACGCGCCATCAGCAAAGGAATGCCCAGACGGGATTCCTCAACAGCTACACGCTGCAATGCATTGACACGCACCGGGTCTACCTCATTCAAGATAGAACCGATTTCACCTTTCTTTATCAACCCACTCATGTCCTCAATGTTGCCATAAGAAGATATCTGGTTCATCTGTCCCAGTTTCTCTTCCAAGGTCATCTTCGACAACAGAGCCTCCACTTTCTGTTCGGTAGCCGCATCACCGCCTTTGTTCTGCACTTGCGTACAAGAAACGAGCGGAAGCAACAGCAAACAAGCTGAGAGTAATTTAACTGTTTTCATATTCATTTTATTACTTGAAATGGAACGTTCACAGTAGAAACAAACCCTGTATTATCCAGTACATAAACATACAACCGGTATTCTCCGGGCATATCAACTGCAACTTCATACGTATCCGTGTCCGAAGTCACCACTTCACCTACTCTGTCGGGACGTGGTTCATAAGAACCGCCGAATCCAAGAACTGTAGCTTCTTTAAGAATCTCCCAGACATAAGTCAGGCGGTCGTTCTCTTTATCCGTAACAGCGACATGAGCCTTAAAAGGCTTACCGGCTTTCACCTGTACATTGTCAATGGCATACTTATCATTGATAGTCATTCCTTCAATCACCGGAGCCGTTTCCGTCAGTTCCCTACCGGTCCACACTCTTTGCATGGCTTCTACCATCGGAGTTTTCTCTCCGTGCAGCGGAAGCTGGTCTACATTATCTTCTACAAACATGCTGAACCACGTAGGAGTACGTTCTTCTTTCTGTCCCCACAAGAAGACGAAAGAGCCCAGGCAGCGGGGATTCGACTGAATGTATTTGGTATAGCGTTCTTCGTAGACCTGCAGTTTTTCTTCGCTGGTTTGTTCGATAGGTGCTTTCCATTCTGTAGTAGCAGTTTCCCACCAGCCTGTCGGTCCCCATTCCGTAATCATAAAAGGTCCTTTGTAATTCGATTTTTCAAACGTATTCTGGACTTCGTTCATCGGGCCGTAGACGTTGATGCCTACATAATCGAGGGAAGGCACATACTTGGCAATGGAGTCCAAAGCCGACGGATTATATGAAATCACAGTAGACACCAGATGTCGCTTGTCTACCGACTTGATGATCTGTGCCAGTTCTTCAACAAAACTCCACGCTGCACCTATATTGGCATTGCCCAATTCTATTTCGTTGCCTATGCCCCAGGCCAGCAAGCAGGTATCATTCTTGAATGTTTCCGCCAATGTGCGGACTTCCTCGCGCATCTTGTTCTTAAATGCAGCATCATAGTAACGCATGGAGTCTTTTGGCAAGCCAATGCCCTGCATCACATACATATTGTTTTCAGAAGCCTGTGCCAGGATTTTCGTCACTTCCTCTACACTGCCTCCCCATGTTCTGAAAGCATTGGCCCCACTCTGACTGGCAACATCCAGCCGGTAAGTTCCTCCAACACCTTTTATATACGTCTCTCTTCCGTCAATATACATTTTATATCCATCGGCGGCTTTCTTTATTGCAATTCCTGACTCAGGTGCAGAAGAACAACCGAAAAGGACACCGGCAAGAAAGAGACAAGCAAAATATGATAGTTTCTTCATACCAATAAAAACTTTAAGTTACTTTTTTTGAAATACACGCACATAGTCGATTACCAAACTGATAGGAAGTGCTGATTCATCAACTCCCTGCATACCTCCCCAACTACCTCCCCAAGCAAGGTTGAAGATTATGTAATATGGTTTGTCATATGGCCAGTTTGTAACCCCTTTATTGTCATTGTCATAAGTAAGTTGAACCTTGCCATCTACATAGGTCGTTATGTTTTGCGGTGTCCATTCCATGGCATAAGTATGAAATTCTCCTTCAGCCTTATCAATGGTCATGGCATGAGTCACTTGGGTACCGTTGGTATGGTTGTGCCCTTCAGCATGAAGACTGGAAGACACTTCATTGGGCACAACACCCACTTCTTCCATTATATCTATTTCACCACACTTAGGCCATCCTTCCGTCGCCCAATCTACATTCACTGGCATCATCCAAAATGCCGGCCATGTGCCCTTACCCTTCGGTAACATCATACGAGCTTCAATGTATCCGTACTGCCAACCCTCCGTTTCGTGAGCATAGACACGACCGGAATATATTTTTCCATCACTTTCCTTGAAGCAATGAATACGTAACTTTCCATCTGACAATTCCGTCACCCGTTTGCCATTGACAGCACCATTCACATAGTTCTGGAGTTCATTATTCACCCAGCCGGCATTCTGTACTTCATGTCTCCAATGGGCGGCATTAAGTTCTGCACCTTCGGTGAATTCATCGTGCCAAACTAATTTATATCCTTCACGTTCGGGCACAGTGGTGACTTCAGCACCCTCCTGGATTACAAGAAAAGTTCGTTCTTGCCCTTCCCCTGCCACAGTTATTACAGCCGTACGGCTTGTCAAACTGACATTAGCAGTATAAGAAACAATCACATGCGCATCATTGCGACTCACTGTGACCCAATCCGCATCAGATTGTACATTCCAGTCATTACTCTCATATACCGTCACCTCGGCATTGCCTGCTCCTGAAGTACAAAGTACCTCTTGTACAGAAAATCTAATGCCGCCTTTTTGCTTCACCTGCACATATTCACTCTTTTTTCCAGAAGTCACAGTTATCCGCCCATAACGTTCGGCATCTTTGTTCTGCTCCACAGTAACTTTGATTACTTCTCCCTTGCCTTCTCCGCTTTCCGGAGTAAGGCTCACCCATTTATCCGTAGAACGAGCAGTCCATCCTTCACCTGTTGTTGTCACTTTTATCTCATAGGTGCCTTCCACAGCCATGGCATCCAAGGCTGACGGCGAGACAGTCAGTACCACCTCATCCGGAGTTCCAGGTTTATCCGGTGTTTCAGGAGGCATCGAATCTTCATCACCACCTCCACAAGCTGGCAATAAACCAACTATACATAAAAGAGAAAATAGAGACATATTCTTCATGATATGCTTTTTAAACAAAAGCCACTTCTCCCCAACTTTTTCATACCAGGAAGAAGTGGCCTTCGTACAAAGTTAATTACTTTTTAATTATCGTAATATCAGCAATTACAAAATCGACACCAGCCTCACAACCGCCAAAATCATAAATCAATTTTACGGGAGAAGCAGCACCCTTAGCGAACTTGCAATCCGCGAACTTGATAACCTGCACCTTCCCAGCTTTTAACTGAATATCGTTCTTGTAAAAAGCCTGATTATCATCATCATTTACCTGACAGAGTTTTATAGTCACACGGCTGTCCGCAGTTGCTACCATCAGACAAGAGAAGTCAAATTCATCATCAGCAGCAAAACCAAGCGACGTTGTATTAAACACATTCTGTGCCTGCCATTCATCCTTAGTAGCATCATTGGAAGTAATAGTATAAATACGGCCATCAACATCAAACCCGGGATCACCAATCTGAGTCCAGTCTGCATTCGCCCACCAGAAAGACATTTCAAAAGCCTGAGCATCATCTACAGCCTTCCAAACATTGTCTGCTGAATTATAATCCAGCGGAATAACATTCGAATCATTATGTTCTGCAATATAGAAATTCTTAATGGTAAACACAGTACCCTCCGGTGCCCCGGCAAAGTCGAATGCAACTTTGAGATTTCCATCAAATCCGGCACAGTCAGTCAAAGCAATCACATTGTTACCCTTATGCAACGAAAATATATTTTCGGTAAAGAACGTGCCGTCATCACCATCTTTCTGTGGCTTAACTGTCGCGCTAACACCATCCACGCTCGAATTAATCACAACAGAGAAGTCATAAGCCTTACCTGACGACAATACAATGCCTGTATTTTCAACCTGCACTTGAGCCTGCCATCTTTCAGTACCACAACCATTCATTGTAAAAGTAATACCGGTTGCCACGTCGCCATCATTGTCCGGATCTGCTATTTGACCCCAATCACCACCAGCAAACCAAAAGCGGTGTGTTGCTGATGCACCCTCAAAGAAATTCGTTCCTGCCGTGAAGCCAAGCCACTCAGTCGGATCATCTGTAGGAGCATTCGGGTCTATCCAATCTTCAGCTACCTCAATATTTTGAGAGATCATCTTTTGGTCACAAGCAGAAAAGGCATACAGATAAACTGGATAAGTACCTTTCTTCTTATATTGGTTAGTAATGGAAGCGCCAGCTGCAATTTCGTTCAATTTATTGCCATCAAGACTGATAAAGTAACGGACATCAGTCAATTTCTGTGAGGAATTGGTAATAGTATAAGTATTGTCCGCTCCTCCACTAATCGTCATCGACAAAGCATCTTGAGAAACGACAGAACCTCCCAAACTATGGTCATCACTGTCCAATGGGGAGCAAGATGACATCCCCACAACGGCCATGCTCAATGCAAAAAAGCCATATAATAGATTTTTTTTCATAATAATTCCTTAATTAATAGATAATTAATAACCTTCGTTCTGTTTCAGTTCAAATTCTGTACCCTTAGTGGCATCAATATCACCTTGCGGAATAGCCACATACTTATTATGAGACTTCCAAGTACGCGCAGTGTTTACGCCCGGTACATTGTCTACACTCAGCACTTCCGTGATGCCCCAACGAACTACATCATAATAGCGATGTCCTTCACCTACAAATTCATAACGGTTCTCATTGATAATATTCTGCTTGTTCACTGCCACGCGGTGGTTAGTGTCACCGAAAGCACGGTCACGAACCATATCCAGACATTGCTGTGCAGAAATACCCTTCTGTTCAGGCACTCCTTCTATACCTACAAGTTCAGCGTACGCCAATAAAGTCTCGGCATAACGGAAGATGCGTAAATTATTACAATAATTCAAGGCTGTAGTACCTGTCGGTTTATGATAGCCCTTACGAGCTGCATATTTTGCCAACCAGAAACCAGTATCTTGAAAACGGATAACATAAGTACCACCGGATGCGATTTCTACCTTGTCACCTATATTGCCGCCACTACCTTTGCCACGATAGTCACGAATAGAAGCCTCGCGACGGGTATCACCTGCAGCAAACATCTCATAAGCTTCTTGACGTACCGGACCAAAACCCCATCCGTCTTCGTAAGTGTTAGTAGGATCGGTCAAAGTACTCGGTGAAATGTAAGCCGGAAGATTAGTACCACCAGTAGCCCACTGATTGCCCCAGTCTTTACCTTCACCTATGTGATTGGCCTCAAAAATAGATTCCTTGTTGAATTCCCCTTCATCTAACCAAATATCTGCATAGTTAGGAGTCAGTTCAAACTCACCACTGGCAATAATCTCAGCCAAACCACTGGCTGCTTCCGCATATTTTGCATTATCCTTCTGATACATCACTACACGGGCTTTCAACATCAAAGCGGCAGCAAGACTTGCACGTCCGCTATTTGCACCACCATTCGTAGAATACTTAGCTTCGGCTTCTTTAAAACTAGCGATAGAAGCATCCACATCTTTAATAATCTGAGCATACACTTCGTCCGGACTTAACTGCCGACTGACATAGGGAGGCTCGTACAATGTTTCCTGGAAAGGAACGGAACCGAAACTTCTCCACAACATATAGAGGTAATAGGCACGCAGAAAATGCCCTTCGCCACGATACTGTGCTATGAGTTTCAATTCTGCCGGATTGGTCGTCGTTGCAGTCTCACAAAGCCCCAGTGCACTATTTACGCGTGTAATACCGGAGGTATAGATATTCCACGTACCGCTCAATGTACTGTTACCCGTAGTGGTAAACAATGACACGTTCAAGTTCATACCTGCCATACCATCTTGAGCGTCACCGCCACCTTTCCAAATATCATCACTCTGGATGTCACCTATATAAGCTGCTGATTCATAAGAACCGCCTGCGTATGAATCCATCAAAAGGATTTGATATGCCGCCGCTAAACCGGAGTTGATATTCATTGGGTCGCCCGCTGATCCGGCAGCACCCTTCGATGCTGGGTCAGGATTCAAAAAACTATCGCCGCAAGAGGTCAGGGCCATGCCCGAAACCAAAATAGCAGCCACTGTATAAAATTTAATTTTATTCATTTTCTGATTGATTTTAAAGTTTAGAATGTAATGTTAGCTCCCACTGTAATTGTACGAGATTGCGGATAAATACCCTTATCCACGCCTAAAGTAGTATAACCACCGGATGCCAGTTCAGGATCAAATCCTTCGTAACCGGTAATGGTAATTAAGTTCTCAGCACCCACATAGAGACGCAAACGCTGGATAGAAGCCTTACGGGTAAGAGCTGCAGGAAGCGTATAGCCAATTTGCGCATTCTTCAAACGAAGATAAGAACCATCGTGAATATAAAGGTCAGAGGAAGTCCAGTTACCATTAGGATTGGCAGAAGTCATACGAGGAATACGATTGGAAGTACCTTCACCATGCCAGCGATCCATAATCCAAGAAGGACGATTCATGGCCGGAACATCACCGCGTTGTGCAAAATCAAATACATCGTTGCCCAAAGTTCCTTGGAAAGAGAGACTCAAGTCAAAACCTTTCCACTCTGCACCCAGAGAGAAACCGAAAGTCCAATCGGGCATACCCTTACCAATCTTGGTACGGTCTTGGTCATTGATAACACCATCAGGAGTAACATCCACGAAACGAACGTCGCCAGGTTGTGCATTGGGCTGCAAGAGTTCGCCTTTCTCATTTACATAACTGTTCACTTCATCCCAGTTCTGGAAGACACCGTTCGTCTTACGACCATAGAAATAAGGCCATACTTCTCCATTCATGGCGTGTACGTAGTCGCCTACACCAGAGGCACCTGCACTTTCGTAATTCCGTTCACCGGAAGCATTACCCAAATCCAAAAGCTTGTTCTTTGAATAAGACCAGTTAGTATTAAACCAATAAGAGAAGTCTTTGATACTGTCTTTCCAGCCCAGTTCAAATTCAACACCCCAGTTCTCCATAGATCCTAAATTACCCCAAGGCTTGCTTTGACCGATATAAGTAGGAACCGGCATTTCGGCCAGCATATCTTTTGTTTTCTTATAATAGTAGTCAAATCCGAAGCTCAGGCGCTGATTGAGGAAACGCATATCCACACCTATGTCAGTTTGCGTAGAAGTTTCCCACTTGATATCGGGATTAGCCGCAGCATCAGGAGAAGTACCGTAAATCATAGAACCGCCATTTTCGCCCGGTTTCGTAAAATCAGCCATATTAGGTTTGTAGCTACCACCGAAGTAGTAGTTTTGACCACCACCCATCAAGGCACGATAACGAAAATCACCGATGTTCTCATTACCATTCTGTCCCCATGAGAAACGGAATTTCAGTACATCAAACCATTCAGGCTTAATTTTTTCCATAACAGGTTCATTCCAAACATTCCAACCTAATGAGAAAGAAGGGAATACACCCCATTTGTTATTGGCACCAAAATGAGAAGAACCGTCACGACGAATTGTGAACTGCAATATATAACGCTCGGCAAAGTTATAGTCGATACGTCCGAAATAAGAAGCAATAGAAGAATGGGTTGCATCACCGATTCCTCCCCACAAGATAGATTCTGTTTCAGCTGCCGTAGCAGATCCGAAATTAGCATGGATGGGATTCAAGTCAAACAAATCAAAATCTTTACCACCTATGTTGCGTGAACGATAGCGAGCGGCAGATTGACCCAAAACAATAGAAACATTATGCTTTTCAGCAAAAGTCTGGTTGTAAGATAAATAATTTTCTGTCTGCCAACGCATACCGCGGTTCATTTCACTTTGCACCCAGCTGGCATCCGTATGAGTCATCGTACCCAAATAATCGGGATAACCATAACCATCATAGCCCCAAAAAGCTAAATCCACACCATAACTGGAACGGAACTTCAAGCCAGGAAGAATGCTCAGTTCAGCATAGAACGTACCTACTATTTTATCAGTATTATTGCGTCCCATCGTCGGTCTGTTCAGTTGTGCAACCGGATTGGTCAGTTCCTGGAAACCGGAAGGCGGCAAAGAAAGTACTTTACCATTCTTCACAATGGCATTGGGATTAGCGGCAAGGATTGCTGCTCCTTCTTCCTCGGAAGCATAAACCGGAACCAACGGAGAAAAAGCGATTGCACTACCCAAAATAGAGCCATACTCAGAGTTAGCCTCAACACTTGTTGAATGGTCACGAGTATAACCAAGGTTCACACCCACTGTTACCGCATTCAGATACTTGCGGTTCTCTGCCTCGAACACTTTATAAGTAGAGTTACTACGGATAGATAAACGCTCGTAATTGGAACGTCCGTAGTTACCACCGACGATACCTTCTTGGTTGAAATAACCCAAAGAAAGGAAATAAGTCATTTTATCGCTACCGCCATTGATGCTCAGCTGATGTTGCTGAACAGGAGCATCGTAATTGAACACCTCGTCCTGCCAGTCGGTATCTATCTTATTATCAGCAATATCCTTTGCCGAATAACGAGGAGCATTACCATCATTCACCTGCATTTCATTCATGATAGTCATGTATTCATGAGCATTCAACACGGCTTTCTTCTTCCAAGGATTCTGCCAACCGTAACTAAAATCATAGTTTACAGTAGTCTTGCCCTTGCTACCGGACTTGGTAGTCACCAAAACCACACCATTAGCGGCACGGGCACCATAAATAGCTGCGGAAGCGGCATCCTTCAAGATCTCAATAGATGCAATATCCGTAGGGTTCAGGTAATTAATACCACCACCTACAGGCATACCATCCACAATATATAATGGATCTGAATTATTAACCGTACCAATACCACGAATACGTACCTTAGAATCGGAATTAGGCTGACCGGAAGACTGCGTAATCTGCACACCGGAAACCTTGCCTTTCAAAGCATCTTCCACACGTGAAGGCTTCGTCAGGTTCAATTCGTCAGCACTAACCTTACTAATAGCAGCTGTCACCACCGATTTCTTCTGAACACCGTAACCCACAACGATTACTTCATCCAAGGTCTCTGAATCCTCCTGAAGTACAATTCTCAAGGATCTCTGTCCGTTGACAGAAACTTCTTGCGGTTTAAAACCAATATAAGTAATGGAAAGAGTTGCGTTTGCAGGTACCGACAACTCAAAATTACCATCCAGATCGGTAATTCCGCCATTGGTAGTGCCTTTCACCACCACATTTACTCCAGGCAAAGGCTCATTATCCGAACCACTTACCACTGTACCTTTTACCTGTATATTTTGGGCATATACAGAAGCCAAGGTAAAGCTTAACAGAAATAAAACTGATAATAACTTTTTCATAAGTTTTACTAAATTAAGATTAACGTTTCTCGGTTTTGTCCTCATCGGACAGTGCAAACGTAGAATAAAATGATAAAAAACCAACTATAACCTACCATTTTTTAATACGTCAAATCAAAAAAAGGAATACGTTATCAATACGTCACATAAACGTAACTATTTAATAATCAAGGAATAGATGATACAACAACGTAATACGTCATTATATGTTATAAAACACAAAGGGGAAGAATTTAACATTCCTCCCCTCTTTAGAACAATCATTATCTAAAGGAAGTTAACAAGCGAAGTCTATAGTTTGTTACTTAAATAGTCCGTTAAACTATCCTCTCTTTCCAGCCCGAACTTCTTGCGAAGACGATAGCGGATTGTCTCTACTCCACGAACGGAAATATTCAGCAAAGGCGAGATTTCTTTGGAAGAGAGATTCATCTTCAAGTACGCGCACATCATACGTTCGTTGTTCGACAAATCCGGATGCTTGGCATGGAGACGCTTCATGAAGTTATTATGTATAAGGTCAAACTGGTCTTCGATACGTTTCAGGACTTCGTCGCTCTGAATATTGGCATCAATTTTACTATTAATAAGTACAAGCTGCTGTTTTCCCTCGCGGGCACCTTCACCCCTCAGCGTAGAAGCAACCTTTAATATCTCGGATTTGATTTCTGTGAGCATTTCATTCTTTCGGACGAAGTTTATCATCAGGTTGGCCATCTCCTGACTTTTATGCTGCAGGTCATATTCCAGTTTTTCCTTCTCCAACTGCATAATCTGCTTCTCCTGGCGGGCTTTCTCTTCTTCATACTCTTTCTCCATCTCGTGCAGCTCCTTATCCTTCTCCACAACGGCCTGCTGCTTTTTGCGCTTCACACGGACATCATCCCAACGGTAGACAGACCACAAAGCGAACAAAGCCAAGACAATATAACACACATAAGCCGCAGCACTGCGATACCACGGAGGAAGCACCCGAAATGTTATTGCATCCGAAGAAGTAGTGCCATCAGGGAAAACTGCTTTCACCTCAAATGTATATTCCCCCTCCGACAGATTACTGTACTCTTTGGTACGTACGGTAGTAAAATCAGACCAGCTTCCTTTATTCAGACGATACTGAAAACGGATGTCATCACCTATGCCCAGAAAAGCCAGTCCGTAATCAAAGCGAACGGAGTTCAACGAATAGGATATCATAAGGTCCGGCTTCTGCCCTAAGAAGTTGGCCGTATATACCAGCGAATCTTTGGGATAAGACAGATACATATTCTTTATATATAAGGAATGACTCCGGTCCCTTCTTTCCCTGACGGACGGAATGCTGAACAAAGCAAATCCATCATCATTAGGAATCACCATCAGGGAGTCCGACAGAGGAACAATCGCCTCAAATGTGGGAACAAATTCAATAAGTGACTGCTGAATGGGGTTAATACTTGTATTCGAACCACGCTTATACGTTCCCAAATTGGCGATACAAATTTCATGAGGGCTCAGACTGATCAATTGGTCGTGATATTCCAGCAGGCGCGTATACGTAGTTGCGCCATTCAAAAGATTATTCATGTCCGGACAGGGTTCCATGATATCCTTATGAAGATTATACTTATAAATGCCATGAGAGGTAGCAAAATAGATACGCCCCTCAACTTTAGCCACATACGTATCATGATCTGCCGGAAATCCCTCATTGACACCATAGCTCTTCATATTGACGACCCTTGTCAAATCACTGCTCAGCTCCACCCGGATGACGTGATCCGCAATATAAACCCAAAGTACCCGATCACTCTCCTGCTCAAAAAGACGGCAAGAATCGGCCATACCTTCAACTCTGCAAACCACCTGCCACTTCCCATCTTTCTTAGCAACCAGATAAATGCCATTATACACCCCGACGTACATCATATCCGTATGCCCTACAACCGGTTGGCAGGACCATGCACCTGCAATATCCGTTACACGCTCCATAGTAGTACCTTTGACAAGGAAAACGCCACGGTCGTGCAAGCAGAAAAGTTCATCGCCCACGCGACAAAGATTCCACACCTGTCCGCTGGACTGAGGCATAGGATGAATATCCGGCAAATTACCATTCAGTTGCACCGGATAAGAAGTATAATACAAACCGCGATTGGTACCCAAATAGAGATATCCGTTTTCCACTGCCGCAGTATATCCCGTACCATAAGAGTGGGGATAGGAATATAGATTGGTAAACGGAGAACTAAGGCAGACATAATCGATGCCACTATCCAAACCGGCCCAAAGATTTCCCGTCACGTCGAAGGAAACGGAAAGCACCGTATTGTTCCGCAACCCGCTGTTCTCATTGAAATACTTCAGTTGCATGGTATTGCAATCTATCAGCAGCAATCCCTTATGAATAGTTCCCAAAGCAATCTTATCGTCTTTCGTTGCTACGCAGAATACTTCATTTTCGCGCATAAAATCCTCAGCACCGGTTACAAACGGCTTCGTCGTACGCCCGTCGCAATAGTACAAACCGCTATAGGCAGTCACTACAATCACACCTTGTTTATAAGGTATAATGCCGCGAATACGTTTGGAAGTCAGTTCATCAGCACCCTGCAATGGGAAAAAAGTATTTCCGACAAGAAACCATACACCGTTGTCCGTACCTATATAGAGGATGCCGTTCACCATATTCGAACAATCAATCTTGGCATTCATTTCAATGGCCGTATATTTCCCATTCAGATATTTTATCACACGGCTATCACCTTGCATATACAAGATGTTATCTATCTCATGAATGCCCCATACATTGCCAAGATAGCGGAAAGCGCCATCCAAATTCTCGGACATACAATGGTATACCAAAGAGCCGTCCACACCCGGCTCGAAATAGCCGAATTCGTTGATACCGCCTACATAAATACGCTTTTGAGTGGCCGAAGCCAGTACCGATCGCACATCCGAAGAGTTGTTCAAAGGAAAAACATTCCATACATTACCATCGAACTGTACCATCCCGTTCTTATTGGCAAAATACACCCATTTGTCATCATAAGGGGCTATCTGCCAGGTTTGAGCTCCCTTGCCATAGACACTTTTATCGAAATTGACAATAAAACTGTTCCATTCGGCATGCATTTTAAAGAAAGGGAAGAGGGAAAAGAGAACAAAGAGCCAATATGATATGCGATTTTTCATGTGTATGATAGCTTGTTTGGTTTATTAGTACAAAAATAATGTTTATTTTCAATACACTACCCTAAAGCATCTCATAAATTTTATACAACAGTTCATTTATAGAGAAGAGTGTCGTTTTTCGCTCATGTAAACAACTACAAATAAGATAGTTACAGTTTCCTACGGTAGGAAACTGGCGTTTCTGCACGCGGGAACGACAGTTTCTCCTCATGGGAACGATCGTTTCTCCTAATGGGAACTGCAGTTTCCTCTTATGGGAACGAGCGTTTCTCTATATGGGAACGGGAGTATCTGACTTATTAACAGAAGATTTTATTTAAGACAAAAGAACAGAAGAACAGAAGAAGGAATCATCTTAAATATGTTCTTTTGTTCTTCTGTCTTAGAGAATAAATCATCATTCGGCCACTTATTTAACGAAGAAAACGTCGAATTCAACGAAGAAAACGTCAAAAGCCGCCATTTTTCGTGTTAATAGAAGTTATTTTGCCACGTTCACAGAAAGATTACAGAAAGAGGAGAAAGCAGTTGTATATAAGAACATTACACACAAAGCAAACTAAACATTTGCCTAAAAAATCAGTGACGGAAACCGTTTACCGTCACTCTACCTACACGCATCCTACACGCTCTGTAATGCCGATGAATAAAAGGATATAGAACAATCGTGCTGGAGTGCTGGTAAAAAACAAAAAAACTTTCGTGTAGAAAAATGGGATCAGTCGCAAAACCTGGTGGATATCTTTCTATGAGTTATGTGATGCTTACTATTATTCATAGCGATGATAGAAATGAATGAAATGATAAACATGAGTATCTCAAACTCTCCCGCCTGAAAGGGGGAGTACCCCGTAGGGGGGAGGGGGTCTTACATAAGCAGAGAGTAACTTTGTAATACATAAGTCCCTGCGGATGTGAAACCCCTCCGCCCTACGGGCACCTCCCCTTTCAGGCGGAGGAGTTTGAGATACTCTTGCTCATATCCCTGTCAGAAGTGAATGAAATGTCAACCAGTAGTAGCTTAAAACACCAGGTTTCGCGGCTGATCCTAGAGAAATGCAAATTATACTCTTTAATCAGCATACAAAAAAAGCAGATAACACTTTCGTATCATCTGCTTTTTTCGAGCCTCTTGTCGGATTCGAACCAACGACCCCGAGATTACAAATCACGTGCTCTGGCCAACTGAGCTAAAGAGGCGGGGTGGGTAAGCTTGCTATATCGCGCCGCTACAACCAACTACCTTTGCTGCGATCAAGCCCTGGAGGATTCGAAGGGAGCTGGCCGTATAGGACTTACCCGTTTTTGTTTTGCGGTTGCAAAGGTAGACATTTTTTTTATACCTGCAATACCCTACCCTAACTTTTTTCAACTTTAACAAGAATACAGCCTCTACATACAATATTATTTTTACCTTTGCGCCATATTTCTAAGAAAGATGACAGAAAACAGAGGCTACATGCAACGATACGCTATGCTATTCGGCACCTATATGGGCGGATATTGGATATTGAAGTTCATTCTCCTTCCGGTGGGGCTGACGGTTCCCTTTTTATCCGTTCTCTTTGTAGGGCTTACGCTATGCGTTCCTTTTATGGGATATTATTATGCGCGGATGTATCGCAATCAGGTATGCGGAGGAAGCATCAGCTTCTTGCACGCGTGGATATTTACCGTTTTTATGTATATGTTTGCCGCGCTGCTTACGGCCGTGGCACACTATATTTATTTCAGGTTCATCGACCACGGCTTCATGATCAATACCTGCGAGTCGCAAATTAACATTCTTGCCCAAAGCGGCATTCCGGGAATGGAAGAGTATGTGGACACATGCCGTGAAGGCTTGGAAGCAGCCCGACTGCTCACCCCGATAGACATCACATTGCAGATGATATCACTGAATGTGTTTTACGGCTCATTGCTTGCTTTCCCCACCGCTTTGTTCGTGATGAAACGAAGAAAAAGCAATGAAGCGGAAGGATGACAAAATGATGATAAAGTAACTTCAATCGTAAATAGTTAAATTGTAAATAAACAAATGGATATTTCAGTTGTCGTACCATTATATAATGAGGAGGAGTCACTTCCCGAACTGTTCGCCTGGATAGAGCGGGTGATGAAAGCCAACAACTTCTCCTATGAAGTGATCTTCGTGAACGACGGAAGTACCGACCACTCCTGGCAAGTGATTGAGCAATTGCAAGCACAGGCTCCGGACGCGGTACGGGGCATCAAGTTCCGGCGCAATTACGGCAAGTCACCGGCACTGTACTGCGGATTTGAACAGGCGCAAGGCGATGTCGTGATAACCATGGATGCTGACTTGCAGGATAGCCCCGACGAAATACCGGAACTCTACCGCATGATTACAAAAGACGGATACGACCTGGTATCGGGCTGGAAACAGAAACGTTACGATCCGCTATCGAAGACCCTGCCTACCAAACTCTTCAATGCCACCGCCCGGAAAGTATCCGGCATCAAAAACCTGCACGACTTTAATTGCGGCCTGAAAGCCTATCGCAAAGATGTAGTCAAGAATATAGAAGTGTACGGAGAAATGCACCGCTACATCCCCTATCTTGCCAAGAACGCCGGTTTCAAGAGAATAGGCGAAAAAGTGGTGCACCACCAGGCACGGAAATATGGAAAGACAAAGTTCGGACTCAACCGCTTCTTCAACGGCTATCTGGACTTGATTTCGCTTTGGTTCCTCTCCACCTTCGGCATAAAGCCCATGCACTTCTTCGGTCTGCTGGGTTCGCTGATGTTCTTCATCGGTTTCATAGCCGTCATCATTGTAGGCGTCAGCAAGTTGTACTACATGCACCATGGCATGCCCTACCGACTCGTAACAGATTCTCCTTACTTCTACCTGTCGCTGACGTCGATGATCATCGGCACGCAGCTATTCGTAGGAGGATTCCTCGGAGAACTGATTTCGCGTAATGCTCCCGAACGAAATAAATATCAAATAGAGAAAACGATTTAACGATGAAAAGCTTAGTCAGACTTATTATAATCGGTGCTATCCTCTGCCCCATAATCAGTATCGTGATTTCCTGCTCGGAAGAAGCGGATTGCTCCATGACGGCACGCGCCATGGTGCAATGCTATCTTTACACGATAGACCAAAACGACCTCGCAGTAAACGATACCCTCGACTCGCTGACGGTGACGGCCTTCGGTACGGACTCCATCATCATCAACAACCAGAAGAAAGTGCACGACATTTCGTTGCCGCTGAGATATACGGTAGACTCTACAAAACTGGTATTCCGATACAGTAAAACGAAGACCGATACCATAGTTATCTACCACAACAACACGCCCTATTTCTTGTCGATGGATTGCGGCTATCAGATGAAGCAATCTATCACTAAAATAGTTAGCACCCGCCATTCTCTCGACTCTATTTATATAGCAAACAAAGAAGCCAGTATCTATGGAAAGGAAAATCTTAAATTATTCTATTAGTCTGGCGCTCTGCCTGCTGATGTCCTTTCCTCTCTGGGCGCAGAACGGGAATGCTCCCGCATCTCCGGGAAACAATCAGCCCCCGAAAGAGAAAAAGGACAAGAAGGAAGAGATATACTATCCGCTCTACAACGGCGTTTCCGTCGGCGTGGACTTATGGGGACTTGGCAGTTCGGTATTCGGAGGAGATTTCCTGAGTTCGGAGGTAGCGGTGGACGTCAACCTCAAAAACCGTTTCTTTCCTATAGTAGAATTGGGATATGGCTCAACGGACAGTTGGAGTGACAAAGGTATACATTACAAGAGTAACGCTCCTTACTTCCGCATCGGTATGGACTACAACGCTTTATACAACAAGCAACACGGCAACATGTTGCTCGTAGGTTTGCGCTACGGTGCAAGCAGCTTCAAATATGACATAGAAGCGCTGGGGCTGGACGATCCCATCTATGGCGGAGTTGTAGGTAACCCGAACCTGGAAGATAATATATGGGGTGGAAGTCTCCCCTACAACCACGAAGGGATGAAAGGTTCCATGCAATGGGCAGAGTTTTGTGTCGGCATCCGTGCTCACGTATGGAAAGCACTTTATATGGGATGGACGATGCGCTTCAAATTCAAGGTATCCGGTTCGGTCGATGAATATGGCGACCCGTGGTATGTACCCGGTTTTGGCAAATACGGCTCCAATACATTAGGAGTGACATATACGATAACTTATAAACTACCTTTTTAGGACTTATGACAGGGTTAGAAATTTGGCTGCTGGCTATAGGACTCGCGATGGATTGTTTCGCCGTTTCTATAGCCAGCGGGATTATTTTGAAACGCACCCGCCTGCGCCCCATGCTGATCATGGCACTCTTTTTCGGCTTATTCCAGGCACTCATGCCGTTGCTGGGATGGATAGGTGCCAGCATGTTCAGCCACCTGATAGAAAGCATAGACCATTGGATTGCCTTCGGTATACTTGCCTTCCTGGGTGGACGCATGGTAAGGGAGTCTTTCAAAGACGAAGATTGCAGACATGAGTATGACCCCACCAGCCTGAAAGTGGTACTGGCATTGGCGATAGCAACCAGCATCGATGCGCTGGCAGTAGGTGTTTCGTTCGCATTCCTGGGTATCAAGGGATTCTCGGCAATCCTCCCTCCCATCGGTATTATAGGATTTGTTTCATTTGTCCTGTCCATGGCAGGACTGATGTTCGGCATTCGTTTTGGTTGCGGCATAGCCCGCAAGTTGCGTGCCGAGTTGTGGGGAGGTATTATTCTCATCCTCATCGGTACAAAGATATTGATTGAGCATTTGTTTTTCAGCTAACTATTTCTGCTAATTATAGATACGATTATGGAGAAGAAAGTACAACGGAATTTTTTATGGATTGCCTTACTGGTATTGGGTACGATATGGATACTTGCCCGCCACAACCAGGTTGCTCCTTATCAGATGGATAACGGATTGATATTCGGCACGGTATATAAGGTTACTTACCAATACGACAAAGACTTGAAAGCAGATATAGAAGCGGAGCTCAAGCGCTTCGACGGTTCGTTGTCTCCGTTCAACGATACGGCAACCATAACGCGCATCAATCGGAATGAGGACATTGTTCCCGATACATTCTTTACCAACGTGTTCCGCCGTAGCATGGAGATCTCCAAAGAAACCAATGGTGCTTTCGACATAACCGTTGCCCCACTGGCCAATGCCTGGGGATTCGGCTTCAAGAAAGGTGCATTCCCCGACTCTATGATGATTGATAGCCTGCTGGAGATTACGGGATATAATAAAGTAGATTTATCTCCGGAAGGTAAAGTCGTGAAACAAGACCCGCGCATTATGCTCTCGTGTAGTGCGGTGGCCAAAGGCTATGCGGTGGACGTCATAGCACAACTGCTGGAGAAGAAAGGTATCCGTAACTTTATGGTCGACATCGGCGGAGAGATTGTTGTTCGCGGAGAGAACCCGCAAAAAGGTCTCTGGCGTATCGGCATAAATAAGCCGATAGACGATTCGTTATCCGTGAACCAAGAGTTGCAGACGGTGCTACAAGTGACCGACCTGGGCATGGCGACTTCCGGCAATTACCGCAACTTCTACCACAAAGACGGAAAGAAATACGCCCATACCATCGACCCCCGAACGGGATATCCGGTACAGCACAACATTCTCTCGGCTACCGTCATTGCCAAAGATTGCATGAGTGCGGACGCTTATGCCACGGCATTCATGGTCATGGGACTGGAAGAAGCCGAACGCTTTGCCGATGCACATCCGGATATAGACGCCTGCTTCATATATAGCGATGAAGAAGGGAAATTCCAGACGTATCTGACGAAGGGGATGGAGAGGTATATAGCGAAGTAAATTATCATTTATAAAATACAAAATACACCGCCAGCACCAGGCAGATGAAAGCAGCAAAATGATTCCAATGCAACGCTTCTCCTTTGAAGAGCACCGTTGTAAACACCGTGAAGATAATCAGAGTAATAGCCTCTTGAATTACTTTTAATTGCATCAACGAGAACGGGCCTCCGTTGCCAATAAAACCGATACGATTGGCTGGAATTTGAAAGGAGTACTCGGCGAGAGCAATCATCCACGAAAAAAGGATGACGGCATAAAGCGGCCAATTGGAAATAACCTTCATCTCCTGGAGTTTCAAATGTCCATACCAGGCAAATGTCATGAAGACATTGGATATTATCAAAAAGAGAACAGTGTAAAACGCTTTCATGGGGTTTATTAATTATAAGTTTTTAATCGGTAATAATTCCTCTTGTACATTCGTCATGCTCCCCCAAAGGCTATAACGCGCCTCCGGGTTCATTTCTTCCAGTTGCTTCAGGATACCTTTCATCCCACTACGACTGGATTGCGACTCATACGGACAATTCTTCACCTGCTTCCGGTACCCCCGAACTTGTGCCAACTCTATTAAGTCAGCCTCGTGCACCAGGCACATCGGACGAATGATAGTCATATCGAATTTCTTCATCACAAGGCGGGGCGGCATGGAACTGAATGCTCCCTGATAAGTAATATTCATCAGCAATGTTTCCAGAATATCATCCATGTGGTGCCCAAGCGCAATCTTATTGCATCCCTGCTCCTTGGCTACCGTAAACAACGCCTTACGCCGGTTCCAGGAGCAAAGAAAACAGGGAGACTTACGGGTATCGGTAGTTGCGTCGAACTCCGTTTCATAGAGCACAAAAGGTACTCCCCACGACTCCACATACTCCCTGAGATACTCCACATCGCTCTGATAAGGAATATTCCGCATCACCACATGAACGGCTACGACAGAGAACCGGGGCTTGAAAACACGTGCACGCTTCGCCAGCAACTCCACCAGTGCCAAAGAATCCTTACCACCGGAAAGCCCGATGAGAATCTTGTCACCGTCCTCTATCAACCCGTATTCCACCACACCTTTGCTGAAGCGCTTCTCGATGCGTCGCAACATTTTCTCTTCTTCGGTAAATTGTGCCATAGTTCCTTCTTTCAAAATCGCCCGCAAAAGTAACAGAAAAGAACGATTTAAAGAAGAATTAACATAATAGAATTACGGAAATCGGCTTTATTCACGATTAATTTGTATTTTTGAACTTCTGAATTAAGTATGCACATCAGTATGAAGAAAAAATATATCTTGTTCCTTCTATTCGGACTTCTAAGCATAACGGTTTCTGCACAAACGTTGGCAGAAGCCAGAGCCATGTACGACAGAGGAGAATATCAAGAAGCCAAGCCCGCTTTCCAAAAACTCGTCAAGACGCAACCTTCCAACGGGAATTACAATCTATGGTACGGGGTATGTTGCCTGAGAACGGGAGAACCGGCAGAAGCCCTGAAATATCTGGCGACCGCCGTCAAGAGACGTGTCCCCAGCGGCCAGCTTTACCTGGCGCAAGCCTACAATGATCTGTACCGGTTTGAAGATGCCATTGAGACCTACGAAGATTACATCGCCGACCTCACCAAAAGAAAACGCTCCACCGAAGAAGCCGACAAACTATTGGAGAAGAGCAAAGCCAACCTGCGCATGCTGAAAGGCGTAGAAGAGGTTTGCTTCATCGATAGCTTTGTGGTGGACAAGGAGAACTTCCTGGATGCATACAGAATCAGCCCCGAGTCGGGAAAACTATTTATGTACGATGCCTACTTCAAAGACTCCGACAAGCAGGGTGGTACAGTATACGAAACAGAGTTGGGAAACAAGCTTTATTATAGCGAACAACAATCCGACAGCACCCTCAGCATTCTTTCGCGCAACAAGCTACTGGACGAATGGAGCAAAGGAAGCCTGCTGCCCGGAAGCATCAACGAAGCCATGAATGCCAACTACCCTTATGTCCTGACAGACGGCGTAACCATCTACTACGCCTCCGACGGACCGGAATCAATGGGTGGCTACGACATCTTCGTGACCCGCTACAACACGAATACCAACTCCTACCTGACGCCGGAGAATGTGGGTATGCCCTTCAACTCTCCCTACAATGACTATATGTACGTCATCGACGAATTCAACGACCTCGGCTGGTTTGCCTCCGACAGATATCAGCCGGAAGGAAAGGTCTGCATCTATGTATTCATTCCCAACTCCTCCAAGCAAGTGTACAATTACGAAGCAACGGAGCCGCAAAAAATGATTCAACTGGCGCAACTCCATTCCATAAAAGACACGTGGACTGATACCGACGCCGTGAAAGCAGCCCGGGAAAGACTCAGAAATGCCACCAGCGAGAAGCCACAAACGGCAAAGAACTATGATTTCAAGTTCATCGTTGATGATCATACCACCTACTACCATGCCGATGATTTCCGTTCCAAACAAGCCAGAGAGCTATACGGCAAATACAGCCAGTTGGAGAAGAGTTATAAGCAACAACAAAGCAAGTTGGAGGAAATGCGTTCGGAATATGCCCGTGCCGACAAAAATGGGAAAGACAGGATGTCCGCCGCCATCCTTGACCTGGAGCAACGGGTGCAACAACTATCCGCCGAGGTAGAACAGACCGGCATACAAGTACGCAACTTAGAAAAACAAGCCATCAAATAAGACAACTATGGATATACTAATCATCACCGTGCTGATCATCGCAGCAGTCATTCTGTTCTTAGTGGAATTATTCGTAATTCCGGGCATCAGCATCGCCGGATTCCTGGCAGGAGGATGCATCATCTTTGCCAACTATTACGCTTTTGCCTATATGGGGACGGCGGCAGGCTTCATTACACTTGCCATTACGGCCGTTGCCTGCGTCGGTTCGCTGGTGTGGTTCATGCGATCTAAGACACTCGACAAGATAGCCCTGAAGAAAGACATCACCTCGAAGGTGGACCGTAGTGCCGAAGAAAAAGTAAAGGTAGGCGATACAGGTGTTACCACTACCCGACTCGCACTTATCGGTTACGCCGAGATTAACGGAGACATCGTAGAAGTAAAATCGACCGACGGCTTCCTGAACGAAAAGACTCCAATCATCGTGACCCGCATTACGGACGGAGTTCTGCTGGTTGAAAAACATAAAATATAATATTCACTTAATACTTGACAATTTATGGATCCAAGCGCAATGTATTTAACCGCCTTCATTATCATAGGAGGTATTGTTTTCCTGGTACTATTTTTCCATTACGTACCCTTCTTCTTGTGGCTATCCGCCAAAGTATCAGGAGTCAACATCTCGCTGGTACAACTATTTCTGATGCGTATCCGTAATGTTCCTCCCTACATCATCGTGCCCGGAATGATTGAGGCGCACAAAGCAGGTCTGAAGAACATCACCCGCGACGAACTGGAAGCACATTACCTCGCCGGAGGACATGTAGAAAGAGTGGTGCACGCATTGGTATCTGCCTCCAAAGCCAACATCGAGTTGCCGTTCCAGATGGCTACCGCCATCGACCTTGCCGGCCGTGATGTGTTCGAAGCCGTGCAGATGTCAGTAAACCCGAAGGTGATTGATACACCGCCCGTAACGGCCGTTGCCAAAGACGGTATCCAGCTGATAGCCAAAGCCCGTGTAACGGTACGCGCCAACATACGCCAATTGGTGGGTGGTGCCGGAGAAGATACGATCCTGGCGCGTGTCGGTGAAGGTATCGTATCGTCCATCGGTTCGTCCGAGAACCATAAGACGGTATTGGAAAACCCCGATTCCATCTCCAAACTGGTACTCCGCAAAGGATTGGATGCCGGTACGGCTTTCGAAATCCTATCCATCGATATCGCCGATATCGACATAGGTAAGAACATCGGTGCCGCCCTGCAGATAGACCAGGCCAATGCCGACAAGAACATCGCCCAGGCCAAGGCAGAAGAACGCCGCGCCATGGCCGTAGCCAGCGAACAAGAGATGAAGGCCAAAGCACAAGAAGCCCGCGCCAAAGTAATCGAAGCCGAAGCAGAAGTACCCAAAGCAATGGCCGAAGCATTCCGTAGCGGAAACCTGGGCATCATGGATTATTATCGGATGAAGAACATTGAAGCCGATACATCCATGCGCGAGAACATAGCCAAACCTGCAACTGGTAACACCAACCAGCCGCTAAGCAAATAATAACCTTGTAATATGAAAAAGTATTTTGCATCTTCCGAACTGATTATCAATGATGACGGTTCCGTTTTCCACCTCCACGTAAAGCCCGAATGGCTGGCAGATAAAGTAATCCTGGTAGGCGACCCCGGACGCGTGGCACTGGTTGCATCCCACTTCGAGAACAAAGAATGCGAGGTAGAAAGCCGCGAATTCAAGACCATAACCGGTACATACAAAGGCAAACGCATCACGGTAGTCTCCACGGGCATCGGTTGCGACAATATCGACATTGTGATGAACGAATTGGACGCCCTGGCAAACATCGACTTCCAGACCCGTGAAGAAAAGCCCGAACTCCGCCAATTGGAATTGGTACGCATCGGCACGTGCGGTGGTCTGCAACCCAACACCCCCGTAGGTACATTTGTATGCTCGGCCAAGTCCATCGGTTTCGACGGCCTGCTGAACTTCTATGCCGGACGCAACTCAGTGTGCGACCTGCCCTTCGAGCGCGCCTTCCTGAACCACATGGGATGGTCGGGAAACATGTGCGCCCCCGCCCCTTACGTAATCGATGCCAACGCCGAACTGATAGACCGCGTTGCCCAAGACGACATGGTACGTGGCGTGACGATTGCCGCCGGAGGTTTCTTTGGCCCGCAGGGACGTGAACTCCGCGTGCCACTGGCCGACCCGAACCAAAACGACAAGATAGAGAAGTTTGAATACAACGGTTACCGCATCACCAACTTCGAGATGGAAAGTTCCGCCCTTGCCGGTCTGAGCCGCCTGATGGGACACAAAGCGATGACCGTGTGCATGGTCATTGCCAACCGCCTGATAAAAGAAGCCAATACGGGATACAAGAATACCATCGACACCCTTATCCAGAAGGTACTCGACCGCATTTAACGTGTCCCCCCCGGTGAATCTATAAGAAACCAAAGCCCAATGAGCCAAGATACCATTTGCGCCATAGCCACCGCCCAAGGAGGCGCCATCGGATGCATCCGCGTCTCCGGACCGGAAGCGATAGAGATAACTTCCCGCATCTTCGTCCCCGCCGCCACCGGCAAGAGACTGGAAGACAGCAAGCCCCGCACGCTTACCTTCGGACGCATCTATGAGGAGACCGAAGTAGTGGACGAAGTACTCGTCAGCCTGTTCCGTGCCCCCCACTCCTACACGGGCGAAGATAGCACCGAGATTACCTGCCACGGCTCCGCCTATATCCTGCAAAAAGTGTTGCAACTGCTCATCAAGAGCGGTTGCCGCATGGCCGGGCCGGGCGAATATACCCAGCGCGCATTCCTGAATGGCAAAATGGACCTGAGCCAGGCAGAAGCCGTTGCCGACCTCATAGCTTCCACTTCGGCCGCCACCCACCGTCTGGCCATGAGCCAGATGCGTGGCGGATTCAGCAAAGAGCTTGCCTCGCTACGCGACCAACTTCTGCACTTCACCTCACTCATCGAGTTGGAGTTGGACTTCAGCGACCACGAAGAGTTGGAGTTTGCCGACCGCACCGAACTTTGCCAACTGGCGGAAGAGATAGAGAAGGTTCTTCAGCGGTTGGTGCATTCCTTCAGCGTAGGCAATGCCATCAAGAACGGTGTCCCCGTAGCTATTATCGGCGAAACGAATGCCGGCAAATCTACCTTGCTCAACGTCCTGCTCAATGAAGAAAAGGCAATCGTCAGCGACATTCACGGCACCACTCGCGATGTGATAGAAGATACGGTCAACATTGGCGGGATTACTTTCCGTTTTATCGACACGGCAGGCATCCGCCAGACAAGCGACACCATCGAAAGCCTCGGCATCGAACGCACCTTCCAAAAGCTGGACCAAGCAGAAATCGTTCTTTGGATGATAGACGCTACCGATGCCGCCGCCCAAATTTCACAATTATCCTCCCGGATACTTCCCCGTTGCGAAGGCAAGCAACTGATCCTTGTCTTCAACAAGGCCGACCTGGCAACAGATGCTCAAAGTATCGCTCCCGTCGGCTTCCCCGACGACGTAAAGTCCATCGTCCTTTCCGCCAAGAAGCGCGAGCACATTGACGAGCTGCAACACATGCTGATAACCGCCGCCAACCTGCCCGCCATCACCCAAGCCGACGTCATCGTCACCAACACCCGCCACTACGAAGCCCTGACACACGCTTTAGAGGCTATCCATCGCGTCCGGCAGGGCTTATCCGAGAATCTCTCCGGCGACTTCATCGCGCAAGACATCCGAGAGTGCATCTTCCATTTGAGTGACATTGCGGGAGAGGTGACGAATGATATGGTATTACAGAATATTTTTCAACATTTCTGCATCGGCAAGTGATGCAGAACTACCACCTCTACTCCTCCCACTTCCGTTTATGCTTTGACTTCCGATTATAAGTCTTCGTTGAAGCATGCACGTGGCGGGTAGCATGAAATCCGGGCCCCAGTAATTCCTGTTCAGCCTCACGACTTCCTTTCCTCATAGCTTTGACATAATCATCTAAAGAGAATGATTGCTTATTTTTCTTTTTCATTTTTTGTTTTATCTATCTGTTTTTGAATAACATTCCGCACTTGCCTATAGTTTTATTGTCTCCCTACAATACAAACTTATCTACTCTACAAAGAAAACTTAGAATAAAGACTTTATTCCTAAGAATAAAGCTTGTATTTCTAAGAATAAAGGCTTTATTCTCAAGAATCAAACTTATATTCTTAGTTCTTATAGTAGCAAAGACAACTATTCTTACCGGAAAAGACAATTAATTATAGTATAAGCGTCTTATTTCCCACATATTGCCACCTTAATAACCCCCTCCTCCTTGTTTTCAAAAATCCGATACCCCTCCTCGATCTCGCTCAACGGAAAGCGGTGGGTGATAAGCGGAGTGGTATCTATTTTGCCCTCCTCGATCAGATTGAGAATTTCGGCACAATCGCAACCGTCCACTCCACCGGTTTTGAACGTCAAGTTCTTGCCATACATGTCGGGCAGAGGAAGAAGTTGGGGTTTATCGTAAAGGGCCACAATGGTGACAACGGCATTGGGGCGGGCACACTCCCACGCCAAACGGAAGGTATCTTCGCTTCCCGCTACTTCCAGTACCACATCGGCTCCGCCGTGAGCGCTATTTCGGAGCACAAAGTCCCGGCAATTCTCCGGTTGCGTCACCAACACATCGGGGTAATGTTCGCGGACAAAACGGATTCTTTCGGGAGACTTTTCGCAAACAATGATGCGTTGTGGCATCTTCAGCATCACGCATAGCAAGGTACATATTCCGGTAGGCCCGGCACCGATGATGAGAACCGTATCGTCCCCGGAAATCTCCGAAATGCGCGCAGCCCAAAAGCCGGTTGCAAGCACATCGCCTACAAACAATGCTTGCTCGTCGCTCACCGAGTGGGGAATACGGCTCAGCCCCTGGTCGGCATAAGGCACTCGGACGTACTCCGCCTGACCGCCGTCAATACGGCATCCCAAAGCCCAACCGCCATCAGGATCGGTACAATTATTCACATAGCCATGTTGGCAAAAGAAGCACGCACCGCAGAAGGTTTCTACGTTCACCGCCACCCTGTCGCCCGGCTCGACCGAGGTGACGCCGGAGCCCACTTCCTCGACAATCCCCACCATCTCGTGCCCGACCGTAACTCCGGGAATGGCACGGGGCACGCTGCCATGCTTGATATGGAGATCGCTGGTACAGATGCTGCCAAGCGTCACGCGCACGATTGCGTCGCACGAGTCCCTCAACTCAGGCACCGGTTTCTCTCGCAGTTCAAATCTTCCGTGTTCAACGTATGTGTATGCGAGCATAACGTCCGCCTTATTCTTTCGTGTTCCCATAAAATCAACATTTACCGTATTGGCATACGAAGTTTACTACCATTATTGGCGACAAATATAACCCTTTTTAGCCTGAAAGTGAATAGCAACTTCCAAGATTTTCCCTACCTTTGTCTCATCATATCTAAGCTCAAAAAAACAAGATGAAGAAACAAATTGCGATATGGACCGCTTTGCTACTGATGCTGGCAAGTTGCGGTACAAGCCAGATGGCATCGGGCGACCCGGGTGCCGTACTGATGGGAGCCTCCATCGGTGGCAATGTAGGCGGCGCCATCGGCGGACTGATAGGCGATAGTAACGGAGGATGGAGAGGAGGTTACCGGGGTTCGGCCATCGGTAGCATTGTAGGAACCGTGGCGGGAGCCGTCATTGCCAATGCCGCCACCGCTCCCAAGAAGCAAGAAGAATATAGTTACCGGATAGAGCGGACTCAGCCCTATCCGCCACAAGCCGAAACAGAGCAGATAACGTCGGCCGTGGGCAACCTGAGAATACACAACATCCGCTTCGTGGACGACAATCGCGACCACGTCATCAGCTCAAACGAAAGTAGTAAAGTGATCTTCGAAATCATGAACGAAGGAGACAGGACGGCCTACAACGTGGTGCCGGTAGTGGCCGAAACCACGGGCATGAAGCGCATCTATATCTCACCCTCCGTCATGATAGAGCAGATTGCACCCGGCGACGGCATGAAATACACCGCCAGCATCAACGCCGGAGAACGGATCAAGACGGGAAGCGTCAACATACGCATTGCCGTGGCCGATGAATATGGAAACGAATACGACTGGCAGGAGTTCTCGTTGCCCACAAGCCGGTAAAAATACGTCCGCCTCTCCGAGAAAAAGCATTATAATTTAAGAAATGGAACAACAACAATCATCTTTCCGTGAAAAAGAACGCATCGAACTGCGCGAGCCGCGACGCTTCAAAGTAACCATCTACAACGATGACTTCACCACGATGGAGTTTGTCGTGAAGATACTTACGACCGTCTTTTTCAAATCCGGAGCCGAAGCAGAAACGCTGATGCTACAAGTACACCACGGGGGCTCGGCAATAGTAGGCATTTATCCCTACGACATCGCCCAATCCCGAGTACAAAAGGCCACCCGCATGGCACGAAACGAAGGTTTTCCACTCCGGCTCACCGTAGCGCCAGAAGGGGAAGAATAAGAAGAAAACAGATATGAATTTAAAGAATACAGAACTCGTAAACTACGCATTTACGTCCGCACAAACAAAGGCCCGACAGTACCGACACGAATTCATCATGCCCGAACATCTGTTGAGCGCCTTCCTGGAGCAAACACCATTCGTCAAAGCCCTGGAAATGTGCTTTTGCGATGCTCCGCCACTATACAGCACCTTGGAGAACTATCTCATGGAAGAGATAGAAGGCGTTCCCGAAGACATGGAGTACGAATTGGAAATCTCCGCCCAACTCAATGAACTCCTGCAACATGCCTACCACGTGGTAGACTACTCGGGCGCCGAAGAGTTGGACGTCCCGCACTTGGTGCAGGGCATGATACAATTGTCCGACTCCTGGGCATGCTTTCTATTGAAAGACTCCCTCGAAGAAGATTTGCCCGAATTCCTCGCCCAACTCGTCTCCCACTACGAAGAGGCGAAACAAATGGACTACATGGAAGCAATGGGCGGCGCGGAAGCAACCGGCGAAGAAGGGAAAAGCGAACCGTGGCGGCACTACGTGACTTGCCTCAACGATTGCCTCCAATCCCACAATCCCCTCATCGGCCGTGAAGCGGAACTGGAACGAACCATACAGGTGCTCTGCCGCAAGGAGAAGAACAACCCGTTGCACGTAGGCGAACCGGGAGTGGGCAAAACCGCCCTGGCCTACGGACTTGCCGCCCGCATCGAGGCGGGCAACGTACCGGAACGCCTCCTCGGTTGTCGCATCTACGAACTCGACCTGGGCAACCTGCTGGCGGGTACGCAATACCGGGGCGACTTTGAGAAACGCCTGAAGAACATCATGGAAGGCGTGCAAAGCGAAGGTCGCGCCATCGTCTACATCGACGAGATACACAATCTGATAGGCGCCGGAAGAACCAGTGACGGCTCCATGGATGCCTCCAACATGTTGAAGCCTTATCTGGAAAGAGGAGACATACGCTTCATCGGCTCTACCACCTACGATGAGTACAACCGGTACTTCTCTCGTAGCAAGGGATTGGTGCGCCGCTTCCAGCAGATCGACATCCTGGAACCGAGCGTTGAAGAAACGATACACATCATCGAGGGGCTGAAGGAGAAATACGAAGCGTTCCACGGAGTGACCTACGAACCCGATGTCATCCCCTACGCCGTGAAAGCAAGCGCACGTTACATCAGCGACCGATTCTTGCCCGACAAAGCCATCGACCTGGTGGACGAGGCAGGAGCCTATCGCGAGATCCACCCCACTCCCTCCGAAGAACAGATCGTGGACAAATCACTGATAACCGATGTGCTGGCACGTGTGTGCAAGGTAGATGCACTGGCCATGAAAGAGGATGATACCGTGGCGTTGGAGAGCCTGCACGAGCGCATCAGCAGCAAGATATACGGACAAGAAGAAGCCGTGCGCCAGGTTGTGGAAGCCGTGCAAATGTCCAAAGCCGGATTGCTGGACGAGAACAAGCCGTTGGCAAGCCTGCTCTTCGTGGGCCCTACGGGGGTGGGGAAAACCGAAGTGGCCAAAGTGCTGGCCGCCGAACTGGGCATCGCCTTGCAACGTTTCGACATGAGCGAATATACCGAAAAGCACACCGTAGCGAAACTCATCGGTTCGCCCGCCGGCTACGTGGGTTATGAAGACGGCGGCCTGCTGACCGATGCCATCCGCAAGACCCCGAATTGCGTATTGCTGCTGGACGAAATAGAGAAAGCCCATCCCGACGTGTTCAACATCCTGTTGCAAGTGATGGACTATGCCGTCCTGACCGACAACAAGGGACGAAAAGCCGATTGCCGCCACGTGGTGCTCATCATGACTTCCAACGCCGGAGCACAATATGCCCGCCAGGCCACCATCGGCTTCAGTAGCCAGGTCACCGCCGGAGAAGCCATGCTGAAACAAGTGAAGAAGACCTTTAAGCCCGAATTCATCAACCGTCTTTCGGCCACGGTAGTCTTCCATGATATGGACCGGCAGATGGCTTCGCTCATCCTCGACAAGAAGCTCGGAGAGCTGGGTGGCAAACTATCTGCCCGCCACATAGAGATGGAACTAAGCGAGGAGGCTCGCAACTGGTTGCTTCAACGAGGGTTCCTCCCGGAGTATGGTGCCCGCGAGATGGATCGTGTGATAGCTTCGCACCTGAAACCGTTATTGATGCGCGAGATTTTATTCGGCGCCTTGAAGAACGGCGGGAAGGCATGCATTCAAGTAGAAAAGGATCAATTAAAACTACAGCATGATCTTCCAACTGACAAATAGACTTGCATTTCCCGATCCGCATTATGGCGAACCCGATGGATTGCTGGCTGTGGGCGGTGATCTCTCCATAGACCGTCTGATCCTGGCCTACTCCAACGGGATATTTCCCTGGTATGCATTTCGGGACAATCAGATACAATGGTGGTGCCCGCTGAACCGCTTCGTCATCTTCCCGGGAGAGATTCATATCTCCCACTCCATGCGCACGCTTATCAACAAGGGGAAGTACGACGTCACCTTCAACCAGGCATTCGATGAAGTGATTCAGGCTTGTGGCAATTTGCGGATAGACATGGAGGGCGCCTGGCTCGGCAAGGAAATGATGGAAGCCTACACCCGCCTCTACGAGCAACGCTTTGCGGCCAGTGTAGAGGTATGGGAAGGAGAACGACTGGTGGGCGGTCTGTATGGCGTGACCTTAGGGAAGTGCTTCTTTGGCGAAAGCATGTTCTCCCTGGTGCCCAGTGCATCGAAGTTGGCTCTTATCCATTTGGCGCAATTCTTTGGAGAGCATGGTGGCGTAATGATAGATTGCCAGTTCGAAACGGAGCATCTGAAGTCAATGGGGGGAAGGTATATCAGTTATAAAGAATATATGGAGTATATCCAAGCGTAAAAAACAATCGGACTATGGCAGATAATTATATTGAAAAACAAATGGAGCAATACCAGGCACGAAAGGCGGCTTGGGAAAGGGAACGGAAATATGGAAAGAAGAAGGGGCATGCTAAACCAAAAGCCCAAAAGCAGGAACAAATCCCCGAACCCGCTAAAGGGACCGGGGAATAGTTCTGCAATGCTTTTTTATTTGAATGCCGGCGCAGGCAGATGCATTCCTGCCATCGTCAGCCCGTTGTCCTTGGCATATTGAAGGTAATGCTTGCGCGCTTTCACGGCATCTTCCTTATTCATATCGAAGGAGGCACATATCTCGGGATGTTCCATCTGGAGGGCGGCACCATGAATCAGGTCGCCAATCACCAGGAGCTTGCCTGCCTGGAAGACGGTATGTCCCGGAGTGTGTCCCACGGCATCCATCGCAACAACCTCGCCCGGCAAGGTATCGCCGAATTCAAACAGGTGCAGGCGGTCTTTATAAGCGCCCATCGTCTTTACTACTTGTGCCTTTCTATCGGCAGGCATAGCATTCCAGGCATCGTACTCTACCTTCGACGCATAAACCTCGGCATTGGGGAACACCACGTCGTCGCCTTTCATCATTCCACCAATGTGGTCGCCATGGAAATGGGTAAGGTAGAGATACTTGATATCGGCAGGCTCCACCCCCAGGGACTTCAAGCCGGTCAACAAGCGGCTATCGGGCGCACCCATGCCCGTGTCAAAAAGAATACGGACCCCGTTCGTCTCTACCAGGAAAGCGCTCATGGAAGCAGGTATTCCATCCTGAAGCGACAAACTATCTATCAAAGCATCACTTGCATCCGGAAAGATGGTCCGGGGCATGAAATGTTCCTTGGCATTATCCTGAATCCAAGATACTTGCACACCATAGAGTTGCAACGTTTTTACACCATCAACGGCCACACTTACGCTATCCATATTTACCTCCTCACTTGTTTGTTTCTTTGCACCGCTACCACAACCTGCCAATAGCAATGTAGCAGATACGACAACCAGATACTTTCCTATTTTGTTCTTCATCTACGTAGAAATTTTAATTTATGAATATTCTAATTCGCACAAATATACGGAAAAAAACTATTCGGCACACGGATGCGTAAACCAAAAACGGCTACCAACTCCCACTTCCGATTCGGCACCGATAGCACCACCCAGATGCTCGACAATACTCCGACAGATGGACAAGCCCAAGCCGGTGCCCTTTGAGAAGGTATTGAGTTTTACGAAACGGTCGAACACCGTATTCACCGCCTCCGGTGCGATGCCCATACCGGTGTCCGTAACAGAAAACTCAAGTTCGCGGGTATCTTCCCTTAAATGGTATTCAAGAAGAATCTGCCCTTCAGTGGTAAATTTAAGGGCGTTATTTATAAAGTTGGTAACCACCTGCGTCAGACGTTTCTTATCGGTGTAGATGCGGTAATCGGGCAAGTCGGGAGCAAGCAGAACGGGTACCGGCTTATCTTCTTTGATATCATAGATGCGCATCACATCTTCACAGAAATCCCTGACATTCAAGTAACCCATATTATAATCCAGCGTGCCCGCCTCTATTTTGGACAAGTCCAGAATGTCGGATATCAATTGCAGAAGCAGCTCCGTATTCTCTTGCATTATTTCAATATACTCCTGCCGTTCTTCCTTATCCTCGGACTCGACAAGCAGACTTGCAAAACCTACAATGGAGTTGAGCGGAGTACGGATTTCGTGGCTCATATTGGCCAGGAATGCGGATTTCAGGCGATCCAGATTCTCGGCCTTATCTTTGGCTATCCGCAACTCCTCCTCTATCTTCTTCTGGTGGTCGATATCAACGCTGGTAATGACATGCGCCATCTGCCCGTCTATCCAGGCAAATGCAGCACTGAACACGCGGAACCAGCATTTATCGAACGGACGCTGATAATCCCAGGAATACACTTTGGTAGGTTGGCCATTTTCATCGATCAGATGCTTTTTAGGGCAGAACTCGCATTCTCCCTTCTTATCGGTATAAAGGGCCTCCCAACATTTCTTTCCTCTGAAATGCTCTATGCCGCCATACGGAGCCGCCATGGACTCATTGGCATATAGCATGTCGTGAGAATCGAAAGAATTTACATAAATATCAACTCCCATGTTATTCATGATGCTACTCAATGTGTTGCTTGCCCGCACCTCTCTTTCCTTATACTCCCTGACCGCTATTTCTTTAGAAAGCGAACCCAGCAACAAATGGATAGTCCGCAATTCTTCGTCCGAAAAGTCTTCCTCATCTTCTTTGTCCGCAAACCCTATAAAGCCGATGACCTTTCCTTCCGTATCTTCAAAATGCCTGATCAGTAAAGAATTTGCCTCAAAGAAGTTCAAAATCCCAACATTATCTAAAGAGAGATCTTTATTCTTGCCGGTATAGAAAGGTTTATTTTGAGTCCTTACATAAGCTACAAGAGCTTCTATTGTTTCGCACATTTCAAAGGAAGGCGGCAAAGGTTTTTCTTCACATCCGGCCGTTTCCTTCAAAAAGAAATAGCGAAAGCCATCGGTCTGATATACAAATCCTCGTTTAAATTGGAAGCAGTTACAAAAACCTGCCAATGAATCTATTACTTTCTTCTCAATAGAGTCATTGCCATTCAACTGCTCTAAAAAATGAAGCATAAATATACTTAAACTCTTTTTATCCTTAGTCATATTACTTTAAGTATCTTAAAGAGAATTAGATACACTCAAGAGGAGCATAACATTGATTACCTACTTTAATCTGCTAATATACAAACTAAAAGAAAAAAAGGCGTATCAGAACGATGCCAATAAAACAAAAACAAAGTTAATTTCCACTCGTGGGGTTATTGCACAAGGCTTGCTATATTTGCATAAATATAAATATTTTTTCTTATGAAATTGCATAGCAGGCATAAAGAATTGTAAAGCAAACTATAAGGTATAGAAGAAATATAGTATCTTTGCGCCATTATGTTGCATCGTTTCACTACCCCCATAACCGGTATTCCACTCCCGGAAAGGTTCACCTATCCTTTCTGCTATACTCCGCACCCCTTATGTACATTGGCCGCAAGGGAAGTGCAAGAGTATCTCGGTAAACAAACGGAATGGAAAGAAGAACTGAACGAGGGTAAGATGTTCGGTGTACTGGTGGTGCAAACCGAAGACGGTGAAATAGGTTACCTGGCAGCATTCTCCGGCATACTGGCAGGAAGAAACCGGCATCCCTACTTTGTGCCCCCCATATACGACCTGCTACAACCGGAAGGATTCTTCAAAATAGAAGAAGAAAACATCTCTACCATCAACCGGATAATCGAGCAATTAAAAGCGGACGAAGAACATACCCGTCTGCAATTCGAACTTGCCCAAACCATTCAATCCGCCCAAGAAGAACTGGCCATTGCCAAAGCAGAACTGAAAGAGGCGAAAACCCAAAGGGAACAACGCAGGAAAACGGAAGAGCTTGATGCCAACGAAGAAGCCGCCCTGATACGCGAAAGCCAATTCCAAAAAGCGGAATACAAACGCCTGGAACGTTCGTGGAAAGAAAAGATAGCCTCCTTGCAAGCACAGACCGGTAATTGGGAAAAGCGGATACAGGAATTGAAGGCAGAACGCAAAACCCGCTCTGCTGCATTGCAACAAAGATTATTTGAACAATTCAAGTTGTTGAATTACCGGGGAGAAATCAAAACCCTCCCTGAAATCTTCGAGCAAACCGTACACAAGACACCACCGGCCGGTGCGGGCGAATGTGCCGCTCCAAAACTATTGCAATATGCCTATCTGAACGGTTGGCGACCGGTTGCAATGGCCGAGTTCTGGTGGGGAGCCTCACCAAAGACCGAGATACGCCATCACGGGCAATACTATCCGGCATGCAAAGGGAAGTGTGAACCTATCTTGCAACACATGTTGCAAGGACTACGGGTAGAAGAAAATCCGATGCTGGAAAGTATGCAACGTGCCGTCAAAGAACCGGAAATAGTTTACGAAGACGCATGGCTTTTAGTTGTCAACAAACCGGCAGGCATGTTATCCGTCCCTGGTAAGGAAGATACGGTTTCCGTTTATAGCCTGATGCGCCAACGATATCCGGAGGCAGATGGCCCCATGATTGTACATCGCCTTGACATGGCAACATCGGGCTTGTTGATAATCGCCAAAACCAAGCAGGTGCATCAGAAGTTGCAGGCACTATTCAAGAACCGCCTCATCAAGAAGCGCTATATTGCCCTGCTCGACGGTATTGTACAAGAGGATGAAGGAACGATTGAACTTCCACTTTGTCCGAATCCTCTCGACCGTCCCCGGCAAATGGTAGATGCGGAATATGGAAAGCCCGCCATCACTGATTTCAAGGTTTTAGAATGTACCGGCAAGCAGACACGCATCGCTTTCTATCCACGTACCGGACGTACTCACCAACTCCGGGTACATGCCGCATACTCGCAAGGCTTGCATTGCCCCATCATAGGCGATGAGCTTTATGGCAAGAAAGCAGACCGTTTATATCTGCATGCCGAAGCGCTGGAATTTATACATCCGGTAACGGGAGAAATAATCAAGATAGCCCAAGAAGCTGATTTTTAATGAATGACTGATAAATCGCAATTAAATGACAATACTCCAACCCACTCCGCAAGACTATGACGAGCTCCTGAACGTATGGGAGGCCTCTGTCCGCAGTACTCACCACTTCCTGACGGAAGAGAATATCCGGTTCTATAAGCCACTGGTGCGCGAGCAATATTTTCCGGTCGTAGAGCTTTACATCATCCGTAATAAGGAAGGAAGAATTGCCGCTTTCATGGGATTAAGCGAGGAACTTATCGAAATGCTTTTCGTACATCCCGACGAGCAAGGCAAAGGCTATGGAAAACAATTAATGGAGTATGCCCTCCATCAAAAACAGATATATAAGGTAGATGTGAACGAGCAAAACGAACAAGCCTATCGGTTTTATCAGCATTTGGGATTTCAAGTCATCGGCCGTGACGAGACCGATTCTTCAGGAAGTCCTTTTCCAATATTGCATCTTCAATGGAAATACCCGAATAACTCTTCGACCGTCGGTACCGAGAACTCAAACCCTGCCTCGAGCAGGCGTGACGGATAAACGGTCTGTCCTTCCAGCAAGAACTTACTCCGCTCACCAAAGAAGCTACGGAGAAGGAAAGCCGGTACAGGCAATGTTCCCCATGCATGATAAGCCTTTGACAAAATGCAAGCCAAATGCTTCTGGGTAATCTGTTGGGGAGAAACCAAATTATAGACGCCCCTGGCTTCGTTATTATCTATCAAGAAGGAGATAGCCCTACAAACATCTTGTATAGCTATCCACGGAAAAGCCTGCTTGCCGGAACCCAGCACAGCGGAGAACTTCGTTTTCAATAAAGGAGTAACCATCTCTTGTACGGCACCACCACTATCAAGCGCAAGCACAACCCCCAAACGCGTAATGACCAAGCGGGTCTCAGGAATACATTTCCGGGCAGTAGCTTCCCATTTCCTACAAAGCGATGCTAAAAAACCTTCGGCCATCACTTCATCCCGCTCATCATAGCTCCCCGTTGAAGGATAATATCCCACGGCAGAAGCAGATATCATAACTTTAGGCTTCTTCTGGGCCAATTCAATGGCATTCACCAAACGGGATGTAGGTCCAAGACGGCTGTCAAGCAACTCCTCTTTATATGCAGAAGTCCAACGCCGGTCAATGGAAGCACCGGCCAGATTTATGACCACATCACAGTCCTCCAACGTATCGACCAGGTGCTGGAAAGAGTCTTCACGCAACAGCCCTCTTCCCAAAGGGACAATATGATGCCTGAGTCCTGTAAAATATTCCGTAAGATGACTTCCTATAAAACCAGATACTCCACCGATTGCAATTCTCATAGCTTACCTTTATTTATGATTAATAACGAAAATACATGTTCTTTAGTTCACCCCACCCTATGCAGAAAAGTCATTTTATGCAGAATTTAAATCATCACTCCACACCGGACATTCCTCTAAGTTTCTTATGTTTGCAACATAATTCAACAATTTAATTATAAACCATGAAACTCATTGCATTCCTACTTACTACATTTATCAGTCTACAATCGTTCGGACAAGAGAAATTTCCCGATGGAACCCCTATCCCTGACTGGTTCAGACAAAACGAAATCGTGAATATCGAAAACCTTGGAGGCAAATACAACATTGCCGACTATGGCGTGGCCAATGATAGCACCCTCCTGCAAACAGAAAAGATACAAACCGTCATCGACCAGGCATCCCAAAATGGCGGCGGTGTCATCATCATTCCCCGGGGAACCTACCTCAGCGGTGCCCTTTTCTTCAAGCCGAAGACACATCTCTATCTGGAAGAAGGTGCCGTACTGAAAGGTAGCGACGACATCAGCAACTTCCCCATTGTGGACACCCGCATAGAAGGACAAAGCCTGCCATACTTCGCAGCACTGATCAATGCCGACAAAGTGGATGGCTTTACCATCTCCGGCAAAGGAACAATCAACGGCAACGGGTTGCGCTACTGGAAATCATTCTGGTTACGCCGCAAAGTTATTCCCAAGTGTACCAATATGGACGAGTTGCGCCCACGTCTGGTTTATATCTCCAATAGCAACGATGTACAACTCTCCGGCGTACACCTCATCAATTCCCCATTCTGGACCACACACATTTATCGTTGCAACCATGTGAAGCTGCTGGGTCTGCATATCTTCGCACCATCTGCTCCGGTAAAGGCTCCAAGCAGTGACGCGGTTGATATCGATGTTTGCAACAATGTGCTGATAAAGAACTGCTATATGTCGGTCAACGACGATGCCGTAGCCCTGAAAGGCGGTAAAGGCCCGTGGGCGGACAAGGACCCGAATAATGGCGGCAATAGCAATATCATCATCGAAGATTGCACCTACGGCTTCTGCCATAGTGGCCTGACGTGCGGAAGCGAGTCTCTGCACAACCGCAATATCATTCTCCGCCGTTGTAAAATCAGCAATGCCAGTCGGTTGCTATGGCTGAAGATGCGTCCGGACACTCCGCAACACTACGAATACATCCTGGTAGAGGATATCACCGGAAACGCAAAGAGTTTTCTCTTCATCAAGCCCTGGACGCAATTCTTCGACATGAAAGGGCGCGAAGACATGCCAATGTCTTACTCGAACAACGTGACAATGCGTAACATCAACTTTGAGTGCAACGTATTCTTCGACGTACAAAAGTCCGACCAGTACCAACTGAAAGACTTTACTTTCGAGAACCTCGACATCAAAGCCAAAAACGGAGCATGTGACAAAGAAATCATCTCGAACTTCAAGTGGGACAATGTAAAGGTGGAAAGTAATAAAAGATAATACGTATATCAGTTTTACTCAAAACTACGTAGTAGCTTTATTTCTTCCGCCCAAAGAGCTTCATCAGGAGTTTCCAGGATGATAGGCATATCATTGAAACGTGCATCCTGCATGAAGCGCTTGAAGAAATCTATACCAATCAGCCCCTTACCTATACTGTCGTGACGGTCTACCCTGCTGCCTAACGCCTTCTTGGAATCATTAAGGTGGATGGCGCGGAGGTAGCCGAAACCTACCGTTGCATCAAAGTCCTCAAAAACTTTGTCGTATTCGTTCACAATGTCATAACCGGCAGTATAGGTATGGCAGGTATCCAGGCAGACACCTACACGCGACTTGTCTTCCACACGGTCAATGATATGCTTCAGCTGCCAAAACTCATTTCCCACATTGCTGCCTTGCCCGGCGGTATTCTCGATAACGGCCGTCACGCCCCGGGTTTTGTCCAAAGTGATATTGATGGACTCTGCTACCTTGTCCAGGCAAGCCTCTACGGAAATCTTATTCAGATGGCTGCCCGGATGAAAGTTCAGAAGTTGCAAGCCCAATTGCTCGCAACGTTGCATCTCATCCAGAAAGGCGGCGCGGCTTTTCTCCAGCCCCTCCGTTTCGGGATGCCCCAGGTTTATCAGATAACTATCATGCGGCAAAATGTAGCGGGCATCCAATGCATATTTTCCACAATTTTCCTTGAAGAGTTCGATACTCTCACCCGTGAGAGGCTTCGCCACCCATTGGCGTTGATTTTTGGTAAACAGGGCAAAAGCGTTTGCTCCTATTTCGTGAGCATTGACGGGAGCTACCTCAACTCCGCCGCCGGCCGATACATGTGCACCTACAAACTTCATAATTCTATTTATTTATTCTTTCATGAATTCCCACTGAAACTTCTTCATGTCTATACACCCATTCTTCTTGAGCGTCACACCTTCGTCGGCCAACAACGTTTTCTGTTCGTCCCAACAAGGTGCCGGCCGTCCCTGGCTGTTCACTACCCGATGGCAAGGCAGATGCAACCCGGAAGGTACATTGTGCAGGGCCTGACCTACCATTCGGGAGCATTGGGGCTTACCGATGAGATAGGCTATCTGCCCGTAGGTTACTACCCGCCCCGGGGGGATGGCAGCAACTACGTTATATACTTCTTGCCGGAAGGTATCTTGATCCATGACATGTTTCATTTCAGGAAGGCAAAGATATGATAAATTCGGCAGGAATATGCCGTCTGTCTACAAGAAAGTGCTTGCACCAAGGGGATTGTAGGTATAGGTTACGTTACGAACCCGCAATATTTCGCCATTCGGAGTGAATAATATCTGATATTTGGTCTGAAGATTTGCCATTCCTACTTCAACGGCAACAATTGCCTGCCATTCAGGAAACTGTACCCAGGTAACGTTCTGCACCATTTCGCCGGAATACTGGCTGGCGGCAAAAGCATTGTAGACGGCAGGCGGCACTTCATCCATCGTTACCCAATCAGTCTGCTTCATCACCCATTGTGCTTCCGAATTGAACCAAACCTTGGTGTCGAAACCATTCATCATAAAATCTGCTACATAATACCCTTCATCGCGCGACCAGGCGATGTCGTCAGCCGTAGGATATATCTTTTTCAAAGCTGCCTGCACATTGGCAGGAGCATAATCGGCAAACACGGATACAGACACCATCAGCATCCATATCAGAAAAGAGATTTTCAGTTTGTTCATAACTTTATCAGATTGTCATTGCTCTGAGAACAACAGCATTCCGCAAGTTTTGTTTAGCAAACCTTATTTGTCAAGAGGAAGTATGAACAAGAAACGCGCCCCAAGTGTGTAACTCTTATCCAGTTTTACCTCCCCGTTCAGACGTTCGGCAATGGTAGAGCAAATATTTAAGCCAAGTCCCGAGCCTTGCTTAAATTCATCTAGTTTCTTGAAACGCTCGAAGATACAATCGGCTTTATCTGCCGGAATGCCCGGTCCGGTATCTGTAACCGAGAAAGTTATCTTCCCCGGATATTCTTTGAGAGAGCAGTGGAGGTGGATTTCTCCATGTTCAGTATATTTCTCTGCGTTGGTAAGGAAATTAATAAGCACCTGCACCAAGCGTTTCTCATCTGTGGTAATCTGATAATCATCCGCCACCTCCGAAGTAAAATAAAGCTCCACGGCTTCCGGCTTCCGATACTTTACCGTAGCTATAGCCGACCGGCATAGCTCATTGCAACAATGAGATTCCAGATGCATCGTGTATTTGCCGCTTTCCAAACTGGCAAGGTCAAGAAGATCTTCGACTAAAGCAGTAAGTAAATCGGAACTCTGCTGGATACGTAGAGCAAACTCCTGCTTCTCTTCGTCATCAAAATCCATTTCAGGGGTAGACAACATCTGAGAGAACCCTACAATGGCATTGAGCGGTGTACGTATTTCGTGACTCATATTCTGTATGAAATACATCTTCATCTTATCCGACTGCTCTGCATGGTCGCGTGCAATAGTCAACTCACCATTCTTCTCCTGCAAAACAGCCATAGATTTACGACGTTTATACAAATAGAATATTAAAAAACAGGTGAAAAGGAAAAGAAATGAAATGACGAGGCTCAATGTTACAATGTGATGGCGCGCGGAAAGCGCTTTGGCTTGCATTTTTATACGCTCGTTGTCAATCTGTGCATTCAACTCTGCCAAATCGGATGTCTGCACTTGAAGGTTCACCGAATCCCGGTAATTATGAATCTTGGCATTACTGATATAAGCTTTCTCATAATCCCCTAATTTCAGATATATGATCTCGCGCATCTGATAAACTTCCATTAAACTACCGACAGAATCTGCCGCCAATAATGCCCGGTCATAGTCTCCGTCCAAAAGGAATTTAAAGATACGTATTTTTTTTAAGACATTCCCACGAAAATCACCATAGCGCTTTACCTGCTCCATGCATTCCTCATAGCATGTATTGAATTCATCGACACGATTCATATAATACAATGTCCGGCATTTATCGGCCAAGGCAGCCAGACGGTTTTCATTGGTCTTTGCCGCCTGAATAGCCTTCTCGCCGTACTCCAGTGCCTTCGGCAAAAGTGTATCATTTTCATTACGATAGTAGTCGGCAAGGTTCAGATAAAGTAACGACGGGTCTTGTTCGGGCAAGTGTTCCAGCGTATAGTCCAAAGCATTTTGATAATATTCTGCCGCCAGTTCACTATTCCCACGCATTGCATAAATATTCCCCATCGTATTGATACAAGAAAAGATTCCGTATTCATGCTTGTCTTCAAAAGCCTGTACTTTCATTTCTTCGGCCTTCTGAAGGGCACGCAAAGAATTGCCATGATTCAACAGCCAATTGATCTCGCGCATACAGGCATAATAATAATATTGCAGATAATCGTTGTCGCGCGCTCCTCTCTTCAGTTTCGCTACTGCTTGTACCAAGTTGTCATAATCGTCAACGTTATAGTAGTAATTGACCGGGATGGCAAGTGCCAGACATTGGGCCTTCTTATCATTCTTCCGGATAGCTTCCGCATACATAGTATCTGCAATCGACAATCCTTCAGGATTTGTACGCCACTTGGAGGCTCGCAAATACATAGGATACAGCGCATCATCAATCTTATAGGGATTGTTTTGTGCTCCGACTGAAGCAAAACTCCCTACAAGAAGTACCAACAACAATATATTTGTGTATCTCATTGACGACATGGGGGCAAAGATACTTTTTTTGTTGTAAATACATATTAGAATATAGAAAAAAAGTTCATTTTATACAAGTAAGCAAAAATATAGAAGCTACTATTCCAATCGTAAAAAGCAAAATACCCGAAAGTGTTCTATTTCTCTTTTTCTCCCTACCACATTCCTGTTTTCTTCGTGTCTATAGGGTAAGAGAATACAAGAACCGGATAAGAATCGGGTAAGAACCGGGTAAGAATCAGGCAAGAAGACAGACAAATTGTTCTATTTGTCCGAATCCCTCTCTTTTTCCAAAATAAAGGATTTCTGAAAAAGATGCTGCAATCAAAATAAAGTTCTATATTTGCATATCACTTTAAAAACAGAACATTATGGAAGCTAAACTTTGCCAAAGTTGCGGAATGCCTTTATCATCCGATGAAGTACGTGGTACAAACGCTGACGGTAGTCTCAATGAGGAATACTGTACTTATTGCTATCAGCATGGAAAATTCACCCAAGATTGCACCATGGATGAAATGATAGAACATTGTGCCGAATTTACAGAAGAATTCAACAAGAATTCCGGTATGAATTTTACCAGAGAAGAAGCCATTGCCGGTATGAAAGAATTCTTCCCGACACTGAAGCGCTGGCAAGCAAAAAACTGAGAAGTGCGGGAAGTCATGCGGTACGCAGGTCCACGGATGCTGCTATATCATCCTATAGCAGCTATCCGGCACCTATGGCGGGAATATTTTTCTTAATTGAAATAATACAAGAATATAGCCACTCCCTCGAGTGCTTTCTTCTTCTCACCCTGAATTTCGATAGCAAACTTAATCTCTGCCTTGGCAACTCCGCGCAGATTGGTCAAGGATTGAAGGTCAGCCACCAGACGAATGCTTTGACCGGTCAGCACAGCTTGCCCGAATTTCATCTTCTCTATGCCATAATTAATCATCATCTTCAGATTATTCACTTCAATAATCTGGTTCCACATATAAGGAAGCATAGACAGGGTAAGATATCCGTGGGCAATGGTACTCTTGAAGGGGCTTTCCACTTTGGCACGCTCTGCATCAACATGAATCCATTGATGATCTAAAGTTGCATCAGCAAAAAGATTGATGCGCTCCTGGGGAAGTTCCACATATTCTGACACACCGATTTGCTGGCCTACCAGCTTTTCAAAATCCTCATACGAATTAATAATTACTTTTTCCATTATTCTCTATTTAATTGATAAATCATAAAATTATTCACCCAATATCCGCTTACCTCCGATAAAAAATGTACGGATGCGAAAATTGGAAACAAATATACTTTTTATTCCGGCAAGTACAAAAAGTCTCTAAAAAAAATGTACCTTTGTGTCACTCTTGTCCCAGAAACAACTATAAAGATTTTCTTAATGAGCTATAAATTTGACTATAACTTACTATCAGAGATGATGGATAATGCCAATATGGGATGGTGGGAAGCAGATTTAAGCACAGAAAATTATATCTGCTCCGAATACATTGCCAAACTATTGGGATTAAGTGAAGATGGAATCATCAGTTTTGAAGATTTCAACAAGCGTATTCTGAAAGAGGAACAGAAACCGACTTCAGTCCGCTCTTTCAATAATATCCAAGAAACAACCGAAGCCGTATATCTGCTTGACACGGTGAAAGGTCCTATTTGGGTACGAAGCAAGGCTTGTTTACAAAAGACCGACGAAAACGGCAACTCTAAAGTTTATGGCATAGCCGAAATGCAGGATGGCCCCGACATGTCATCGGCATCACGTGCCTTGCAACAACGAGAACAACTTCTTCATAACATCTATAAGCATCTCCCGGTAGGAATTGAATTGTACAATCTGGAAGGAACACTGATAGACCTGAATGACAAAGAGATAGAAATGTTCCATTTGCAACGGAAGGAAGATTTGCTCGGAATCAATATCTTCGAGAATCCCATCTTCCCGGAAGAGATGAAAACAAAGCTAAAGAAATACGAGAATGCCGATTTTACTTTCCGATACGATTTCTCGAAGATAGGCAATTATTATAAAAACCGGAAAAAAACAGGTACAATAGACCTCGTGACCAAGGTAACAACACTCTACGACGACCACGGTAACCCCATCAACTACCTGCTGATTAATGCCGACAAGACAGAGACCACCGTAGCCTACAACAAAATACAAGAGTTTGAAAGTTACTTTGAGCTGATAGGCGACTATGCCAAAGTAGGATATGCCCACTATAACATACTCAACCAAAAAGGATATGCCCAACATAGTTGGTATAAAAATGTAGGAGAAGACGAAAAGACGCCATTACCTGAGATTGTGGGCACCTATAAGCATTTTTATCCGGAGGACCGCGCTGCTATGAGTAGTTTTCTGGATAAGGTAAGAAAAGGATTGGAAAACAAGCTCAGTCGTGAAGTACGTGTTCTCAGAGAAGACGGTACAACAACATGGACGTATACCAACCTCATAGTGAGACGCTATGCCCCCGAGGAAAATATTATAGAACTTATCAGCATCAACTATGACATCACCCAACTGAAGAAGACCGAAGCCATGCTTGTGCAGGCCAAGGAGAAAGCAGAAGAAGCGGATCGCCTGAAGTCTGCTTTTCTTGCTAATATGAGCCACGAAATCCGTACTCCGCTGAATGCAATCATCGGCTTTTCAAGTCTATTGCACTACGTAGATAATGACGAGGAACGGGAGCAATACATATCCTTGATAAACCGTAACAACGAACTGTTACTCAAGCTTATCAATGACGTACTGGACTTGTCGAAAATAGAAGCCGGACACATGGAACTCCACCCCGATTGGTTCGATTTGTCCAAACTTATCAACGAAAGCATTACCGAGTACGAGCGATACGTGCCGGATGGTGTGACACTTACCGCCAAACTCCCAGTAAACGCCTGCTTGATAGAGCATGATTCAATACGCATCAAGCAAATTCTGAATAATTTCATTTCGAATGCTCTGAAAAATACGACGCAAGGGCATGTCGAAGTTTACTATGAAGTAGACGATACCGGCGTCAAAATCAGTGTGGCCGATACAGGGCGCGGAATTCCTGAAGATAAGATAGACAAGATATTCGAACGATTTGAAAAAGTAGATTCTTTTGTACAAGGGGCAGGATTGGGATTATCCATCTGCAAAACTATCGCCGAGAAGTTGAACGGAGTAATTAAAGTAGATTCAACAGTAGGTGTGGGAAGTACGTTTACCCTCGAATTGCCCTGCCGGACAAAACCAATTGATAAATAAAAAGTAACCAATGAAAGCCATCATAATAGGTGCCACCTCGGGCATCGGACAAGAAGTAGCCAAATTGCTGGTTAAGCAAGGCTGGCACATAGGCATCGCCGGCAGACGTGAAGAGGCTTTACGAAGCTTACAGGCCACTGCACCCGACTTGATAGAAATCGAAAGACTGGACATAACAGAAGAAAATGCATCCGAACATCTGCACCAATTGATTGCTAAATTGGGAGATATGGATTTATTCTTCCTCAGTTCGGGAGTCGGTAGCCAAAATCGTGACCTGGAACCGGAAATAGAACTGAACACTGCACGAACCAATGTGGACGGATTCATCCGCATGGTGACAACGGCATTCGACTTTTTCAAGGAGAGAGGCAGCGGACATATCGCCGTCATCAGTTCCATTGCAGGTACCAAAGGATTGGGTGTTGCTCCGGCCTACTCTGCCACCAAACGATTTCAGAATACTTACATCGACGCATTGGCACAACTTGCCAGGATGCAGCACTTCAGCATCTGCTTCACGGACATCCGCCCCGGCTTTGTTGCCACCGATTTATTGAAAAACGGCAAATACCCGATGCTGATGCAACCGGACCGGGTGGCACTGCACATTCTCAAGGCTTTAAGGCAGAAAAAGCGGGTAGCAGTTATAGATGGTCGCTACCGGATACTGGTGTTTTTTTGGCGTTTGATTCCACGATGGCTGTGGGAAAGGTTGCCTATAAAGAATTGATTTTGTATCTTCACGCCACGAAAACAAATAGTACCAGCATGAAGAAAAACTCAAAATACATAGCAGTTACTGCCATCGTGGCTTTATGCGCAGGTTCCACCCTGCCTTTCCTTACGGGTAGCAGTACCTTGAACCCGGAACGTGACTCCGTAAAGTCCGAAGTGCCCTATTGCGTTACTTCCCCTACCGTACCGGATAAAGTTACCTTTGCCGGACAAGATATCGACTTGTTGCGCTATGATCACCGCGAACGTATGGACCGTGAGCTGCTGTCTTTTACTTATATGCACTCCACCACCATGCTTATGGTGAAACGTGCCAACCGCTACTTCCCCGTCATTGAGCCGATACTAAAGGAAAACGGACTGCCCGATGACTTTAAATATCTGGCCGTGATAGAAAGCAACCTCAGCCCCATAGCCAAGTCACCGGCAGGTGCAGCAGGTTTGTGGCAGTTCATGCCTACCACCGGACGTGAGTTCGGGCTGGAAGTAAACAACAATATCGACGAGCGCTACCACATTGAAAAAGAGACAAAAGCCGCCTGCAAGTATCTGAAAGATGCCTATCAGAAATATGGGAACTGGCTCTGTGTAGCTGCGGCCTACAATGCCGGACAAGGGCGTATCTCCTCCCAGCTGCAAAAGCAAATGGTGGATCAGGCCGTAGACTTGTGGCTCGTAGAAGAAACCTCACGTTATATGTTCAGGCTGCTGGCAGCCAAGAGCGTTATCAGTAACCCGCAACAATACGGTTTTCTGCTGAAGCGTGAACATCTCTACCCGCCCATCCCCTATACCGAGGTAAGCGTTACCACGAGCATCGGCAACCTTGCACAATATGCCAAAGACAAAGGCATCACCTATGCCCAACTGAAGGATGCCAATCCCTGGCTGCGAGATGCCTCGCTGATGAACAAAAGCGGGCGTACCTATATATTAAAGATACCGACACAAGCCGGCATGCATTACGACCCTAAGAAGACCGTACCTCACAACAAGAACTGGGTCATCGACTAATTTTTAAGAAAGGAGGAGCTATGATGACGTTAAATTTAGACTTTGTGCTCAGACTGCTGGTGGCCGGAATACTGGGTGCCATCATCGGCCTGGACCGGGAGTACCGCGCCAAAGAAGCAGGCTACCGGACACATTTCCTGGTATCCCTGGGAAGTGCGCTTATCATGATTGTATCCCAATATGGTTTCCAGGAAATCATCAAAGAGAGCAGTGTGACACTGGACCCCAGCCGTGTAGCTGCCCAGGTAGTAAGCGGCATTGGTTTCATCGGTGCAGGCACCATCATCTTCCAGAAACAAATTGTCCGCGGACTGACGACGGCTGCCGGAATATGGGCTACTGCAGGCATCGGTCTTGCCATCGGAGCAGGCATGTACACCATTGGCATCGCCGCTACCTTACTGACGCTGGCAGGACTCGAACTACTGAGCCTTGCGTTCAAAAGCCTCGGTATGAAGAGCTCCGTCATAACTTTCTCCACGCACCACGAAACTACGCTCAAAGAGGTGGCAGAGCGTTTCAACTCAAAGGACTACCTGATAGTGTCTTATAATATGGAGAAGCAAGGACAGGGCGAGGTTGCCAATTATCAAGTAACAATGGTCATCAAATCGAAGCGAAGCAATGATGAAGGAAATCTACTGCAACTGATGCAAGAGTTTCCCGGAGTTACCGTAGAGCGGATAGAGTGATACTCATCACTCGCTTCCCGGCTCGCTACTGCTTTTCCGTCATGTGTTTCCAATAGCGCACGGGCATGTCTTGCTTGTGTTTGCGCGGGTTGAGGCGTTCCTTTATGCAGATAGCTTTAAAGTAAGTCTTCCAAAGAGATTGGAATAGCTTTTCGTCTTTATCCATCAGGCTCTCGTCCAGCATACCGGTGACAAGATGGCTCTCGCGGCTGTCTTCATCGAAGGTCACTATGCGCATCTCTTTCAAATCGTAGTAGTATCCGTAGGCCCGCTTAATGTCATAAATCAGCCAACGCTGGTCGGCATAGCGGTCTTTAAAGTGATCCACAGCCAAGGGAAGGGCATTCTTCTCAGGCTCTACGGGAGCAAAGAAAGTGCCGTCGGCAGCTTTCTGGAAGCGGACAAATTGGAGCAGGCGCAGACGTTCCCAATCTACGCGTTTCCACATGCGCGAGAATTCCAACACATCCGGGTCAGCAAAATTGGTCTCGATGGAACGGGGAGCATCTATAGCCTTGCGGATGTAGCGGAAAAGAAGCATCGGGGTTTCGGGCTCTTCGGCCAGCCAGCACTGCGCAAGACAAGCAAGGGCGGAAGAAGAAAGTTTCTTCTGCAATCCACGCCACACACGACCTGCTTTCTCTTCATCGGTTATTACGGTAAACACTTCATCGTGGAACAGAGGCAACGGCTCGCCTTCCAAGAGCAATGCATCGGGGAAGGTGCGGCGGGAATAGGCTTCGAAAACAGAAGTAAGTAATCCCTCAAAAGTATTATCGTATAGAAAGATGTTCATTCCTGGAAATCGAGCACTAGTTGCCGCTCATCTACTTTCTTTTTATTCGGTTTTGCTATCAGTAATCCACGTACGCCCTGGGGGGTCAGTTCATGGACTGTACGCATGGGCAGTTCGTGGCAAGTAATGAAGTACTGTGCTTTCTTCATCACAATTCCTATCTTCTTCAGTTCGTAGAAGCCCAAACGCGAGAAACGGCGGGAAGCTACTATCAGCCGGGCAGACTTTACGCCTATGCCCGGTACACGAAGCAGCATTTCATACTCTGCCCGGTTCACATCTACCGGGAACTGTTCGGGATGGCGCAATGCCCACGACAACTTAGGATCTATCTCCAGGTCAAGATCAGGATAGGCATCGTCCACAATCTCCTCGACCTTGAACTGATAGAAACGCATCAGCCAGTCGGCCTGATAGAGACGATTCTCGCGTACCAGGGGTGGTTGCTTCAAAGCCGGAAGACGGGTGTCGTAGGTATTCACCGAAATGTAGCCGGAGTAGTAGACACGCCGCATTGTGGGACCTTTGTAAAGAGCTGACGAGAGGTAGAGGATGTCTTTATCCGTTTCGGCGGTAGCGCCTACAATCATCTGCGTGCTTTGTCCGGCAGGGGCAAAACGAGGGGCATGGCGATGCTTCTTACGCTCTTCCGAGCTTTCGAGTACACCTTGCTGGATGTATCGCATGGGAGCATACACACTTTTATGGTCTTTCTCCGGTGCAAGCAGTTTCAGATTCTCTTCCTTAGGGATTTCTACGTTGACGCTGAGGCGATCGGCATAGAGACCCGCCTCATTCACGAGTTCACGACTGGCACCGGGAATACTTTTCAGATGGATATAGCCGTTGAAACGGTGGACGGTACGCAAGTCTTTAGCTACGCGCACCAGACGCTCCATCGTATAGTCAGGGTTGCGTACCACCCCACTGCTGAGGAAAAGTCCCTCGATATAGTTGCGGCGGTAAAACTCCATTGTGAGGTCCACCAGTTCGCTGACGGAAAGCGTGGCACGCGGCAAATCGTTGGAACGGCGATTGATGCAGTAGGCGCAATCGTAGATGCAGTAGTTGGTGAGCATCACTTTGAGCAGGGAGATGCAACGCCCGTCTTCAGCAAAGCTGTGACAGATGCCCCACCCGCCTACGGTATTGCCCAGCATGCCTGCCTTATTGGAGCGCACTGTACCGCTGCTGGAGCATGACACATCATATTTGGCCGACTCGGCAAGTATCTTGAGTTTACGGAGGACGTCTTCGTTCATAAGGCGTTAAATCTATTAGGTTGCCAAAAGTACGAATTCATCTCTTACGAGACAAGGGAAAAGAGAGTTTGTTGTCTATAAATAAACAAAAAAAGACCGCCAAAAACGGCAGTCTTTCACAGCATTGATTTGCTTTTTCTTTAGTTACTTCGCAGCTTCCAAAGATGCTTTACGGAAAGCCTTCATAGCCTTTTCGATTTCCAAAGAAGCCTTACGTGCACGAGTACCGGCTGCCTTGTTACCATTTTCCAACTGAGCTTTTGCATCTTTCTCAAATGCAGCATACAATTCTGCTACTTTTTCAACTAATTCTTTCATAATCCTTTTTTAATTACTTCGTTAATAATGTCCGGCAAAAATACACTCTTTCTTGAAATAAATGCAGAAAAACGATATTTTTTTTGAAATAATCGGCAAAAACAGCATAAAAAACAGCCTTCAAGCGTTTTTTCCTCTACTTTTGCAGGCATGAAAATGCTTACTGATACCGAGTATATACATGCACTAATAGCCGAAGGAGAGCATCAACAACAAGATTTCAAATTCGAAATTTCAGATGCCCGGAAGATAGCCAAAACGCTCTCTGCTTTTGCCAATACAAACGGGGGACGACTGCTCATCGGAGTGAAAGACAACGGAAAAATTGCAGGTATACGCTCCGACGAAGAACAATATATGATAGAGGCAGCAGCCGGACTTTATTGTCAGCCGGAAGTGCACTATAGCATGCAGACTTACCACGTAGAAGGCCGCAGCGTACTGGTGGTGCAAATTGACGAAAACGAGCAAAAGCCGGTATATGCCAAGGATGAGACGGGGAAGTTCCTCGCCTATCTACGCATAGACGATGAAAACATCCTGGCAACTCCCGTACATCTGCGCATATGGCAGCAAAGCGGAAGCCCCAGGGGAGAGTTGATAGAATATACGGAGCGCGAACAGTTGTTGCTCAACCTGCTGGAAGAGAACGACCAATTATCTTTGAACCGGTATTGCCGGCTGGCGCATCTCTCGCGGCGTGCAGCAGAGCATCTGCTGGCAAAGTTTGTGCGATACGAGATAGTGGAGCCGGTGTTCGAAGGACACAAGTTCCACTTCCGGCTGAAAGAATAGAATAGTAAATATTCAAAGAAAACAGAAGTTCAAGAAAATATGGAATATATCAATCTGATCAACGATGTGCTGTGGACCTATATCCTCATTGCCCTGCTATTGGGATGCGCCGTGTGGTTCACCCTGAAGACGCGGTTCGTGCAGTTCCGGATGATACGCGAGATGGTGCGTCTGCTGGGAGACTCGGGCGGCACGGGCAATAAAGACGAGAAGCATATCTCCTCTTTCCAGGCATTTGCCATTTCTATTGCCAGCCGTGTAGGTACGGGTAATCTGGCAGGTGTGGCTACAGCCATTGCCGTAGGTGGCCCGGGGGCTATATTCTGGATGTGGATTATCGCACTGTTCGGGGCATCCAGTTCGTTTGTGGAATCGACCCTGGCACAACTCTATAAGATAAAAGGGAAAGACTCTTTCATTGGCGGCCCCGCCTACTACATGCGCCAAGGACTGAAACAGCCGTGGATGGGAACTGTTTTTGCCGTACTCATAACGATTACCTTCGGTTTTGCATTCAATTCAGTACAGAGTAATACGCTGTGTGCTGCTTTCGAAGGGGCTTTCGGGTTCGACCATACTATCGTGGGAGCAGTCATCACCGCTGGCACATTGATTATCATCTTCGGCGGTGTGCAGCGCATTGCCCGGGTAAGCAGTATCATCGTGCCCGTCATGGCACTGGGATATATCGCACTGGCGCTCATCATTGTGCTGCTGAACATCAGGCAACTGCCGGCAGTCATCGAACTGATCGTCAGCCATGCCTTCGGATGGCAGCAAGCCCTGGGAGGCGGTGTGGGAATGGCACTGATGCAAGGTATCAAACGCGGATTGTTCAGCAATGAGGCCGGTATGGGTTCGGCACCCAATGTAGCAGCCACCGCGCATGTCAGCCATCCCGTGAAACAAGGATTGATACAGACCTTGGGGGTATTTACAGATACGCTGATCATCTGTACTTGCACGGCTTTCATCATTCTGTTCAGCGGCGCCCCGCTGGATGGTTCGACCAATGGTGTACAGTTGACGCAGCATGCCCTGACCAACGAGATAGGTCCTTCGGGAGGCATATTCGTAGCCGTAGCCCTGTTCTTTTTCGCGTTCAGCAGCATCCTGGGCAATTACTATTACGGCGAAGCCAATGTGCGATACCTCACCCGGCGCCGCTGGATATTGAACATATATCGCGTGCTCGTAGGCGGCATGGTGATGTTCGGCGCTCTTGCCACCCTCGACCTTGCCTGGAGTCTTGCCGACATCACCATGGGATTGATGGCTCTCTGCAACCTTATCGCCATCAGTCTGTTGGGAAAATATGCTTTCAAACTGCTGGACGACTACCGTGCGCAGAAACGGGCAGGCATCAAAGACCCTGTTTTCACAAAAGACCGTCTGAAAGAGGTAGAAAAAGACTTGGAGTGCTGGTAAAAAGCAAGTTATTTACTACCTTTGCACCCACAAATCAGTAAATTAAATAACGCCATGGGTATATTTGCCAAACTATTTAACAAGAATAAAGAAGAGATTTCTTCTAAAAACGTGGAAGACTTCGTATCGCTGACACGTGTTTACTTCCAATCCGTGATAGCAGCCAACCTGGGCATCACCAACATCCGCTTTGTGCCGGACGTAGCCAACTTCAAGCGCCTCTTCAAAATCCCAACCCAGGGAGGACGCCTGGGGCAAGCTGAAAAAGCAGCTTCGCGCAAGATGCTGATGCAAGATTACGGAATCAGCGACAATTTCTTCAAAGAAATCGATGCTTCCATCAAGAAGCACTGCCGCACACAGAACGATGTGCAAGGCTACCTCTTCATGTACCAGGGTTTCTCCAACGACCTGATGATGCTGATGGGCAACCTGATGCAATGGAAGTTCCGTACCCCCTCCATCTTCAAAGGAGCACTGCGCAGCATGACCGAAAAGACCGTTCACGACGTATGTACCAAGACCGTATGGAAAAAAGACGACGTACACAAGACGGCAATGTCTGTACGCCAATACAAGGAACGCCTGGGCTATTCGGAGCAATGGATGTCAGAATACGTCTACAACGTGGTGATGCTGGCAAAAAAGGAACCGAAAAAGAAGGAGACAGAGGGAAAGCAATAAGACAATAAAAGAAAAAGAACTTTAAAGTATTTCACAAAAAGACAGGCGAGGAAGAAATTCCTCGCTTTTTTTTGTTATTTTTAGCAATCCAAATAAATTTCCTCTCATGGAATAAAAACGAGCGCACTTTTGCGCCAATCATCATATTATTAACTTCTAAAAAAGACAACCGCTTATGAAACAAAAGAAAATGCTTGCACTCACTCTCTCACAACTGGAACTGCTTTATCGGCACGAACTCCCCGAACTGGTCAGCATTGCCGGACAAAGCGACGATGCCGAGACATTCAAGACCAACCTCACGGAGTACATTGCCGGGCATCCGGAAGTGGAAAGTGAAGCCGGTAAGCAAATTCGACTCCTGATTGAATTCGACGGGCAGGAAATACACGAGCTCTCTACCGGAGAGCAAATGCCCATTTCAACATTATCAATGCTATATTCCTTCTTGACCGGACAGTGGAACGAAGAGATAGAAACTGATTTATTCATCGATCTGTTCCAGCAGTTCAAGCGCTTGGATCAACCGACTCCTCCTCTGCCTTCCGGACAGAAAATAAAAGCCTTGACTGAACGTTGGCCCACAGGGCTTGATGAGGACGTACAGCAAATCCGTGCCAAGAATAAAGAGCGCATTCTGCACCTGCTGATACAGAAGGTAGAGCATCGAAAGCACCCGGGCTCCCGCTTCCACTTCGAAGAAGGGCTTAGCTACGAAGAGAAATACCACCTTGTCAACGAATGGTGGAACGATTACCGCTTCCATCTGGCCATGGCTGTCAAGAGTCCGACAGAGCTAAACCGCTTCCTTGGCAGTTCTCTTTCTGCCGAAACCATGTATCTGCTGACAAAAGCACGCAAAAAAGGGATGCCATTCTTTGCCACCCCTTATTATCTGTCTTTGCTGAACTGCACCAATGGCGGATACAATGATGAGGCCTTGCGGAGCTACATCCTCTATTCCCCCCAGCTGGTCGAGACATACGGACAAATCCGTGCCTGGGAACGCGAAGATGTAGTAGAAGAAGGCAAGCCCAATGCCGCCGGCTGGTTACTGCCCGACGGGCATAACATCCATCGCCGCTATCCGGAAGTTGCCATCCTCATCCCCGACACTTTGGGACGTGCCTGTGGAGGGCTTTGTGCATCTTGCCAGCGCATGTACGATTTTCAAAGCAAACGCCTCAACTTCGAGTTCGAAACTTTACGTCCTAAAGAAAGTTGGGACAAAAAGTTACGCCGCCTGATGACTTACTTTGAAGAAGATACCCAGCTACGCGACATCCTCATCACCGGTGGTGACGCCCTGATGAGCCAAAACAAGACATTGAGCAATATCCTGGATGCCGTCTACCGTATGGCCTACCGCAAACGGAAAGCCAACCAGGAACGTCCCGAAGGAGAAAAGTATGCAGAACTGCAACGCATCCGACTGGGTTCCCGGCTTCCTGCCTATCTGCCCATGCGCATCAATGACGAACTCGTAGATATCCTGCGGGAGTTCAAGGAGAAAGCTTCTACCATCGGTATCCGGCAATTCATTATTCAGACCCACTTCCAGACACCGCTGGAGGTTACCCCCGAAGCCGCCGAAGGAATACGCAAACTCTTGGCAGCAGGTTGGCTCATAGACAATCAGTTGGTATACAATGTGGCAGCTTCCCGCCGCGGGCATACTACCCGCCTGCGCCAGATACTGAATCAGTTGGGAGTAGTTTGCTACTATACTTTCTCCGTCAAAGGGTTCGAAGAAAACAATGCAGTTTTTACCCCGAACAGCCGCTCCGTGCAAGAGCAAATGGAAGAAAAACGCTTCGGCAAGCTATCTAAGGAAAATGCTCACAACCTGTCTGTACTGCTCGAAACAGTCCATGATCCGGCTGCCTGCATCCGGCGCTTTATGAAGACGCATCACCTACCGTTCCTTGCCACCGATCGGAATGTACTCAACCTGCCTGCCATCGGTAAGAGCATGACTTTCCAAATGGTAGGCATTACTGCCGATGGAAAACGGATTCTGCGTTTCGACCATGACAGTACGCGGCGTCATAGCCCCATCATCAACCAACTGGGAGAAGTCTTCATTGTAGAGAACAAATCCATCGCCTCCTACCTGCGCCAGTTGCAGTCCATGGGAGAAGACTCAGAAGAGTATGCTACCATCTGGTACTATACAAGTGGAAAGACCGAACCGCGGTTCAGCCTCTACGAATATCCCGATTTCCCCTTCCGGATAACCGAAAGAATGAGCAATCTGGAGATTACCGGATAGCACATTTCCGAAATAATCCGTATTTTTGCGAGCAAACAATGAAATTGCAAAAATATGGAAATAGAGCAACATCCTTTAGAACCCTTTCTCCCCGGCAATGCACGACTGCTAATGCTGGGGAGTTTTCCACCGCAGAAGAAACGCTGGTCCATGGAATTTTATTACCCTAACTGGAACAACGACATGTGGCGGATTGTAGGACTTTTGTTTTTCAATAACAAGGATTATTTTGTAGATAAGGCGGCAAAGACTTTCTGCAAAGAGCAACTTATCAGCTTCTTGCAGGAAAAAGGCATCGCCTTGTTCGATACGGCAACTGCCGTGCGACGCCTGCAAGATAATGCTTCGGACAAGTTTCTGGAAGTGGTGCAGCCTACGGATATTCCAGCGCTGCTACATCGGTTGCCACAATGCAAGGCCATTGTCACTACCGGTGAGAAAGCGACCGAAACTCTCTGTACGCAGTTCTCCATAGAAAAGCCCAAGGTTGGCGACTTCACGGAGTTCCTTTTTGAGGATCGTCCGATGCGCCTCTACCGAATGCCTTCTTCTTCAAGAGCATATCCGCTTGCGTTAGAAAAAAAAGCTGCTGCGTATCGCGTTATGTATCAGGACTTACAAATGTTGTAAGCAACTTTCTCTATAAAATAATAGGGCAGGGTACTTGTATATTTGAAAGTTTCCATTACCTTTGCAGCCGCAAACACGGGAGTAGCTCAGTTGGTAGAGCACCGGTCTCCAAAACCGGGTGTCGGGAGTTCGAGCCTCTCCTCCCGTGCAAAAAGAAGAAAAGCTGTGAGTTTTATGACTTACAGCTTTTTTTATGTCCTTTTACTGAATATCTATCAGTTTATGGGTTTGCAGACTAAGCCTCCACTTAGGATGTTGCATCACACAAGCCACCGTCTCGCGGGTATTGCTACACGAACAAGGCTGAAGGAAGAAATGCTCGGCGGGAAGCAGTTCGTATACGGTAATGTCTTGCCCTTCGTATACCACTTTCACCTCATCGATGCGGGTTATCCCCAATTTCACTCCTTGTTTGGGAGAACAAGTCACCCAATCTATATTATCCGGCAACGGACGCGTACCGTTTGTCTCAATGCAGACATACTTGCCGGCCTGATGCAGGTGATCGATAAATTCCCGGTCAATCCAAAGGGAAGGCTCGCCACCTGTCAGTATCACTGTGACGGCAGGGTATTTCTTCACTTCGTTTAATATCTCTTCATCGGACATCAACGTACCCTCTTCGTGCTGCGTGTCGCAGAACGAACATTTCAGGTTACATCCCGAGAAACGAATAAAGACTGCCGGAGTACCGGTATGATATCCTTCGCCCTGAAGGCTATAGAATATCTCGTTAATCTTTCTCATAAACGGCAATGTTTGACTCGGATTCTTGTACCTCTACCTTGAAACAAGTTGGTATCTGGTCGCATATCCAGCGGGCAATGTTTTCGGCTGTAGGGTTGAAAGGGAGTACTTCGTTGAGATTACGGTGGTCCAATTGTTCTTTCACCACCTGCTTGATGTGGCTGAAATCGACTACCATTCCGTCGGCGTTGAGTTCCCCGGAACGGCAATAGACAGTGATAATCCAGTTGTGACCATGCAGATTCTCACACTTGCTGCGATATGAAAGTTGCAGGCTGTGGGCAGCCGACACTTCCATGCGTTTAATGACTGTGTACATATTGTTAATACGCTAATTAATACTACGATATAGTTTACCGCACCTAATGTCACCTCGATGCGGCAGCAAAATTACTAAAAACTTAGGATTTATCCGTCGGCTTGCCGGCACTTATTCGTATACACATAGAGAATTGGCAACTTTTCGTTCGGCACTGCCACTCGGAGTATTGGCAATACCTTTGCCCGGCAATGAAGCAGCCCATAGGGTGGACGAACCACCACCATCCAGGTTCAAAGCATCCCAGCCTCCTAACACACGAATCAGATGAGTCAGTTCGGAGATGCTGACGCCCTCCGATTTTCCCTTCAGACGTCCGTCGACGACTATGAACAGAATCTTCCGGTCTTTGGTCAATGCCACGGCGCTACGGGGATGCTTGGTGTTTACAAAGTTTTGGTTGCAGGCAGAGAGGTCGCACACTTTTCCTTGCTGCAACATCAAGGGACCGGAAGAAAGGACAGTACCTTGCTTCAAATCACATGTTTTTGCATCTTGCTCGTTCCAAGGAATCAATTGCAGTTTCCCTTTGCGAATAAGCATAGCACCATTCGAGACCGTTGCCAAGACGCCGACGGCAGTCGTATCTATCACCACCCCATCTCTGCGCAGATAGCAAACAGAATTACCCTTCTTCATATCGAAATAGGAACCGTTGATAGCAGCTATCGCTCCCGAGCGACGGGCAGCTACACTGGTTTCTTCTTTAGAGTTATGAATAAGGATATCCAAATGATGATGTTTCGGAGATATTTCAAAAATAGAGACTTCCTGAGGAACGCCATACAAGGAAGGAAACACTGCTTTGCGATAAAGAATGCCTTTTTGCAAAGGAGTAACCTGCCAGTCGGCAGAGACAAGAGCGAGGGAATCGGCAGTGGTCTGTGCTGTCACTGTGAACAAACCACACCAGAGAAAGAGCAACAAGAATATATTCTTTTTCATAAGATGAGATTGAATGAATACCAAATCTTTTATTATCATGTTTTTCAGACCACAAACATAGTCATTTTTCATGATTGCACAACTATCGGCATGAAAAATTGCAATAGCAGTAATCAATCTATCAGCTCGTAACTACATACCTGAATCGGCATATCGAGGTTATGCAATACTTTCTCAAGCTGAATTCCTTCGCGGTTATCATATTCGTACCCGAAAGTTGCACGAATGCCTTGCAGAATGAACTGCGTGGCACGGTCCAGCGCAATGGGCAGACTGTCTCCCTGCAACAAGGCGCCGGTAATGACACTCGTAAAAGTATCTCCCGTACCGGGATAATGGGCAGGCAGATAAGGACAAGTCACTTTCCAATAGCGGTTGCCGTTCCGGTTGTAGGCATACACAGAGGTCTTGTGTTTGTCTCCCAGCACAGGTACGCTGGTGATGATCACCACCTCAGGGCCACAATCGGAAAGCCGACGGAGATAGGACTTCAACTCCTCGTCCGTATTCTGTTCTTTATAGGAAATATCCAGTAAGTAGAAAAGCTCCGTCAGATTAGGAGTGATGACGTCGGCTTTAGTGATGAGGTGCCTCATTTTGTCAATCATGGAATGGTCGAAGTTCGTGTAAAGGCGACCGTTATCACCCAGCACAGGATCTACCATCACCAGATTGTCCGGCCGGCGAAAATCGTCAATGAAATCGGAGACAATGCATACTTGTCGCGGGGAACCTAAATAGCCGGTATAGAAGGCATCGAACTGCACTTCCAGCTTTTTCCACTCGGAGATAATCTTCGGCATCTCATCCGTCAGATCGAGGAAAGAGAATTCCGGGTATTGGGTATGGTTAGACAATACTGCGGTAGGCAACGGACACACTTGGAAACCCATGGACGACAGGATAGGAATGACCACTGTCAGAGAAACCCGTCCTACTCCCGAGAGGTCGTGGACGGCAACCACCTTCTTTACTTTATTTGCATACATACTATCTATATTATTATTTTTCCTACATTTGCCGCATGAAAATAATTTGTATCATCGTAGGAACAGTATCTCTGGCACTCGGCATCATCGGCATATTCGTACCCTTGCTGCCTACTACCCCATTCCTGCTACTCACAGCGGCTCTTTATTTCAGAGGCTCTCCCCGACTGTATCAATGGCTGCTGAACCATAAATACTTCGGCACGTATATCCGGAACTTCCGCGAGAACAAGGCCATACCGCTACGGGCAAAAGTCATCTCCTTGCTGCTGATGTGGGGAACGATGCTTTACTGTATCTTCTTTCTAATCCCGCTGACGTGGATAAAGGTACTGTTATTGCTCGTTGCCGCAGGAGTGACTTGGCATATTCTGTCGTTCAAGACCTTGCGGAATGATTCCAAAGGCTCCGAGTAAGTATAACTCCAAACGCCTTAATATGTTCTCACCACTCCGCCTATATTTTCAAAAAATTCGCCCAGCCCTTTCCGTGCATCGGCAAGTTTATCTTCCCAATGCTTCACGGAATTCTGGCCGATGATGTCCGTAACGTACTTCACAGATATAAACGGTACGCTCTTGGCACGGCACACCAGTGCTTGTGCATACGCTTCCATATCTACGACGTCACCTTTGACATCAGATAATTCAGTCAGGAAAGTATCTCCCGTATTACATACTCCTTCACCCTGCCAATGGAGGCAGTAGCCCTTCTGCGCCAGCAAATCTGTCGAATCAATTTCACATTCCACGCCCAAGTCTGACAGTTTCTGCATATCGCGGTCAATGAAATGGCGACATACAAAGATATCTCCCACCTTGTGATGGATAGCTCCTGCCGTACCGACATTAATCACCAAGTCAGGTTGTCCGTGATTAATCGCTTCCGAAAGATAAAAAGCAGACTTCACCTTTCCCACTCCGGTACGGAGGTAACCCACCTGCACCTCATCCTCCCCTATCAAACCGGGGAACTTCAATTCCGTAAACTCGCCCTGTACGGCGTAAGTAACTAAAATTCTCATAACTATAATATTCACTTAAATTGTTTTCTTATTCACCGACTACTTCATTATATAACTTTTCAGCGCTTCTACATACTCCTCAAAGGCATCCACCCCCTGCGGAGTAATCTTGCAAATCGTACAAGGCATCTTTCCTTTAAATGTCTTTGTCACCTCCACATAACCCGCCTTGCTGAGTTTATCCAACTGCACACTGAGGTTTCCAGCCGTCGCTCCGGTCTGTTGGCGGATATAGACAAAGTCCGCCTCTTCGACACTGATAAGCAACGACATCACTGCAAGACGCAGTTCGGAATGGAGCAAAGGGTTCAGTTCTTTAAACATGCCACTGTTTTTTCAATCCTGTTCAAGTAATGTCCCGGTATAACCATCATAAAGACAAAAGCCAGGGCAAAAAGCAATATCTGGTCGAATCCGTGTATGCAGAGGCAGCCTAATGACAGCAGTCCTCCTAAAATTCCGCATATCGTCACAACTCTCATCTTCACAATCAGACCGGTCAACGCCGTTCCCATTCCCATCATTAATAAGATGACGAAGAGCACCGACAAGTTCCAAAAGAAAATGGCAACCCAGGATACAAAGAAACCGCCTGCTCCGAAGACCAGCCATACATATCCCAGTATTCGATCTATATAGGTTTTCATCATCTTCTGCCTGTTCCGGCCAGTCCACATCATGACGGTATAAGCGATGGTAGGCAACAGAAACCAACACCACTGCCAATTATAGTTTCCGGTTGATTTCAAGAGAAACCAAACGACAAGCGACGTCAACACGGTGGTATACCCCCATATCAAGAAAGGTACTCCGGCATTTTCCGCCATCCCGGATTTCGTATTCTGTATCATTTGAGCGATGAGTTCCAAACTCTCTTTCTCATTCAATTTCTTATCATCCATTGCAGTAATCAATTATTTAGTCCAAATCATATACGTTCAATATCACAAAAAGCATCAACAGCCAATCGACCGTCAAAAAACACACAAGCCAAGTTTCCATATCCCACTTTATTTAAAGTTACACACAAACAAAAACTGAAGAAGCCACAAGAGCAACAAACAACCCATCAAAATCAGCAATGTCTTCTTTGTTGCAACATATCGTTTAGCCATCAGCCTTTTCCTGAACAAGAGAGCCTCACCAAAAGCCAATATTACCAACCAGGCATAACCATAGAAAGTAGTAGCATGCCATACATCCTTTGAACCCATCCCTACGGCAAAGAACAAAAAGTCTGAAATCAAAGAGATCCCTACGGCAATCAATGACACGAGAAAAGCCTTCTGCATCAAGTTCTTAGTACCGCCCTCACAAGCCAGGCAACGATATATTCCCACTCCCCAAAAGAGGGGATTCACCGTAAGCATCATTGCTATGCCCAGCTGCGGACTATAACGCCAGGGAAGCCAAAGTACAACATTGGAAAGCCAGTATAAGCACATGACCGTCAGCACCGTGGACGCCCACCAAAACCGATTTCTTTTAAACATTTCCTTTTACCTCCCTATTCAAGCGATGTCCGGGAATAACAAACATACTGTGCTGTTGCAGCAAGCGTACACATACTAAAAAAAAGAACCGCAATACATTTATAACCAACCGTTTTCATAATCTTACCATGTTTAATGTTAATTGAAAAAGCATATCTTGGGTTCGAACTCCGATGCAAATATAAGTAGTTTATTTTATAAACCAAATTATTTCATAAATTATTTTATGCATATTATAGAAAGAAGAAAAAAGGTACAAAAAGAGAAGAGTAGTGAAGAAAAAACGGAATTATTGGGTAAAAAGGTGACATTTTATCCGAAAAGTTTTTGTAATCTACAAGTAAATTGTATTTTTGTGTACAATTTTGGTGTAGTAATGACAGACGAAGAAAAGAAGCTATTAAGTACCTTTGAAGCAAGACTGCTGCATTTAATCTATCTGCATGATGAATTAAAGCGCGAAAATGCTGAACTGAAGCAACTTCTCGAAGCCAAAGCAGAAGAGTGCGAGAAGATACGGGCCGAATACAATGAACTGGAACTTAACTACACGAACCTAAAAACAGCAACGACAATCAGCCTTAACGGCAGCGATGTGAAAGAGACGAAGCTGCGATTGTCCAAATTAGTGCGTGAAGTCGATAAATGCATCGCTTTATTGAATGAGTAAAGGAAAGAAGATGTATGAACGATAAGATAAAAATAAACCTGCAAATGGCAGGCTCTTCCTACCCCGTCACCATCAACCGTGAGGACGAAGAAATGGTCAGGGAGGCTGCCAGACAGGTAAACATGAGGTTCAATCTGATTCAGGAACGTTATCAGAATGTATCTCCCGAAAGAGTTATAGCCATGGCGGCTTATCAATTTGCTTTGGAGAACCTTCAGATGAAAGACCGTAACGATACAGAACCTTATACAACTAAGATAAAGGAACTGACAGAAGTATTGGAAACCTATTTTAAAGAGGAATAAGTCCGCCAACTCCATCCGTTCCGGTCTGTAAAAAGAGAATATTCGCGCACTGTACAAAAGTCTGTTCTTTATTGGAACAAACTTTTATGCAGTGCTTTTTTATTTATATACTAAAAACAAATTAATAAAATGACAGTAGTTACAATAGTAGTATCCATTGCCTGCTTCATCGTTGGAGGATTTGCCGCGTATATGTTCTTCAAGCATGGGCTGAAGACTAAGTACGACAGCATTCTGAAAGAAGCCGAGACGGAAGCGGAAGTGATTAAAAAGAATAAGTTGCTGGAAGTAAAGGAGAAGTTCCTGAACAAGAAAGCCGACTTGGAAAAAGAAGTGGCCATCCGCAACCAGAAGATACAGCAAGCGGAAAACAAGCTGAAACAACGTGAACTGGTATTGAACCAACGCCAGGAGGAAATCCAGCGGAAGAAGATGGAAGCTGAAGCGGTGAAAGAAAACCTGGAAGCCCAATTGGTTATTGTAGACAAGAAGAAAGAAGAACTGGACCACATGCAGCGCCAGGAGATTGAGAAACTGGAAACCATTTCCGGTCTTTCTGCCGAAGAAGCTAAAGAGCGTATGATAGAGTCCTTGAAAGAGGAAGCCAAAACGCAGGCCCAATCTTTCATCAACGACATCATGGACGACGCCAAGCTGACGGCAAGCAAGGAAGCGAAGCGCATCGTCATACAGTCCATCCAGCGCGTAGCTACAGAAACAGCTATCGAAAATTCGGTAACTGTATTCCATATTGAATCAGACGAGATCAAGGGACGCATCATCGGTCGCGAAGGCCGTAACATCCGTGCCTTGGAAGCAGCAACCGGTGTAGAAATCGTTGTAGACGATACTCCGGAAGCAATCGTATTGTCAGCCTTCGATCCGGTTCGCCGTGAAGTAGCCCGCCTGGCATTGCACCAGCTGGTAACGGACGGACGTATCCACCCTGCACGTATTGAGGAAGTAGTTGCCAAGGTACGCAAACAGGTAGAAGAAGAAATTATCGAGACCGGTAAGCGTACTACCATCGACTTGGGTATCCACGGTCTGCATCCCGAACTGATCCGTATCATCGGTAAGATGAAATACCGTTCTTCTTACGGTCAAAACCTCTTGCAGCATGCTCGCGAAACAGCCAATCTGTGTGCTGTGATGGCATCGGAACTAGGTCTGAACCCGAAGAAGGCAAAGCGTGCCGGATTGCTGCACGATATAGGTAAAGTACCCGATGAAGAACCGGAATTGCCGCATGCACTCTACGGTATGAAGTTGGCAGAGAAGTTCAAGGAGAAACCGGACATCTGCAATGCAATCGGTGCCCACCACGACGAAGTGGAGATGACCAGTCTGCTGGCTCCTATCGTACAGGTTTGCGATGCTATCTCCGGTGCACGTCCGGGGGCACGCCGCGAAATCGTAGAAGCTTACATCAAGCGTCTGAATGACCTCGAGCAGTTGGCCATGGCCTATCCGGGTGTGACGAAAACGTATGCTATCCAAGCAGGACGCGAGCTTCGTGTCATTGTCGGTGCAGACAAGATTGACGACAAGCAGACGGAGAACCTTTCCGGTGAAATTGCGAAGAAGATACAAGATGAAATGACGTATCCGGGACAGGTGAAGATTACCGTTATCCGCGAAACACGTGCGGTGAGCTATGCAAAGTAAAAGCAGAAGATTAAAATAAATAGAGTAAGAAAGGGTGAATGGAATATTTCACCCTTTTTTATTAGAAGAAAAATAGCAGATACTTTACTTAATGATCGGTTATCAAAACAATATAACGATATGGAGAACTATCAATTTGAAGTCTGTGCCAACTCAGTAGAGAGTTGCATTGCCGCACAAGCCGGAGGTGCCGACCGGGTAGAGCTATGTGCAGGCATTCCCGAAGGAGGTACAACGCCTTCTTTCGGAAGTATTGTCATCGCACGGGAAGTGCTGAAGGCAACGAAGCTACATGTTATCATCCGCCCACGCGGAGGTGATTTCCTCTACTCACCCGTTGAACAGCGCATCATGCTAAAGGATATAGATAACGCCCGCCGGCTGGGAGCGGATGGAGTAGTATTCGGATGTCTCACTGCAGAGGGAGAAATAGATATGCCCTTGATGGAGCAGTTGATGGAGGCGGCACAAGGCATGTCCGTTACTTTCCACCGCGCTTTTGATGTTTGCCGTGACCCGCAGAAGGCACTGGAAGATATCATTCGCTTAGGTTGCAACCGCATTCTTACTTCCGGACAGCAGCCTACGGCAGAACAAGGTATACCGTTATTGAAAGAACTTCAGCAGCAGGCAGCAGGACGCATCATTCTATTGGCAGGCTGTGGTATCAATGAAAACAATATTGCACACATAGCCCATGAAACCGGTATTCATGAATTTCATTTCTCGGCAAGAGAAACAGTTACGAGTAGTATGCAGTACCGCAAAAGCAGGATTCCAATGGGAGCAACCATACAAGTCAATGAATTTGAGCGAAGCGTCACGACAAAAGAAAGGGTAAAGGCGACGATTGGGAAATGCTTGGATCGGTAAATGATAATTTAGCGGCGTGTGATAACAAGTGTATCTCAAACTCCTCCGCCTGAAAGGGGAGGTGCCCGCTTGCGGGCGGAGGGGTCTTACATAAATAGAAAGTAACTTTGTGCAAGTCCCTTCGGATGTGAAACCCCTCCGCCCTACGGGCACCTCCCCTTTCAGGCGGAGGAATTTAAGATACTCCGCTAAATTATCATTTATAATCCCCTCACCGTCTTCATCAACTGTTCCCCCAACCCGATCGTATATCCTTGCGAAACAAAGACTACCCGATTGAATGTATCGGCAATGATGAATATCGGCAAGGAATCTTTATTCTTTAGCTTCATGCCTTCCGCTATCTGTCCGGCAATGCCATCCGTATCTATACCATATATAATAGTAGACGGCAAGTTGGGGAATGCCTCTTTACTGAATTTTCCGGATGAAGCCTCATCCGGGAAGAGCAATACCATCTTCCGTCCCCATTTCTCCAAATCGGCCTTGAAAGCAGCAATATCCCGCAATGCATGGTTCGTTGGCTCCTGATTGACACCCAATATCCCTACGACGAAATAGCCACGTCCGCAGGCTTGCAACAAACTTTGTTTGGAAGAAGGCTCTGCACCCTCCAACGGAGTAAACAGAGACTCTGAATTGAAGTTGCCGATAACCTGCACCTCATCCATACTTTCGCGCATCACCAGATCAATCTCTGTGCTCTTCTCCGGCACAATGCTGAAGAATGTAGCTTTGGAAAGCACCGCACCACTGGCCAGTCGGGTACCGGTAACCAACACATACTCCCCGGCATCCAGCGCTGTTCCTTCTTTCAGCAAATTGCTCCATGTGGCACCGCCACCCATATCTATATCACCTTCATCATAAGCCAGCAACTGCAAACTGCCCTGCGGAGTTATTTTAGAAATAGTAAAGTGCGAATAATATTTCGGATTATCCAACGAAGGAACCGGAGTATATTTAGCAACCAGTCTGCCTTTGGGCGCAGAAGCCTGCACGGCAGCTCCGAAGTTCACATCGACCAGGGCGTCATCTATTATCAGCTGTACCTTGCCGGTCACCTCATCGATGCGTGCAGGAATACCCATGCCACGCGCCATGGAAACAAAGAAGATATCACGGCTGTGTGCATCCGCTACACGTGCTTTCCATACTCCTGCAGGAGAAATGGGTGCCCCTCCCAAATTGCAATCCTTGTCTACCCGGATGTTCTCCGTCACCCATGCAACCAGCTTCATCGGGTCTGCCACATAAGCCTCGGCATCTTCCTCCGGCACGACCTTGGTGAAGAACGATTTATACGGTGTCAGCATCTCATTGCTCACCCGCGGATTGCGGACATATCTGCGGAAATATTCGGCGTTCGTACGCATGCGAGATTGCATGTGGTCTATCAGCACTTCCAGGCTAACGTCCCGAAGATCTTTTGCCGAAATACGCTGCAAAAGGTCGATGCCTCCTCTTTTCGACTTCTCGGAACGCAGGCGCGCCATAAAATCGGTAATGACTTTATGATTTCCGCGGGAAGCAACCAGTATCTTTGCCACCGCGTCTTCGTCCAACTTATATTGCTTTGCAAAGTAGCGTGCCGTTTCATCAGTCATGAACATGGCCACATAGGCATTGCGGATAGAGTCTTCCTGAGCCATGCGACGGTCGTTCTCAGCCCGTTGCTCCGGAGTTACTTCGGGCAGGTTCGCACTTTCCACCGGGGGAACAATGTCGAAATCGACTGCAAAAGCATCGCCTGCCTTTTTATCAAGAGTCACCGTCAGTTCCGGCTGCTTACCGAAAGAAAGTTTGGCAAAGCCGAAGCGCCCGTCTTTCGAAGCCCATACCAGCATATCCCCTTTTCCGGCAGTCAGGCAACAGACTCCATTTGCATCGGTCTGTTTCGTGGCTACCGTATAGAACTCAGCATAATTATAAAGCTTGAACTCTACGCGTGCATCGGCAATGGGATTTCCTTGTTCATCCTTCACCGTGACGGAAGCCTTGGCGGACGGAGCATAGTTGTCTATCACATTGATTTCCGTATAATTGGGAGTAACCATCATCACTTCCTCCGCACCTTCGTAACGGCCGAAGACCTTGGTATGCATCAGCATACCCCGGCTGGCCGGCGCATTGAACCAACCCAGATTGAGCACCGGTTCCGGTTCGCAAGCACCCAGGAAGTACCACTTTCCGTCGGCCCAAGCCTCTACCCAGGCATGGTTGTCGTCGGTATGCGCCCAACGGGGCGTATATACCTGCCGTGCCGGAATGCCTACCGAACGAAGTGCGGCAACCAGCAACGTCGATTCTTCGCCACAGCGTCCGTAAGCCGTGCGCACTGTTGCCAGCGGCGAACTGGTACGGGCATCGGAAGGGGTATAAACAGCCTTCTCATGGCACCAGTGGTTCACTTCCAAGATGGCATCGTAGAGCGAAAGAGACTTCACACGATCTTTCAGTTCCCCGTAGAACACGACCCGCGCACTATCCAGATTCTCATTATTGACCCGCACCGGAAGCACGAAATGCCGGAATACCTCTTCGGGAATAGCTTTCCCCCAAGGCATTTCCTGCGCGGCCTGCTGCGCTGCGCGCACATTCATCAAATGGAATTCACCGGAATAGTCGGTGATATCGGCCAGAGGCATATAGGCATAAAGAAACTCAAGCGCTTCCCGCTCATACGCCGACAAGTCCGTATTGAAGATGGCAAACAAGTCGCCCTGCGTCAGCAAAGCCTGCTTCTGCTGAAAGTCTTGTTCCACGCGGGAACGATAAGAGGCATCCGTCATAAAATGAGAGTTACCGCAAGCGGCAAACAAGCATATCAGCCCCAGGATTCCGAAAAGTCGTGTAATCTGTTTCATAATGTAGTCCATTAAGGTAGAGGACACAAAGTTAAAGAATTATCTGATATTCTACTTCAGATGTATCACCAAAGTTGTGTCTTCGGAGAAAGTGAAGCGACATTTTTCGTAGGACGGCGGGCCCATCACGCCCTGGGCATCATTACTGAAGCCGAACTTCTCGGTAGGAATGCCGAAGGCGGCAGTATCCAGTTTCCCGTTGCCGTTCTCGTCCTGAAACAAAGAGATGGCGTAGCTGCCCGCAGGAAGTCCCTGACAAGGAATAGAAAGTACTTTGTCCTTTACATCTACCCGGAAAGCCGCCAGAGGCTTCTTCATGAAGTTTTCTTCCGAGTTGTAGATGGCGACATAAAGATGTCCTTCCGCCTTTTCGATGTCGCGTACTTCAACTGTCAGGTTCTGTGCAAACAGCAGCTGGGCTGCGCCATGCAATACAAATACTAAAAAGATAATCATTGTTCTCATTTTCGTTGTTTTTTAAAAGATTAATAATAATATGATACAAAATTACAAGTCATAAAAGCAGGCGTTATTTTAGGGTACCTCAGTCGTATACAGAGGGTATCTCTGTCGTATACTGAGGGTACCTCTGTCGTATACTGAGACTACCTCTGTCGTTACCTTAGACCGCCTCATCATTACGCATTGATAGTCAGCATATTAAAAAGTACATATTTCGCTGTTTTGATAATCAAGGCATTTCCTCCTTACATCAATATATTCAGACAGAAAACAACAGGGATTCCTCTGCATTTTAGAAGTTGGATACATCGTAAGCCGCCTTCTTGCCCAAAGTGATGAATACTCCGACGTAGAAGAAGTGATCGCTGGATGCCAGTACGGCTTTGTTATCTACCTTTCCGAATTCATTCTTCCGGCACAGTACATTGGTGGCAGAGGCATGGATAATCACCTTTCGGCTTGCCAGGAAAGTCAGTCCCAAATCGAGGCTGTTATAAGGTTTCACCTCATCGTTCATCAAGCCGGCACGTGCCGGATTATGGTAAGGACGCCCGCTGCTGAAACGATCCGTCACACTGATGATGGAATGCAAACGGGGAATGGAGTACTTCACTACCGCAGCTGCATTGTGGCGGGTAGCATATTGGGGCGTAGTCAGTTCAGTATACTCCTGATACTTGCGTTTGGAGATATTGTAACTGTACGAAAGCTGGTATTCCACATTCTTCAGCAGAGCCCGATCGCGAAAGAAGAGGTCGATGCCCCGGCTACGCCCGTAACCGCCGGAAGTAAGAAGAGAAGTTCCCGCAGCGGCATCGGCATCCATACCGGCATTTTCTTCCACCAATGCCAGACGGCTGTAGTCCTTATAATAAAGTTCGGCTTTGTAGAATCGTCCTTCGTGGTCGTACTGGGCACCCAGGTTATACTGCACGCATGCTTCGGACTTCAAATCGGGCTGACGCACCAGATAACTGTTCTCCGGCAACTGCGTATAGCGCCCTATGATAGCCGAAAGCATCACATCTCCCCAATAATAATTCACCGCCAGCCGCGGAGAAAAGTTCACCTTCCGGCTCCGAGAAGCATATTCCGTACGAAAAGAAAGTTCCGCTTTCAGTTGTTCCAACGGATAGTAAGTGGCAGAGACGAATCCTGCACTGACGGCAGGCGACATCCGGTTACGGTCGTCTACCACGGACAAGCGGTAATGGTTCTCGTAACGGCGGATAAAACTCTCCGCCCCCATATCCAGGCGGAAAGCCGGAGACAGCCGTTTGAATACTTTTGCCTTCAGGTGCAATTCCTGCTGCCGTTCCAACCAATCATCTCCTGCCGCTGCGGCACCAGCTATCTTCTGCTCATAGAAAGAATAAGCTGCTCCTGCAAACCAATTCCAATCTCCCGAAGTGCGTCGACGGAATGTAGCATTGATATAGACGTTGTCCTCTCCCAGACCGAAGATTCTGCGGTTGCTCCCTTCGTAAGTAGAAAAGTCCGTGCGGTCGTATTGTGCATAAATCTTCAGTGCAGTCGCTTCGTCAGGGGTATATCTGAACTGTGTGGCTCCGGAGAACATCCGATAGGGCTTCTCAAAGTCCCTTCGTCCGGAGTAAACCTTATCGTATAAACCCAAGTTCTGATAGTTCAAGTCCACCGAGAGCGAGCCTTTATCAAAAGTGCGTGTGCCTCCGCCACCTACCCCCACCACAGAAGCATTCACCCCTATCTTATTGACTTTGCTATAGTCCTTCGTTTCCAGCGGCAGCACTGCCGAAAGCGCTTCGCCATACTCTTGCGAAGCCCCGCCAGATGCCAGGTTTACCCCACTGAACATAAAAGTGGAATAACGGCTGCGGGCCGGGGTGTTAATCCCGGTAGAAGTATATGGATTCAGCACATGCATCCCGTCTATATAAGTCTGCGTCTCGTAACTGCTTCCGCCGCGTACCAGCAATTCACCGCTTTCGCCCTGCACTTGCGTGCCCGGCAGGGTTTGCAGTGCCTTATACAAATCACCGTTGGCACCGCCCACTGTCACCAGTTCCACGGGACTCAAGTCACTCCACCGGCTATTGGCGGCAGGCGTCCTATGCCCTTTCACCACTACTTCTTCCAAGCCTACGCTGTCAATGCTGAATTTCAGATGCACCGTGTCCGTCACCGCCTTCTGTGCTGCGGAAGGTTGTACAAGCAGCCAACTGCCTAAAGCTAAAAAGAGAATTCTTCGTTTCATATCCATACGTTTGTTTCGTTTTCCATCGGCAAACATAAAGGAAGAATTCCGGGCAAAAAAATATCCGGGACAGACAGCCCGGATATGTGACGAATGACTAGCACCGTGTGACGAACGGCATATTTCTGTGACGAATGACTAATCTCCTATCTTGTTTTCTATCAGCCTCTTCACCTCTTTAGAGTAGGCTCTGGAAACGGGAACTTCCTCCTCGCAACCTTCCAGCCGCAAGCGATATCCCTGCGAATTTCCATCCACTTTCACCACCTGACGGACGTTCACCAGGAAGGCGCGGTGACAGCGAATAATGAAAGGACAGGCAGCCACCGCCTCTTCTGCCTGCTTCATGGTGACGCGCAATAATTTCTGCACGATCTTTCCGCTTCCGGCCGAACGATAGTTCACCTTTATATAATTCCCTTCTGCCTCTGCATACAGGAAATGACCGGCCTCCACCTGCAGCATCTCTTTCGCGCCGCCCGAGAAAGTCAATACCTCGGAAGCTACTTCTTTTTCTTCCCGGGAAGTCTCCGCATCCCCTGCCGATATTTTCTTTGAAAGATGGAAATTCATCTCCGTTGCTTCCCTCAGATTACGGGTCAACTGCAAATTCCGGTTCCACATCGACAAGAAGATAGTAGGGAAAGGGGCAAGCACTGCCACCCAAAACAAAGTCAAAAGAAACAGTTGCCAATTCAACCACATTCCCCACAACCATGACTGGTAGGCCCAGACACCCACAGCTATTAATAGAAGGAGCAGAAACAAATTCAGTACATACTTGCCCAGCGTCCAATTCTCTTCCTTATAATAAGCAGGAAACAGCGCCGGCAGCAAGTAAGTAAAAATGCACGATGCAACCACCGCTATAAGTGCAGAGCCTAAAGCTACCACCAACTTGCTCCCCTCTATCTGCGATATGCCGAACGGTTGAAGCAAATAAAGTATCAGGAAAATAATAACAGAAGGTATCACCACTGCCTTCCATCGTTGATAAAGCACGGGATATGGGCTATGTAAAAGTTCTGTCAGTTTGTTCATTACTGTTACGCCTTAATAAGTATGAGGCAAAGATATGCAATAATTTTGTTATACGCAGATTGCAAAAACCACTATTTTAGAGAAAAAACAAACAGAAAATGAAGATTTTTATGTTGTAGAACATATTTTCCAAGAACAATTCGTATCTTTGCAGCGTTATAAGATAAAAGAAAAAGATGTAGAACCCGCTTTCCGAAACGCGGAAGGCACAATACTAGACGATTATGAAAAAGAATGCAAATGAAATTTTTATGTTACAGTACCGTATCAAACGTTATCAAGCAATGGGAAACGGAACTATGTGCCAGGCTTTGAATGGCAAACTTCAAAAACTGCTTGCAAAGCAGTCTCACATCACCATGTAAACATCACCTTTAAATAAAATGAATAAGGGCGGAGAACCGGAAAGTTCTTCGCCCTTTTCTTTTTCATGTACCTTCAATATAAGATTAAGTAGAGACGATATCCTTCCCGAAAGGAGTCAATGCCAATGCAGCCAACTTGAAATGCTGCATGCCGAAAGGAATGCCTATAATAGTAATGCACAGCAATATTCCGAAACCCAAATGCGAAAGGCTGATCCAGATACCTCCTAAGAATATCCATACTACATTCATCAGTACATAAAGGCAACCGCTCGAGCGCTCTCCGCTACGTACTTCTTTGCCGAAAGGCCACAAGGCAAGTCCCGCCAGCTTCAACGTCTGCATGCCAAAAGGAATGCCGACAATCGTAATCATCATTAACAAACTGGCTATAAGGTATTCCACCGCAGTAAAGATACCGCCGAATACCAACCACAAAACATTCATCAAACATCCCATCGCATTTCATTTTTATAGTTTTCAAATGCAAATATAGCATTATATTTACATACCTACCACAAACTCGCTTTGTATTTTCACCTCCTTGCCATCAGCTGAAATGCCTTGCAAAGTAACGACATACGTCCCATTCATATCAGACGTATAGAAGTTAAGAGTACCCGTGGCAGGAGTAACTTCAGGATTCCAATAAAGGGTATGGCGGAAATCGGGTATACGGGATTTGATTTGCTCTTCAGAAGAATATACCGGCGCTACAAACATCGGTCGCCTTTGCGGGAATTCATACGAGAACATCTGTGAATTCTCATCCAACCGCATATCAGGGAACGTACCTCTATGGGTGATGAGCGAGAGAATGCCATCATACAGTTCGCCGCCAAAAGTATATTTTCCGGTATACCGATGTATATAATGCAACAAGCGGGCATCATAATTCAAAATGGCCTCATGATCCATAACCGGAACTCCATCCAGCAATACCAGTGTTTTCAGATTACTGAACTGCTTGACATCCGGCTGAAGTATCCGAATGGCACTTTCACCACCTATCTTACTTACACGTACTCCTAAAACGAATTCTGTAAACGCTTCACGCACGGTGTTGAAACGGACATACTCATCCAGGTTGTAAGTAGATGTGGGCAGAAAGTCATGCAGTTGTTCTAATATTCCCCGCTTCTGTACAGAGTCCACCGGCAAGATGGAATGCATCTGTGCACCAAAGCTACGCTCTATCAGGGCATCTTCATGGAATGACAAGCGAACTTTAGGAAGAGCCTCCGACACTATCCCGGCAAAAGGCGAAACAAGTTCCAGGCGACATGCACTTTTCTTATCGGGCAAGGCTGTCAGTACAATCTCCTGCATATCTGTTATTTCGGTCGTATAGAAAACATAAGTACCATCGGATTGGGGTTGCCCGGCAAAAACACGGATGTCTTCACCTACACACGACAAGTTAGCATTTACGAAACCGTCAGAGGGGCCTACCAATTTTCCGGTCACAATGTGTCCCTCACATTCTGCAATGAAATGCTTGTCGGAAGCACGGCTGCCTCCCTCCTTTCCACCGGTTTGTGGAAGGAGACCGGACAACGTGCAGTCTTTTCTTACTACAGACAATGTCAGTTCCCTGGTGCCGGCAGGCAATTCGGGCAGTGTCAAGGTTACTTTGCTGCGGTTTCCATATATCGGTTTATCCGTCAGCAAGCGCCCCTGCAAAGAGGTCTGAGCAACGGAAGCCTTTGAAATGGAATCGCTTATAAGCTCCACATTATCTTCCTCTGTAGCCTGAACGGTATTCAGCAGTGCAATGTATTTCTTCGGGAAACAGTCTGCCGGACGGTTTCTCATATAACGTGTGTATGCCGTAAGCTGATAAGCTCCCGTATGCATAGTTTGGGGAAGCCTGATACGCCCCCATCCGTTTCCGTTCTGCAAGTCTATCTTGCCTTGCGCATAGACCTGCTTCGTATCGCCAATTTCTACATAGGCCACCTTGCTCAGCAGGCTTGCATGAGACAACGAGTCTGTGACACAAATCTTTATCCACAAATCTTCTCCCGCCAGGTAGCATTCCTTATCTGTATACACACGCATGGATTCAACAATCTGAGCGTGCAATCCCAAGACAATAATCCAACCAATGATGATAGCTATTATTCTTTTCATGTCATTCAGTTATTAATTAATTTCATCCGGCCAGAAAGAAGGCTTTTCAAGGGTAGCACCCAACTCGCGCACGTCTGCACATTCTTTCGGAACCCAATAACAAAATTCCCTTCCAAAACTACTCCAGAAAGCAAGACGAAATCCCATTGCATACAACTCGTCATCTGTGTATTTCAATACTTCTTCTCCTTCCATAATTCTACAATTAAGCTGATTATCGTATTGTATGTCTTTATTGGAAATATAAAGGCGGTGTGTTGCCACATTCATATTAACACCCACATAGCCAATCACTTGTTTGTCAGGATCGCTACAAACAATATTTGTAGGCAATTCCGATGGTTGGGGGGTAAACAGTCCACCCATCCCTTCATTAAGTTTCACTTTCTCCTGATAATATTCATACTCGCCTTTCGATAGCTTACGCTGCTGTATCAAGGAACTGTAATAGCAAGAAACCCGGTGATCGCTGGCTGCTATAGAATAAAGCCGTTTATTCTCCAAACGGTTGCCAATGCTCGATCCTGTAGTACCGACCAGTGTTTCGGGCGAGCTAGCATGACACCATCCAAGCGCATAGGGAGGTTTGCTATAAAGAATCACATTACCGGTCAACGGGTCATAAAACCACACAGTGCTATATTCCGCTCTCACTTCCCAATCTTCTTCATAAGTCCACATATAGTATGCAGCCTCCTGGCTATGGGTAGCAATCTTGATGTGGATATCTCCATAACTTTCCGGCTGCTCAAAGCTAACGTTGTCTATCCCCTCTGTCACTATCGGTTGCTGAGGTTCGGAAGTATATGTATCTCCGTCATAAACTATTTTCAGACTGTAGCCGATATCCTTGCTCAGTGTACCGATGTCAACCTGATATTTCCCTTGCCCCAAAGCAACTCCATTGAAGCACGAACCGTCACTCCCCACTACGCTGACTTCTGCATTTACCAGATTATAATCCGGAGGGAGCCCTTCGACATTCAGGGAGAAACTACGACTGAGAGAGAATACGACAGCACTATCCGACACGATATTTCCCTCAACAACAAGCAGGCTCTTATTATTATCCGACAGATGTGCATCGAATTCATCGACACAATTACCGATAATGAGCCACAGTAAACACATCCATATTCCTATGCTTATTTTGTTCTTCATACCTCCTTAGAATTTTATGTTGTAAGTAATAAAAGGAATGGGAGCGCCGAAAATAGACATCTTGTATCCTTGAATCTTACCTTTCTCAGATACGTAATAGATGGAATAGGCGTTTCTTCTTCCTGTCAGGTTATAGACACCAAAAGAGATTGAGCTATGTGTAAGCAACGTCAGATGGTGGCTCGGCTCGATGTTGAACGACAAGTCTATACGGAAATAGTCGGGAATGCGGTAACTGTTACGATCGGTATAATAGACTTGCATTTTTTTCAGGCTCTGGTCATAATACTGTCCGGCAGGTATGGTGGTGGGACGCCCCGTACTGTAGTCCATATTGAACGACATGCTGTAACGGCGGGTAAACTTATAGTTTCCTACAAACTTGAAGTCATGCGGCTTGTCATATTCCGTCGGGTACCAGTCTCCATTATTGATGGGACGGCTTATACGCGGATCATTCTGTCGCAGGAAGGTGCGCGAGTAAGTATAACTCATCCAGCCATTCAGTTTCCCGGCCGGCTTCTTCACCTGGAATTCTACACCATAAGCATATCCCTCTGTATTGATGACATCCGTTTCAAGGTGATGGTTCATCAACAATTGGGCGGAACTGCGATAATCCAGATAGTCGGTCAGTTTCTTGTAATATCCTTCTACGGAGAGTTCCAGCACTTGTCCCGGTGTATTATAGTAAGCACCTGCCGCTATCTGCCAGCCGCTTTGGGGTTTGATATTAGGATCGCTCAGTTTCCAGGTATCCGTGGGCGACATGATTGTTGTATTCGACACTTTATGAATATATTGGCGCATAGTATTGAAACCCGCCTTCACAGAAAAGTCATCAGTAAATGCATACCGACCGGATAGTCTGAACTCCGGTCCATGATAGGTTTTAATTATCTTTCCGCTACCTGCCGTAATAGAGTCTGTCACTGTAGTGGCAGAAGGCAGCATACCTGCTTCATACGTATAGTAAGTACGGGGGCCCAATGCATTGAATATGGAGTAACGTATGCCTGCATTTACGGAAAGTTTGGAAGTAATATCCCATTGATCGCCCACATAAACGGCACTCTCCAGCGCCTTGTCTTGCTGAAGTTCATCCCGTCTTACCAGGGAGTTTGCCCCCAAGGGTTCGTAGGTTCCCGAATTTACATTATAGAACTGACTCATCAATCCGAAGTTCAATGTATGATTATGGCCGACACTGTAAACAAAGTCTGCCTTGCCAAACCACTGGTTGATGGCAAAAGACAAACGTGCAGCAGCAGGCTCTTCCACCGTTTCATCATTCCGGTAGTCATAGTGGTCATAACCGAAAGAGAAGTTGGCAGTCAGCTTTTCCGTAAAGATGCTTCGCCAATTCGCCGAGAAGTTCATATTGCTATAAGCATACTTCTCGTTATTGTTAAAGGCAAAACGGTCGTGGCTATAATAACCGTAGACATTCAGTTTGTTGCGTTCGTCTAAAGTATGCGAGAAGACGGCGCCCATATCATAGAATCCGGCTTTCCCGTCACGATATCCACTCTTTTCGGGCAGCGTCTTCATAATCCAGTCCGAATAGGTGGTGCGCCCGCTCAACAGGAGGGATGTTTTTTCTTTTATGATAGGAATTTCAAGGTTCAACTTACTGGTGACCAATCCGATGCCGGCCGAACCTGTAAACTTCTCCTTACTTGCCTCTTTGCTGGTAATGTTCAGTACAGAGGCAATGCGACCGCCATACTGGCTGGGAATGCTGCTCTTGTAGAGTTCCGCATCCTTTATCATATCCGAGTTGAAAGCCGTAAAGAAACCGAAGAGATGATTCGGGTTATAAATCGTTCCGTTGTTGAGCAGTAACAGATTCTGATCGGCAGCACTTCCGCGCACATTATACCCGCTGGATGCCTCCCCCACAGTTTTGATACCGGGAAGGGTCTGTATCATCTTCAGCACATCCACCTCGCCCATCGCTGTGGGAATATTCTTCAGTAAGGCCGGCTGGAACTTCTCCATACCCAGCTGGACGCTCTTCACATTTTGCACGCGCCCGGAGACGACAAGTACCTCGTCCAGCATGTGATTTTCTTCTTCCAACTCTATGTGTGCGATGCCATCATTATAGGCCATAAACTGCCGGCGGGTTTCCTTGATGTTCATTCCGCTAATTTCAATAACATTGTATCCTACGGGCAGTTCAATCGTGAATTCCCCCTGACTCCCGGTAGTAGTAGCCACCCACGGTTCACGGTGCACGATGTTGATACCGGTCAGACTCTGTCCGGTTTTAAAGTCCGAAACTCTTCCGGTCAAGGTTACCGTGTTGCCGGAAGAAGGTTTGTACTTGTCTCCTATCTCATAAACTCTGTTTTCAGAGGAAGATTTGACTATAGGTATATAGGAAGAAAGCTGCTCATCATCAGTTCCGGGCTTCTCTCCCCTCAGCACCGGAGGCAGGGAAGTGGCAAGGAATATATCGGGCAAGACAAATATCTTGCTTCCATAGACTGTCACTTTATAAGGAGTAGTGGCCAGCGCTTGCCGTAAATGTTCGGCAGTAGGTTGCTGAGTTTCTGTCCGCTTCACTTTAAAAGGCTTTGTTATAGTGGTATAGATGTGGCAGGAAGTGCTTTTTTCTACAGCATTTATCAACTCAAAGATAGAGATACTGTCCGTAACTGCCTGTTGCTGCTGTGCAAAGGTAACCAAAGGAAATAGTATAAGAAGTAAGGTTACTATATACTTAAAATTGTGTGCTTTCATATTCATTTCTTATGAGTTAGAGAATCGGCATATTCCGTTAACAGGGTCATAGCCTGTGCACGATAGTCTTTACTGAAGTTCAACTCGTTCTTCCGGCAATAGGCTTTCAGTTGTTTCTTATAGGCAGGAAAAAGTTTCAGGAAACCGGAACGGGAAGTTACCGTATAGTCGGTTCCGTCTTTATGAATACTGAAGTAGATGTTTTTCTTGAATTGATTGTAATAGCGGTTCTCCTTCTTGGCTTGCGTATCAATGGTAGTCACAACATACTGCTTCAAACTCATTTGCGGGCTTTCGTATAGCAATGCAGCATAACTGTCGCCGTATGGCACAAACTTCTGACCGTCTATGATGAAATACTCCACTTTCCGCATATCCGCCTGCAGCAGAATCCGCTTTTCCGGAGTAACCAGAACCAAACTTTTTTTATGAGTATCATAACGAAGCAGCAAATCGGAGTAAAGCCATCCCTGATAACAGACAGCTCCCTTACGAAATTCATCTGTATCCCAATAAGGATGATTAAGATACCTATTCTGATTGTAGCTCACCTCTGCTTTACCGGAATAAAGGGCAGCGTAATCTCCCGCTACTTTTCTAAACTCATCGAAAACCGTCTGCTGCGCATAGGCCGAAGGCAAAATAAAAAGAATGCCAAAAAGCATAAAGATCTGTATTTTTCGCATAGGTATAAATTATTATAGGGATGCAATGGCTACAAATATAACATATCCTTCTGAAATACAAAAACATCTGTAGCTAATTCACTAATTTAATGAGTATCATCCGGCCAGAAAGAAGGCTTCTCTAAAGTAGCACCTAAATAACGCACATCCGTACAACTTCTTCTGGCCCATGAGTACCCTAAATCACGATAAGCAATAGCGTATCCCATCAGATATAATTCCAGCGATGAGTACTTTTTCGAATCTTCCATAATACTGCAATCATCAAGCATCTGGTATTGTATGTCATTGGTAGAAATGAAGATACGACATTCTGCTACATTCATATTAACCCCCACATAGCCTATTGCACTTTTTTCAGGGTTGCTGCACGTGATATTCGTAGGAAGCTCCGATGGCTGGGGAGTAAACAGTCCTCCCATCTCTTCATTAATCCTCACCTTCTCTTGATAGTATTCATATTCACCTACCGAAATCTTCCGCTGCTTTATCAAAGTACTGTAATAGCAGGAAACACGGTGATCACTGGATGCAATGGAATAAAGCCGTTTATTCTTCAAACTGTTATTCACATTTGTTCCCGTGCCGCCCACTATTATATCGGACGATTCATTATGGCACCATCCATGTGCATATGGAGCTGTTTTATAAACAATCACCCCATCTGTTTCCGGATCATAAATATATATAGTCCTATATACTGCTTTTACCTCCCAGTCTTCTTCATAACTCCACAAATAATGTTCAGCATCCTGGCTTTGCGTAGAAAGACGAATGTAGATGTCGCCATATTCTTCCGGCTGTTCGTAGGTAACATCACCTATCGTTTCCGTCTCCAGCGGATACTGGGGATCGGAAGTGTAAGTATCACCGTCATAAACAACCTTCAGACTATAACTGACATCCTTGTTCAGCGTGCCGACAGCAACCTGATATTTTCCACTGCCCAAAGCAATGCCACTGAAAGACGAACCATCAGTCCCCACAACACTGACCTCAGCATCTATCCGGTTATAATCCTGAGGAAGTGACTCTACATCCAAAGAGAAAGAACGACTTAGAGCAAAAACCACAGTACTATCTGATATAATATTACCTTCAACAACAAGTACCGTAGAGTTCTGCGGCAAATGTGCATTGAATGTATCTACACAGGCACTGATAGAGAGGCACAACAAGCATATTCCTATCTGTATTTTAGTCTTCATATTCCTTTAATATTTAATGTTATACGCATACGATGACCTACAAATATAACATTTCCAACCGACATATGAAAATATTGGTAAAATTACCTCTGTCACTCCCAATCACTGAATTCAAAACTCAACTGTTCCCAAACACCACTTTTCTCCTCTCCTTCTTCCCGAGGATTGGAAACAGAAAGACCTATCAGACGGATGGGATGATGTTCATAATCTACTTCCTTCAGCAGTTGTTTGGCTAAAGGCAGGATGACATCAAGAGTGATTAGCTCCTTGGACTGGGTAATACTACGAGTGATCTGGCTAAAATCGTGGAACTTTATTTTCAGAGTCAGCGTATTTCCGCGAAAATCCTTATGCTCCAGGCGACTCACCAATTCTACCGCCGTATGATATAGTTCGATGATAACAGAAGAACGTTGGTTGATGTCCTTCTCCAGCGTATGTTCGCAGCCGATAGACTTGCGGATACGCACTGCCTCCACCGGACGCATGTCAATGCCTCGGGCAAAGTCATAATAGATAGCTCCCACCTTGCCAAACTCCCGGGTCAGCATCGCCAAAGAACATGCGCGCAACTGCTCGCCGTTGTGTATCCCCAAAGAATGCATCTTCTTGGCAGTCACCGGGCCTACTCCCCAAAAACTCTCGATAGGCAGATGTGCAACGAATTCCAGTGCCTGGGCAGGATGGATGGTACAAAGCCCGTCCGGTTTACGATAATCCGAAGCTATCTTGGCAAGAAATTTATTATAAGATATGCCGGCCGAAGCAACCAGATGCAGTCTCTCCCTGATCTTCTGCTTGATCTCCTTTGCAATATCCACAGCCAGGGAGATACCGGGTTTGTTCTCCGTTACATCCAGAAAAGCCTCATCCAGGGAGATAGGTTCGATAATATCCGTATATTCGTGGAAAATCTCGTGTATCTGACGGGAAACGGATTTATACACTTCCATCCGCCCCGGAATAAAGATAAGTTGGGGACACAGCCGTCTGGCCTTCTGCGAAGACATGGCGGAACGCACCCCGAAGCGGCGTGCCTCGTAGCTGGCCGCAGCTACCACGCCCCGTTCTTCGGCATGCCCCACAGCAATGGGTTTACCCCGTAGTTCAGGATTATCACGCTGTTCTACAGAAGCATAGAATGCGTCCATGTCTATATGAATAATCTTACGCTCGGTCATCGTTCTATAAAACTCCCCCGATACAAACTTACATAAAATTTTCCATTTCAGAGAAAGATAGCAAATGATTCGGAGATAACGAAAAGAAAACTTATTTTTGCCCCATCAAAACGACATCAGCATGAAAAGATATCAACCCTTCCCCGCCCTCCTGACACTGCTGTTATGCCTTGCCGCCTGCCACCGTCCCGCCGCCCTTAGTCCGGCCCAAGCCGCCTACTACGCCGACACCCTGCTGCGCCTGCAACGCACCGCCTTCAGCCAACCCGACGAATGCCTGCGCCAAGCCAAGCTCATCGGCAACGAAGGCAACGCCCCCGCCTTCAAGGTGAACTGGGTCATCGGCACCGCCTACCAGGTGCAGCAGAAGCACCTGCTCGCCATCCACTACTTCGAGCAAGCCTTTGCCACCGACTCTGTACAGCAGAACCCGCGCCACTACATCAACCTCAGCCGTAATCTGACGGACGAATACATCCAACTGAACCGTTACGAAGACGCCTTGCGCCACGTCCGCCTCATGCTACAGAAGTCGGACGAACTGGAGAACCCCGACAACGGACGACAAATCGTCTATCAATACCTCACCAACATCTACTTCCGCACCGGCGACTCCCAAAGTGGCATCCGCGCCGCCCGCACCGCCCTCGCCCTGGGACAGCAAAAAGTAGAGCAACGCCAAAGCAGCGGCGAAGGCTACGTGGCCCGAGCCCTCTACGACCTGGCCTGTATGCGCGCCACCCTGGTGAAAGAAACCCTCAAAGCCGGCGATCTGGAAACCGCCGCCGGAAACCTCGACACCCTGTCTGTCATCACCCACCGGCTCCACGACATGGAACTGACCCCGCAACGCCCCGACGGAATCCCCCGGAAAGTGCTCGACGCCCTGCAATACGACGTATATTCCTATAAGAGCACCCTCTGCCGGCTACAAGGCCAAAGCAACGAAGCCCGTCAATGGGCCCAACGCCTCAGTCAACCTGCCGATGAGGGAGACCCCTACGCCCGCGGCCATCTCATCAGCCTTTATCTGGAAAACCAAATGCCTGCCGCCGCCCTCCCCCTGCTGGAAACCCAGCTACAACAGGACAACCACCTCGACAGCTTCAGCGAAAACACCCGGAATACCTACCGGCAACTGGCCGAAGCCCTGCGCACCACCGGCCATCAGCAGCAAGCCTGGGAGTGCTACGACCGCGCCGCCCTCATCACCGACACCCTGAACTACCGCCGACGGGAAAGTGAAAGCATGCAGACCGCCGCCCTCTACGAAAACGAAGAGAAAGCCATGCGAATCGCCGCACAGCAGGAAGAGCTCGCACAGCAACGCATCATCATGGGTACGCTCGGCATCGCCCTCCTGCTACTGTTCGCCTGCATCTACCTGGGCTACCGCAACCTTAAAGCCAAGCGCCGCAGCAACCGCACCATGGCCGAACGCATCCAAGAGAACCGACTGACCATCCGAAATCAGGAAACGCGCATCGCAGACCAAGAGAAGTGCATTGCAGAACAAGAGAAGTGCATCGCAGAACAGGAAATGCGTTTCGCAGAGCAGGAACAGAAGAACCAAGCCTTGGAGAAACGAACCGTAGATCTGCTACAGGCACTGAAACGGCGTCCGCTGCCCCCACCCGGAACAACACCCGTCACCCCGGCCACCGAAATTCCCATCCAGAGGAAACACCTCACCCGAAACGCCCCCGAACTCTTCACCCGCCTTGAGAAGTTACTGAAAGAGGAGCAGCTCTTCAAAGAGCCGAATCTCCGCCGTGAACACCTCCTTACCCGCCTGCAGACCAACAAGGACACGCTGAGCGACACCGTACAGGCCTACACCGGCATGAGCCTCGTCAACTATATCCAGCACGTACGCCTGGACCATGCCATCAGCCTGCTGGAGAACACCGACGAAATTATCGCAAACATCGCCACAGCCTCCGGCTTCACCAGTACGAGAGGCATGCAACGCGCCTTTCAGGAGAAATATAATATGTCGCCCACAGAATACAGGAAGATACAAAGGGAAAAGAAATAATAAATCAGCTGTTCATGCAGGGAGAATGAGACGATCTGGCGGAATACATGCCGACAATCTGACGCATATTCATAGACAATTTGACTCCTTAGGGTTATTATAATCGAATGGCTTTGTGATTTTTATAAAATAGATTGATATTTGTCAACAAATAAATATTCAATCTATTAGATCAATGAAACATTCCGTACTCACCGCAATCGCCTTAGCATTGCTAACATTGGCTGGCTGTAGCGACAACGAAACAGACAGTAACAACCCTGACAAACGCACCGCCGTAAATCTTACCAACGTCAGTATCAGCGCCACCATCAGTACCTCCATCAGTACTCCCAGCACTCGCGCTACCGATAATGCCTGGCAAGCCAACGACGCCATCGGCCTTACCCTACTTGAGGCCGGAACCACCACGCCGGTGGACGGAAAAACAGTCTGCAAATACGTAACTGCCACCGCCAACGGAAAATTTGTCCCTGCCAATCCCGAGAACACCGCCTACTACCCCGCACAGGGAGAAGAGGCCGACGTGTTCGCCTTCTACCCCTACCGGCAGATAGATGCCGACCTGCTGATACCTGTCAGCACGGCAGACCAGACGTCGCTCAGCCGGATTGACCTCATGGTGGCAGACAAGAGCACGGGACACAGTGACACCCGCCCCGACGTTGCCCTCAATTTCCGCCATAAGCTGGTGAAGCTGCTCATCACCGTGGACCGCGAAGCCTCGGCAGCGGACGTGGACCTGAGCAGCGGCGCCACCCTGACACTGCGAGGCACGGCCACCACTGCCCAATGGAGCCTGGCAGAGGAGAAACTCATCGGCAGCGGTACGGCCACAGACCTGCTGCTACCCGTCGCCTGGAACGCCACCCAGCAACAGTTGGAAGCCACTGCCATCGTGCTGCCCACCGCGGCCGACGCAGGTGTCACGCTCATCGTCAGCACAGGCAAAAAGACCTTTGAGGCTACGCTGCCCGCCGAAGCAGCCCTGGTGGAGGGCACCGTGAACACCTTACGTGTGCACTTGAGGCAGACGGAAGCCGTAATCAGCGCCACCGTGACGGACTGGACCACCGGCGCCACCATCGACCTGGAGACACTGCCCGTGACCGTCACTGCTACCGACGGCACCGCAGCCGGCATCAACGCCCTCACCCTCTGGACCGCTTCTGCACCCACCGCCAAAGCTGAATATACCTTTGATGCCACCACTGCCAAGTGGAACAGTGCCACGCCGTTCTATCTGGAGAGTCTGGCTGCCGACGAGGCTTTCTATGCCCGCCACACGCCGATGCAGGCCGATGGCAATACCCCGGCGACAGATGCCGTCAGCGGACTGGCCGACGTGCTGGGCAATACGGTGCCTGCCACGCTTTCCGGCGGGGGCATCAGCCTGGAACTGAAGCATCTCTATGCCAAACTGAACGTTACGCTGCTGAAGGGGACGGACTTCCCCGCCACAATCAGCACCGCCGGGGCTACGCTGACGCTGAACGGGTTCAGGCAGAACACGGAGATCAGCGATGAGAATGTGGTGACGGCGAAAGCGCAGGCTGATGCAGGAAGCACCGATACACGGAGCACCGATGCCTCCGCCGCCTACACCCTGCCCCTGGACCAGGCCGGAAATGCCTCCCTCCTCGTGGCTCCTCAGAGCATTGCGGCAGGCACCACGTTCGTCGTGCAACTGAAGAATACCGGCACTGCCACAAGCACCTACACCTTCACCCTGGGGCAGGACCTCGTGCTGGAAGGCGGAAAGATTCATACCCTGTCACTGACCCTTACCCCCACCGCTGCCGACATTCGCGTCAGCACAGCCGACTGGGGAACCGGCGTCCAAGAATCGCAGACTATCAGCATCGGCGGTATCACCGACGGAAATGGCGGGGTATCGGGTGAGGCAGGCTACACCCCGGCCGAGGGCGATCTGCTGACAATAGCAGCCGGTACTCCGGGCGATAACGCTACTGCAGGAAATAGCATCGCCGGAGCTACTGCCGGAAGCACCGCCACCTATACCTACTCCGCCGCTACCGGCACCTGGAGCAGCCTTGCCCCCCTGTACTGGGATGCTTTGCCCCAAGCCGCCACCTACACCTTCAGCGCCCTGCTGACCCCTGCCGCCGCCGACACGCCGGAGAAGGACTACATGGCAGGCACCACCACCGCAGCCTTCGGCAGCGCTGTCCGCTTCAGCGGAGACAATGCCCTGACGCACTTGATGAGCCGCCTCACCATCTTCCTGAAACCCGGCACGGGATACACTGCAGACGACATGAAGCGTGCCACCGTCAGCCTGCTGAAAGGATACACCGTGACAGAGGCAGGCCCCGCACCGGGAGCCGGCTTCACAACGACGAAAGCCACGAAGGACCTGATAGCGACCCACAATACCGAGGCCGAAGCTGCCGATGCCGGCAACGCCCGGGCCGTGATGAACACCCTCACCCTCTGTCCGCAGAGCTGGCCGCAAGGCGCAGCCATCTTCAGTGTACAGATGAAGCAGCCCGACGGCACCGACGGCGCCACCTACACCGTGCGCGCCACAGCCGAAGCAGGCTTCACACTGCTCCCCGGTAAGGAACAGGCCATCACTGCCACCATCGGAAAGACGGGCATCAGCCTCAGCTTTGCCGTAGTGCCCTGGGGCAGCGGAAGCCAGGCCGATGAGGAAGGCGATTGGGACGACCCCGCCAAGTAAGACAGGGAGATGGATTTAGAGTAACAGATAAAAAGATTATAGAATAAAAAAACAATATGGAAAAGAAACTCCACTTATGGGCTGCCGCAGTAGCCTTGGCAGTAACCGCCCTCAGCGTCGGCGCCTGCCAGAACGATGAAGCCACAGACCAGGATGCCCCCGAAGCCATCGACCTCAGCTTCGGCTTGAGCAACACCATCCTGCATACCGCACCCGGTACACGCGCCAACGGCACCGCATCCGCCAACGGCACCGCATCCGGCACCACCCGCGCCACCGACGTCCCCCGCGACCTGGATGCCACCGCACAGGTAGGCGTCTTCTTCGCCGCTAACGGTGCCTCCACCCTCACAGGCATGGAGGCCGCCAGCGCCAACCGCCTGTACAGCGGCACGGGAACCCTCGCCGACAATGGCGACCCCATCTACTGGAACAACTACAGCACCGCACTCGACATCTATGCCTACAGCCCTTACAGCAGCCCGGCGCCCCTGAACAAGGCAGGAAATACAGGCACCACCACCCAGGCAGACGACCCCACCGGCAGCACCGGCGAAGGCATCTCCTGGGCCGTCTCCACCGACCAGTCCGGCAATGGTGCAACCCCCGGCAGCCAGGTGCTCACCGCCAACGACCTGCTCGTCAGCAGCAACATGCGCGGACTGACCTACACCGCCAACAAGGGAGCCAACGGACAGAAACTCCTCCTCTTCACCCACGCCCTGGCCAAGCTGACCATCAATCTTGTGGATAACTCCGGCGATGACGGCGCCTACACCGCCCAGCAGCTGAAGCAGGCCGTCGTCACCGTGAAGGAACTCAGCACCACGTGCGACGTCCTCTTCGTGGGCAAGGCCGATGCCGCCAAGATCATCACCAACGTGGGTACGAAGAAGAAGGACATCACGCCCTGCCGATGCGCCACGCCTCAGGAGAACGCCGCCGTCAGCTTCGAAGCCATCTGCGTGCCGCAGACCATAGCCCGGGGCACGGTCATCGCCGTCATCAGCATCACCGCTGCAGGCGAAGGCGCAACGCCCCCGACGCAGACCTACAGCGTAAGAGTGAGCAACGACTACGAGCTGCAGCAGGCCGCCAACAACGTCATCAACGTCACCCTGACCAAGAGCGACATCAGCCTGAGCATGCAGCTGAAGGAGTGGGAGACGAACAGCACAGGCACAACCGTCACCGTGGACGGACTGAAGGGCGGCACGCCCGATGCTGACAGCGGCATCGCCCCCGCCGAAGGCGACCACCTCAGCGTGCACTACGTGAAGGACGGCACCGTTCAGTCCGCCGCAAGCTACGCCACCGCCTACAGTTACTCCGCCGGCACCGGCAAAGGCTGGGCGCCGGCTTCAGGCTCCACCCCCATCTACTGGGACAACATTGCCCAGACGGGCAACCCGTACACCTTCGTCTGCCGCTACACCCCGGCCGCCACGCCGACCGTGGGCAACGAGCAGGACATCTGCACCGGCATCGCCACCGCCGAGTATGGCGCACCGCTCAACTTCCGAATGACGCACACCATGGCGAAGCTCACCGTGAAGCTGCTGCCCGGCACGGGATACACCGATACTCCCGATGCCCCCAGCGCAGACGATAAAAACGCCCTCGTCGCAGCACTGACCGGCCGCAGCATCAACCTGAAGAGAATAGCAGCACAAGGCGGCGTCACCCTGCAGGCGGACGGCACAGCCGCAATCCAGCTGACGGACCAAGCCGAAAGCATCACCGCCCCCTACGCCTTCGGCGCCGAAGCCATCACGTCCGAGGACGGTATCACCTACCTCGTGGCACCGCAGACGCTGGGAGACGACTGCACCGTGAAGCTGGTGCGCGGCGACAACGAGAACTCCTACACCGTGCAGCTGAATACGCTGCCCGCCCCCACGGCAAGCAGCACCGACAGCAACGCCGGCACCGGCAAGTTCGAGCAGCTGGAGCCCGGCAAGCACTACACCCTGACCCTGACCGTGAACGAGACGGGCGTAGGCTTCGCCCTGACGCTGGCCGGCTGGGACAACCTCGAGGGCAGCGGAGAACTGAAACCGGACAATAACTAAACGATGGAGAAACCAAGCATGAAGAATCTACCTATATATATAAGGTATAAAGAAGCCGCCCGCCGAAGCACGGCCCTTATCAGCCTCCGCAGCACGGGCATCAGCCTCCGAAGCACGGCCATCGCCGCCGGCCTCCTCTGCCTGACCCTCGCCGCGTGCGACCCCAGCGAAGCGATAGACGTCCCCGCACCGACTGCTCCCGACGCCCTTGTGGCCACCGCCGCCCTGCCCGCCGCCACCGCCTCGGGCACCTTGACACGCAGCACCCGCGCCCTGCCCCCGGACAGCAAGCTCTCCGCCCTCACCCTGTGGTACCCCGCTGCCCAGCCCGCCGAAGGCAGCACGGAGGGCCTCACCGCCTACCCCGTCCCCGGCGACTTCATCACGCTGGGCACCGAAGGCGGAGGCAACCCCACCCTCTCCTTCGTCACCGCCAAGACCGGCGCCGCAACTCCTGCCCCCCTCTACTGGTCGCAGATACAGGGCGAAGGCGCCACTCAGCAAACCTTCTACCTCACCGTGAAGCGCAACGAAGACCTCAGCGCCAACGCCGCCGCAGCCTCCCCTGCACTGACCACGCTTTGGGGTAAATACCAGATGACGGCCGATGACGGCCACCGACAGCCCCTGCAGTTCGGCACCCTGCAGAACCGCCTGGCCCGCCTCACCGTGGTGGTGAATCCCGGCGGCGGACGCCCGGACTTCGGCCACCTGAGCAACATCGAGGTGAGCCTCTACGCCGTGCCTTGCGCAGCAGAGGCCGTGGCCACGGACGCCACACACATCACCATCCTGCCCTGGCCCAGGGCGAAGAAGGACGGCGGAAGCAATCCCGATGCCGCCTCCGATGCCGACCCTCAGAAAGTCGTCCTCATCAGCAGCAGCGCCCCGTCCGGTAGCAGCAAAGTCCTGTCCGGCAGCATCTACCTGGCTCCGCAGCCGGTGCCCACGGGTGGCGACGGGCGGCAACAGTTACTCTCCATCAGCTACACCTACCGCGGCCAGACGAAGACTGTGACCAAGGATTTGACAGACCTCTCCGTAAACCGCGCCACGGGCAGCGAGTTTGCCAGCGGCGACACCGATTCCGGCAACGGCATCTACGCCACCGGCACCGCCTTCGCCTACAACGCCAACGAGCACCTGCGCCTCACCCTCAGCCTCGTGGTGAACGACGCCCTGACGCCGGACGAAGTAACCGTAGAGGAATTGACGGATGCAAGCACCGAGGCCGGCAACAATCAGGAATGGGATCAGGAGTCCTACGAAATCGAAACCGATGCCGACGGCCAGAAAACCTACGTAGTATACAATGCCGCTGGCCTGCAAGCCTTTGCCGACGCCGTGAACAACGCCACCACCGACGAAGGCCGCGCCCTGAACTGCCGCCTCGAAGCAGACATCACCCTGCCCGCACTCAGCAACCCCGACACGGAAAGCAACTGGACGCCGATAGGAACTCACGACAAGCCTTATACCGGCACCTTCGATGGCAACGGGCACACAGTGTCCGGGCTGGTCATCAACCGGGAGAGCACGAGCTATCAAGGCTTCTTCGGGTACATCGACGCATACAGCAAGCCCGCCACGGTGAAGAATCTGACGGTGGAGGGGAAAGTGACGGGAAAATACTACACCGGCGGCATCGTGGGATGCAGTTTGCTCGGAAACCGGGTGGAAAGCTGCGTCAGCCGAGTAGAAGTGAAAGGTGATGACTTTGTAGGCGGAATAGCGGGAAGCAATCACGTCGCCACCATCACCGCCTGCACCAACACGGGAAGCGTGACGGGCACGGGCAACATCGGCGCCATCGGTGGAATAGCGGGATACAATTCCGGCTCCACCATCACCGCCTCCACCAACACGGGAAGCGTGATGGGCACGAGCGACAAGAACTACGTCGGCGGAGTAGCGGGATACAATAACTCCTCCGCCACCATCATCGCCTGCACCAACACGGGAAGTGTGATGAACATGGGCAGCAACACCGGCGGAATAACGGGATACAACATCAACAACGCCACCATCACCGCCTGCATCAACACGGGAAGCGTGACGAGCACGGGCAGCGTGACGGGCATAGACTACTACACCGGCGGAGTAGTGGGAAGCACACTCAACAACGCCACCATCACCGCTTGCTACTGGCAAACCTTCGGCACCGGCCACAGACCAACAGAAGGCGTCGGCAATAATAAATCTCATTCCGGCACCACCAAGATAGCAACCGCCTCCGCCTGGTCTTCCTCCGCCCTCACCGGCCTGAACACCGCCATCGGCACCTGGAACAACGACCACGCCGACGACGGCCTCGCCTGCCCCTACGAGTTCTACGCGAACACGTCCTACGACGGCGGTACGAACGCCGACACCACCGTCCCCCCGCTCCTGCTGAGGAAGAAGGGGACAACGCCGCCATAGCACGCAGAGGGTATCTCAAGCTCCCCCTCTAAGTTAGAGGGGGTGGCAGCGCAGCTGACGGGGGCGTGTGTGAAGCCGCAAGCAGTAGTAACTCAAGATTCTCCCGCCTGAAAGGGGGAGTACCCCGCGCAGCGGGGGGAGGGAGTTTAGCACAACACTTGAAGTTACTCCGGTGAAGCGAGAGACCCCTCCGGCCTTCGGCCACCTCCCCTTTCAGGCGGAGGAGCCTGAGATACTCCCGCCTGAAAGGAGAACAGATAAACAACGTAACGTAACAAAATCATCAGACAGATATGAAATCAAAGACAGTAATACACATCCTCGCAGTCATCGCGACCATTGCTTCCGCCGCCAATCTGCTCGTGGCCCTCTCCCTGCTACTGGGTTCCTGCACCGACGATAACGGCCTGGGCAACGACGGCACTGACGGCAACGACCCCGCCACCACCGCCCTCCTCACCCCGCGCGACATCTCCTATTCTCCCCCTGTCTTAGGGGGAGTACCCCGCGCAGCGGGGGGAGGGAGTCCCACCACCGTGAGCGCCACCACCCGCGCCGTCTACGAGGAACTGGGCGTCGGCACCAGCCAGCAGCCCAATGCCATCATCACCGCCTTCGAGGCCGGCGACCCACTGACCCTGGACTACAGCTTCAGCCCCGCCGATGCCAACGCCAATGCCAACCCCGACGGAAGCCCCGACGCCGACAGTTACCCCTACCACGCCACCCTCACCCGCCAGGCCAACGGCGCCACCCCCCTCTGGCAGATAAGCACCAAGGACGCCGCCAACAACCCCCTGCGCCCCAACGCCGACACCCACCCCGGCGAGTCCTGGGCCTACGCCCGCGCACGCCTCACCTACGAGCCGCTGAAGAACGACGACGGCGGCGCCACCGCCGAGCTAATCCCCGGCACCGACGCCACCCCCACGGGCTACTTCTACATGGGCGGCACCGACCCCATCACCAACATCGCCACCCGCATGTACTACGACCGCCTCGTCGCCACCACCGCCACCACCAGCGGCTCCGGCAGCCTGCGCATCGTCACCGACCTGAACGACCCCAACCTGGGGCAGTTCTCTGCCACGCTGCAGCACGCCGGCGCCATGCTTCGCCTGAAGCCCGACGACATCTTCATCGACGCCGCCTTCGTGGAGGGCTACACCGCCGACGGCCTCAGCCTGATGGCCACCGTACGCCCCGCCGGCGGCAGCGAGGATGGCACGGACAACTACACCCTCGCCTTCAGCCGCGTGACGGCGGTGAGCGGAAGCACGCCCGGAACCATCAGTACCCCCGCCGTAGGCACCCTGCAGGCACTGCTGCCCGCCGGAGCAACGGTGCTCGCCTTCCAGGCTGTGCTGACGAAGAAGAACGGCAACGGCGTCGTCGTCAGCACCACCACCTTCCCCCTGAGCACCACCCCCATCACCGTAGCCGCCAACCACCGCTACCCCATGACGCTGGCGCTGACGCCCACGAAGGCGGAAGTGAACTTCGCGAAGGCGGAGGGAGAGTTGGGATTCGGAGAGGAAGAAGAAGAGATAAAGAGCGACCTGATAGAAGGCCGCGACTACAACGAAGTGAAGGACGCCACCGACAACGTCACCGGCTGGGAAGTGCACAGCGCTGCCGGGCTGAAGGGCTTTGCAGCACTGGTGAACAGCGCGAAAAACGATGGCGCCGCCATCCTGAAGCTGAACTGCACCCTGACCGCGAACATCGACCTGAGCCTGCTGCCCAAGGACGATACGGGGAGTAATTGGATGCCGATAGGCACCTACAGCTACCCCTACCAAGGTACCTTCGACGGCGGCGGACACACCGTGTCCGGGCTCGTCATCAACCGACCGGACGAGGGCTACCAGGGCTTCTTCGGACGCATCGGCATAACCGGCTCCCCCGCCACGGTGAAGAACCTGACGGTGGAGGGGACAGTGACGGGAAGACTGAATACCGGCGGCATCGTGGGATATAGTACCTCCTCCTCCACCATCACCAACTGCACCAACAAGGGTAGCGTGAAGGGCACGAGCTACACCGGCGGAGTAGTGGGAAGCAACTCCTCCTCCATCACCGCCTGCTACAACACGGGAAGCGTGACGGGTACGGGCTACACCGGCGGAGTAGCGGGATACGATAACAACTCCTCCACCATCACCGCCTGCCCCCATACGGGAAGCGTGACGGGCACGAGCTACCCCGGCGGAGTAGCGGGATACAATAACAACTCCTCCCCCATCACCGCCTGCCCCAATACGGGAAGCGTAACGGGCACGAGCAACACCGGCGGAGTAGCGGGAGAAAACTACTCCTCCTCCACCATCACCGCCTGCTACAACACGGGAAGCGTGACGAGCACGGGCTACTACATCGGCGGAGTAGCGGGAGAAAACTACTCCTCCTCCACCATCACCGCCTGCTACAACACGGGAAGCGTGACGGGTACGGGCTACTACATCGGCGGAGTAGCGGGAAGCAATTACTCCACCATCACAGCCTGCTACAGCACAGGAAGCGTGACGGGTACGGACATCTACGGCGGAGTAGCGGGATTGAATACCGCTGTCCTCACCACCTGCTACTGGCAAACCTTCGGCCCCAGTGGCAGCAGGCCGACGTTAGGAATAGGCGAAGACTACGACAACATTATCCCCTCCATCTCCTCCGCCTACGCCACCGATGGCACCCCCTCCTGGTTTGCCCCCGCCACCGCCGGCGACACCGACACCACCCCTGCCGCCAAGCTGAACGAGGCCATCGACAAGTGGAACGGCGCCCTCGGCACCGACGCCGCCGACCAGAAGAAGCTCTGCCCCTACCGCTTCGTCAAGAACACTGCCTACAGCGAAGCCTTGAGCAAGGCTGGTGCTCCGGACTACGACACCTCCGTGCCGCCCCTGCTGCTGCAGAAGGTGCCGGCGGACTGAGCAGCCAGTCTCCTCCCCGCAGCCAGCCCCCCGCAAGCAGGACTATCTCAAGATTCTCCCGCCTGAAAGGGGGAGTACCCCGCGCAGCGGGGGGAGGGAGTTTAGCACAACACTTGGAGTTACTCCCGCCTTGTGTGAAACTCCCCCGCCCTGCGGGCACCCCCCCTTTGGCTTCGCCGACCGTTGGTTCAGGCGGGGGAATTGGAGATAGCACCGGCTACCAATAACATTGGAGATAGTACTGGCTAACAATAACCCAATAAACAATAACCCAATAAATAATAACCCAATAGTACCAATAACCCCTAAAACCCCAACATCCCATGGCATACAACCGAAACATCGCCCCCAACCCGGACAACAACCGCCACCAGCAAAAAGAACTGAGGCGACAACTGAGAAACCACGCCACACCGGCCGAAGCCATCCTGTGGCGAATGCTACGAGCACGACAAGTGTGCGGCCTCCTCTGGCGACGACAGTTCGGCGCAGGACCCTACGTGCTCGACTTCTACTGTCCCGCCCTCAAGCTCTGCATCGAGCTGGACGGAGAACCTCACTTCACCGACTGCGGCATCCAGTACGACGAACAACGCACGGAATACCTGGAAAGAACGCAGGGAATAGAAGTCATCCGGTTTGAAAACCGAGTGGTCTTTGAGTGCCCCGAAGCCATCCTCAGCGAGATTGAAAGAAGAGTGGAAAGGGAGGCGGAAGAGATCATAAAGAAAGAAGCCATTAGCCTAACAATAATATAAGCAGATATGAAACCTATAAGAACATTCGCATCGATGCTCGCCATCGCCCTCACCCTCCTCCTCGCCCTGGCCGCCTGCCGGCCCGACGAGCTGGACACATACAACTCCAACCCGACGGAGAAACCCGTCGCCACCGACGCCTTTCGACTCGCGCTGAGTACGACGACAGGGAGGCCGCAGTTTGAAGAAGACGGAGCTGCCCCCGCTGCCGAAGGCGCCCAAACCCGCGCGGAAGGTATATCAACCCGCTCCATCGCCCCCGAAAAGTCCGCCTGGACCACCGGCGACTGCATCTACTTCACCCTGCAACTGCTGGGAGGAGAAGATGAAGACGGCGACGACCTGCCCGACACCGCCTACAGCCCGTGGGACGGACAGGAGCTGACGACGCCGGGGAACGTGACGACCCAATACTTCAGCGTAAGTAGCGGAGAGGACGGCGTAACGATTGTCGATAACAGCGGAAAGGAACAAACAAGCAGTAACTTCGGCGGCGGCGGCGGCGCTTTCCGCCACTACCTCGTCGGCATCGCCCAATACTCCGGCACCGCCTGGAGCATCACCAGCCTGAAGGCAATTGTTATCAGCAACAGCAGCTACGCCAACGGCAAGCTAAAAGCCTTCAAGCCTCTCTCCCCCTCCTCCCTCGTCCTGCCCGACGCCGTCACCACCCTCGTCTGCACGGCGCAGTACGCACCTGCCAAGACGCCGCACCAGTACGATGCAGAAGAAGTGGGCGGCAGCTACGGCGGCCCCTTCTACACCGGCATCCCCGTCTGGCGCTCCACCTGCACACTGCGGCTGGGCGGCAGCGGTTCCGGCTCTGGCAGTGGCTCCGGTTCCGGCAGCTCCGCCTCCGGCTCCCTCTCCCTCGACTTCGGCACCTGGACCCCCCTCTGCGCCCGCCTGCGCATCAACACCCTGCCCGGCCTGATGCTGGACTTCCAGGAAAGCCAGTTCAGCCTCTTCGGCGGACAGCCGCTGAAGTACACCATCCAGGCAGACAGCGAGGATGAAGTAACCACCAACCTGCTGAGCTACGACCCCGCCACCGGATTGCCCGCCCTGGGCAGCTTCGACAGCTCGCCGAACGCCGCGCTGATAAAGAGCCTCGTCCCCGACCCTGCCACCGGCGACCTCATCTTCTACGTCCCCCTGACTACGAACGGCGACGACGCCGGCAGCAACATACCCACGTCCGCCGCCGGCAAACTCACGCTGCGCGCCTCCGGTGCCGTGGGAGCCGGCGCCCCCAACCCCCTCGGCCTCACCGACCAGCTGCTGCAGAGCGCCGGGCTGACTACCGATGACGCCTCCAATCCGGCCGACCCTATCTTCAAAGTCAACCAGCTGAAGCTGACGCAGGCGAAGGGGTACAAGGTGGATGCCGCCACCGTGCCCGGATATAAGCTGGATGCACTGATAGCCGCCGAAGGCTCCACCCTGCCCAGCGTCACAGAAGGCGACAAGACCTTCTACCTGATAAGCGGTGTGAACGGGCTGCAGAAGTTTGCACACATCGTGATGGGGACGAAGAAGGATGGAAGTCTGGGAGAAGGAGGCAGCGGCGCCGACTATAGCACCGACGCCAACCTCGCCGCCTGCGCCCGCCTGATGGCGGACATCCATCTGACGCCACCCGCTACGGGCGGAAGCAACTGGACGCCGCTGGGCGGCAACACCTTCACCCCCTACATCGGCACCTTCGACGGCCAGGGGCACACCGTGTCCGGGCTCGTCATCAATCGGCCGGAGGCGGACAACCAAGGCTTCTTCGGGTACATCAGCGCGAACGGTTCCCCCGCCACGGTGAAGAATCTGACAGTGGAGAGCACGGTGACGGGAAGAGGGAACACCGGCGGAATAGTGGGAAACTCCTACTCCTACTCCACCATCACCAACTGCACCCACACGGGAAGCGTGAAGGGCACGAGCTGCGTCGGCGGAATAGCGGGAAACAATCAGAACTCCGTCACCATCACCGCCTGCACCAACACGGGAAGCGTGAAGGGCACGAGCAGCACCGGCGGAATAGCGGGATCTACCACCACCTACACCACCCTCACCGCCTGCACCAACACGGGAAGCGTGACAGGCACGAGCAGCACCGGCGGAGTAACGGGAAGCAATAAATACGCCACCATCATCGCCTGCACCAACACGGGAAGCGTAACGAGCACGGGCGAGAACACCGGCGGAGTAACAGGATACAATGAAATCTCCACCCTCACCGCCTGCTACAACACGGGAAGCGTGAACGGCGCGAACAAAACCGGCGGAATAGTGGGAAGAAGTTACGACGGCTCCACCATCACCGCCTGCTACAGCACGGGAAGCGTGACGGGCAATGGCGACACCGGCGGAGCAGTGGGATACAATCACACCTCCACCGTCAGCAACTGCTACTGGCAAAGCTTCGGCCCCGGCACCAGGCCTAATAACGGAGTAGGCGGCGCCAGCATCCCTCCCCCCGGCACCGGCGGTGGCGGCACCAGCACCAGCGTCATCGGCCCCAACGCCTACAACGGCGACGGCACCATCCCCTCCTGGTTCGCCGGAGGCGGCAACAGCCCCGCCAACAAGATGAACGCCGCCCTCGGCAATAATCCCTACCGCTACGTCCAGAACCCCGCCTACCCCGCTGCCCTGCGCGCCGCCGAAGGCAAGAACTACGACACCAACGTGCCGCCACTGCTGCTGAAGAAAGTCCCGGCGGACTAAGGGAGAGGGGTATCTCAGGCTCCCCGCGCCCCGCGAAATCGCTCTTTGACATTCTGGAAACGAAAACTATTGCCCCGTCGGCATTGCGATTCTGAACAAGGATTCGTAACTTTGTCGGCGGAGAAAACAACGTAACGTAACAAAGAAAGGAGAACCCAACGTATGAAGACCACCGTATTCAACAAAGCCCAGCTGGAGATGCTCGACATCATGTCCGACATCCGCACCGACGAAGAGCTGCAAGAACTCAAGCACGCCATCTCCGAGTTCTTCGCCCGCCGCGCCGACCGCGAAATGGAACGCCTCTGGGAAAGCGGCCAGTGGAACGAAAAGACTCTGGAAGACCTCAAGAACGCTCACTACCGAACACCGTACAAGCAATGAGCCGCCGCCCCATCGTCATCGATACCAACTGCCTGGTGCAGATGCTATCCATCCACAGCCCCTACCGCCTGGCCTGGCAAGCCTTCCGCGAGGGTCGCTACACACTCTGCGTGAGCAACGAAATCCTGGACGAGTATCACGAAATCCTGGAACGCCTGGCAAGCGCCGAGTTTGCCTTCAACATTGTGAACGCCATCGTACGCAGCCCCTTCACCAGCTTCCACGACCCGCACTTCCGCTTCCGCCTCATCGAGCGCGACCCGGACGACAACAAATTCGTGGACTGTGCCATCATCGCCGGAGCCGACTACATCGTGAGCAATGACGCCCACTTCCGTTGCCTGGCCCACATCCCCTTCCCCAAAGTGAATGTCATCCGGCTCGACCAGTTCCTGGAACGGCTGGAACAGCCGGAGGCGGAAGGAGGAGAGTAAGGAGAATCCATCACCGCCCCCGCCGCAGCAATAGTTTTCGCCCCGCCCCGCCATCACCCTTCACAACACCGAAGGAGTGAGGCGGAGCGGGGCGAAATCCGTTTCCGGAAGCAAGAGATAAACAACGAAGAAAGAATGAACAAAAGAAAAAATGAAACATATAACTAAAAGAACTGTAACAATGAACAAGAAAACAATCGCCTACACCTGCAGCCTGCGCGCCGCTCACAGCCTGCACGCCGCCTTCGGCCTGCTCGCTGCCCTCCTCGTCCTGCTGGCCGCCTGCCAGAACGAGAACGACCAACTGCTGCCCCCCGACCCCAACCCCGTCGGCCCCAACAGCACCATCCTCGACCCCGACCCCGACGGCGGAAACCTCCGCCTCACCACCCCCATCGTCGCCCTCGACGCCACCAACGACGCCGGAAGCACCCGCAGCAACATTGTCCCCTACGACGCCATGACCCTGCAAATCCGCCTCCTCAGCGCCGACGGCACAGCCTACCGCCAGCAAGAGGCCACATACACCTATACCGCCCCCGCCGCCAGTCCCGACGGCAACAGCACCGACGGCACCTGGACCCTCACCTCGGCCACCGCCCCTGCCGTCTCCGCCCCCGGCCGCTACCGCATCCGCGCCTTGGCACGCCTCCTCCGCCACGACGACCAACTCCCCATGTTGGCCTACTTCGACGGCACCACCACCATCACCACCGACGGTACCACCACCGCCCCTGATGGCACAGGCACCGCCCACTTTACCCTCGCCCTCCGCCCCGCCGCCGCCCAACTCCGCCTCCGCCTGAAGGACATCAACGGACGCATCATCACCGACGGCACCCTCGCCGCCCTCCGCGCCACTAACCCCGACCTGAAGGACGCCACCAACGACGACCCCACACTCCTGGCACATGCTGCAGCTGACGAAGCAACTTTCGATGCCCTGCAGACCTATGAGAATGCTCTTTGGCATGCCCTATTGCCCACCCATATCTTCACCACCGATGAAGCCGATGCCTTCGACCCCAAACCCGACACTGAAACCGCCTGGGCACCCGACGCCACCGCCCTTCCCCTCGACCACGAGTACTACACCACCCCCGCTCAGGACGCCGACAACATCGCCACCGCCCCTATCCTCCGCCGCTCCCCCACCTACCTCAGCGACGCCCGCAGCTTCGTCCTCGCCGACGTTTACCCTAACGGAACACTCCGATATAGCGACAGCAACCCCGTCGGCATACCCGGCGGCACCCCCCTCTTCGAAGTCACCCACCTGGGCAAAAACTACACCGTCACCCTCCCCAGCGGCGCCACTCCGCTGACGCTTTCCGCCGGCACCATCACCACCCTCAGCGTCACCCTCGGTCCCACCGACGCCACGGTAGAGGAGATTGAGATTGCAGATATGGACGAAAACAACACCAGCATAGGAATCAGCAACAGCGACATACGCATAATCGGAACAGACGACAACGGACAGCCCATCTACGCTATTTATAATGAGAAAGGACTGATGAAGTTTGCACATATTGTAATGGGGACGGCTGCGGACGGAAGTGTGGGAGATGGCACCGGCGACGATGCCAACCTCGCCGCCTGCGGCCGCCTGATGGCGGACATCTACCTACCCAAGCCTGCAGACCCCACGAACGGCAGCAACTGGACGCCACTGGGAAACTACAGCACTAATATTAGAGCCCCCTACACCGGCACCTTCGACGGCGGCGGGCACACCGTCTTCGGGCTCGTCATCAATCGGCCGGATGCGGACGAGCAGGGCTTCTTCGGACGCATCGGCAGCAACAGCGACATCACCCCCGCCACGGTAAAGAACCTGACGGTGGAGGGCATAGTGACAGGAAGAGACAACACCGGCGGCATCGTGGGAAACAATGCTAATGGCATCCTCCGCAACTGCCGCAACGAGGGAAGCGTAGAGGGCAGGGATAATGTCGGCGGAGTAACGGGAATCAGTCACAACTTCTCCACCATCATCGCCTGCACCAACACGGGAAGCGTAGAGAGCACAGGCACAGGCAGTGCCGTCGGCGGAGTAGTGGGATGCACCCCCTACGCCATCATCACCGCCTGCACTAACACGGGAAACGTAGAGGGCACAGGCAGCGCCGTCGGCGGAGTAGTGGGAGGCACCCCCTACGCCATCATCACCGCCTGCACTAACACGGGAAACGTAGAGGGCACAGGCAGCGCCGTCGGCGGAGTAGTGGGATGCACCCCCTACGCCATCATCACCGCCTGCACTAACACGGGAAACGTAGAGGGCACAGGCAGCGCCGTCGGCGGAGTAGTGGGATACACCCCCTCCTCCACCATCACCGCCTGCATCAACACGGGAAGCGTAAAAGGCACGAGCATGAGCAGCAACATCGGCGGAGTAGTGGGATACACCTCCTCCTCCACCATCACCACCTGCTTCTGGCAAAGTATCAACGGCCAACCGGACAAAGGCATCGGCACCGGCTTCAGCTCCAGCTCCAACACCATCACCGACATCACCACCATCGGTACCCCTGGTATCGCCACCCTCAAAGAGAAGTGGCGCCTGGCCTGCGGCGACTACCAATTAAGTGGCGATGGCACGCTGAACAAAGCCCTCCACGACTGGAACGCCGGCAGCACCGGAAGCCAAGCCTATAAGTTCTGCCCCTACCGCTTCGCCGAAAACCCGGAGTACGACAATGCCGACGCACAAGCCGCAGCCACAGCGGGTAAAAGTTATCCCATCGCCCCATTGCTGCTGGTCCCCATTGACCAGTAACCCCTCGGGGCGTTCCCCCCTTCGGCCTATAACAATAATCCCCAACAGTAATAATATCAAAAGCCAAGCAATATGAAATCATACAAATATCTCCTCCCCGTCCTCCTGCTCGCCCTCGCCGCCTGCACGGACCAAGACAACATCAACCCCGGAAACACCTCCGAGGATAATCCCAACACCCCCGTCTCCTTCAGCCTCACCCTGCAAGGAATGACCGGCACCGGAAGCAACAGCAACACCCGCACCCGCATCGGAAACAGCCTCAGCACCCGTAGCGCCAGCAGTACCTCCACCGCCGCCGACCTCGCCGCCATCCCCGCCATCGGAGAAATCACCGCAAGCACCCGCTTCGACCGCGGCAATGGCGCCCTCACCATGTACCTGCCCGGCGTCACCAAAGCCGGCGACTTCTCCTCCGGCGGAAGCTACTACCCCACCGGCAGCTACTACTATCTGCAAGCCTCCACCGACGCCACCCTCGGCGCCCCCGCCTGGCAATACATCAACGAAGAAGGCCAACCCGCCTCCCTCCCCCAACTCTACATGAAAGACTTCTCCCACGACCGCAGCCGCCTGGGCCTCGTCACAGCCACCAATTATGGCTACGACAACCTCTACGCCATCACCCAGCGTGCCTCCCAAGAAGCAGGCCTCACCTACCAGTACACCCTGCACCACACCACCGCCAAAGTCTCCCTCCTCCTGCAGGACAAAGACCGCCAGCCCATCCCCGCTGCCGACATCAACACAGTCAGCATCCACAGCTACGCCACCTACTCCGGCACCGACAACATCATCTCCATCAATGGCCAGCCGATGTTCCCTGGCATCCTCATCCGTAGCATCGACGCGCGTAGCAGCGCATCCCGTAGCAGCGCATCACGCAGCAACGCATCCCCCACCCATGCCACCTTCTACACCTGGGCCAATACCCCCGATGCCGATGGCAACCTCCCCGGTCCGGACGACCTGGAGATAGCCTACACCAGCAACCGCAGCAGCCAATCCTATTTCACTAACCCTGCCAACGCCTCCTCAGAGCCCGGCACCATCCCCACCGGCCTTTGGAACGCACTCATTGCCCCCAACCCCACGCACACAGAGACCAGTCGTACCTACACCCGCCTCTCCGCAGGCGATACCTACACCGGTGAAGACATCAACGACTCGCCCTTCTCCATCGACGCCATCGCCACCGGGCACACCTACCCCAAGGCCGCACCCGGGTACACCGGCAGCACCACCGGCAGCTCCCAGCAACCCCTCTGCGTAGCCCCCTACCTGCCTGCCACCGACGCCACCGCGAAGAAAACGCACATCCTCACCGTCACCCTGCGCGACGGCGGCTCCGCCCTCCCCGCCGGCACCTACAGCATCCCCCTCTCCTCCATCGCCCTCACCACCCTGCCGGAGAACGACGGACGCCGAAACGACTTCGATCCCAACACCGGTACTAACACCGGCAATAGCACCGGCCCCGGCACCCTGAAGTACCTCCTCCCCGGCGAACACCTCCTCGTCGTCCTCACCCTGGACCGCCAGCAAGGCCTCACAGCCACCGCCACCATCGGAGACTGGAGCCTGACAAATGTAGATCTGGGCAATATGGGCGACCCGGAAGATACCAGCGGCGACATCGTCAAAGACTAAGCATAAAGCAAAACATACTCCCCCGGAATGGCAGAAGCCCTGCAAGCATCGGATCAATACTCCGATACCTGCAGGGCTTCTGCCATCAGTACGCCTCAAGGCACTCTTTCAGAAGAAAGAAATATTTAAGGCCCTGCTTTGCCTTTGCAACTTAGTTGCATTCCTTATGTGCTACCTTTGCATCAAAATAAAAGAGAATATGGGACATCATACTTGCAAGTGCTGTGCTCACGACTGTGCACAGACGGAAAATAGATCAAGAGAGGCCGGTAATCCGTTGAAAGATTACTGGAGGATTATACTGTCGGCCGTTCTGCTTTTCGGCGGAATAGGCATGCATGCCATGGACGTTGCTTTCTTCCGGGAGCAATATGTAGCCTTGGGGTGGTATCTGCTGGCTTATCTGCCGGTTGGCGTGCCGGTGATGAAGGAAGCCTGGGAAAGTATTACGCAAAAGGACATTTTCAGTGAGTTCACCCTGATGTCCATAGCTACGCTGGGTGCCTTCTACATCGGCGAATATCCGGAAGGGGTGGCCGTCATGCTTTTCTATTCCTTGGGAGAGCTCTTCCAGGAGAAAGCAGTGGATAAAGCGAAACGCAACATCAGTGCCTTGCTGGACGTCAGGCCCGAAACGGCAACGGTTATCAGAGGCAAAGAAGCGATTGTAGAAGCTCCGCAAAAGGTGCAGGTGGGCGAGACGATCGAAGTGAAAACCGGAGAACGGGTTCCGCTGGACGGCATCATGCAGGGCGAAGTTGCGGCATTCAACACTTCGGCATTGACAGGCGAAAGCGTACCCCGCAACATCAGGAAAGGAGAAGAAGTGCTGGCCGGAATGATTGCGACAGACAAGGTGGTGCGGGTGGAAGTGAGCAGGCCTTTTGAGAAGAGCGCCTTGTCGCGAATCCTGGAATTAGTGCAGAATGCCTCCGAGCGGAAAGCTCCGGCAGAGTTGTTCATCCGCAAGTTTGCACGCATCTATACGCCGATTGTCACAGGATTGGCAGTGCTGATTGTGCTGCTTCCTTTCCTTTATTCATTGATAGATGGGCAGTTTGCATTTACTTTCAATGATTGGCTATACAGGGCGCTGGTATTCCTGGTTATCTCTTGCCCGTGTGCGCTGGTGGTGAGCATTCCGCTGGGGTACTTCGGAGGCATCGGTGCGGCATCCCGCTTGGGCGTCTTGTTCAAAGGAGGGAACTATCTGGATGCCATTACCAGAATCAATACAGTGGTATTCGACAAGACGGGGACACTGACCCAAGGGACATTCGAAGTGCAATCGTGCAAGACGCAGCCGGGCATATCCGAAGAGAAGCTGGTGCAGCTGGCTGCCTCGGTAGAGCGGAACAGTACCCATCCCATAGCCAAAGCGATAGTAAACTATGCCGGGCAGCGGAACATAGCACCGGTTCCTACGGCGGAAGTCACGGAGATAGCCGGTCATGGGCTGGAAACCTCTATCGACGGAACACGCATCCTGGTGGGCAATACGCGTCTGCTGAGCAAGTTCCGGGTGGAATATCCGAAGGAGTTGTTATCCATTCCCGATACGATTGTTGTCTGCGCCATCGGAACAGAATATGCCGGTTATTTGTTACTATCAGATACGCTGAAAGAGGATGCCGGCAGGGCGGTTGAAGAATTGAAAGCTTTAAATATCACAAATATTCAGATACTGTCGGGAGATAAACAAGCCATTGTCACTAACTTTGCAAAGAAGTTGGGTATAACGCAAGCTTACGGCGATTTGCTGCCCGACGGCAAGGTGAAGCACATAGAAGAACTGCGCCGGGATGCCGGCAATCAGATCGCTTTTGTTGGCGACGGCATCAATGACGCCCCGGTTCTTGCCCTCAGCCACGTAGGCATCGCCATGGGCGGGCTGGGCAGCGACGCCGCCATCGAAACCGCAGATGTCGTGATACAGACCGACCAACCGTCCAAAGTAGCCACCGCCATCCGCGCAGGCCGACAGACGCGCCGGATTGTCTGGCAGAACATATCGCTGGCATTCGGAGTAAAACTGCTTGTATTAGTCCTGGGTGCCGGCGGACTGGCCACTTTATGGGAAGCCGTCTTTGCCGACGTAGGTGTTGCCCTCATTGCGATAGTAAACGCTATACGCATACAGAAACTGATAAAATAGGAATAAGAAATGGACGAGAAGAAATATTTAGACCTGTTGGCTAAGAGGGAGATACAACCCACAGCCATACGTATATTAGTGTTACAAGCCATGATGCAGGCCAACCGGTCTGTATCTCTGCTGGACTTGGAGAATATGCTGGACACGGTAGACAAGTCCACCATCTTCCGTACCATTACTTTATTTCTTTCCCACCACCTGATACATAGCATTGATGACGGAACCGGCTCGTTCAAGTATGCCGTATGTAGCAACAGTTGTTCCTGCGAAGTGAACGACCTGCATACCCACTTCCACTGCGAGAAGTGCAACAAGACGTTCTGTTTCACCAATATCCCTACGCCGGTGGTAAAGCTGCCGCAAGGGTTTACGCTGAATAGTATCAATTATGTGTTGAAGGGGATTTGTCCGGAGTGCGCGGGGAAGGAGGCAAGTTCATAGTACCGACATGCCTCCTATATCCGTTTCCTTATCTTTTCACTTCGAAGAAATAGTTACCGGACAATAATTCAAATGTCACAGTGCCATTATCCTCACTTATGAATTTAATCCCTTCATGCTTTTTATGAATGTCTTTCCCACTCTCCTTAATATCTTTTACAGACGAAGCCGGTAGACAAACTAAAGCAGAAGTATTACCCGGAATATTGAAAGTATAATAGGCTATTTCATTTTCCACCTTCCAGCCACTCCCGATACGTCCATACATGGAGTCATAATACCCTTTTGCATATTTCATTTTTCCCGTCAAATCTATTTCCGGCTTCAAGATAAAATGCTTAAAACCAGGTGAAGCCTCATCACGTTGTATGCCAAGAGAGTAATTATACATCCAACTTCCCACCGCACCAAAAGAATAATGATTAAAAGAATTCATACGGTTATTTCCTCCGAATCCATCGACATGTGTATAAGAATTCAATCGCTCCCAAATAGTAGTTGCACCCTGGTCTACAGAATATAACCATGAAGGATAGCTTGTTTGTTGCAGCAAATGATAGGCTATATCGGAATATCCATTATCTGACAGCGCCTTACTTATCCATGCTGTGCCAATAAAACCTGTCATTAACGAATAGGTTGGACACAACTTACCACGGTCGGTCGTATTCTTCCTCGTTACTGTCTCTATCAGATTCTTTATGACTTTACTTTTCTGCTCATTATTAATAATATCAAACACAAGTGGAAGTACATAAGAGGTCTGAATATCAATCAAAGTTCCTTGTTTATCGGGAATAAAAGAAGAAAAAACAGTCTTGCTATCACTGGGACGGATATAAATCTTGTTGAAGAATGCTTTTCTTTCATCATGCAACTTTCTGAACCATTCGGCATCACTTCCCTTTCCTAAAGCAACAGCCATTTTGTGCATTAGTTCCAAATCGTAGATGAAATATGCCTCCCACAAAAGTGACCTGTCATTCTTCTCATCCTCCAATCCTAACCAGTCACCCAAGTCACCCCATGCTCTGTTTTGGACAAGTAAACCAGTTTCCTGATCAATCATCTTATCAAGAATATGGGAAATATATTGCTTCATAGCATCATAATGTTCATTCAGTAAGACTTTATCTCCATACTGCTGATAACATTCCCAAGGTACTGTTATTCCAGCACTTCCCCATAGCAAGCCACCAAATCCGCCACCCAAAGGAGCTATATCGGGGAAACATCCGTCATTACGCTGCACATCACGCATAGCCTGAAGATATCTTCTCAAAAATTGAGGAACATCTGCCAAATAAGTTGCCGTACGAGAAAATACAGAAATATCCCCAGCCCATCCCAAACGTTCGTTACGTTGGGGGCAGTCAGTAGGTATAGACAAGAAGTTCCCGAAAGAAGACCATGTGATGTTTTCCCACAATTTATTCACCATCGCATTAGAAGTTTCGTAATGTGAGGCGAGCTTATGAATAGAACTAAGTACCACCCCTTTCACCGCTTCTATCGGTATAGGAGTATCAATACCTGTAATTTCTATAAAACGATAACCGTGATACGTAAAGCGGGGAAAGATTATTTCTTCTCCTCCTCTAGCAATGTAAATATCTTGCGCCATAGCCGCACGAATATTCTCAAGCATTATCATTCCTACATTAGCTGCATATTCTGGTAAATCAGGATATTTCACTTCAGCAAAACGCAGATAAATCCTTGTACCGGGTTTTATTCCCGACAGCTTGACTTTAGGTACGCCTACCATGTTTTGCCCCATATCGTAAACATATACTCCCGGACGAACTTCTTCTACAGAAAGTGCCGTCAACTCATTAACAGCCTGGACTGTCTGTCCAAACTGTCCCATAAGTTTATAATCAGAATAATCATTTACCCAAGGCATATTCGGATTTCCCGCTGTACTAACATTTCCTTCCAAAACAACTTCTGTTGCCGGTTTCCAATTGGTTGCAGTATATGAAGCAGTACTCCATCCCTCTATTTCCGCATCTTTCAAGGCATCATATACTTCCCCTTGGAAGAAACTACCGTAAAGAATAGGACCATTGCTAAAATACTGCCAGGTAGAAGGATCAGTAACAATAACCTTTTCTTGTCCATTCTTATAGGTGATAACTAATTTAGCTAATAATGACTGACGATCACCAAAAAAGTTCCAATTATCTCCTGTAAAAGTTGCGCCACCACTCCACCAGCCTTCTGCCAAAAAAGCTCCGATGGCATTTTGACCTGAATGTATATAGTCCGTAACATCAAATGTTTGATATAAATGTGTTTTATTATACTGAGTCACTCCGGGATTAAAATAATCGTTTCCTACCCGCCGTCCATTGAGATATATCTCATAGATACCACGGGCAGTAACATATAAACGTGCCTTAGCTATTTCCATATCCGGAGAAGCAAAAACTGTTCTAAGCATAGGAGAGGAATTTCCTTTTGGAGTAAAAATCTCCCAAAAGTCGTTAGTACCACTTACTACACGATATTCCCCATCTTTCACTGTTGATACCACATTCGAAGGGGTTCTATAATTGACTATGTTCACTTTTGAAAAAAAAGCCCCTTGTTTAGCAGGAACAAAAAAACCAATGTCCCCTACTACCGGAAAAGCAATGAAATCACCTCCCTGTCCCAATGGATTCAAATTAACCGAACCTACTTCCTTTTTAGAATTATCAATATAGAATTTCGTAAAGCCTAACTCAGAACTGAGCTTAACCACGTGACAAGCATACTTATTATCTTTGTCAATCAAGTTCTGCGGAATAGGAAAGCTCACATAAGGAGTATCCGACTTATCATCCGGGTGATAACCTACTCTATAAATATTCAGTATTGCTTCCTTATCCGAAGCTAACGGAGCAATGTCCAATTCAACCTTGATGTAAGACTCATTTTTCTTATTCTCCAGATGATATAAATTCTTGTTCCTATCCATTAAACGAGTATCATTAGCCCCATATATAAAACTTGCACGGGTACTATTCGAAACTTTATCTAACCTGAGGGAAAAGTCTAATCTGAAAACTGGAAGATAATGTGAATATAAGGTCATATCCTTATCCCCACCACCAATCCATTTCGCACCATCCCATCCTTGATAGGCGTGGTCGCGACTCATTAAGCCCGTTTCAAACCAAGAACTTTCTGACGCTTGTTCACCTTTCTGATTCCAGACATTTACAGTCCACCAATAACGAGTAGAAGGTTGCAAAGGTATACCAGCATACTCAATATTCAAAGAGTTTCCTCCTTTTGTCTTTTCACTGTTCCACACAAGTTTCCCTTCCTCATCTGAAACGGTGATTTGATAAGCTGCCTGCCATTGTCCCCGTTCGAAATAAGGAGCTTCCATTTGCCAACTGAATCGGGGAAGTTCAGTATCAATTCCCAAAGGAGTTACAGCATATTCCGTCTGCAATCTCCTGACAGAAAAAGAAACATTACCAGATTGTAACCTAGCCTGACATGTCATACATACTGTAAAGAACAGAATGAGAAGTTTGTAAATCTTCATATATATGATAGTTTATTTTAAACAAGTTTACGAGCAAATATTTTACGGAACGGCAATATCAACTAGTTTTAGAATAGTATAATGCCGTTCCACTGATTTAAATTCTACGAGAATCCACTAAAAATAAGGACTAAGCGCAGCCTCTGATGCAGGCAACGGAAATAGTAGGCGGATATCTGTAAATGCAGTTGGGGCTACCGAAAATCCTTCGGGAAAATAGTAAGACATAGGATTGGCCTTTACCCTCTCACCATAGGCTTTCATCACTTGTTCTGCTTTTCCGGTACGTACCAAGTCGAGCCAACGTTTATTCTCAAAAGCCAGCTCCACACGGCGCTCATTTATAATGGCTTCTCGTACTTCGGCCTGCCCCGAAGCACTACTTACAGGCAGTAGAGCTCTTGCCCTTACTTTATTCAAGTATTCTAAAGCCTCATCCGTCTTACCCTGCTCGTTCAGGGCTTCAGCAATAAAGAGCAACACCTCGGCATAACGGTAAACCGGCCAATTATCACCGGTTTTTCCACTCTGAGTATGAGAATGGCAATATTTCTTAATATAAGGATAAGGTGTATCGTAAGCAGTCAGCATACCTATGGAGGCGTCCTTACGTGCATCTCCCGGTTCATAAGCTTCCAGAATATCAGGTGTAGGTATGTTGTAACCCTCCACCGTACGTGCCACTTCAGGAATACCTGTGATAGTTTCAGTCTCCTCGGCTGTGATAGGCTGCACTAAGAAAGTGTAGAAAAACGAACTATGCAACCCTTCATTACCATCCTTGAATTGTACTTCAAAAATAGACTCTGAACCATTTTTATTGGCTAGTTCAAAAACATCAGCATAACGGGACATCAGTTCATAACCTGTAACCTCTTTCAGTACTTGTTCCGCCTCTGCCCATTGTTTCAGTACGATATATACATTGCCTATAAGCGTTTTTGCTGCTCCCCGCGTAGCCCTTCCAAGTTCCTGCTCACTCTTAGGAGGTAGCAAGGAAGCTGCTTGTCCGGCATCTGCTAAAATTTGTTTATACACATCTTCCACACTTGCCAATGGTTGTGAAGTGTCAGCTTGTGTCTTTGCCGGTTTCAAGTGCATAGGTACGCTACCGAAATATTGTACAAGGTCAAAATAGGCCAATGCCCGAAGGAAATAAGCTTGTCCCTTTATGTTATCCTTTACCTGCTGGTCAAAATTGACATCATCTATTGGCTCCAACAGATGATTCACCCGTGAAATAATACGATAATCAATCACATATTTGGAACGTGGTACGCCATTGGTTGCATCATCCAAGAAGTTCTTTACGAATTCAGCCTCTATTGTACCCCGGTCATTGGGGTTATATTTATAGGTAGTGTTGTCGCTGCGCATTTCCCCCATCGCCCAAGCGCCATAGGTACCGTTATACAAATCGCGTAACGGAGCATAAGCGCCATTGATTGCCTGTTCAAAGTCACTCTGTGATTTGTAATAGACTGCCGTACTCAAGGAAGTCTCGGATGGCAGATTCAGGAAATCACTCTGACATCCAGTCAATATACACGATGACAATAGCATCGCCAGCATATATTTATTGTTTTTCATAATGGTATTCTATTTTATAATTTAGAAGTTTACGTTCAAACCGAATGTGAATGTTCTCGGCACCGGATAAGTAGAATAATCTATACCTTGCAACAATGCTCCCGGTGAGTTTCCATCAAAATCTACCCCGACCTCAGGATTACCATATTTGTATTTACTGAATACAAATGCCTGCTGCACACTGGCGTATATTCGTAGTTTGCTGACAAACTTGATAATATTGGATGGTAAAGTATATCCTAATGTAATATTTTTAATGGTCAGATTACTACCATCGTACACAAAACGAGAATGGAAAATATCTCTTTCGCGCGAAGTACCTCCTGTGGTTTTACCATACAGTCCGGCCCCGGGATTTTCGGGTGAGCGCCACCGGTCCTTTACCTCTTTCATTACATTGAAAGGACCGTCAAGATTGGCCATACCTTGTTCTACCGCAGCTGCAATCTTATTTCCATAAGTCCCCGTAGCAACAATAGTCAAATCGAAGTTCTTGTAAGCAAAGCTATTTGTCAAACCAAAAGCGAACTTAGGAAGTGGATTACCTATTTCCGCCTTATCACCACTTTCATCATCTCCATAAGTAATCTGCTTATCACCGTTGACATCACGGAATTTAATAGTTCCCACCTGTGAGTCCACAGCTTTGGGAGATTGATCATAATCCGCCTGGTTTACATAGACACCCTCCTGCACCATTCCATAGAATTGTCCTATCCGACCTCCTACACGGGAAATAGTACTCACAATACCTGAATAAGCTACTAATTGGTCACTCAAATCACTCAATGCCAATACACGGTTATCACTGAAGGAGATGTTAAAACTCGTGTTCCAATTGAAAGTACCTACAATATTATGGGAATTAATGCTGAACTCATGCCCCCAGAACTTTAGTTTGCCAACATTCCCTATCAAAGTAGAGAAACCTGATTCTTGAGGTATAGGTAACGAATAGAGCATATTTGACGTTATTTTGTTATAATAATCGTAAGTAAAAGTAATGCGATTGTTGAATAAGCCAAGATCTACGCCAAAATCCAACTGACGAGTTTTTTCCCATCCTAAATCGTCATTTCCAAGAGCTGTAACCGCACTTCCACTTGCAGTGGTGCTGCCAAACACAGCATTTGTATTGCCACTTACCGTATTATAATGTGTATAGTTTCCTATATTGTTATTTCCTATTGTTCCATAGCTTCCGCGTAACTTCAGTAAGGACACACTCTTAAGTTTGCTCATAAAAGCCTCATCGCTTACAATCCATCCCAGAGATACCGACGGAAAATTACCCCACTTGTTGTTACTACCAAAACGGGATGAACCGTCCCTACGAATACTCGCTCCAATCAGATAGCGGCCTTTATAACTGTAATTAACACGGCTCAGATAAGAAATCATGCTCCATTCCTGAATATCCATTGTCGGATTGTTCTTCACCAATGCTGCATCAATAGTCTGTATTCTGTCATCCGAGAAATTAGATCCGCTAAATGCACTATAATCGCTACGAAATCTCTGTGTCGTATATCCTAACAATACTTCAAATGTGTGGTCACCTATTTCTTTCGAGTAATTGGCTGTTGTTTCGGATAGCCAGGACCAGTATCGGTTGTTGGCTTCGTACAAGTTGGCAGCAATGGCACTTGGTGCAGCAGCAAACCCTCTTCCTGCTGTAGAAGGTTGAAAATTGTGCTGATAATTAGAGCCCATATCTCCATTCAGGCTGGTTTTCAGTACTAAACCTTTAAGAGGTTCATATTGCAGGCTCGCATTTGCAAGCAGTCTTTTAGCCTCACGCTTATTGACAATATCCTGAATAGAACGCACCCAATTCGGAGTTTCAAAGGCTGTAATACCGGGAGTTGTTACCGCCACAGGATAGGTTCCGTCTTCATCTTTATAGGAAAGAATAGGAGGAGTCAAAGTAGCATTGGCAAGCAAACCGCCACCACTGAAGAATGCTCCGTCTGATGACGGCCTGTTCTCAAAGCTATAAGTTGGTGCCAGATTAAAGGCGAGTTTCATATTCGGGAGAATCTGATAAGTAGAGTTTGCTCTTGCCGAAATACGTTGATAATCAGAATTTAGCAACACACCGTCTTGATTGAAATAACCTAGAACGAAAGAACTGGTGAATTTATCTTTTCCCGTACTGACAGATACATTATAATCCTGGATTATAGCACTACGTAGCATGGCGTCATACCAATCATGTCCCTTACCATATTGTGAAGGAGTCTGGAAAGCCGACGGAACGCTTTGTCCCAGATCTTCATAGCACTCTTTTTTGAATTGTGCCCATTCAGTTCCATCCATCATATCGGGTCTGCCCTTTTGAGGTACATTCTGCACTCCCATGTATGCGTTGAGGCTGATGTCCGTCTTTCCTGCTTTTGCTCCCTTCGTTTGAATAAGTACAACGCCGAAAGCTGCACGCGAACCATACAAAGAAGTTGCTGCCGCATCTTTAAGTATTGTCATTGACTCTATTTCATTGGGATTGATATCATTAATATCACCCACAATAGGAAAACCATCTACAACATAGAGAGGATTTGAACCTGTAGACAGTGATGCCGCTCCACGAATACGGACATTTATACCTTGTCCTGGCACTCCCGTACCTTGGCTTACTTGTACACCTGCAATCTGTCCCTGCATCTTTTGGGTAAATTGAGCAACCGGAACATCAGCGAGTTTATCAAAATCCAATGTTTCCATAGCTCCCGTCACTGCTCGTTTGGTTTGTGTTCCATAAGCCACTACTACCACTTCATCCAATGACTTGACATCTTCCATCAACACAACGCGCAATAATTTGGCATCGGTTAACTTTATTTCTTGTGGAATATATCCAATATAGCTGAATTGAAGTACATCACCCACATTAGCAGATAAAGAGAATTTACCTTCAATATCCGTTACCGCACCTTGGGCAGCCCCTTTTATCATTACAGTAACACCTATCAGTGGGTCGCCCGACGCATCGGTCACAATACCGGTTATACTTTGCTGTTGCTGGGCGCCCAACGCTTCATTGCGAGTAAGGATGATATGGTTTCCCTCCATCTTATAGTGGATGGAAGAACCTGCCAGTAAGTTATTCAACACTTCTGCCACCGGTTTGCTGTTAACGCGGATGCTTTTATGAATTTTCACATCTACATCTTCCTTGTATATAAACAGATAGTCAGTTTGAGATTCGATCTCATTTAAAATAGATTCCAGTTGAACATTGTTCCGATTGATAGTCACCCGGGCATTTTGGGAATGACTATTTTCCGCCCAAAGGCTGAATGCACAGAAGAATAATAAGAATATAGATATTCGCATGATTCTAAATAATTGTTTTACGTCCGGATTTTTAAGGCAATAAATATCCGGCAAAGGAATGTTTTTCATATCTTTGCAAATAAGTTATTAATACGATTTATTTAAGAAATTGTGTTAGTCCAAGGCCGATAGATGGGGCAAACATCTGTCGGCTTTTTGTTTTTCATAAGTATCACTGCATAGGCTTTGCTCTGTATTAAAGGGTTAGTACCAGGGTTACTTTATATAAATGACGTCATCTTCTTTATCTCGCCGATAAGTGAAAGCCACATCGTTCTGCAAAACACGCAGAGCGTAATCCAGACCGTCGGATATACGGAACTTTCCGGTCAACACCACCTTGGCTATACTCTGCTTATCCAGTTGGATTTTAAGGTCGTAGCATTTCTCCAAGTCTCGCATGATTTCAGCAAAGGGTTTGTTTTTGAAACAATACAGTCCTTCTTTCCAACGATAGACATTGTAATCATCAATCTTGCTCACTACCAACTTACCGTTCTGCAAGGTAGTCTTATAATCAGGAAGTAAGGTCACAAATTCTTTTCCATTATCGGGGGATTTCACTCTAACCTTACCTTGTAGCAAGGAGGTCTCAAATATTTTCCGATTAGAATAGGCTTCGACATTAAACTTCGTTCCTAATACTTCCACATCCAGCATAGCAGTATGGACTACAAACGGGCATTTTTCGTTATGCGCCACTTCAAAGTAAGCTTCTCCGTCCAATATTACTTCCCGTTTACCTTTCATAAACGAAACAGGATATTGCATTTTGGTTCCGGCATTCAACCAAACGTTCGAACCATCGGGTAAATCGAGGTTCACACGCTGACCTGCCGGAACGGTAATGGTCTGCATTGCTATATTTATATTATCTTTACCTTCGCCTATTGAAAACAAAGCAGCCGTTATCCCTACCGTTATTATTACAACAGAAGCTATCTTCAGGAATTCCCGAACGAAATAGTTCTTTTTCTTAATCTCCTTCACCGGCATATCAGACTTTTTCGAATGTCTTACAAGAATCATCGCATTGAACAGCTTACGCTCCCGCCGGAAGAGTTTATTATTCTCTTCGGAAGCTTCAGCCCATTCTTTCACCGACTTCATCTCATCTACAGTGGCACGACCTTCGAAAAAGCGGTATAATATATCTTTATCCATAAATACTCTTGTTTTGCGTATCTACAGTAATAGCGAACGGGAGAAAGCATTCCCTAGTGAAAAAGAAGTTTTTTTTAGTTCAGATAGAAAAAAAGAATGGAAGCAGGCAAATAGTCCTTCAGAGCAATGCGTAATGCCTTGGTAGCTTTGGAGATATGAAATTCCACTCCTTTGGTAGTCATAGCCAACAGACTGGCTATTTCTTTATGAGGCTGATTCTCGTAACGACTCATGATGAAGATGCGCCGGGTCTGTTCGGGCAAGTTCTCCAAAGTCTTGTCTACAATATCCTGTATCTCTTTGGTAAAGATCTCATTAGGTTCAAAATCTTCCAAAGTAACAATGCGGCTCGATAACTCCCAAGCATAGATACGCGATATTTCGTCAGAAACATCTTGATGTATCTGTTGGTGGCGCAGATGGTCTATACAACGATGTTTTATTGCGGTCAGTACATAAGCGGGAATATTCGTATCAGCAGGCAGACGGTCTTTGTTCTCCCAGTAATACATCATGGACTCGATGACGAAGTCTTCAGCAACAGCTTCGTCGTGTACATAGGTATCGGCAAAGTGTACAAAGCGCTGCTGATAGTCTATGAAAAAATGGTTGAATTCGTTCAGATCAAAGGTCATTACAGATTACGAGTAACCAGTTAAAGTGACAAATATACACTTTATCTTTAAAAGGAACAATAAAGAATAAGGAAAAAATATAAATACTTGTCTCATGTACTTATATTTCCTCTCATTTGAAATGAACTTAATCTAAAGTAAACTTCAGAGCTATTGATTATCAGTGAAAATGATATCTTTGCAAATGAAGAAAAGAGTTAAAAAAGACAAACGCATGCAGTCATTCATATTATTTATCATCTTAGATAAATAACATTATGACACACATGAACATAAAAGATCTTGTTGATTTATGCCAAAAAGGAGATGAGCAGGGCCTGAACCTGCTCTATATGAATTATTCGGAAAAAATGATGAAGATATGTCTTCATTACATTCCCGAACCGACAATTGCCCAAGATCTTCTTCATGATGGTTTTATCATAATCTTCACCTCAATCCGATCATTGCGCAACCCCGAGAAGCTGGAAAGCTGGATGAAGAAAATCATGAAAAACATAGCCTTGAGATACCTCAACCAAACAAGTATTGTCACTAACATTCCCCTGACCGACATTTCCGAAGAAGAAGAACCGTCAGAGACTCCTTTTTATCCGGATTTCGTCTCATACCACCAAATGCTGGATATGGTAGACAACCTTCCGGAAGGCTATCGTAAAGTGTTCAAACTGGCCGTCCTGGAAGGACTTTCGCACAAAGAGATCGGAGAATTGCTGGGCATCGCTCCCCATTCCTCTTCCTCGCAACTGTTCCGGGCAAAAGCATTGCTCAGAAAGATGTTAACCGGTTATCGGGTAGTAATAGTTCTGGTACTGCTACTCCTTTTCCCAATGCTGTATGAATATCTGCATAAAGAAAAAAGAACAATCGCATTCAAAGAAATACGCTCTACCGGAACTGCCACCCAATATCCTAAAACAGAAAAAAGACCGGAAGAAAGAAACGTTATTGAAAGCAGACGAATGCCACATTACGATGAAGGAAAATGCCGGAACATAACAGCTATAAACCGAACAGCCCCACTCCCAGATGTTCTTCCCCTCACTATTCCCGAAACACAAGATTATGCAAGCAAGCTGTTCATTACCAATCCTTTTATCACCGTGAATAGAACTAAAAGAGACGGGATCTCATATTCGTTCCCACAAACGAAGCTTCTCCAAAATAAGAAAAGCAGCAAATGGAAACTGATGCTGACCGGTTCACTCGGTCCGCAACTTGCACAAAGCCTATACAAATTGATGGCCACTCCGCAGACCGATGCTTCCTCCGGGCATCTTCCTCAACAAGTCAGCACTTGGGAAGAGTATTATTCCTATCTGAACACCCGATACCAACAAGGAATATTAGGCAACGACTCTGTGGGTCTCATGCAAGTGGCAGAAAGTAATAGTGGCAGAATCATAGAACATCAGCATCATGAAGCCCCCATCACTGCCGGACTCTCCTTAAGCAAGAAGCTGAACGGACCATGGAGCCTGGAAACCGGATTAAACTATACTTATCTCAAATCGGAATTCAGCACCGGTGAAGAATATCATATACTGGAAACTCAGAAGTTGCACTACATCGGTATTCCCTTGCGGCTTTCCTATCGTTTCTGGAATTACAAACGCCTCTCCTGCTATGCTTCAGCAGGGATACAAATAGACATTCCCGTAAAAGGAACACTCCAGACTTCTCATACGACGGACAGTATACCCAACCTTCTTAAACGGCAATCCTTGACTCCTCCGATTCAATGGTCGGTCAATACAAATGCAGGTATACAATATTATATTAGTCCCCATACCAGCATCTATATAGAACCGACTGTCAACTACTACATTCCCGATGGAAGTGAATTGCGTACCATCCGGAAGGAACACCCGTTTACGTTCACCATGCCGATAGGAATCCGTTTCTCTTGGTAAAACCTAATTTTCCATGCAGTCTTTTGCCCGGATGATTATCATAACTATAGATAACCTAAAAACGAGTAAAAATGCAGAAACGTCATACCAACCGTGAACGCTACTTTGAGGAGCAAGCACAAACAAGCAGGAATTACTATATCCCTTATATAAAAAAGATCATCGGATATATACCAAACACTGTATTGGAAGTAGGTTGCGGAGAGGGAGGCAACCTGCTTCCTTTCGCAGAATCCGGTTGCCACGTTGTCGGCATCGACATTGTCGCTTCACGAATACAGCAAGCAGGCGCATTCTTCAAGAAGAAACGTCAAAAAGGCCATTTCATAGCCTCTGATGTCTTTCAGCTGGAAAAAGACGGAAAAGAATTTCCTCTGATTCTCATACACGACGTGATAGAACATATTGAGAATAAATCACGTTTCCTAGCCTGCATGAGAGATTACTTATCTACCGACGGAGTGATATTTGTAGGATTTCCTGCCTGGCAAATGCCATTCGGGGGCCATCAGCAGATTGCACACAGTAAAATCATTTCGCACTTTCCTTTCATACACCTGCTACCTTACACATTGTACAGACAAATACTAAGACTATGCGGTGAGAAAGAAGCGACCATAACAGAACTATTAGACATTAAACATACCAGATGCACCATTGAAATGTTCCACAACATTGCGCAAAAAACAGGATACCAAATTGTAGACCAGCAATTATACTTTATAAACCCACACTATAAAATCAAGTTCGGATTATCACCGCAAAGACTGAACAAAACGGTTGCCTCCATTCCATACTTAAGAAATTTCGTCAGTACAAGTTGTTTTTACGTCTTAAAGAGAAAGTAAACCCTAAATGTATAATTAATGATATTATCTTTTAAGATTGCCCAATATAACCATATTATCATTTGATATATTCATAAAATCTTTATCATCTGTCACAAACTTAAAAGAAGAATGTCTACATAACTCTATATAGTAACTATCGTTAAAATCTATATCTATAAAATGAGAAAGAATAGATTGAATATTTAAAGCGTTGAAATTATCAGTACATTTCTCACACAATGCTAATATTTGATTTATCGCAGCACAAATACTTTCAACTGTATCATGGTATCTTTGGGTTTTCCTGTATGCTTGTTTGTAATCTAAATCCGTTTCTAACAAAGTTTGCTTTACTTCATTTTTCTTCCATAAATTATAATCCAGCTTAATGCTTACATTCGCAAATTCAGAAATAACCAGGCTATTTATCCATATAGTAGCATTTGCTTGACGAACAGATTGCAAAAAAGAAGAATATATTTTCTGTTTACTCTTGTCGTGATTGCCTATTGGACAAAACAAAAATATCCAAATATTATTATCAAAAAAGAAATTATCCATCCTTTTAGGAGAGTAATTTCTAATATCCGTACAATTACTCCCCATCTAGAATTTCTTTTGTAGTCTTAGAGAATTCCTGTTCGTTTTTAAAATACTCCTTTGCTCTATCCGTTACTTTCTTGAATAATGGCAAATCTTCCTTATTTACATTAGACAAAAATAAACGGGATGCTAATTCTTCCGAACTGAAATCATTATATAACTGCCCAATAGCAGCATTTAAAAAAGCAGAAGTTAACAAAGTTATACCAGAAAAGTCAATAGTTACTTTCTGGTATCGTTCCAACAATAAACGAATATGCTGATTGATCTTATCTCCTTCATCAGAAGATACAGCAATATCCAATACAGTATACTCATTAACTTTTAATATGGCATTTCCCTCTTTCATATTCATGGCACAAAATTACTAAAATATATCATTCATAGTCAAATTAACCTCACTTTTTAATTGATAAAAGCAACTATCATCAAAATTGAACTCAATATTAACGATAGTCCCTGGAAAATTGTTCTTTAGTGTACCCATACGCACTCGATTGCCACGATACTCCCAATATCCATTAGATGATATTATTTGCATTACTCCATTGTTTAACTTTATAAACTCAAGAATTAGACTTAATCCTAATCCCCCGGTCCTCCCTATTTTGGTCGTGTTCCCATATTTTATAGCCCAATCTATAGCCATGCATGCATCAAATTCCTTCAAAGGGAAATGGAAATCATTAACGTTCTTATGAATAGTTTGGCCTACATCAACAATTGTTATATCCAATCGAGCAGGGCTTTTTCGTGGATAATATTGCCCACAGGTATGAATAAACTCACATTTTCCATGAGTCCTTGCATTTTCAAATATTTCAAAAATGCTCTCAGTTATTCTTTTTCCAAGCAATACACTATGCTTAGGAAAATCTGATTTTGAAAGAAGTTCTCTTTTTATATAACCATTAAAAGCACTGTCTTGATTATGCTTAAATCTTTGAAAACTTACAACCGTTCCATTATGGTTATCTGATAAGTCTAAATAATTACTGCCTATAAACCCATTTCTTGTTAATATATCTATTAAAGAATTAGACATATTAGAATAAGTTATTCTGACTCTATTTTTTTCCATCAGCAAACCAATAGAGCCCAAAACGGCACATAGATTGGCTTCAAACCAACGATTTGACGAGAAATCCAAATCAATAGTAGTGTTACTATATTCTTTCATCTGATGGTACAGTGAGACTAATTGCTCATATCCCTCATAATTACTCCCTATACTTGTCCCTATTTTTATTTTTGGCATACTCTGATTCTAAATTGTCGCAAAAATAGAAATAAAAAAAGAAATAAGAGATATTATTCAAACAAATGTCACCATTGAAACAAATGTATCTCTTACCTTAATAATAATACATATCATTCATTACTATATTTCATAGCTACTGTAGCATAAACGTAAAAAAGACGCAACAATGCATCACTACCAACTAACACGTCAGTTTTAATACATTGTTGCGTCATTAATGAGTTTCAAACATCCACCTTGTGGACCTGGAGGGAATCGAACCCTCGTCCAAACGAGGAAATCATAAGCTTTCTACATGCTTATCTTTGCCTAATTTTTCGTGCTACGGCAGAACCAAAGCCATCAACCGTAGCCTTATCCTCTTTAGTTTCATCCGCGCCGCGAGGCCGACACTGACTATCCCCGATGTAACTGCACCACTGGATCGGAATGCTTCGGAGCAACAGCTTCCGAGTGATGTCTCGTCCCAGCACCTAGTGCCGGGATTAAGCTAATCTACTATGATTCGATTAAGCAGCAAGAGCGTAATTAGTTTCGCCAGATAAAATTTTGAGGACTGAGATTTAAGTGCAAATCAACGACGCACTGCATGCTTACTCACCATTTCTGCCCGCTGTCAAATCCAGTCAAGCCCAAAATTGTGCACGGTTCTTTGGGGAATCGTGGCTGCAAAGATACGTATTCTATTGATGCCAAACAATTATTTGTCAGGTTGAATAAACATTATTAACGAAAGAAATTAATTGTTATCTTACTTCTTTTCTCTATCTTTGTCACCGAATGCAAAAGCATTCATAACATAGTAGTCAGTTTAGGCACCCAAAAACGGCAAATTTTGAATGTGCGAACTAAACTGAACAAGGCTCGTTATGTCGTTTCATCACGATATGCGTGCCCGTTCAGTATAGGTTCGCACGGGTTCTTTGCCGTACCTTGGGGTGCTTTATATTGGATTGGGCACGTTTTTTATGCCTATTCCTAAACTCCCAAAGGCATGAAAACAATATTTCAATTACTAGAGTGTTTAGATTTACTGCCGAAGAAGGTACGGATCACATTATATATAATGGCAACCATCATTATAATGCTTTTATGCCTAGTTGGCTACCTATTCACTGCCATTCACTTGCAAAATGACTATATCGATTGGTTGGATTATAGAATAAACAAGGGATTATTCATAAGACAATAAAGCCGGAAAGCTAAAACAATAAGCCCTAAGAACCGGAACAATAAACCCCAAGAACAGAATCCCTAAAGCATCCCATGCACAAGATGCCATCTTGTGTAGCATAAGATGCCATCTTGAGCAGCATAAGATGCCATCTTGTGCATGACATGAAGCAGTGTTCAAGTTGAGAAGGTTATGCCTTTCAGATGCAAGGGCCTAATGCTACACATCTGAAAGTTTATTGTTGCAAATGCAAAAGCCTATTGTTGCAGCCGCCAAAACTCATTGTCATACCCCTGAAACCCCGTCCCCACGCCCCTTTGAAAGCATTTCCGGACTATTACTGCTCATACTTCGGACAATTTTATAACCCGAATCCGAGTAATAAGCCGTACATTTGACAACAGAAAATTAATACAAAACGATAAGATACCATGAAAGGATTAATTGTAGCCACTTTATTGCTGGGCAGCGGCACACTGCTGTCCGCACAGAACGCGACAAAAGTACCGGCCATTTACCGACCGGTAAAGACAGAAATGTACCGCAAAGGTTGGATTGATTTCAACAAGAACGGAGTGAAGGACATCTACGAAGACCCCACCGCCCCGCTCGATGCGCGCATTGAAGACCTGCTGCGGCAGATGACCCTGGAAGAGAAGACCTGCCAAATGGTAACCCTCTACGGTTACAAGCGCGTGTTGAAAGACGCCCTCCCCACGCCTGAATGGAAGTCAGCCCTATGGAAAGACGGCATCGGCGCCATAGATGAGCACCTCAACGGCTTCCAGCAATGGGGCCTCCCCCCATCGGACAACGAAAACGTCTGGCCCGCCTCCCGCCACGCATGGGCACTGAACGAGGTGCAGCGCTTCTTCGTAGAAGACACCCGCCTCGGCATCCCCGTAGACTTCACCAACGAAGGCATCCGCGGCGTGGAAAGCTACCGCGCCACCAACTTCCCTACCCAACTGGGCCTGGGACATACCTGGAACCGGAAACTGATTCACCAAGTGGGCCTCATCACCGGACGGGAAGCCCGGATGCTGGGCTACACCAACGTCTACGCCCCCATCCTCGACGTAGGCCGCGACCAACGCTGGGGACGCTACGAAGAAGTCTACGGAGAATCGCCCTACCTTGTAGCCGAGCTGGGCATCGAAATGGTGCGCGGCATGCAGCATAACCACCAGGTGGCCGCCACCGGCAAGCACTTCGCCGCCTACAGCAACAACAAAGGTGCCCGCGAAGGTATGGCGCGTGTCGACCCGCAGATGTCGCCGCGCGAAGTGGAGAACATACATATTTATCCTTTCAAGCGCGTGATTCGCGAAGCCGGACTGCTGGGCGTGATGAGTTCGTACAACGACTACGACGGTATCCCCATCCAAGGAAGCTACTACTGGCTGATGACCCGCCTGCGCAGCGAAATGGGCTTCCGCGGTTATGTAGTGTCCGACAGCGACGCCGTAGAATACCTCTACACCAAGCACGGCACCGCCAAAGACATGAAAGAAGCCGTGCGCCAAAGCGTGGAAGCCGGACTGAACGTGCGCTGCACCTTCCGCTCCCCGGACTCTTACGTACTTCCGCTGCGCGAACTGGTGAAGGAAGGCGGACTGAGCGAAGAGGTCATCGACGACCGCGTGCGCGACATCCTCCGCGTGAAGTTCCTCGTGGGACTGTTCGATGCCCCTTACCAGATCGACCTTGCCGGTGCCGACCGTGAAGTGGAAAAAGAAGAGAACGAAGCCGTTGCCTTGCAAGCCTCCCTCGAGTCCGTCGTCTTGCTGAAGAATGCAGACAATACGCTTCCGCTGGACATCAACTCCATCAAGAAGATTGCCGTATGCGGCCCCAACGCGGATGAAGAAGCCTACGCGCTGACGCATTACGGTCCGCTTGCCGTAGAAGTCACCACCGTGCTGGAAGGCATCCGCGGCAAAGTGCAGGGCAAAGCCGAAGTCCTCTACACCAAAGGTTGCGACCTGGTAGACGCCAACTGGCCCGAAAGCGAAATCATCGACTATCCGCTGACTGCCGACGAGCAGGCCGAGATAGACCGCGCCGCAGAGAATGCCCGCCAGGCCGACGTAGCCGTCGTAGTGCTGGGTGGAGGACAACGCACCTGCGGCGAGAACAAATCGCGCACCAGCCTCGACCTGCCGGGACGCCAACTGCAACTGCTCCAAGCCGTACAAGCCACCGGCAAACCGGTAGTACTGATACTCATCAACGGGCGCCCGCTCTCCGTCAACTGGGCGGACAAGTTCGTCCCCGCCATCCTCGAAGCCTGGTACCCCGGTTCGAAAGGCGGAACAGCCCTTGCCGACATCCTCTTCGGCGACTACAACCCCGGCGGCAAACTGACCGTCACCTTCCCGAAAACCGTAGGACAAATCCCCTTCAACTTCCCCTGCAAGCCCTCTTCGCAGATTGACGGCGGCAAGAATCCCGGCCCGGACGGCAACATGTCCCGCATCAACGGTGCCCTCTACCCCTTCGGCTACGGTCTGAGTTACACCACTTTCGAGTATTCCGACCTGACAATCAGCCCTCGAATCATCACCCCGAACGAAACGGCCACCGTGCGGCTGAAAGTGACCAACACCGGAAAGCGCGCCGGAGACGAAGTGGTGCAGCTCTACACCCGCGACGTACTGAGCAGCGTCACCACTTACGAGAAGAACCTCGCCGGTTTCGAGCGCGTCCACCTGGCACCGGGCGAGACGAAAGAAGTAACCTTCACCATCGACCGCAAGCAGCTGGAACTGCTGGATGCCGACATGAAATGGGTGGTAGAACCAGGTGACTTCGTCCTCATGGCAGGCGCCTCCAGTGAGGACATCCGCCTGAACGGTACGCTCACCGTAGAAGATTATCAGACACGCGTCAAAGCTCTGGAAGCCCAAAAGCCCGCCAGCCGCGTAAGCGCCAGCACCAATCAGGAGGATGCTGAAAACGTGCTCGATGGAAAAATCAGCACCGCATGGCAAGGAAATAAGGGAGATTATATTACCTTTGCCTTGGAGAACGGAGCCAAGGTAGACCGGGTGTCCATCGCCTTCAAGCGCGACAACCAACTGCCGGCAGCGTTCGAAATCCAGCTTTCGGGCGGCGGCGGACAGTTCCTGACCGTATATTCGGGCACCGTCAGCGAGTACGACAAGCCGATTTCGTACTCCTTCAAAGGTACTACCGCCAGCGACCTCCGCATCGTGCTGAACGACGACCGGGTGGGAATAGCGGAAATTAAAATACAATAATATAATGAAAACACTTCTTTACTGTATGCTCGGATTAAGCGTAGCCGCATGTGCGCCCAAGAAGGCAGCCAACGGCAACCCGGACGAACTCGCCATGCTGGTGGGCACTTACACCAACGGAACAAGCAAAGGCATCTACACCTTCCGCTTCGACCAGGAAACAGGAACGGCCACCCCGCTCGGCAGCGTGGAACTGCCCAACCCCTCCTACCTCACTCCATCGGAAGACGGGAAGTTGGTCTACGCCGTCAGCGAAATGAACGACAGCACCGCTGCCCTCAGCTCCCTGGCCTTCGACAAGGAAACGGGTGAACTCCGTCTGCTGAACACCGAACTCACCCAAGGAGCCGATCCCTGCTACGTGGCCACCAACGGCCGGGAAGTGTTAACTGCCAATTACAGCGGCGGAACCATGTCCGTCTTCCCCCTGCGCCCGGACGGCACACTGCTACCGGTCGATACGCTTTTTGAAGGCATCGCCACCGGTCCCGATCCCGTGCGCCAGATTGTTCCGCACATCCACTGCACCCTCTTCTCACCGGACGGGAAGTACATCTTCGCCACCGACTTCAGCGCCGACCGCATCCTGCGCTTCGTGCTGCATCCCAAAGATATCATCCCCCATCTGTCCGCCGAGGCCATCGACATAGAGGCCGACTCCGGTCCGCGCCATCTGACGTTCAGTCCGGACGGCAAGCATGCCTATCTCGTCACCGAGCTGTCCGGCAAAGTCATAGCTTTCGACTACGACGACGGTCGTCTACAACAGATACAAACCATCGTTGCCGATACCGTAGGTGCCCGTGGCGGTGCCGATGTTCACCTCAGTCCGGACGGCAAGTACCTCTATGCCAGCAACCGGTTGCAAGCAGACGGCATCGCCATCTTCGCCGTCGACCCTGCGAACGGAACGCTTGCCAAAGTGGGATACCAACTTACGGGCATTCATCCGCGCCACTTCAACATCACCCCTAACGGCAAGTACCTGCTGGCCGCCTGCCGCGACAGCAACGTCATTCAGGTGTACGAGCGCGATGAAAACACGGGGCTGCTGCGGGATACTCACCAGGATATTGTAGTAGATATGCCGGTCTGCGTGCAGTTCGTGCAATAAGCATCCACTTCAAAGCATCGCTTATTCTGTTAATAATTTATAATTGAATATTTGACAAAGATAACTTGATTAACTTTGTCCCTAAGCTAAATGCAATCTAACAAATGTACATTATGAAGAAGAATATATTGATGCTTTCTGCGCTGTTGCTGGCTACTACCGCCGTGGCCCAGACAGAAGTAACAGCCGGCGTAATGCGCGGCAAGGATTACGGCGTGACCTATATGCTGCCCCAAACAGAAATTGAAATAGTGCTACAAACTACCAAGCATACTTATACCCCCGGAGAATTCTGCCGCTATGCCGACCGCTACCTGCGCCTCAACAACATATCCGCCGAACCGGAAGAGTACTGGACACTGGACGGAATAGAAACCCGCATCGTCGGTGTGCCCGACAAAGAGAACGTCTACTTTGTGAAGTTGAAGGACAAAACCGTCGCACCGCTTATGGAACTGACCGAAGACGGCATTGTGCGTTCCATCAACATGCCCTACAGCGGCAAGCAAACCGTAAAGCCGTCTCAGCCCCAAGCCCCTGCAAAGAGCATCGACCCGCGCAGTTTCCTCACGGAAGAGATTCTGATGTCCAACTCCAGCGCCAAGATGGCGGAACTGATTGCCAAAGAGATCTACAGCATCCGTGAAAGCAAGAACGCCCTGCTGCGTGGCGAAGCCGACAACATGCCCCAGGACGGGGCACAACTCAAGATAATGCTCGACAACCTGAACTTGCAGGAAAGCGCCATGACGGAGATGTTCTCGGGCAAAGTAAAAGACGAGCCCAAGACTTTCACCATCCGACTGACGCCCAAGGAAATGAAGAACGAAGTCGCCTTCCGCTTCTCCAAGAAGCTGGGCGTGGTAGCCAACAACGACCTTGCCGGCGAACCGTACTACATCAGCATAACCGACCTCAAGACGCCCGACTCCTCCACCGCCGAAGAGTCCAAGAAGAAACTGGAAGGTGTAGCCTACAACGTTCCGGGCAGAGCACAAGTCACGCTGACGCACAACAACAAGAAACTGTTTGACGATCAGTTGCCTATCACGCAATTCGGTACCATAGAATACCTGGCGCCGGTACTGTTCAACAAGAATTCAACTGTAAAGGTACAGTTCGATACGGCAACGGGAGGATTGATTAAAGTGGACAGAGAATAGGCTATAAGAACTAAATATTAGAAATAAAAGGCTGTACAGCTCTAAGGAGATAATCTCCCGGACTGTACAGCCTTTCATTTTTTTAATATTCGATATTCCGTTTTTACTCTTTTCAGACAGTAGTTCCCAATTATATTTATCTTTGAACATCAATAGAGTGAATAGTATTTTGTACACATTCTATCTGATTGTTGACAAACAATGTATAATTTAAACTATCATGATTATGGAACGAAAACACTTACAAAACATTTTAACCGGAGCATTTATGATGATGTTCATAAGCTTGGTAGTGGGATGTACTGAAAAAGATCTGTACGACCCCAGTAAGGGAAAAGAACCGCTCCCGGATGAGAGTGAGTATTTTGGGTTTGAAACGAAAAAGGTATCGAATCTTTATGTAGACTATAATGCACCCGGATTCAAAGCATGGATTGCTGTATATAGCGAGAATCCGATGAATTCCGATGGATCGAAAAGAGAGGATATAGAGCCTTTCTTTACAAGCTATACGGATGGAAACGGTAAGTTCGAAGGGAACATGGAAATCTCTACTGCCGTAAAGACAGTCTATCTGTACACAGATACGTGGGGATTGCCGAGATGCATTGAGTTGGATGTGGAAAATGGAGCAGTACGCCTGGATTTGAGTAAGAGTAGCAAACCGGAGACAAGAGCGGTAACACGCGCCTATGGCTTTACGGGAGATGCTCCTTATTTGATTGAGAAAAGCCAGAACCTTTACTCATTGTGTAAATGGGGAGATGGAGGAAATCTCAGCTATAGATGGGACCTGGGCAATATTAATGAAGGTTACATTACAAATGCAAGCACTGTAGGACAAGAATCTATGGACGATTTCGCAAAGCGTATGAAAGCATTTCTCGCCTCTAAGAAGAACCAGGATAATTCAGCTCTTGTCAAACAATCCGGCACAACCAATATTACAATCAAAAATGCCCCTGCCAAACTGGATGTGGTATTCGTAAATAGGGATGCAGAGTGGGATAATACTTTCGGGTATTATTATTATAAAACGGATGAAGCAGGAAAGGTGGATGTCAAAACAATAAAGAAATATATTGTTTTTCCAAATGTAGAATTGTTCAGCCAGGCTATCTGGGAGAACATCTTACATTCCGGCGACAAAGTAAGATTAAAATTCTATGATCAGAATGGAAACTCTTCTGACGAGTTCCCTGTGGGTTACACTGTTGGATGGTTTATCTATGCACAAGGTTTCCAGTTTAATCAGATCAGTGGTGGCGATCATAGTAACGATAATATGATAAATACCAGCAAGCTTATCGCATCCAATCTGAATGGCAGCAGTGTATCAGATCAGAGATTTATCACCATCAAAGATCAGAAAAGCGGTAACGTTATAATCGGCGTTGAAGATGGAGGTAATAAGAGTTATTGCGATTTACTCTTTTATGTAAATGCCACTCCTGAGAGCTCCATTGAGAATCCCGACAGACCGGTAATTCCAGATCCTGATACGCCGCCCGTGCAAGAAGATAAAACGCAATCGAATAAAGGTACACTGGCATTCGAAGATATATGGCCCAGCGGCGGTGATTACGACATGAATGATGTTATTGTAGAGTACAAGCGTACGGTCTATTATAATACCGATAATGTAGTTACCAAAATAGAAGATATTTTCAGGCCGACTCACGATGGTGCCGATTATATCAATGCATTTGCATATCAGATTGATGTAGCACAGTTCGGGCAGGTAACTTTATCATCTGATGAATCAACAGTAGAATCTGCAACTTCTTCCATTATAGTATATGCTAATAACAAGACATCAATCGGTAAGGAGTACACAATAATTAGAGAGTTCCCGAATGGTGGATTCGACAAAAAGGATATAAAAGACTATAATCCATATATTATTGTGAATTATGCTTCTGAAAACAAGCAACGTACGGAAGTACATTTGCCAAAGTTCAAAGCCACTTCGTATGCCGATCCTTCTCAGATCGGTACTAAGGATGATGCCTACTATATAGATCGCAAAGGAACGTATCCATTCGCTATTGATTTATTCGACGTTACAGGTTTCCACGCAGTAACAGAGACATATAGAATTGATAGTGAAAAGGAATATCCTGAATTCAAGATGTGGACAGAATCAAAGGGAACAACAAATACTGATTGGTACAACCACTATAAAGGTGGCAAGTAATAAACAGTCCTGATTCTCTGTCATTCAGAATAAAGTGAAGGATCCCTTCTCCGCGTAGTATAGGAGAAGAGATCCTTCACTTCGTTCAGGATGACAGAATTTTCTTTATTCTTCCCTGAATGATTGCGGTGTAACTCCGGTATGTTTTTTAAAGAATTGATTAAAGAACGATAGATTGGTGAACCCGAGTGACAATCCAATTTCTTTTATCGGCAGCGTAGTCGACTTCAATTGAGCCTTTGCATCCATAATCAGCGCAGCCGCAATAACCTCGAGAGGAGTATACCCGGAAGCCTTTTTGATGGAATTGCAAAAATGGGGAAGGCTTAACCCCAATCGTTCTGCATAAAAAGCAACTCCGTGTTGGAGCTTATAGTATTTCATTACCATCAGCATAAACTCCCGATATACCTCGTTTTTCCTGGTTTGTGAAGGAATGACGTATTTATTACGCCGTTTGTATAACTCGTAAACTCCCTGCATGAATAGAGCTAGAATGGCTTTCACGACTTCTTTATTTTCACAAACATCCGGATTAGCATACGATTTTATAAATACCCGGTATAATGCTTCCAAATCACCAACCTTTGTAGGTGACAAAGAGGTAATAGGATTCTCGATAATCATGGGCAATAACCCCCGAGTAGTACTAATCAAGTTGGCTGATGCCATCATCTTGCTTGAGAATCCTGCTACATACAAATGGACATCGGGAGATATTTCGTGCACTTGTATCAGATAATTCGGGAGCAGGGTAATAAAGTTATTCTCCTTGATGACATATTCCGATACATTTATGCTGATATGTATCTCTCCTTTTGTACAAAGGACGAATAGTCCGGACATAACTCGGCAAAGAGATTCCATATAGTCATTCAGGCTACTCTCTATATGCTCATCGGTTATAATGTAATCAACGGGCAGATCGAATTTTATAACATCTTCTCTCATTATTTTGCAAACAAGAAAATTAGATATGCCGAGTTTTTACTTCAATCTTTAATCGTCAATTGAACAAACCCGTCTTTACGCAGCTGCATCACGTAAGTAGTGACGCGTGAAGGATAATTCTCTTCGCCTTCAAAGTGTTCGGCAAGCAGGGAGATGATTTCGCGCACCGTGCGACGCCCGTCTATCATATTCCACACGGCTGTTCCGTGCTCTTCCAACTTCACATGAATATCCGGCGACATACCTTTCGGCAACAAGAAACGGCGCATCCATTCGTATTTAAACCGGGGATAGGTGAGCACAGCGCACTCACCCTCCCATTCGGTTGTTATATGTCCGCAACGAACCGGAACAGCATCCAACAGACTGATTTTTCCTTCGGGTGTTTCCATATTTCCGTTCGTTATTTACATCTTATTTCTGAATATTGGCTTCTTCCAAACCATAACCTTTACGCTTGTTTTCAGCCTTCAACAACAAGGCTACAACTACCGATAAAATTCCAAAGATCATGAATATAGATAAAGGTACCGTATAATTATAGCCTACAGTGCCGTCCGCCGCAGTAGTCTTGGCAAAGTGGTCTATCACCCAACCTATCAACAACGGTACCATCGACAAACCTATGTTCTGAATATAAAAGATCAAAGAATAGGCCGAACCTAATTGCTTCTGCGGAATAATCTTGGGCACGGAAGGCCACATAGCAGATGGAACCAAGGAGAATGCAACTCCCAATACAATGACTAAAAGCAATGCAAACCACCAATATTCCAAAATGGGCAATGTGAAGCACAAATGTACAAACACCAACATAATAGAACCGATAACCATCAATGTGGCTCCTTTACCAATACGGTCGTAGAGCGAACCGAAGACCGGTGTCAGAAGAATACAACCAAACGGCAGCATCATCGGGATATACCCGGCCAAGCTCGGCTCTACATTATACTTATAAATCATCACCTTTACCGCAAACTTCAGGAACGGGAATACACCGGAATAGAACAACAAACAAAGGAAGGTAATCAGCCAGAAACCCTTGTTCGTAACAATAAACTTGATATCGCTGAGCTTGAACTTGTCTTCGTCCGATGCCGTAACCGTACTCGCAGCAGAAGCATCCAATTTTCTATCCATCACGCAATAAACCATATAGAAGAGGAAACCGATGCACAATGCAATAGCACCGAGCAGCACAGACTGGGACAGATGTCCCATCGCCTTGGCTATCGGCAAACTGAATCCTAAAGCAATACCGGTTCCGATACGAGCCATAGCGACCTGCAGTCCCATAGCCAAAGCCAACTCATGACCGGTAAACCACTTCACAATGACCTTCGATACGGTAATACCCGTTATCTCGGCACCGACACCGAAAATGGCAAAACCTAAACATGCAAAAAGCACCTGATAACTAAAACCGAACAGACTTCCTTCGAGAGTGAAATAAGGAGATATAGCCCAATATTTTATTAAAGCACCTCCAAACATCAATAACGAAGACATTGTTCCGGTGAAACGTACTCCCATCTTATCCAGAATAATACCACCAAGCAGCAGCATCACCAGGAATACGTTGAAATATCCATAGGCTCCCGTAAAGAAACCATATTCGGTCGATGACCATCCCAAACCATCCAGAGTGGCGTCTACAGCCTTCGTTGACTGCACAGAAATGGCATTCTCTACTTTTTCAAAACTACCATCCTCGTAGTATACAACTTGTCCTTTTGTAGTCAACAAGTCCTCCAACGGGGCCATTACATCAGTCATAAAGTATCCGCACATCATAGTAAAGGATACAATCAGCAAAGCGCTCCAGCGAAAAGCTTTGGAGTCACTCAATTTAAGTTTCAATTGTTCTGTCATCGTACTATTATATAAGATTTCAAATTATTAATCGGATTGCATAAGTAGCAGCAAAGGTAAATAAATCCTCGCTCAATACGAAAAAAGGTTGATACCTTTTCATCGGTATCAACCTTTCTCTTATTTCTTCAAGCGGAAATCATCCGTACTATCCTACCCTTTATTCGGCAGCCGGTGCTTCGTCTGCTGCGGGAGCAGTAGTTGCAGGAGCAGTTTCAGCAGGAGTTTCGGTTTGCGGAGCTGCTGTACCTACGGGCATGTTATAAGGGTTAGTCTTTTCCTCTTGCTGTGCTTGTTCCATGATTACGTCACCAGCTTTGCCCGTGCCGGAAGGAACGGTATAAGCAGATACGATACTGAAAACGACCATGACACCGGCCAGGGTCCAAGTAGCTTTTTCAAGGAAGTCTGTAGTCTTGCGTACACCCATGATCTGATTGGATGAAGAGAAGCCTGATGACAGACCGCCTCCTTTGGAATTCTGAATCAACACAATGAAGCACATCAGCACAGATGCAATCACCATTAAGATAATTAGTAATAGATACATTTTGTTATTTTGATTTAGCGTTAATAATCAATTTCTCCAAAAATCTGATTTGGTCTGCAAAGTAAGCATTTTTTTTTGGATAATTCAAACTTAATTTTTTAATAATTTCAAGAGCCTTGTCATATCGGCGCTGTTTTATGTAGATTTTGGCTAAAGTTTCAGTAAAACAGCTGTCATCCAGCTCTTCATTGGCAGAAGATACCGGGGATTCGGAAGGAGAAGCCGAAGGTTCAGAAGGCAATTCTTTAGCTTCGAGCAAAGGCACATCCGTGGTCTCGCTCTTCAGGATAAAGCCGTCTATCAGTTCGTGTCCCCGCAACTTCGGCACCTCGGGCACGGTTTCCGAACCGGATTCGGACGGTTCGGCACGTTCATCTTCGTTCATCAGATAGGCGGTGTAGTCCATTGTATAGTCCAGCTCGGTGTTCTGCGAATGCTCTTCGGGAACAGTAGCGAGAAATGCATCGATCAGGGAGAGGGTGCGGTCTACGCTCGGTTCCTCTTCCATGGCATCGGAAGAAAGCAACGGAGATTTCCGGGATTTCAAGGTATAACGGTCGCCCTCGATGAGATAGAACAGCACACGGCGATCGGCCACATACAACACGGCTTTGCGCAACTCGGCGCCAAAGTTGATGTCGTGCAGCAGATAGAGGTTCTTCAGATAGAGCAAACGGATCGACTGAAAATAGGGATAGCGTGCTACCAGTGTGCGGAGCTCGTACAAAGTATCCCTGTTCAGCGTCTCGGGATGCTGAATCCATTGTTGCAAATGGGTAGAAGTCATAACTTTACCAGTTAGCTACAGTTGCATTGAATATCTGTTCGGCGATATCTTTCACCATCAGGGTTATCAGCTGGTCTTGCACCTCGGTCAACAGTTTCGAGGAGTCGTACGTCTGGAAGGCCGAGAACTGCTGTTCAAAGTCCTCCTCATGATTCGTATTGTTGACGTAGCGCACATTGACGGTCAGTGTCACCTTCACCTTGGAAGAGTAACCGCTGGCGTCCACCGATTCGTTATATTGGTTATATCCGGTTATCTCACCGTCTATTTCAAGGTCACCACCCGAATTCACCAGGTTCAGACGGGTCTGTTGTATGAACATGTCCTTCAACTTCTGGTTGAATTCCGTTGCCAGCGGTGCATATACATATTCCGCCCGGTTCTGGAAGTCGGCAATAGAAATAGTCTTCACCTTGCTGTAGTCAATGGAACTAATCGGGGCAAGCCCCATAGAGATGCGGCACGAATATACCACAAGCCCCAGCACCGCCAAAACGGCAACCAGTGCTATCTTTTTAATCCAATCCATATTCTTTTATCTTTCTGTATAGGGTGCGCTCGGAAATATTCAGGTCCTGCGCTGCACTTTTACGCTTGCCGTGATGTTTTTCAAGCGCTTTGCGTATCATTTCTTTCTCCACTTCGTCCAGTGAGAGTGATTCTTCTACATATTCTTCCGTGTCCTGGAAGTCGTCGTCCATCTGCGGAGCCGGTTTTACCGACGGGTGTATGATGGTAGGCACACCGGAAGTCACCGGAGGCACCACAGCCGGAGGAGCCGGCGTATAGTAAGCAGCAGCGGCAACCGCAGGACCGGCCACAGCTCCGCGTTCCGTCATAATCTCGTGCACCAGCTTCTTCAGTTCCGTGACGTCCTGGCGCATATCGAACAGCACCTGATAGAGAATCTCCCTTTCGCTCTCAAAGCCTTTGTGATCTTTCACACCGAACAAGGCCGGGAGGCGCTGCATATTGTTCTGTTCCGGCAGATAGCCTTTCAAGATAGCTGCGGTGATATCGCGATTAGTCTCTATAATAGACACCTGCTCGGTGATATTCTTCAGTTGGCGCACATTGCCCGGCCACGAATAAGCTAGCAACATCTGCTTGGCATCCTCCGTCAATTGAATGGCAGGCATCCGGTATTTCTCGGCAAAGTCCGAGGCGAACTTGCGGAACAGCAACACCACATCCTCACCACGCTCGCGCAAGGGCGGCACCTGGATAGGCACGGTATTCAGACGATAGTACAAGTCTTCACGGAAACGGCCGTCGGCAATGGCTTGCGACAGGTTTACATTGGTAGCCGCCACAATACGCACATCTGTTTTCTCTACTTTGGAGGAGCCCACCTTGATAAACTCACCACTCTCGAGCACACGGAGCAGACGCGCCTGGGTAGGAAGAGGCAACTCGCCTACTTCATCCAGAAATATCGTTCCGCCGTTTGCTTCGCCGAAGTAGCCTTTCCGATCGCCGATAGCACCCGTAAAAGCACCTTTCTCATGACCGAACAACTCCGAGTCGATGGTCCCTTCGGGGATGGCGCCGCAGTTCACGGCAATGTATTGTCCATGCTTGCGCCGGCTATATTGATGGATGATTTGAGGAAAACTCTCCTTTCCCACACCACTCTCCCCGGTAATGAGCACAGACAAGTCGGTAGGCGCTACCTGAATAGCGATGTCAATGGCACGCATCAGCGTCTCATTGTTGCCGATGATGCCGAAACGTAGTTTTACTTGTTGTATTTCCGCTTTCGTCATTCTACAAATCTTCTTCTACACTATCGAGTTTCAGTTTGTCACTGTCGTCACGTTTTTCGTAATACTGCTTGCGCAGCGGATTGGCATGTGCAGCCTTCTCACGCAGACGGTTACGGAACACGTCTATCGCCACATATACCGCCTGACGGAAAGAATCTTCGGATGCAAGTCCTTTTCCTGCAATATCGTAAGCCGTGCCGTGGGCAGGCGAAGTACGTACCACCGGAAGTCCGGCCGTATAGTTCACACCTTCGTCCATGGCCAATGCCTTGAATGGAGCCAGTCCCTGGTCGTGATACATAGCCAGCACACCATCGAAGTGGGCAAAGTTACCCGAGCCCATAAATCCGTCTGCCGGATAGGGTCCGTAGCAAAGTATTCCTTTCTCAGCCATTTCTTTAAGGGCCGGGATGATAATCTCCTGCTCTTCTGTTCCCAGCAGCCCATTGTCTCCTGCATGCGGATTCAGTGAAAGCACTGCAATGCGCGGTGCATCTATGCCGAAGTCCAACTTCAGAGATCGGTTGAAAATCATCAGCTTCTCCTGAATCAACTCTTTGGTAATTGTCGATGCGATCTGGCTTACGGGAATATGCCCGGTCACCAGCGCTACGCGGAAATCATCTTTCATCAGAATCATGAGTGCTTTCTCTCCGTCACCCACTCTTTGCTCGATATATTCCGTATGTCCGGGGAATGCAAATTCCTCGGACTGGATGGTGTGCTTGTTAATAGGAGCCGTCACAATGACATCTATCAATCCTTCCCTGTATTCCTCAAGAGCCTTCTCCAATGCGCCGAGCGCGGCTTTACCAGCTTCGGCATCGGCCTTTGAGAATTCTACCTTTACTTCATCATCGGTGCAGTTCACCACGCTCAGGCGGTTGCAGGCTGCTTCGGACGCAGAATTCACGATACTGAAGTTGGTAGGTAAATCCAGTGATTTACGATGATAGGCTGCTACTTTGGGCGAACCGTAAATAATAGGTGTACACAGTTCCAGCATGGCGGGCTCTGCAAAAGTTTTCAGAATCACTTCATAACCTACACCGTTGATGTCGCCTTGTGTAATGCCGACTCTTATCTTGTTGTCTTCCATTTTTAAATTACTTATTATTAGTAGTATCTTTTGGGGTGGTACCGTTTACCGGAATTTCCGCCCCTTCCTGCGTGCTGCCGGGCAACTTCAGGGTATAGAGCGAAGCCTCCATCTGGCGGACCAGATTACGTTTCATTTTATCGGGTGAATAAACAAATATTTCTGATACGATAATGCGTTGGTTGGGCTTGTCCAGACGGACGTGTGATACGAACGGGCCACCCATAAAGTCACCCTTGATGCGCCACAGGCCGCGGGCTTCCAGCGCATAGTCACCCTGCACACTGATAGGACGGACGTCGGTCATCAGAGAATCCGTCATCATGTACATGCCTTCCCGAGCTCCGGGGATATTAACCTTCATCACAGAGTCGCGCTTATGCACGAAGTATTCCTTGGTGAATGTATCTTTATCGGTATAGGGATAAGAATAAATCACAAAGTTCTGGTCGCCGGTAGCCGTATTCGTACCTGCCCAGAAGAAGTTCTCTCCTACCTTGGTAGAGTTCAAGTCACCGGGTACCCATACGTCACAGTCGAACATGCTCTTCACTTTCGTAGAGATATAGTCGCTATGCTTGTCCTTCAATACGGAAATCTGACGGTTCATCTCGGCATGGGTGAAGAAGTCGATAATGGTCTGTTTGTTCTCTTCTACAAACTGCTCGAACGAGGCTTCATCCGGTGCCTGGATGGTCAGGATAGATTGCGGAGCAGCATATACGTCTTTAGCATATTTGAACTTGGGCTGAGTATAAAGATCCTTGTTCACATCCACAATGATGATGTTGCGAATCAACTTCAAGGTAGCATCATAGTTAGCAGGAGCTGTATACATGATGCGGAACGAACGTTCGGACTGCGGAAGTCCCGGTACATCAGAATCGAGCACATCGAACAGTGCCCTGCCGGCGGGGCGTTCCCACAATCCAGGGTCTACCACTACCAGGATTTCATACGCGCGACCGCTGGAGGTCGGAGTAAATACACCCTTATTGCCGCCACTGCACGCGGAAAAGAGCGTCAGTACAAGAGCCATACTTAAATAAAACAGGTGCTTTCTCATATCTCTATACATTTTAGTTTTTCACAAAGCTACGAAGAATGCGTAATATCCTTCCTACCAAAGTTAATAATTTATATTAATTCTTGTTTATTCTCCTCCTGCTTGGCCGTCGAAAGCATGCCGCAGGCAGCAAATATATCTTCACCGCGGGATGCCCGTATGGTAGTGAACAGTCCGTGCGAGGTGAGGTAATCGCGGAGCGTCGTCATGGTTTCCATATCTGCACCTTCAAGGTCGACGCCGGGTATGGCATGAAAACGAATCAGGTTTATCCGGCAATCTACGCCACGCAGCAACTTCAAGAGTTCCTTGGCATATAGCAGGGAGTCGTTCACTCCTTTAAAAACAATATACTCAAAAGATAGTCTGCGCTGTTTGCTAAAATCATAGTTTCTTAACAATTCTACTATTTCCGTGATGGAGAAGGCCTTCTCGGCGGGCATCAGTTCACGACGCTGCAAAGGCACCGGCGAATGGAGGCTGATGGCAAGATGACAATCGGACTCTTCGATGAAACGCTGCAAACCTTTCCGCAATCCTACGGAAGAGAGGGTGATGCGTTTAGGACTCCAGCCGTAGCCATAAGAGGCAGTCATTACTTCCAGGGCTTTCAGCACTTCGTCCAGGTTGTCGAGGGGTTCGCCCATGCCCATCATCACGACATTGGTCAGTTTATCGCTTTCGGGCAAGGAGTTAATCTGGTTGATGATTTGGTTGGCAGTCAGATTGGCGGTAAAGCCTTGCTTGCCGGTCATGCAGAACTTGCAGTTCATCTTGCAACCCACCTGGGAAGATACGCAAAGGGTGGCACGGTCCTCATCGGGGATGTAGACGGCTTCTACAAAATGCCCCTCGCCTGCCCGATACAGGTATTTCACCGTACCGTCTTCCGAGCGCATTGCATCGACGGGGGCTTCGGCACCTACCTCGTAAATGTCCTTCAGCAATTCCCGGTGCTTCAACGAAAGGTTGGTCATTTCGTCGATAGAGGTCACTTTCTTTTCATACAGCCACGAAGCTATCTGCTTGGCAGAGAATCCGGGCATGCCCAAGTTCTTCACTACCGTTTGCAATTCGAGGAGCGTCAAGCCTAAGAGGGGTTGTTTCTGCATATATGATCACCTAAATTTATATCAATAATATCCCTTTATGAAATGCAAAGGTAGGAATAAAGTTGCACAACGGCAACGGCAGGGACAGAAAATGAAATATACAGATAACGAAAAAGCCGCCCGGTAATTCCCGGACGGCTCTTCTGATATCTGTTTTACCTATTCTTAGAAGAACAAGTAACGTTTATCTTTTACATCAGCCTTCAGATACAAGTCGTTGATGAACTGAGATGCCATGCGGGCATGCATAGTTGCCAGAGTAGACTCCTCGGCTGCCTGATCGAATGTCTCGTTCAATTTTTCCTTTGCATAAGGTTGGAGAACGAATACACCACCGTTACCCTTGATGGGAGCGCTCAACTTGTTCAGCTCTGCAACAGAAGCATAAGCACTTACCATCGGTTCGCTGCTACGCAATACCGGAACATAAGCAGGAGCTGCAAAAGTCACATGCTTTACAGAGTCGCTAACGGCATTAGCCATATTCTTATACTGATCGAAAGAAGAAGCATTGGCAGCCTTCATATCAGCCATAATCTTCTCAGCTTTCTTGTCGCGAAGAATCTCTGCTCTCAACTGTTCTTTTACCAAAGCCAGCGGACGGTAGCCTTCAGGAATGATGCTTGCCACACCTACTACCAGCATACGGTCGCTTTCTCCGCATTCGTACAAACCGGAAACTTCACCGGCCTTAGCCTCGAACGCCCATTTCAAAGCGTCTTTCGTACCTCTGATACCACCGATACCGTGTTCCGAGCTATACAAATCAGCTCTATCCAGCAGTCTGTAGCCGGCATCTTCTGCATTGGCCATCATTTTTTCCAATGTATTGTTTGCAGCGATGAACTGGCTGAAGTCGTTGTATGCCTTGCTATAAGTTTCCTTGCTGAAGTCAACCGGACGCTTGATAATAGCTACTTTATATTTATCCTTTACAGACTTTTTGTTGGTTACCTGCAAAATGATGTTTGCCTGTCCCAAAGCCAGGTTAGCCAGTTCGTTCTGTCCCAATGAAGTAACGGCAGTAACATACTTCAAGTTGTCACCGTCAATCTGTGCACCTTCATAGTTGGCAGAAGAGATCCATGCAGACTCACCGGTCTGACCATATTTCTTAGCAACCTCTGTAAAGCTTGCACCACCCTTGATGGCATTGTAGATACTGTCGGCCAAAGTCTTCGTCTTAGCAGCATCATCAGCAACTACCTGAATCTGACGGAACTCGATAGAGTCGGGCAAAGAAGCGGTAGCCAGTTTCTTGAATGAGTTGATTGTATTGTCGGTTACATTGTAGTAAGGTCCGTATACGCTACCTGTTGCAACAGAGTCCAGACGGGCTACTACATCAGCAGGCAGAGCTTTGGTAGTATAGAACAAGTCTACGTAAGGTGCTTCCGAACCGGTAGAACGGATGAAAGTAGTGTAATCACCCGGAGTGCCGGCAAGCTGTTCGGTATACTCTTCCACTTCTTTCTGGAGAGCAGCCTTATCTTCAGGACTTGCAGTTACCTGTACATCGATGTACTTGATGTTGCGGGTTTCTACATATTGTCTGAATTGCTCTTTCTTCTTGTCGTAAGCAGCCTTCAACTCCGATTCCTTAATAGCGATGGTAGAATCGACGATAGAAGTATAAGGAATAGCAGCAAGCAGCAAGTCAGACTGATCTACTCTGGCATCGAAAGCGTCTTGTGCTTCTACCGGATTAGAGAACAGCGATTTAGTGATCAGAGCCTGATACTTCTCTTGCAGACGAGCCTGGATAAGAGATTTCTCAAGGAAAGACCAGAACTTATACATTGATTCGTAGTATTCCAAATATTGAGAAGGCATCTGTGCTCTATTCATCTTGGAGTAATCTACCAGGAACTTCTTCAGCATATCCTTATCGAATGCACCGTTTTGCGGGTTGCGGAACGGAGTCTGTTGCAGCATCGGGTGCACACCGGCATCGATGATAGCCTGCAGTTCAGCCTTAGATACTGTCAATCCCAGCTTCTCAGCTTCTTTTTCAATCAATTTATTGTTGACGTATGTTCTCCATACTTCATCTTTGATCTGGTTGGTTTGCTCATCGCTCAAGGCAGTTGTACCACTGGAGAATTTAATAACTTCCGTGTATTCTTCTACCATTGCCTGATAATCCTGAGCGGAAATTGATTTCCCGTTTACTTCACCTACGTCTTGTGACTGGTGTGGCTGGAGCACTTTCCACGCGTCACCTGCGATGAAAGCAAACAGCGCCAAACCAATAACAATCACCAATAAAGGTCCTTTCGACCGAATGTTTTGTAATGTTGCCATTTTTGTAAATATGAATTATTTGTTTATTATTATTTTCCTTACAATGTTCATTTTAGCGCACGAAGATACAAAAAATGCTAATACGCATCTATTTATTCTTTAAAAATTTACGCTCAAACAGAATTATTCGATGACTTTCAGACGTACCAGCTCGATTTTGGTAGCTGTTACCTTCACTATTTTGAATTGATAATTGTCTACCGTAATCACTTCGTGCAATTTCGGGAAGCTTTGATAGCGGTTCAGAATCAGTCCGCCCACCGTCAGATAATCATCCGATTCCGGCAGATCCAACCCGAAAGTCTCGTTCACCTTTTCTATTTCCAAACGGGCCGAAAGTACGTATTCGTGCTCATTTATCTGCTTGCAGACGTACGATGTATTGTCGTGTTCGTCTTCAATGTCACCAAAAATCTCTTCGACCAGGTCTTCCAGCGATACAATGCCTGCCGTGCCTCCAAACTCATCCACCACCACACCGATCGTTTTCTTCTGCTGCATAAACAGCTTCATCAGTTTATGGGCGGACATTGTTTCGGGAACAATAGGCACCTCTTTAACGTTATTCCGCCAGTCCACCGGATTCCGGAACATTTCCGACGAATGGATATAGCCTACTACGTTATCTATATTTCCATCGTAGACTATAATCTTGGAGATGCCGGACTCCACGAAAAGATTCTTCAGTTCTTCCAGTGAGGTGGTCACATCTACTGCCACTACCTCCGTACGGGGGACAATGCAATCGCGTATCTTTATATTCGAAAAGTCGAGCGCGTTCTGGAATATCTTCACCTCCGCGTCCAGCTCTTCCTTACTATCGGCATTATCTATGCTCGACTGAATGAAGTAATCCAGGTCCACCTTACCGAAAGCCTTGGCAGATGCCTCCTTATTAATCTTCATGCCAAACACGCGAAGGAACATATACGACAGCCCGGAAGCAAATTTTGAGATCGGGAACAGAACGACATAGCAGATAAACAACGGTACCGCACACACCCGCAGCATCAGGTTCGGATTGATCTTGAACAATGTTTTCGGCAGGAACTCACCCGTCACAAGGATGATAAGAGTAGAAATAATGGTCTGCACCAGTACCATCACAAAATGATTGGAAATGATCCCGGCAAGCAAATTCACCTCTATGATTTGCGCCATAAGGATACCGTAGATAACAAGTGCAATGTTATTCCCCACCAGCATGGTAGAGATAAAGTTATTCGGGTTGCGCAGAAAATAAGCAATGATACCGGAAGTGACGCCCGGCTTCCTTTCCATCTCAAAGCGCAATTTATCTACGGACACAAAAGCAATCTCCATTCCCGAAAAGAAAGCGGAGAATGCCATAGTTATCAATAAAGAAATGACGGTATCCATTTTATTAGTTTATGGTATCTGTTTGCAAACTGTCCGCAGCAGCGGTTTCCTCGTCAACGTAGAAGACACCTTCCGGCTGGCGGATGGTATAAACGGTCATTTGCTGGTTGGACTCAAAGCCGCGCCCGGTAATGATACGATCGGGCTGTTCTATGCGGATAAACTGATCCGAATAGACTTTCTGTTTTCGCTGATCCCAATACAGCAACTCCGTATTGAAGCGTTCGCCCTTCAAGTTTTGAATATCAACGTTGCCTATCAGTTTCCATAGCTCTTCCTTATTATAAAAGTAAGCAGTATCTGCCTTAATGCTCGCTTCCACCTGAAACAATGAATCGAACTTCTCCAGATAAATGCCTTTCTCAAAAGCCCAGTATGGAGGATTTTTCCGGTCAAAGACCAGCCATTCTTCCGTATTGATGCGATAACGGGTGATACCGGAGTCTGAAACCAACGTAGTTACTCCGCGGGTATCCATCACCGGCAAGGAGTCACGCTCGGTTATGGCATCGCCCAATTCCTTTTTTCTTCCGGAGCAAGCGGAAAATAAAGAAGAAAATAAAAGAAGCATAACCATTACCCCTAAGGTAATGGTTATGCTCGTATTTCTATGACAAACAACGTTGATGGGTTGTAGTGGCATAGTTTTATCTAATGGTTGTAGTTTCACCGATCCAACCGCCAATAGTGATGCGGTCGCCAGCCTTATAACCTAACATAAAGAGGTCTTTAGCCTGCGGTGTATGACGCGAATAAGTTGAGATCAGTTCGTTTGCTTTCTCTGTTACACTGGGGTCAACAGCTTTTGCACGTTGCAACTTATCGATAACTACAAAGTAAGTACACTTGTTCAATGCAGGTTCGTCATTCCAGTTAGGATTAGATCCGTACATTTGTGCCAGCAGGATATATGGTTCACCATAGTTCTCATTGAAGCTGATAGCTTTTTGGCAATAGCTTCTTGCCTGCGACAACTTCTTAGCCTGCATCAAGGCAGCAGCAGTAGCGTAAGCCATCTCTGCTTTTTTGATATTATCAGTTTCCTTGCTCAAAGCTTCGTCGAAGAACTTCACAGCATTATCGTAATCACCTTTCTTATAATACATGTATGCAACGCCTACGGCAGCATCCGGAGTCGGATCAATATTATACATATATTCAGATGCCTTGAAGTAAACTTCACTTTCGTTGCACTTCATCAACTTCAGGATATTGAGAGCTTTCTTCAAGAAGGTAGAATCAGCTTTGTTTTCTTCCACTTTCGGGCCATAAATATTTTGCAGAGATTCGCAGTCGGCAACACCACTCTGTACGAACATGGCTACCAGATTATCTTTAATAGTCTGCAGTACCTCTTTCTTCTTCTCATTGGTTTCAGCTTTGATTGCATTGTCTGCATATTGAGAAGCATTGATATAATCCTGGAAGAACTGGTCTGTATGGTTGTCGTCAGCCTTTACTTTCTTCATAGAGGTCTCCAGGAAATAGTGAAGTATAGCGCCGTCAGGATCATCAGTTGTTCCTTCCGCAGCTTCTTTCAGCCACTTATAAGCCTGGTCTTCATCAGGGTTCGGAGCAAATTGCAGATAATCAATTGCCTTTTTACCTAGCTCTTTAGATGCATTCATCGGAGTTTTCAATTTCTTATTGATCTCCGGCAAGTATTGCAATTCCTGATCATACACCTGCATCAATTCATCAAAATACTTCTTATAATCTGCAGAGTTACGATCCTTGATATCACCTAAGAATGCCTTCAATATTTTGATAGCATCAGAATAAGTGTAGAATCTCAATGTCGGGCAATCCTTCAAGACAGCCATACACGGCTCGTATGCATCTTTAAAATTACCAGCTCTCACCGCTTCGTGCGAGATACTACTGTTCGAATTACAATTTTCAGTCTGTGCAAAAGCGCTGGTCACTCCACCCGAAAGGAGCAAGGCAGCTACAAGCATCTTAATTTTCATTGTATTTAAATTTTAGTTGTTATATTATTGTCTATTCAATTTCCATTAATCTACTTTACGCTTGAAGAACCAACGTTCGTTGAAGGTTACTCCGACACAGAGACGCAAGGTATTTTCGTTCAAGAACGCAGATTGTGTACCTTGTGTTCGCACATACTGTGCAGAAAGGCTCAAAACAGAACGAGTTCTCGGGATAGGCAGTCCGAAACCCGCCGTCACGCCATATTCGTCGGCAGCACGTGCTCCGTCAATCTTGTAATAAGGTTTGGAGTAATAAGCCCCCAAACGATACTTAACATGGGCAAAATAACTTCTTCCCACCGGATTGGGAAGATATTCCGCACCCACTGCTATCTTACCACGGTTGCAGAAGGCATCTTCCTTATTCATATAAGTCACCTTCCCCCAATTCTGGTACATGAAGTCGGCCCCTACCGTCAGACGATGGTCATACACATACGTCACACCTATACCGAATGTAGTAGGGATGCCGCAAGTAACAATCGTATCTTTAGACGTTGTTGTCGCTCCCGTATATTGATCACCAATTTGTCTCACTTCGTACGCATCGTTATTCAAGTCATGGCCGGGAGAGAATATTACTCCCAACGTAGCAACATGCTTCTTGCCGAATTGTTGCGTATATTGAGCGCCGAGATCGATCTTATAACTTTTCACCGCTACATTTGACTGTATTTTAACGGGGAACACGGTTCCGGTACCCGACGGGAAAGTCATATTAGTGGTTCTCGTTATATCTCCCCAAAGATACGAAAAATTCGCACCAATCGAAAGATTTTTAATTATTTTAAAGCCTGCTCCTAAATAAAGTTGATGCAAGCCGCCTTCTCCCGAATAAGTTACCACGCTCGAGCTGGTAGGCGTAGCCGTATCTTCACGATATTCTCCCATGCTATATCCCACATTCGAATAAGGCAACAAGCCCAGGCTGACAGCAGCCCATTTGCTTGCACGGAATTGCATGGTAATGTAATCAAAACTGGAGTTCTTGGCATTTCGCTTCACCGTACCGTCACTGAAATTGGCGTTCTGCAATGAAATACCTCCGTCAAAGATAAACGTAAGCGAATCAACCGCCGTATAGGATGCCGGATTTGCAAAGTTAACCTGATACTTGTCGCGTAAACCATAGGCAATACCACCCATAGCCTTGCTATTACCCGAACCTTGGTCTGCTAACTGTCCATATCCATAACGTGTATAGGGAGAATTTGTATTATTTTGAGCGAATGCCGCTCCGGATAATATCGTAAGCAAGAGCACCACAAGTGTTTGTCTATATCCTATCATTATTATAGTTTAAAATTCGATTTAATCCTTTCAATACTAAAAATCTGTCTGCAAAGATGATACTTTTTACGTTTGTATCAAAAGAAAAATCATCCCCGCCCGTTAAAAAAACCAAAAGTTCATGATATTTATGCTTCATAGTCATAATGTAACCCGAAATTTCGTATTCGATGCCTTTCAGTACTCCGGCACGGATCGCAGTATCGGTATCTTTTCCCATTGGCAACCGCCGTCCTTCGGAAGCTACCAGCGGAAGCCTTCCGGTGAACCGGTGGAGCGCTTTGAAGCGCATCTGCAAACCGGGAGAGATGTTACCGCCATGATAGCGCCCTTCGGCATCAATGAACTCATAGGTTATGCAAGTGCCCGCATCAATCACCAACAGGTTCCTGCCCGGAAACTGTTCATAAGCTCCCACTACGGCTGCCATACGGTCATACCCCAGTGTTTGGGGCGTTTCGTAAAGGTTTTCTACCGGAAGCGGGGTCTTTTCATCGAGCCGAAGTACGGGAACGGGTAACTTCTTCAGTTGTGCCGACGCTTCTTCTCCCAAGTCGATAACAGTAGCCACAATCGCCTTTTCCACCGGATACTTGCGGCAAACATCCGGCAGGCGCTCCAATGTAAGGTTAGAATCATACACCACTTCGACCATGGATGCATCGTCAAACACTGCCACTTTGGCTACCGTATTCCCTATGTCGATAATAAGATTCACTGCATCGCATTTTTTTAGCGACGCAAAGATACTACTTTATTTCATTCCGGCATTATACTTGTTTGAAAAGAACATGCAATCTCCAAGTTGAAGGGCGTACCCACCGAAACAAACCTAACCGTATACGCCAGAGGTTGCGACTGATACAGAATACGCTATATATTAAATGTTTATAGAAAGCCTGCGAAAGACTAACTGAAAACATAGGAAGAGCTACCCCCGGAAGCAGCAAAAACTGAACGCAAAGTTACTAAATACTATTCTTACTACAGCTATATAAGTTTCTTACAACAGCTGTTGTAAGAAAACAACATTACTATCGTAAGAAAACTACATGGATGTAGTAAGATTAATAAGTAGCAACTACAGTCCTAATCGTTAGTAAGTTTACTGTCAGTTATCAGGCTGTTTAGGGATAATTTTATTATAACGTGAGTTTGATATAGGATGATTGACTCATATCTGACAGGTTATGAGCAAGAGTATCTCAAACTCCTCCGCCTGAAAGGGGAGGTGCCCGTAGGGCGGAGGGGTCTTACATCCGAAGGGACTTATCTATTGCAAAGTTACTCTCTGCTTATGTAAGACCCCCTCCCCCCTACGGGGTACTCCCCCTTTCAGGCGGGAGAGTTTGAGATACTCATGTTTATCATTTCATTCATTTCTATCATCAATATGAGTCAAGCATCTTATATCGAACTCACGTTAAATTATATTAGCCTGATACAAAGATAACCAAATCTTACCACTATAAATCAAGACCTTGATAAACAAACCTATGCAAACTACAGCAAGCATATTTTCAGTTTTCCCTATTTTTATCTCCTAACTGCTTAATTCTCAAGTTCTACTACGCTAATCTGCACATTTCTTGAGGTTATTACAGAATTTTTACGTAAGTTTGCAGCCATGAAACGGAATTTGCTCTTCCTTATATATATGGCTTTCTTTTTCCTTTGCCCGCACGCGGCTGCTGCCCAAACACAAGGACAGCAAGGAAATACTCCCGACTCTATACGCATCAGCTTGCTGACATGTGCCTCGGGCGGAGAAATCTATTCACTCTTCGGACATACCGCCATCCGTTACGAAAACTTCACACGCGGCATCGACGCCGTATTCAATTACGGCATGTTCAACTTCAACGCCCCCAACTTCGTCTTCCGCTTTGCCCTCGGAGAAACAGACTACCAACTGGGAGTTACCAACTACGAGAATTTTGCCGCCGAATACAACTACTTGGGACGCGACGTTTGGCAGCAAACACTCAACCTGAGCCAAAAAGAAAAAGAACGCCTCGTAGAACTACTGACCGAGAATTATCGCCCCGAAAACCGCGTGTACCGCTACAACTTCTTCTACGACAACTGTTCCACGCGCCCGCGCGATCTAATAGAAAAAGCCATTGACGGCACTCTGCAATATGCTGACAATATGACCGATACCCATATCGGCGTCTCCTTCCGCGACTTGTTGCACCAATACAGCGAAGGGCACCCTTGGGAGCGCCTCGGCATGGACCTGTGCATGGGCAGCCAGGCAGACAAACCCATCAACCGCAGGCTGATGATGTTCGTCCCCTTCAACCTGCAGGCCTTCTTCAATACAGCCCAAATCGCAGACCAGGAAGGACACACCCGCCCGCTGGTCGCCTCGGAAGAGAAAATCGTAGTTACCGGCCTGACAGCCGCCGACTTTCAGTCAAAAGGAATTACCCCGTTGCAGGCTGCCCTGTTGCTGTTCATTGCAGTAACAGCCGCCACCATCTACGGCATCCGCCGCGGAAAGACCCTTTGGGGAATCGACCTCGTGCTGTTCTTCATTGCCGGAGCTGCCGGATGCATCCTGGCATTCCTCGCACTCTTCTCGCAACATCCCGCCGTAAGCCCCAACTACCTGCTGTTTGTGTTCCATCCGTTCCACCTTCTCTGCCTTCCGTGCATGCTGAACAGGGTACGAAAAAGGAAAAGAAGCCGGTATATGATGGCTAATTTTGCGGTTTTAACACTTTTTATTGTGCTTTGGGCCGTAATACCGCAAAGAATTGATTTAGCTGTATTACCTTTGGCACTTTGTTTGCTGATACGTTCGGCAAGCAACCTCATCCTCACATACAAACGAAAGTAATGAAAAAAGGACTGATAACTTCCATACTCGCACTGACATTCACCGGCCTGCAAGCCCAACCGCTGCCTGCTACCCCAAAACTGGTAGTGACGCTGACGATTGACCAACTGCGCACGGACTATATGGAAGCCTTCTCGTCCCTATACGGAGAAAAAGGTTTCAAGCGGCTGATGCGTGAAGGCAAAGTGTTCCGCCAGGCCGAGTTCCCCTTCAACGGAACCGACCGTGCCTCGGCCATTGCCGCCATCTACACCGGAAGCACGCCTTCCCTGAACGGCATCATCGCAGGAAACTGGCTGGACATCAACACCCTGCGTCCCGTGAGTTGTGTAGACGACCCCAACTTCATGGGTAACTATACCGATGAAAATTCCTCCCCCTCCCAACTGCTGACCTCCACCATTGCCGACGAGCTGAAAATAGCCACGCGCAACAAGGGACTGGTCTACGCCATCGCCCCTTTCCGCGACGCCGCCATCTTCGGTGCAGGCCATGCCGGAAACGGCGCCTTCTGGTTGAACCAGAACACAGGGAAATGGTGCAGCACCACGTATTACAGTGAATTTCCGTGGTGGCTGAGCCAATACAACGAACGGAAATCGCCCGACTACCGCATCAAGGAAATGGTGTGGACGCCGGTACACCCTTTCACCAGCTATACTTATCTGCCGGAATGGCGCACAGAGCCATTTAAATATAAACTGGACAGCGAACGGATCAACAAATTCCGCCGCCTGATTACCAGTCCCTTCATCAACGAGGAAGTCAATCTGCTGACCGAAGAGCTACTGAACAAGAGCACGATGGGGCAGGATGACGTTCCCGACCTGCTGTCGCTGACCTACTATGCAGGCAACTACAACCACCGCAGCATCCAGGAATGCGCCATGGAGATGCAGGACACATACGTCCGCCTCGACCGCAGCATTGCCTCCCTGCTGGACATCATAGACCGCAAGATCGGTCTCCACAACGTGCTTTTCTGCATCACTTCCACCGGCTATGCCGACGCCGAGACACCCGATCCGGGCATTTACCGCATACCGGGCGGCGAGTTCTACCTGAACCGCTGCGCCACCCTGCTCAACATGTACCTCATGGCAACATACGGGGAGGGGCAGTATGTAGAAGCCTATTACGACCAGCAAATCTACCTCAACCACAAGCTCATTGAAAACAAACAACTGAATCTGGCTGAGATACAGGATAAGTCTGCCGAATTTCTGGTACAGTTCAGTGGAGTGAACGAGGTATATTCTGCCCACCGCCTGCTCTTAGGCCCCTGGTCGCCGCAGATAGAACGTACCCGGAACAGCTTCCACCGCAAGCGCTCGGGCGACCTGCTGATCAATGTGCTGCCGGGCTGGACCATCATGCAAGAAAACAACACCGATAACCGCGTAATACGCACTGCCAATATCCCCGCGCCCCTTATTCTGCTGGGCGGAGGCATAAAGGCAGAAACCATCCGCATCCCCATCAGCGTTGACCACATAGCCCCTACTCTGGCAAGTGTGATGCGCATTCGTGCCCCAAACGCAAGCACGGCAAGTCCGCTGGAATTTTAAGACTTGCCCCGTCCTTCCGATAAAATAACCAGCGTTCATTGTGTTATCTGCTGCAAAATCAGTAACTTTGCGCAGAAATTCAGAAATAATAATAAAAACAGATATATAATGGGATTTAATGAATTTTTAAGCTCGATTTTCGGCAACAAATCCACGCGCGACATGAAAGAAATACAGCCGTGGGTGGACAAAATCAAAGCTGCCTACCCCGAAGTTGCCAAACTCGACAACGACGCCCTGCGCGCCAAAACCGAAGAACTGAAAGCCTACATCTACAACTCCGCCGCCGACCAGCGTGCCAAAGTGGAAGAACTGAAAGCAAGCGTGGAAAGCACCGAGCTGGAAGACCGTGAAGACCTCTTCAACCAGATTGATAAAATTGAAAAAGAGATACTGGAAATCTACGAAAAAGCATTGGACGAGGTATTGCCCACCGCTTTCTCCATCGTAAAGGAAACCGCCAAACGTTTCTCTGAAAACGAAGAGATAGTAGTGACCGCCACAGAATTTGACCGCCAACTGGCAGCCACCAAGGACTTTGTACGCATTGAAGGTGACAAGGCCATCTATCAGAACCACTGGGTGGCAGGCGGTAACGAAGTCACCTGGAACATGGTACACTACGATGTACAGCTCTTCGGTGGCGTGGTACTGCACAAAGGTAAAATCGCCGAAATGGCAACGGGTGAAGGTAAGACACTGGTAGCTACCCTGCCCGTATTCCTCAACGCACTGACCGGCAACGGCGTACACGTGGTAACCGTGAACGACTACCTGTCCAAACGTGACTCCGAATGGATGGGCCCGTTGTATATGTTCCACGGCTTGAGCGTGGACTGCATCGACAAGCACCAGCCCAACTCCGACGCCCGCCGCAAAGCCTATCTGGCAGACATCACCTTCGGTACGAACAACGAATTCGGTTTCGACTACCTGCGTGATAATATGGCCATCAGCCCGAAAGACCTCGTACAACGCCAGCACAACTACGCCATCGTCGATGAGGTAGACTCCGTGTTGATTGACGATGCCCGTACTCCGTTGATTATCTCCGGTCCCGTGCCCAAGGGCGACGACCAGCTCTTCGAGCAACTCCGCCCGCAAGTGGAACGCCTGGTAGAAGCCCAGAAGAAACTGGCTACACAATACCTGGCCGACGCCAAACGACTGATTGCCTCGGACAATAAGAAAGACCAGGAAGAAGGTTTCCTTGCCCTGTATCGCAGCCATAAGTGTCTGCCCAAGAACAAGGCATTGATCAAGTTCCTCAGTGAGCAAGGCATCAAGGCCGGTATGCTCAAGACCGAGGAAATCTATATGGAGCAGAACAACAAGCGCATGCCCGAAGTGACAGATCCGCTATACTTCGTCATCGAAGAAAAGATGAACAGCGTGGACCTGACCGACAAGGGTGTGGACCTGATCAGCGGCAATTCCGAAGATCCGACATTCTTCGTATTGCCCGACATCACCGCCCAGCTCTCCGAACTGGAAAACGAAACCGACCTGACAGACGAACAACGCCTGGAAAAGAAAGATGCCCTAATGACCAACTATGCCATCAAGTCGGAACGCGTTCATACCATCAACCAGCTGCTGAAAGCCTACACCATGTTCGAGAAAGACGACGAATATGTAGTGATTGACGGCCAGGTGAAGATTGTGGACGAACAAACCGGACGTATCATGGAAGGCCGCCGCTACTCCGACGGATTGCACCAGGCCATCGAAGCCAAGGAAGGTGTAAAGGTAGAAGCTGCTACACAGACTTTTGCTACGATCACGTTACAGAATTACTTCCGTATGTATCACAAGCTGTCCGGTATGACCGGTACTGCCGAGACGGAAGCAGGTGAGTTGTGGGACATCTACAAACTGGATGTAGTGGTAATCCCAACCAACCGCCCCATTGCCCGTAACGATATGAACGACCGCGTTTACAAGACCAAACGCGAGAAATATAAAGCCGTAATCGAAGAGATTGAGAAGATGGTGGCTGCCGGACGTCCGGTGCTGGTAGGTACTACCTCTGTAGAAATCTCCGAAATGCTGAGCAAGATGTTGACCATGCGCAAGATTGAGCACAGCGTGCTGAATGCGAAGTTGCACCAGAAGGAAGCGGACATCGTGGCTAAGGCCGGTTTGAAGTGCGCCGTAACGATTGCCACCAACATGGCAGGTCGTGGTACGGACATCAAGCTGAGCCCGGAAGTGAAGGCTGCCGGCGGTCTTGCCATCATCGGTACGGAACGCCATGAGTCACGCCGTGTAGACCGCCAGCTGCGTGGTCGTGCCGGACGTCAGGGAGACCCGGGTTCTTCCGTATTCTTCGTGTCTCTGGAAGACGACCTGATGCGTCTCTTCTCTTCCGACCGCATTGCCAGCGTAATGGACAAACTCGGTTTCAAGGAAGGCGAAATGATTGAGCACGGCATGATCTCCAAATCCATTGAGCGTGCACAGAAGAAGGTGGAAGAAAACAACTTCGGTATCCGTAAGCGTCTGTTGGAATATGACGACGTGATGAACAAGCAGCGTACCGTAGTCTACACCAAGCGCCGCCACGCCTTGATGGGCGAACGTATCGGCATGGATATCGTAAATATGATTTGGGACCGTTGCGCCGCTGCCATCGAAGCACCTACCTACGAAGACTGCAAGATGGACTTGCTGCAAACTCTCGCCATGGAAACTCCGTTCACCGAAGAGGAGTTCCGCAACGAGAAGAAGGAAAAACTGGCAGACAAGACTTTCGACGCTGCCATGGAGAACTTCAAGCGCAAGACCGACCGCATGGCACAGATTGCCTTCCCGGTGATCAAGCAAGTGTACGAAACACAAGGCCACATGTACGAGAATATCCTTATCCCGATCACAGACGGCAAACGGATGTACAACATCTCTTGCAACCTGAAGGCTGCCTACGACAGTGAATGTAAGGAAGTGGTGAAAGCGTTCGAAAAGTCCATCCTGCTGCACGTCATCGACGAATCGTGGAAAGAGAATCTGCGCGAACTGGATGACCTGAAACACTCCGTGCAGAATGCAAGCTACGAACAGAAAGACCCGCTGTTGATATACAAACTGGAATCCGTGAACTTGTTCGACAACATGGTAGACAAGATCAATAACCAGACCATATCCATCTTGATGCGCGGACAGATACCGGTACAAGAAGCTCCGGCCGAAGCACCGCAAGCTCCCCGCCAGGTAGAGATACGCCAGGTAGAGATACGCCAGGCTGCCCCCGAACAACGCCAGGATCTGAGCAAGTATCGCGAACAGAAAGTGGACCTGAACGACCCGAACCAGCAGGCTGCCGCCGCACAAGATACACGCGAACAACCCAAACGCGAACCGATCCGTGCGGAAAAGACAGTAGGACGCAACGATCCTTGTCCTTGCGGTAGCGGCAAGAAGTATAAGAATTGCCACGGGAAGAATGCATAATAATTAATATATAGACAGTAGCAAAAAAAGCCTCGAACGGTTAAAATCTGTTCGAGGCTTTTGTATATTCAGCTAAAAGATTACTTTTGCTAATTGGAATAATACAAAAAAACTATGACCAAGTATTACTATTGTCTGTTATTGATAGGTTCGTTGCTATTGGGCGGTTGCCAAAGCATTGAACAGCTGTCTATTGACTATATGCTTCCGGCAGAAGTCAGCTTCCCTGCAGTGCTGAAACGGGTGGCTGTTGTCAACAATATGCCGGATGTTCCCGACAATAAACTGATTGTAAGCGAAGAAGAACAAAAGAAAGGTGAAGATGAGCTGGCACGCCTCACCAACTACTACAACGGAGACGCTGCAATCACCACCGAAGCCCTGGCAGAAGCCCTGGCCAACGAAAACTATTTCGACGAAGTCGTGATATGCGACTCCGCCCTGCGCAGCAAGGACATCTCTCCACGCGAAAGCACCCTGACGCAGGAAGAAGTCAGCGAACTGGCTCAAGACCTGAACGTAGACTTCCTGATTGCTCTGGAAAACATACAGATGCGCTCCATTCGCAAAATCAACTACCTTCGTGAATGGAGTATATTCCACGGCACAGTAGATGTAAAGGTATATCCCACCGTAAGGGTATATCTGCCCAACCGCAAAGGCCCGATGGTGACCGTAAACAGCAACGACAGCATCTTTTGGGAAGAAATGGGGAACAGCGAAGCCTATGTACGTTCCCACCTAATCAGTGAGGAAGACCTGGTAAAGCAGGCATCGGAATTTGCCGGTGCAGTGCCCGTGAAACACCTGCTCCCTTACTGGAAGACAGCCGAACGCTACTTCTTCAGCGGTGGTTCTGTGGAGATGCGCGATGCGGCCGTTTATGCCAGAGAGAAAAACTGGGAAGAAGCCGTCAAGCTGTGGAAGCAAACCTACGAAAGCAAAAAGGGAAAAAAGAAAATGTATGCAGCCTATAACCTTGCCCTCGGCTACGAAATGCAAGACAGCATAGAAACGGCCACCGACTGGGCACTGAAGGCACAAGCCATAGCCCGCGAAGTAGACAAAATAGACCAGAAACAAACCACCGGAATCAGCAGCGAAAGTGTTCCCAATTATTTCTTTACAAGTGTATATGTGGCCCAATTGCAGGAACGAAAAGAGGGATTGTCTCGCCTAAACATGCAAATGAACCGATTTAATGATGATTTTTAGTCAAATGATGCAGAGGTAATTATTTTTTTTATACCTTTGAACAACTATTAAGAAAGAAAGCCATTATGAAGCTCAGTCAATCGTCTTTAGCACTCCTGGAGGAAACCATCAAAAAAGCAATCGGCAGATACACCTGCGGTTGCGAGCAAACTATTGTTACGGATATTCATCTGCAACCCAATCAGAATTCCGGTGAATTGTCTATCTTTGATGATGAGGACGAAGAACTTGCCAATGTGGCCATTGAAGAATGGATGACTTACGAGGGGGATGACTTCTATGAGAACGCAGAACGCACCCTCAGCACCCTCCTCTGCAATATGAAAAATGCAGGATGCTTTGACAAACTGACCATTTTAAAACCTTTCTCCTTTGTATTGGTGGACGACGATAAAGAAACAATCGCCGAACTGCTGCTGCTGGATGATGACACCTTGCTGGTGAACGACGAATTGCTGAAAGGACTGGATGAAGAGCTGGACGCTTTCCTGAAAGACTTGCTGGAGAAATAAAAGACCATAAGAAAATTATTCTTTCCCGGCAATAAAAGATTAGCCCCTGCAATAATTTGATATTGCAGGGGCTAATTTCCTTTTACCAGGCGGATATATTTTACTTGATCCTTATGCCATAAATGGAACGGGTAGTCGTTACAAACAGAATATCCTTCTGACGGCCGCCGATAGCCAATGAGATAGGACGTTCTTCTACCTGTATTCTTCTCTGTTCCTTACCGGATTTGTCGTAGACAAAGATCTCGCCATCGGCAATATATATATTGCCGTTATCATCAGTCACATTGCTGTACTGGCCGAACGGACAAACCACACCTTGCTTCGTCAGACGTCCATCGGCATCGACGGAGAACTTGACGGTAGTCTTGTCCGATTCGTTCGCTACGTAAACCGGTTGCTGCTGGCCTGGAACCACTGAGAACAGTGCGCAAGAGCGACCCAAGTCGTAGGTTTCGGGAATAATAGTCACACCGTCGGGAGCTACAAAACTGTACTCGGAAAGGCTCGATGCTATTTTGTCGAAATCGCCTCTCCAACGGCTGGAAGGATGGACAACCTTACGTACATTCTTAGCTTGGGCAGTAACGATGCGAGGCATAGGCTTCATCGTAGCATCTGCATGGTCCGGATTGAAAGAGTATCCCAAAGCACTCCAACCACCATTTCCCCAACCACTATAATTCGGATTGTCGTCCGGCAGGCGGGAAACGGTCTCTTGCTTGCCATTTACCATATAGCCCGGTTGCGGGTCGTAACGGAAGATAACCAGCAGGTTGTCTTGCGTATCCGTTGCCAGCGTGAAAGGCTTCCAGGGATAATCGGCAATCAGGGTGATCTGCTTCGTATCGGCCGACCACTTATAGATCTTCTTCAAACGATTCTCGCAGAAGTAAACGTTCCCTTTACTGTCGGTAGTAGCACCGGAAGCAAGCTCAAAGCCGGTAGCAAGTTTCACGGGCTGGTCTATCACATCACAAGCCGGACGGTTGCTCTTCTCATCACCCGAAACGGTGAGGCGGGCGAAGTCCCAGGAATAAACAGGCAGCGCCTTGTTCATATCGTAGATGGGGAATTCGATCACCGGCAAGATCTGCGTGTAGTTGTGCATATTGCGGAAAGTGATATTCTCGCAATCCCAGATGCGGAAACCGATTTCCTTCGGCATAAAGGCACGGATCACGCGGTACATCCACACGTTTATCAACTCGATATTCTTACAGTTGGACATTTCTGCCATGTGGCAGTCGGGGCCTTCGATACCCTCCTCCTCGAACTGGAAAGCATAGATTTTCCAGTTGGAAGCGTTGCTGAAGCGGGCTTCCGTACGCACGTGGTGCTCCAAAGACATGGCGTAGATGCGGCCCTGAGTCTCCGTATCACTGAGGTACAAACCGCTGGCAGCATAGGTACTGGCTGTCCACACATCCTTGATGGTACCGCCACCGTTGTTGGTAATCCACAAGCTCCAGTACTGCTTGTCCCAGGCAAGGTCTTTGCCCGTCTCCATGACAGGAGAAGAAGGAGAACTGATGCGGCGTTCGCCACCTCTCCAACGGGGTTGCTGTTCTCCGGGAGTAGGCTTGCGCATGGTGCCGTGACCACCTACGAACTTAACATCATTCAGGTAGGAAGCTTCGCCTGCCATCCATTTACAGCCGGCAGCACGATAGTTGTATGCACCGGTGTTGATACCGATACCGTTCAGAATATCATCACCACCTTCGGAAGACTCAACCAACGGAACCGGTGTGCCGAAACCGCTGAATGCAGGTTCACTCTCTTTCAGAATGAATTGAGTACCATAGGGATGCAAGCCGATCAGCTTCGTTCCCGGAGCCATCTTCAGGGTTCTGGTCAGGCGATACCAGCCTTGCGGAACGTAGATATTCTTGTGCTGTGCAATCGCTTTCTCAAAGGCCGGCGTATCATCGGTTTCACCGTCTCCCTTCGCACCAAGTTCACGAATATTTACCCATGTCTCCATGGCAGGCAAGGTAGGAAGATCTTTGACAAGTGCCGTAGCAACTTTAGCCATCGGTTCTATCTTACATATTTCGCGGAAACCGGAAGTGGCATTCAAATTATCGTACATAAAGCCGTAAGTGAAATCTTTGACCTTATACATCTTATCCTTGACGTCCACTTTCTTTCCGTCGGCATAATCTACCAGTACAGGCACATTCTTGCAATCTACGTTCACCAGGTTCAGCTGTGAGAAAGTATTGCCTACTACACTCACTTTGACACCGGCTTCGGAGATATTCTCCCACAATGAGTTCTCTACATAAAGGCGGTCTACTATATTTTCTGCCATTTCTACGGCTACGGGGGTATTCTTTACGTGCATGTTCACAATAGCAAAGCCTACTTCACGCGAGTAGATGGCACCCTTCCTCTGACCTTCAAAATAAGTGTCGACCATCATCATAGGCCAGCCCGGAGAGGGTCTGGAAGAGATGATGCCATACTCACCACCAAAGAAACGCATGTCTTCCATCTCATTGCCTACATCGTAGACACCTGCTTTACCGTAGCCAATATGAATGTCGCAGTGGTTAAGAAAGCTATGCTGTGCAAAGTGCGAGCGGATGGCAATGGCCTGGGGATTGCCCTTATCAATGCGGAAGTCTACATTGGACACCGCACTGTAGAAAGTGCCTGCGTTGGCATCCGAAGGTTCTCTGCCTTCGGGAGCCAGTCCGCCCGTAAACCACACCATATAATTCTGCTTCGTCTGATAACCGGGAGTATCTGCCCCCAGGTAAATGACCGGGCGTTTCTTTCCATAACCAATCAAGCGAACAGATGAAGGTATCTGAATCGTCTTACTGATGCGGTAACTGCCTTCCGGCAAAAACAGGATTCCGAAGTTTTTCTCTATCTTCACCTGGTTAATCGCCTTCTGAAGAGCTTCGGTCACATCCGACTTCCCGTCAGCCTTGAAACCGTAGTTCTCCGGAGTGAAGAAGAATGCCTCCGGATCATTTGGCTTCAGCGTATACACTGAATTACTACCCGCAGCCCAACCGGCTGCCACACTTCCGATGATACAACAGACCATCAACAAGCGTCTAATTGTTTGAATACATCTCATAGGCTCTCATTATTTAATACGTACACCAAAAAATTTGGAACGACCCGTAATAAATAAGGTATTACCGTCTTTTCCGCCAAACTGCAAAGTAGAAGGACGTTCCGGAACGCGGATCATTCCTTTCTTATTACCATCTTTATCGAATATATAGATTTCTCCATCTGCTACATATAAGTTTCCTTCCTTATCTACGGCAGAACCGAATTCTCCTTGTTCTACAAAGTATTGCAGGTTGGAAAGCGTACCATCATTGGCAACATCCATCTTCACCATTCGGCGGTCATACTCATCGGACGTATAGAATGGCTTGCCCGGATAGGCTTCGAGCAGGGAAGAACTGCGCGACAGGTCGAAGTAGTGAGGGATAATAGTCTTTCCGTCCGGTGCCAGAAAACACATCTCGGGGACATATACCGATACTTCGTTGAAATCGTGGAAGTCTCTCCAACGGTTGGAAGGATAGAGTGCCTTATAAACATTCTTCACCTGACTCATAGGAACGCGGGGCAACAACTTGATTGTTTCTTCGGGATTATCGGGATCGATGGAGTAAACCTGCATCGTGTATCCGGAGTTACCATAACCACTGAATGAAGTACCCTTCGTATCGGGCAATACCGGCATCTGCTCAGGCTTGCCGTCAATCAGATAACCCGGTTGAGCATCGTAACGGAACAATACAAGGAGATTGTCTTCGGAGTCGAACGCCAGATTGGAGGGTTTCCATGGGAAGTCGGCAAGTAGGGAAAGGCTGTTCGTTTCTACCGACCATTTGAAGATGCGGCGCATGCGGTGATCGCAGAAATAGACGTTGCCTTTGCTGTCGCGTGCAATGCCTTCGGTAAAGTCGAAGTCGGAAGCCAGTTGGTTCACCTTGCCCACTTCGTTGCTCAAAGGTTGTTGGTGCGGTTCCTTACCGGTTACAATCAGACGGGAAAGTTCCCACGGACGGATGTCAATGTCCTTGTTTACGTCGAAGACAGCGATATTGTTCGTATACTTGATCTGAGAGTAGTTGTGCAGGTTAAGGAAGGCGATATTCTCACAGTTGCGGATGCGGACAGAACTATGATAAGGCTTGTTGATGCGGATTACGCGGAACATGTACAAATTGGCAAATGTAATGTTCTTGCAATCATCCATTTCAATAGGCTGGCATTCGGAACTTTCACGGCTTTCTTCTTCAGTCTGCATGCAATATACCTTCCAGTTGGACACCTTGTTGAAGCGAACTTCATTCCGCACGTGGTGTTCGATGGACATGGCATAGATACGGCTCGGAGTGGCAGTGTTGTTAGCATAAAAGCCGTTGGTGGCATAGGTGCTGGCGGTCCAGATGTCCTTGAAGGTACCTCCGCCGTTGTTGGTCACCCACAAGCTCCAATATTGGTTGTCCCAAGCCAGGTCCATGCCCGATTCGGACACCGGATTATCCGGCGTGCTGACACGTGCCGGCCTCTCCCACCATCCTCTTGGTGCTGCTACACCCGGTTTCGGTTTCCACATGCCTCCGTGTCCACCTACAAACTTCACGTCGTTGATATATGAATCGGCATTTGCCATCCATTTCACTCCTACTGCACGATAGTTGATACCACCGGTATTAATGCCGATGCCTACCAGCATATTCGTACCGCCTACGGAAGATTCCACCATAGCCTTCGGACCACCGAAGCCACTGAAAGCGGGAGTGCTTTCGGCCAGACGGAATTGCGTACCGAAAGGATGCAAGCCGATCAACTTCGTATTCGGCTTCATCTTCAATGTTTCAGTGATGAGATACCAGCCTTGGGGGACGTAGATATTGTCATATTGGTCGATAGCTGCCTGAATGGCCTTGGTATCATCCGTTTCTCCGTCACCTTTCGCACCCAGTTCGCGAAGATTCACCCAGGTTGCCATTGCCGGCAATGCAGGGATATCCGTCAATTGGGCAACCGGCATTTTCTGTATCGGTTCCACATTCAGCAGGGTTTCATATTCGGGCATATCAACCAGGTTGTCCATCTGAAGGCCGTGATCGTAAGATTTCACCTTATATATCTTATGAGCAACTTTCGTATCCGTATTGCTACGAGTATATTTAGCCAATGTCGGTACGTTCTTGCAATATACATTGCGGAACGTAATCTGATTATTGCTGTTGTTTTCATTGGTAATGACCACGGCAGGACCGCTTACATTCTCAAAATAGCTATTCTCCAGGAACAGTTTGTCGCAATAATTAGGATCGATATCAAAGACGGCAGGTACATTCTTGGCATACAAGTTCACCATTGCCAAGCCTGATTCCTGACAGCGGAGTGCAGCAATGCGTTGTCCTTCAAAATAAGAATCGACCATCATTACCTGCCAGCCCGGAGAGGCCTTGGTAGTGTAGATGCCATAATCTCCTCCATAGAAAGCCACATTCTCCATCTCGTTACCGACATCGAACAAGCCGGCTTTACCTTTACCGATATATACAGCTACATGGCTGATAAAGCTATGTTGTGCATAGTGGGTACGAAGCGCAACCGCATGGGGGTTACCGTCCTCAATGCGGAGGTTGATATTGGACATGGCACTGTAGAAGGTTCCGGCATTGGCATCACGAGGAGCTTCCCCCTCTTCCACCAATCCACCGGTAAACCAGAACATGTACTTGGCCTTTCCTTTATCCGCAGGAACTTCTTCCTGAAATCCCGGGGAATTCTTTGCCAGGATAAATTCGGGGCGGTTCTTTCCATATCCTATCAGGCGGATAGCACCGGGAATATAGATTGTCTTACTGATTTTATACTTTCCTTCGGGAATGAAGAGGATTCCGAAATTCTTTTCTTTCTTCACCTGGTTAATGGCTGCCTGTAGCACGTCGGACACATCCATCTTACCATCAGCCTTTATCTGATAGTTTTCAGGGGTAAAGTAAAACGCTTCGGGATCATTGGGTTTCTGGGGATAAATAGAATTCAGCTGTACAGCGTAAAGCCGGGTACAAAGTATCCCCAATAACATCAGAAAAGTAATGCTTAGTTTCTTCATGGTTTATTATTATTATTTTATTAGAAAAAAGGCGCTCTGCTACCAAAGTTGCAGAACGCCTTACTGCATTTTTATTCTATTCTATTAGAATTCAATTGCAACCAATGGACTATAATTATGACGAATCGTACCGACATTGTTCACATCAGCTTTAGCACCGATACGGAAGTAGTAGTTCTTTCCCGTGTACTTGAAAAGATCTTTGTTTCCTTCCGATGCACAATCGATTTCCAACCGGTAAGCGGTATTGTCTACATCAACAGACGGACTAAAGTTAAGGATATCGTTACCGCCGGTCACGCCAAACTTAATGCTATTGCCCACCCACATATCACTAAACGCGAACAACTGAACAGAGGCAACCTTTACTTCGGCCTTACCACCTTCCAGACTGAAGGTAGCAACAATCTTACTGCCTTCCTTCTTAATAGACGGATTAACAATACGAAGATAAGGAGTTACTTTGAAATCTTTTGTATTATCACCCTTTTTAACTACTACGCCCTTCTCTTCAAAAGGATAGCAGTTGCTGTTCTCAACGCGCATGTCGTAAGTGCCGGAAAACACCATGTTATTGCGATATTCTCCGGTATTCATTATCTTCCAGCCTTGATTCTCCGGATTGGCAAAACCCAGTTCCACAACCGTAAGACTGCACTCCTGAATATCCGTACCTACCAGTTCACCCGTTTTTTCATCAAGGAAGGAACCGTGAATAGAGGCATTTGGAGCGTCATAGTTATCTATTTCACAAGATGTCAATGCCAAAAGGCAACATGATACCAATAATCCTAATTTTTTCATAATCTTCTAAGAATTTAGTGATATTAATAACCCGGGTTCTGAACCAAGCCGTTCGTACCGATGCCCGGAATACTTTTGTAATAGCTTTGCGGAGAGAATGTTCTACCGTTTCCTTTTTCATCACCGTGGAAGTTGGCACGGACGAAAATGTACTTCGGCGTAGCCTCACGCAGGTCAACCAGCGGTACCAATGCCGAACGCATACCGGAATTGAAGAATACATGGTTCTCACGACGGCGAACCATATCCCAATAGCGTTGGCCTTCGAAAGCCAGTTCCACACGACGTTCTTTCAATACGTTGTCCAGCGTCAAAGGAATGTTGTCCGTATGAGCCGCGCGATGGCGAATGGCATTCAGGTATTGGGCCGCTTTTGCAGCGTCGCCTTTACCACTCTCCACAACAGCTTCCGCATAGTTCAAATAGATTTCTGCCAGACGGATGTCGATAAACGTAGTTGTGATAGATCCCCAACTGCTGGTCAAAGAACTGAACTTATATTCCTCCATATACTTGCGGATAGAGAAACCGGTTGTTGTGTAGTTACCATTCTGGCTGTCACCAAGGTTACCAAAGCCGGAATAGGAAGCAGAACCTTCGGCACCGAATCCAAAGTAAGTTTTACCATCCTTACCGACAGCCGATTGGTTTTGATAGATGAAAGGATTGCCATCCTTGTCAATCAGACCACCTTGCATCATAATCTTTATGCCGGCATAATCGGCACCCGGAAGAATGATACTTGCCTGTAAACGGGCATCCTTGCCTGCAAACGGAGCAGTGAGGCTCTCATATTTGATATAGGGAGCAGCAGCAACGGCAGCACCGTTCAGCTGTATCTGTACAACATTCTGTTCTACCCCATCTGTACGGGTCTTGATGGGAGCACTCTTGCCTGTACCATCATCGGTATAGTCTTCATAGAGGTCTATCAAGTTGAGCATAGGGCTGAAACGACCGTAGTAGAGTGCGCCCGGATTGGCCTGTGCAGGAGCGAAAAACAAGCTATAGCTGTGTCCCTGATTGGAATTGGTCGTACCATCTACGTAACCACGGGAGAGGATAACTTCACTATCCGGTGCTTCCAGAAAGAGCTTCTGATAGTTTTCAGCAGCCTCGGATGCAGAAGCAGGAGTGGCTGCATAAAGAGTCTTGCCGGAGTTATTGATAATATTTTCCGCAGCCGAGATACATTCACCATAGAAATAATCGGCCTCGGAAGTATCGATACCTACCAGTTTCTGATTAACAGCCTCACCTGCCAACGGAGCCTTATTCCAGTACTTGGCCAGAGAAGCGGCAAACAAAGCGGCACGCGACTTCATACCCAGTGCACCCCACTTCGTGAAGCGATAACCGTCTGTAGTGGTAGGCAGGTTTTCGGCTGCCTCGCCAAACTCTTTGATGATAAACTTCCAGGTATCAGACTCCGTACTACGAGGTACTTTCAGAGATTCCGAATTGCCCGGCACGTAGTCACCATCCTGCACACGGTCGATGATAGGTACACCGCCGTAGCGCTTGGCCAGACTGTAGTATATATAAGCACGTGCAAAACGGGCTTCGGCAGTCATGCGCTTGGCGTCTTCATTATTCAAAATACCTTTCTCGTAAGAAGAGGCTACCGTCTCGATAAAGATATTCACCTGACGGATTTTATCATAAGGCCAGTAGTCAAAACTCTCCGTAATACCTGAACCACCTTCACTACGGGAAGCCTCGTCAGTAAGGAAAGAGATGCTGGCAGCTCCACTCACACCGTTGAACTTGCGGCGATCGAATCCACCATCCTGAGGACGGAATACAAAATCTTCCATCGGAACAGTTGTGTAAACATTAGCCAGCAATGACTTCACACCACCGTCTGTTTCTGTCAGTCGGTCGCCCGGCACCTTGTCAAGCGGTTCCAATTCCAAAAAGCTATCGCAACCTGAAAGACCAACCAACGCGCAGAGCGCAACAGTAGTCAATATGTTTTTCTTCATACTATTTTTAAGCATTAAAAGTTAATATTCAAACCTATATTATAAGATTTCATCAACGGATAAGCCAAGCTGGCACCCCAGTCACGTTCTTCACGTTCGGGGTCGGCATTCTTCAACAGAGAGTTACAGAATGTCAGCAAGTTGAAGCCATTCACGAAGATGCGGCAATCACTGATACCGGCTTTCTTAGTCAGATGCTTCGGCAATGTATATCCGAGTTCCAAACTCTTCAGACGCAGGTAAGTGGCATTCGGGTTCCAGAAACTGATGGCACCGTCGCCCCAACTGTTACCATTATCTTTTGTACCGGTAAAGTCACGGCGCAAAGCAGGATACTTACCGGATACCCATTGAGTGGCAGGATTGTATGGGTCGTCTGTAGCATTCACTGTATGCCAACGGTCCATATACTTCTTCATCAAAGTCGGGTTGGTCTTGGAGCCGTAACCGAATACGTCGTCATTGGCATAACCAATTACATAACCGGCTGCTCCCTGAAGCAACATATTCAAGTCGAAGCTCTTATAAGTCAAACCGATGTTCAAACCGAACTGATAAGGAGGATTGGCACCTGCACGACGGGATTCGGGCTTCATATCGTACATATCAATCACACCGTCACCGTTTTGGTCAACGATTCTGAAAGAACCCGGCAACATCATAGAGTTACCATTACCGCCACCATAAAGAGGAGCTGTCTCCAGTTCTTTCAAAGAGCTAAACTGACCGTCGTATTTCTGAATCCACATACCGCCTCCGCTGTGATCCCAGAAGCCACCAATGGTACGATGGTCTTTACCATAAAGCCAGCGGTTCATGGAACTGGTATAATCACCGTGCTCTACTTCCAGGAACTTCTCACGTACAAAAGTATAGTTGGCGCTTACCGAGTAGCTCCAATCTTTACCAATCTTGCCACGCGTACCAAGTTCCAATTCAAAACCGATATTCTCGGTGGAGTTAATGTTCTCATCGGGGAAGCTGGCACCAAAAGTATTGGGAATATCCTGCAAGCGCTGAGCCAGAATACCTTCGTTCTTACGACGGAAAAGTTCTATCGTACCAAACAGCTTACCATTCCACAATTCTGCATCCAGACCGATATTGGCCGTCTTGGACACTACCCAGGAAAGATTATCGAGTACTACACCCGGAGCCTGCATACCAATGACATTAGTATTGTAAAGCACATAACCGAACGGCTTGTTATCAGAATAGACATCATCATGCGTAGCTTGTGTATAACCGGCTACATACTGGAAAGGATCGCCGGCATCATATCCGCTCTTTCCATAAGAGCCGCGCAACTTCAGGTTGGTAATGAAAGGCAGATTCTCTTTCATGAAGTTCTCTTCAGAAATACGCCAGCCGGCACTGAATGAGGGGAAGAATGACCAACGGTGTCCCGGAGCATAACGGTAAGAACCGTCGTAACGGGCTACTACTTCCAGCAAATACTTGCCTGCATAGTCGTAATTGGCACGCATCAGGTAAGCAGCCAGACGGGTTTCTTTGCGATAACCGCTGTTAGTGGCAGTACTTGCGTCAGCCTGATTCAAGATATCATTGCTGAAGTAACCGGCATATTTACGGGCACCGACGAGTTCATCGTAACGACTGCCCGACATTTCGGCTACAGCAGTCAGGTTCAGGTTATGCTGACCGAAAGAGTTCGTATAGTTGGCCTGCACACGACCGTATAATTTCTGGAAAATGCCCATGGTATTGCTATAGTGGTCTTCACCGAAAGTCTTTGTAGGAGTATTCGTGAAATAGTCATACAACTGATAAGACTTCTGCAATTCTGAGTTATTGCGATTGTTTCCATTGAAAGAGCCGAGTATTCCCAGGCTCAGTCCCTTTACGAAAGGAACCTGCCATGTCAAATCCACATCGGCATTGTAAGTCAGTCCTCTGAAACGGCGATAACCATCCGCATCGATATCCGTCAGAGCAGCGGCATTCTTGCTTTCAGGTTGAATATCGGAATAGTGGTCGGTAGAACCCATGGCATAGGGACCTACACCGCGGTCGTTAACCAACAAGGTTTTGAATGTCCACTGGAAGTCTTCACGAGGACGTTGCGTACGGTCCCAACGACCGGACACCTTTACATTCATCGTCAGGCCCTTGGCCAGTTCGGCGGTCAAGTTGGTACGGAGGTTGTAACGTTCGTAGTACTGAACATTATTCTTCAGCAAACCGTTGTCGCGGTTGTAGCCGAAACTTACGAAATATTTCACTTTGTCGGAACCGCCGCGAACAGAAAGCGTATGCGATGTCTGGAAAGCCTGCTTATTCATGTACATATCCAGCCAATCCCAGTCCTGATAGCCTTCCACTCCATTTTTATACTTATCCAACACGTCTTGCGTGTAAGGTTCGGACTTCTTTCCGTTGCGTGCCATTTCGTTGGCCATTGTGCGGAAAGTGTAGGCATCTACAGTCTCTTCTATACCGGTAGCCTGCTTCATACCGAACAAGCCGGAATAAGAGATGCGTGTCTTCTCGGAAGCACCTTTCTTTGTGGTAACGATAATAACGCCATTAGCAGAGTTCATACCGTAAATGGCAGCAGAAGCATCTTTCAAAATAGAGATACTTTCGATGTCTTCGGAACTCAGCTGTGCCAGCTCGTCTTTTTCGCGTGTCACACCATCAATTACTACCAACGGGTCGCCGTAACCACGGATACTGATCATATTATCAAAAGTTCCCGGCTCACCTGTCTTCTGACGAATCAACAGACCCGGCATCTTACCCTGGATGTTATTCACCAGATTCTCGGTCTTGGTAGTCTGGATGTCATCAGAATTGATAGCGGTAACGGCACCGGTCAGAGATTGTTTCTTCTGAACACCGTAACCCACAACAACTACTTCGTCCAGCATCTCGGCATCTTCCTGCAAGATAACTTTGACAGAAGTCTTTCCGCCTACGCCGACCGTCTGTGTCTTATATCCCACATAACTGATGACCAAAACAGCATCCTGAGCCACATTGCTCAAAATGAAGTTACCGTCAATATCGGTAATCACACCCGTACCGGTACCTTTCACCTGAACACTGGCACCGATAACCGGTTCGCCGGAGGCATCCACAACAGATCCTTTGACCGTTATGGCTTGCAGGGTAGCCTGTACCCCTTCTGCACCTATCGCCTTATCATACAAGATTATATTACGATCTAATACCTTATAAGTAATATTCGTACCTTTAAAAACCTCGTCCAAGACTTTGAATATAGTTTTGTTATTCGCTTTAACGGATACACGACGGTCAACGTCTACTTGTTTGTTGTTATAGAAGAATACGAACTCGGTGCCCTGTTCCAGTTCTGTCAATACTTCATCGACCGTCCTATTATTAAGAGTAATGTTCAACATTGTTTTTTGGGCATAGCCATCATTGGCAAATGTCATACCGACCAAACAAAATAGCATAAAGAATGTACATCTCATAGCAAGAGGAATTTTTCTTATACCTCCCATCAGGACACTTTTTGCCCTAAATGATTGGATACAAATGTGTTTTTTCATAATTTTGCATTGATTTCTAGTGAAAAAAATAAAGTTACTTTAATCTGTCGCCAAACAGATTTTCTAAAAAAGTACAGTTTTCATGCAGGAAAATGCGCCAACATTTTCTTGCATGTTTTTTTAACGTGTGTTCTTCTTCATTGAATCATTCTTTTAAGGGTTAATAAACTTCAATTACTTGTCTCTCTACATTTATATCTCCATCTTCTACAAACTTAAACCGTATGTTCGAAGATATATGGAAATTCTCCAATATACGTTCCAGCCGCTGTTTAGTGAATGTTGCTGTAAAAGAATTTTGTTTCAATGAAGGATTCTTCAATACAAACGTTACATTATATCGTTTGCTCAAACTCTTCAGTACCTCTTCAAAAGGAGTATTCCTGAAAATCAGGCATCCATCTTTCCAGCAAGTTTCTATATCTACATTCGCAGCCTTTACCACTACCTTTTTCCGGGCAATATCATAAACAACCTTTTGCCCGGGTTGTATCATCAGTTGTTCCCTCTTTTCCTTATTTATATAAGAAAAACCGACTTTACCCGATACTAACGTGGTTTGTACTGTCTCGTCTTCCTGATAAGCCTCAACATTGAATTCCGTTCCGTAAACTATTATTTCCGAACCGTTCAACGCATTGACCACAAATTGCTTTTCATCCTTCTTTACACTAAAAAAAGCCTCACCAACTAATTTCACTTCTCTTTTTTCATCCGAAAACCGAGAAGGATATTGCAATGAAGACGATGAATTCAAAATGACTTTCGTGCCATCCGGCAGTTCTACAGAAGTAGTCATTCCCGGATTCGTTTTGACTTCCATCATTTGTATCTCCTGGTTATCCTTACCAAAATAAAGGATGCACCACGATATTACCAAAGGGATAAATAAAATGGCGGCCGCCCGTTGCATCCCTCTAAATAATACTTGATACCTATTAACTTTTTTCTGTTTCATCTTTCGATGAGTGTTCATCAAAGCCTTCCTTATATCCAACTTTGGTGATAGCTGCGCCATATCCGTAGCCAAACTCACCGATTGAATCTGTCGGGCTATCCTGCGGTTTTCATCGGAAGCCTCCAACCACTCCTCTACCGAAGTTGTTTCTTCTTCCGTTGTTTCTCCGTCATAATAACGAAGAAGCAGTTCTTCCATCCCTTCTCTTTTTACCATAAATTTTATTGCTAGCTTTACTATTAAGACAAACGAGGTAAAAAAACTCCTAAACAGAAATTGAAAAAATATTTTATACAGTGAGATTATAATAGGAAAAAAGGCTATTTTTGTACAATAATAACAAACCCCTACAATGAAGGACACTATATCAGAAGATACATCTTTATTATTTGCCATGCAGCAAGGAGACAGAAGCGCTTTTGATAGATTATTCCAAAAATACTATGCCTTGCTCTGCACCTATTGTTACCGTTTCGTCAGATTGGAAGATGCCGAGGAAATAGTTCAAGATGTCATGCTGTGGCTTTGGGAGAATAGAGAAAGACCCGTCATTGAATACTCCCTTAAACAATATCTTTTCAAATCGGTATATCATCGTTCCATGACCCGCGTTGTGCAAAATGAAGTAAAGCAACGGGCAGATGCAGCATATTATGAAAGAATGTATGCTTCGCTGCAAGACGCAGATGTACTACTAATCAATGAATTGAGTAAACATATCCAAAAGGCAATAGATGAGCTGCCACCTTCCTATAAGGAAGCATTCATCATGCATCGCTTCCGCAATCTGAGTTATAAAGAAATAGCAGAAGTACTGGATGTTTCTCCTAAAACTGTAGATTACCGCATTCAGCAGGCTTTGAAAATACTGAGAGTGAAGTTGAAAGACTATCTGCCTATACTGCTTTCGCTACTGATGAATATTGCATTGACAAAGAACTAATCAGTACTTTGAAAGGGATTCTTTGGTTATCTAATTCTCTGTTTAAAGCTTGCGAATATCCGTTCGCGCTGTGCGAATACATATTCAAGCACTGTGAATATCCGTTCGCAAGGCTTGAACAGAGAATAGTTACTAAAGAACACAACTTTTCTTCCTATAGTCCAGACTTTTTCTCTTAATGCCGAAGAACTTTTCTCTTTATATCCCTCTATATGAGATTTATGCATTTCATAATATATCCTAAATGTATTTAGGAAAGACATCTTCTCCGTTGTCTTATTGGTAGATTAGTAATCTATTAAATATCTTATTAACTAAAAACACATCAAATGAGAAAATTGATTTATCTGCTCTCCGTGCTGGCGTATACCCTCAACGCGCAAGCACAATTCTCGGTGACAGCCCATCAAGAAGGATGGAACAACATTCCCCCACAAGCCCAAAAGCCAGGTTTCTCCCTGCAACAGTCCGTACTTGCCAATATGGATGGAGACGCTGCACTGGAAGAAGTCATGCTCTTCGGGCGGGATAACGGGCATTATCCCACGTTCGACCTCTTTAAAGCGTATTACGTCATCGTGGACAATTACACCAAAGAGATTCAGTACATCTCGGACGAGATTTATGTTACCGACAAGTACAACATGCTGGTAGAAGACCGGAACAATGACGGAATCTCCGAACTCTACATCTCCTACTTCAAAGACGGAAAGTTCAGCGTAGACGAGCGGGGCTATAATCTGCAAGCGACGCGTTGCTACGACCGCATCGAATGGAATCCTACAAACAAGAACTTTAAATCCTCCACTAAATGAAAACAAGAATCATTCTCTTAATAGCATTCCTTACTTATATAGGAATCTCCTCACCCGTACAAGCGCAGCAAAAGAAAGTAATCAAAACCATGATGATAGCCGGAGCAGACGGCAGCCACTACTGGGAAGGTGCTTGCGAAGCCATGAAGCAGATACTGGAGAACAGCGGAATGTTCAAAGTAGATTTTGCCTTTACTCCCAATTTCGGCGGAGACATCAGTACCTTCAAGCCCGATTTCCATAAATATGATCTGGTTGTCATCAACTATGGTGGAGCCACATGGATAGAATCCGTACGGAAAGAATTCGAGAAATACGTTGCCAATGGCGGCGGGGTAGTCGTCATCCACTCCTCCGTTGTTCCGATGGCCGACTGGAAAGAGTATAATGAAATCATAGGCATGGCTGCCTGGGACGGTCGGAATGAAAAGGACGGCCCCTACCTCTACCTGAAAGACGGACAGTATGTATACGATTATTCTCCGGGATATGCCGGCTACCACGGGCTGCAACACGAAACGGTGATAGAGCATGTCGTACTCGACCATCCTATACTGAACGGACTGCGCCCCCGGTGGAAACACTTCAAAGACGAAATTTATACCCGCCTGCGCGGACCGGTGAAGAATATGGAAATCCTGGCAACGGCCTTCGAGCGTGGTCGCCACGAACCGTTGATGTGGACCGTGAAGTATGGAAAAGGACGTGTCTTTGTCGACCTGCTGGGACATTGCGGCAATGATCCTAATATGATTTACTCCATGCTATGCACCGGTTTCCAGGTAACCCTGCTCCGTGGTTGCGAATGGGCCGCCACCGGTGCCGTTACCCAGGAAGTCCCCGCCGATTTTCCTTTGGAAGATACCTATACGCTGCGCCCGGAATTCAAAGCGCCTTTCCACGCATATCCCAATACTAAACCCTGAATACAATGAAATACATCATAAAGATATTACTGCTGGTACTTTGTATACAAGCCCATGCCCAAGCTCCGTGGAAACCGGATGCTGAGTTGGAGAAGCAACTGAAAGAAAGCAACTACGTGCATCACATCCTGAAAGCCAACCCCGAACATGCCGGACTGACCCGGTGGTACAAAAAAGAAGTACTGAAAAGCCGGGAGTTACCCCTTGCCGAAGACTTCGCTTCCCTACGCCATACCGGCCCCGGAACACTGCATATAGACCGGGAGCTCACCATATCGGGCAAAGGAAGTGTGCGTCTGGACACTCCGGCTTCGCTGGGAAAGAAGAACCCCACCAACCGCAACTATGCCACCCCTGAGATTATCCGCCCGCTCAACCGGGAAGATTTACGGGATTACAACCGCTTTTCCGTCTGGGTGTACGTCGATGCTCCGGGTGTGTACTTGACTTTTGCCGGGTTCACCCTCTATAATGAAGGAGAAAAGCCGATGCCCACGCCGGGACGCTTTGAAGGACAGCACTTCGAAACGGTCTATCCCAACAAGTGGCAGCGCATCGTTTGGGAGATACCCGACTTGTATCGCGATTGCGTCACCGGTTTCTCCGTAAACATCATGCTGGCAGGTGCCCCCGCCGGAGCCAGCGAGAAGATGAGCCTGTATGTAGACGATATGCGCATCGAAAAAGTGGAAGCCGAAAACAGCCGCGGCTTCGACCTGCGCAAGCAGGCAATAGCCTACAGCCATAGCGGATATAAACCCGGAGCACGCAAGCAGGCACTTGTGCAGAACGTGAAGGAAAGCTCTTTCAGCCTGCGCAACACCGCCACCGGAGCCATAGCCTATCAAGGAGCAGGCAAGAAGCTGGACAAGGGCTTCCTGCTGCTGGACTTCAGCGACTTCGACACTCCGGGACAATACATGCTCTCCATCGGTGACCTGCAGTCAAAGCCATTCCCCATCGGGAATGATGCCTACCTATCCACAGCCTGGCACACGCTGAACTTCTTCTTCTCCGAGCGTTGCGGATTCGACCAGCCGGGCATCCACCAGGAATGCCACCAGGATGTCTTCATGTATCATCCGGACGGACGCAGCCTGAGCGTTTCCGGCGGTTGGCATGATGCCGCCGACCTGACGCAAGGAACCGGAAACACTGCCGAATCGGGCATCGCCCTCTTGGAGATGGCAAACGCCGTACAAGGCAAGGACAGCATCTTCTACGAGCGCCTGTTGGAAGAAGCACGTTGGGGGTTGAACTGGGTTATGCGTACCCGTTTCGGCGACGGTTACCGCCTGGGAGGACTGATTATCGGCATCTGGACCAAAAACATCCGCGGCGATAAGGACGATATGCAGGCAGAAGCCCGCAACACGCCTACAGACAACTTGAAAGCCGCCTCTTACTGTGCCCTCGCCGTGCCGCATTTTGAAAAGAAAGACCCGGTATTTGCCCGCTGGTGCCGCAATTGTGCCACGGAAGATTTCCGGTTCGCCATCGACCTGCTCGATACGCAACGGACGGAGAACAATGAGGCAGATTTATATGCCCTGGCAACCGTCACCGCCATGCGCCTGTACCGCCTGACGCAAGACCAGTACTACCTGGACTGGGCTGCCCGACTGGCACGTACCGTCATGGCCTGCCAACAGCTGGAAAAACGTAATGATTGGAAAACTCCCCTCAGGGGATTCTTCTACGAGTCCTCCCGGAAGAAGCGCATCCTTGCCTATTATCACCAAAGCCAGGAACATCTGATGGTCGAAGGACTTTCCATGTTGCTGACCGATGCTCCCACGCATGCCGATGCTCCGTCGTGGCAGGCTGCCTGCGAAGCATACGCGGACTATCTGCGGGACATCGCCCGGATGATTGCTCCTTACGAAGTGTTGCCAAGTGCCGTATACGAAGTGAACAACACGGACTACAGCAATCTGTATCACGAAGGAGATCAAGTAGGCTTGCCCAGTCTGGAAGAATACAATGCACAGGTACGCAACGGCATCCCTCTGTCAAAGGACTTTTATCTGCGCCGCTTCCCCGTTGCCTATCAGTTCAGAGGCTTCCACGCTGTAGTTATGGGAAAGGCAAAAGCCGCCTTTATCCTTGCCCGTCTGCTGGATGACCGACAACTGAAGGATATAGCAACCCGGCAATTGGAATATATCTTAGGATATAACCCATTTGCCATGAGTACGGTTTATGGAGACGGATATGATTATCCCCCACTCTATGGAGCTTACGCAGGAGATGTGGTAGGTGCAGTGCCCGTAGGTATAGAAACTTTCGAGAATGATGACGAGCCTTACTTCCCGATGCAGAATAATTGTACTTACAAGGAGATCTGGACGCATACTACAGCAAGGTTGATGTGGTGCGTGGCAGAGTTATTCAAGTAAGACTTTAGCAATACAAATAAAAAAGGTAATGACTTCACATTTCGTGAATATGTCATTACCTTTTTTGTTTATTACTTATTTAGCAACTTACTCATTCCACAAATCAGGAATAGCTTCATGCCCGCGGGCATTCTCCGGCTTACGGTCTATCGGAGCCTTCGTTCCCGAATGGACGTCATACAAGACCTTGGCTGTTTCCATCATAGCTTCCACTTGTTCTTTGTACGGACGATCAGTCACATCGACCAAACCACAGTTGTAGTTCTCACCGTCACGACGTCCCGTCAGGTCCTGATCGCACCACTGGAAGTAACCGGTACCGATCAGACCCGGATGTGCATAAGCATTTTCGGTATAGTAACGATAAGCCACTCCGCGTTGTTCCTGCGAGTCGACCTGCCACAAAGACTGAGCCATGCCTCTGTCTACCGTACCGAAGTGGTATTCACCGATAATCATCGGCAGTTTGGCTATCTTCAACGCACGGTCCAACATTGCCGGGTTGGGAACCAAATCGTAACAATTAAAGCTCAGTACATCGAACGATTCGCCGCACATCTCAAGGATTTCTTCATCCAATTCGAGGATATTACCGAAACGGATGCCGAGGTTCAGATGGTTCGGGTCATGTTTCTTCAGCAACTGATTGGTAGTGGCCAGGAAAGTGCGGAAAGTGGAAAAGACAAACTCCTTGCGGTTTTCAGCAGTATCGCCATTCTCCTCCAGATATTTCTTCAAGGCAGTTTTAATAGGACGGTCTTTGCCATCGAGGATCAAGCCGCACAGACGGGCTTCTTCGTCCAGCCAGGCAGGTTCGTTGCCAATGAAATAACCGATCAGCCAGGGATTGTTCTTGTAAGGAGCCACGAACTCGGCAAGAGATTTATCGACTTTAGCTTTAAAAACAGGATCATACACATCGCAAAGTCCCATCAAATCGTGCTCTATACCGATATCGCGCAGCGGTATGAGGAATGCCTTCCGGTTCATATTCATCACTTCGCCGCTCGACCAGTTGGCTATTGTATTCAAGCCCCATTTGTCCATACGTTTAAAGATCAGCTCTTTGGACTTCTCTGGGAAGTCATCGCCATAGCGACGGTACTGGTTCCAGAAACCGAAAGAGGCAGAGTTATTGCCGCGATAATTCCGGCCGGAGACTTTCGCCATCAAGTCGGCAGGAGGAAGCTCCTTGTACATGCCGTCACGTTTGTCGATATCGCGCACATTACCGCCACCACCGGGGCTGACGCAGTCTACTCCGACAGAAAGGAACAGATAGCCTTCCGGATCGACAAACCACCAACGGTCGCCAATCTTCTGGGTGTGGAAGAATCCGGTGGCTTTCACACGTTGCTGCTTGTAACCGCCAAACTTGGAGTAATTATAAGCATCGGTGGTCACCACTTCATTGTCTTCTTCTTCCCACTCCTTCTTCAGTTGCTCCAAAGAAGAAACCTTTCCGGCATATTCCACCAGATTGGACTGTCCGAACTCATCTACGGCAGGAATGTCGCCCATGTATACATCACCCGGATCTTCCGTAGCCAGGGTGATGGAACGGATCTCGATCGTGGGGTTGTGAATAGGCTTACGCATGCGGATGCCGATAGAATCAACTCCCTGAAGCGGGCCGCGTTTACCTCCCAGGTTGATCCAGCCGGTGTAGCGGGCATGGTTGAAGGTAGCTGCCAGGTCTACGGCTGCATCGGGCAACTCGGTGAAGTATTTCAATGGAATGGCAAGTTTGTTCCAGGCATTGGGTACATAGCACATGATGCGCAACTCGTTGTAACCGCTATCGGTAGTGAAACCAAGCTGGAAACGCTGGGCAGTGGTACTTTTGTACTCAATGACCACGAATTTATACGCATCCCAATCGGTAGGTAGTTGGGGATTGATGTCTTTCAAGGCAAACTTCTTGCCCGATACTTCTTTCGTACTGTCAAGCTCCACTTTAAACGTCTGTTCAGTCGGTGTACACTGGACGAACAAGGACGCTGCCAAGGCCGACAGGAGGATAGTTTTCACTTTGTTTTTCATTTCTGTAATCTTATTAGGGTTGAATAGTATATCTATATAAGGAGGAACGGGCGGCAATAAATAAGGTATTGCCATCCTTGCCTGCCACAACGATGGAGGTAGGGCGTTCGGGTACGCGAATCAGATTGATCTGTTTGCCTTGAGCATCGAAGACATAAATATGTCCTTCGGCCACGTACACATTTCCCCGTTTATCGACGGCAGAACCAAACTCGCCCTGACGGACGAAGTGGGTCAGATTCTGCAACGAGCCGTCGGGCTTGACGTCCATCCGTGCCAGCAGATGGTTGTACTCGTCCGAAGCATAGAAAGGCTTGCCTGGCACAGCTTCCAGCACAGAAGAGGAACGGGCAAAGTCGTACTGCTCGGGAATAATCGTTACGCCATCCGGAGCAATAAAGCAATACTCGGGCTTACGGACGGAGATTTCATCAAAATCGTGCAAGTCTCTCCAGCGGTGGGCCGGGTAGAGGCTCTTGGCAACAGACGGGACACTGCCCATCGGCACCCGTTGCAGCTTTTGAATCGTTTCTTCGGGATTGTCTGGACGGATGGAATAGACCCAGACGGCAAAACCGTTGTTTCCCCAATAGCTGTAGGTGGTTCCGGCAGCATCGGGCAGTTCGGTGATGGTTTCGGGACGACCATTGACGATATTTCCCGGTTGAGGATAGTATTTGAAAAAGACAAGCAGGTTATCTTGTGTATCGCAAGCAAGGGACAGCGGTTGCCAGGGGAAGTCGGCAACGAGCGATAACTGCTCTGTCTCGACATCCCATTTGTAGACGCGGCGCATCCGCTCTTCGCTGAAATAGACGTTGCCTTTGCTGTCGCGCGTCATACCTTCGGCATACTCAAATCCGGTAGCCAGCATTTCCAGCTTACCCGGTTCGGCCTGCAGGGGAACCAGACGGGGTTCTTTTCCCGTTATGGTCAGGCGGGTAAACTCCCAGGGACGGACGTCCTGACGGGTGTTCATGTCGTAGCAAACCAAGTCGGTAGTGAAACGCATCTGCGTAAAGTTATGAACGTTATAGAATTCGATATCTCGACAGTTCCAGGTTCGTATGGCGTATGGGAACGGAGTATCTACGCGAATCACCCTGAACAGATAAAGATTGGCAAACAGCATGTTACTGCAATCCTGCAATTCTATCTGCTGGCAGTCGGGACTTTCACGGGTTTCCTCTTCCAACTGAAGCGCATAGACCCGCCAGTTGGAAACGTTCTTGAAGCGAACTTCATTACGCACATGGTGCTCCACCGACATAGCGTAAATGCGTCCGGCGGTAGCGGTATTATTCACATAGACGCCATTCGTAGCATAGCTGCTTGCTGTCCAGATGTCCTTGAAGACACCGCCTCCACCATTGGTTATCCACAGGCTCCAATGCTGGTTGTCCCAAGACTTGTCTTTGCCTTGGAAGCATACGGGTTCCTCGGGAGAACTGATCTGCGGAGCGTTGCCGCGTCTCTGTTGCGGCCGGTTCAACGGTCCCTTTTCCATCGTGCCATGAACGCCGAGGAACTTCACATCGTTCATATAAGAATCGGCTCCCGCCATCCACTTACAACCCACTGCGCGGTAGTTGTACGCTCCCGTGTTCAGCCCGATACCGGAAACGAAGTTACTGCCGCCTTGCAGAGTCTCCAACAGAGGTACCGGACTGCCGAAGCCACTGAATGCCGGTGTACTTTCTTTCAGTTTCAGTTGAGTGGAAACGGGGTTCAGCCCAATAAGAGCCGTATTTTTCTTCAGCTTCAAGCTCTGGGAGACGATGTACCAACCTTGCGGCACATAAATCACATCGTATTCCTCTATCGCTCTTCTGAAGACTTCCGTATCGTCGCTCTCTCCGTCTCCCTTCGCTCCCAAATCGCGGATATTCACCCAACGGGAGATAGCGGGAGTAGCAGGAATATCATTTACCGGAGGCGGGGGCATCTTACTCAAGCGTTCCATCGCTATCTCCGTTTTGTATTCCTGAGTGGCGGACATGTCTTTGAGATGCAGTCCGTACGAGAAGTCGTTCACCCGATACAACCGGCCATCACCATCTATCTGCTTGCCTGACTCGCGGAAGCGGACAAACACCGGCACCTGGTTGCAGACCACGCGCTGCATGCTCAACTGGTTCGGGCTCAGGCCTTCGTTGCTGACAATGATTCCGGCGGTCTTCACTCCTTCCCAAACGCAATCTTCCATATAAATCTTGTCCGAGCGGTTCGGATTCAGTTCTATCACTACCGGAACGTTGCGGGCATGCAGGCGTACGATGGTCAGTCCGCCTTCCTGCGTACGGATGGCTGCTTTGCGCTGCCCTTCGAAATAGGTATTTATGATCATCATCTGCCAGCTGGGCGAGGTCTTGGTGGTATAGATACCATAGTCTCCACCGAAGAAGCGGACATCTTCCATTTCATTTCCCACGTCGAACAATCCCGCTTTGCCCTCCCCGATGTGGATATCGACGTGCGATACAAAACTATGCTGGGCAAAGTGCGTGCGCAATGCCACTGCATGCGGATTGCCGGCTTCTATCTTCAGGTCGACGTTGGAGATGGCACTGTAGAATGTTCCGGCTCCTGCATCCCTCGGTTCACTGCCGGGACGCACCAAGCCGCCCGTAAACCAGAACATGTAGTTTGCCCCACCTTTGTCCGTCGCCACTTCCTGCTGATAACCGGGAGAATTCCGGGCCAGAGATATCACCGGGCGATTCTTGCCGTAACCTATCAGGCGCACGGCATTGGGGATGTAGATCGTCTTCGAGATGCGGTAATTCCCTTCGGGCAGGAAGACGATTCCAAAGTTATACTTCTCCTTTACATCATTCAGCGCCCGTTGCAATTCGTCGCTGACGTCCATACTGCCATCCGCCTTTATCTGATAATCCGCGGGGGTAAAGTAAACCGCTTCCGGGTCGGCAGGGCGCTGGGTGTAGACAGATACACTCTTTGTAGTAGCGGCACAGGCGGCCGCTACTACAAACAGCAATAAAAAACAATTTAAAACTCTCTTCATAGGCTTTTCTTGGTAATGATTTATATTATATATCCTTTTCCTAGCATAACACATATTTATGCTAAGGTCTTTATATTAAAGGCAATTAGCTCCGGCGAGTTCCTAAACTAAAAAGAGCTTTTTTTAGCAAAAATAGAAAAATAACCGAGAATTCATTCATGCCCCGGATATAAAAAAGAAACCGGCCCTTGAAACTGCAGATGTTTCAAGAACCGGTTCATTATCATGATTTCTTTGGGAATCAACTCCCCCAGAAAAATTTTATTTATGCCTTTTTCAGTGCTGCAATACTTTCTTTCAGCGACTTGATGATACTTTCGGCATCAGCTTGCTTCTTACGCTCCATTTCAAGGACAGCAGCCGGAGCATTGTTCACAAACTTCTCGTTACTCAGCTTCTTCAATACTCCTTGCAGGAAACCTTCTTTATGCTTCAGTTCGGCTTCCATGCGGGCTATCTCAGCTTCCACATCAATCATATTGCCCAGAGGCACTGCATATTCCGTAGTGCCCACCATGAAAGCAGCAGCACCGTCGGCTTTGGCTGCTACCACCTGGATGGCAGAAAGATTGCACATCTTCATGATTACCGGATTCATACCTTCTACCGGATTGGCACCGACAATCTGAAGCTCGAGCGCCTCTTTCAAAGCGATGTTCTTCTGCGCACGAATCGTACGGACATTACCGATGATTTCCTTTGCCACCTCAAACTCTTGCAGGAGCGGTTCGTTTGCAACATTCGTTTCCACTTTCTCCATCTGATGAACCATCAAGCTCTCGCCCGGCTTGCGTTCACGCAACTGCTGCCAAAGTTCTTCCGTAATGAACGGCATGAAGGGATGCAACAGTTCGAGCAAACGTTCGAAGGAGTCGAGCACCATTCCATAGATAAAACCATTGACAGGTTGTCCGTAGGCAGGTTTTACAATTTCCAGCAACCAGGAAGAGAACTCATCCCAGAAGAGCTTGTAAACCACCATCAATGCTTCGCTCAAACGATACTTGCTGAATAAGTCGGCAATCTCGATAGAAGCAGCATCCAGGCGCAACGCAAACCATTGTACTGCAATATGGGCATCTGCCGGCATTTCTACCGATCCCATACCGTTTGTCCAACCTTTTATCAAGCGGAAAGCATTCCATATCTTATTGTTGAAGTTACGTCCCTGCTCACAAAGTGCATCGTCAAAGAGGATGTCATTTCCGGCAGGAGCCGAAAGCATCATACCCATACGTACACCGTCGGCACCGTACTTTTCAATCAATTCCAGCGGATCGGGAGAATTACCGAGCGACTTGGACATCTTGCGTCCCAACTTGTCGCGAACGATACCCGTGAAGTACACGTTCTTGAACGGCATCTGACCTTCGTACTCATAGCCTGCCATAATCATGCGGGCTACCCAGAAGAAGATGATATCCGGCCCCGTCACCAAGTCACTGGTAGGATAGTAGTATTTGATTTCTTCATTCCCCGGATTGTTGATGCCATCGAACAAAGAGATAGGCCACAACCAAGAAGAGAACCACGTATCCAGACAGTCTTCATCCTGGCGGAGATCTTCCATTTTCAGATCGGCATTGCCCGTCTTTTCTTTAGCCAGTTTCAGTGCTTCTTCGGCAGTAGCAGCTACAACATAACCGCCTTCAGGCAGGAAGTAAGCAGGAATGCGGTGTCCCCACCACAGCTGACGGCTGATACACCAGTCCTTGATATTCTCCAACCAGTTCTTATACGTATTCTTATATTTGGCAGGATAGAACTTCAGTTCATCATTCATTACCGGCGGCAGAGCCATATCGGCAAAGTGCTGCATCTTCAGGAACCATTGCATGGAAAGCTTCGGTTCGATGGCAACATTGGTACGTTCGGAGAAACCTACCTTATTCGTATACGCTTCGGTCTTCTCCATCAGTCCGGCAGCAACGAGGTCCTTCTCTATCTGCTCGCGTACGTCGAAACGATCCATACCTACGTACAGTCCGGCCGCTTCGCTGAGCGTCCCGTTATCATTGAAGATGTCGATGCTCGGCAGATTGTATTTCTCGCCCAGCATGTAGTCGTTCACATCGTGGGCAGGAGTAACCTTCAGACAACCGGTACCGAATTCAATGTCTACATATTCATCTTCGATCACCGGAATGACACGGCCTACCAACGGTACAATCACTTTCTTGCCTTTCAGCCAGGTGTTCTTCGGGTCGTTGGGGTTGATACACATAGCCGTATCACCCATGATGGTTTCGGGACGAGTTGTAGCAACTACGGCATAACGTCCTTCGGGGTCACCCTCTACCATATACTTCAGATAGTACAGCTTGCTGTGCTCTTCCTTGTAGATTACTTCTTCATCGCTAAGGGCAGTCAGCGCCTTCGGATCCCAGTTTACCATACGAACGCCGCGGTAGATCAGACCTTTATTGTACAAGTCTACAAATACTTTGAGTACACTTTCGCTGCGTTTCTCGTCCATAGTGAACGCCGTACGGTCCCAGTCGCAGGAAGCTCCCAGTTTGCGAAGCTGCTTCAAGATAATGCCGCCGTGTTCGTCGGTCCACTCCCAAGCATGCTTCAGGAACTCGTCGCGGGTAAGGTCGGTCTTCTTGATGCCTTGTGCAGCAAGTTTATTCACCACCTTAGCCTCGGTAGCGATGGATGCGTGGTCGGTTCCGGGCACCCAGCAGGCATTCTTGCCTTCCATGCGGGCACGACGCACCAGGATATCTTGAATGGTATTATTAAGCATGTGTCCCATGTGGAGCACGCCGGTGACGTTAGGGGGCGGAATGACGATGGTGTAGGGCTCACGACCATCGGGTTTCGAACTGAATAATTTGTGGTCCAACCAATATTGGTACCACTTTCCCTCCACGTCAGCGGGATTGTACTTACTTGCTAATTCCATGTTGTTTCTTTATCTATATATAATGTTCTTGTTCAAAAAATAACGGCTGCAAAATTAATAATTAAAATTCAAATCTGACCACCCTCGGGCTGATTCTGTGCACGAAAAGACAATTTAAATCCCTCATAAACAGCGATCCCATAGAATAATGCAGTCATGGAAGCCAGATTTTCCAGCATCAGCGAGGCAAGTTCTCCATAATCGGCTTTAAGCAAAACCTCCATATAGCTCACCTCATAATCCTGTGCTATATATCCTACGAAAGAGAAGAAATCTCCTAAAATACAGCTGATTAGTGCCAGAACTGCCCCGATAATACCAAAGACAGGACGTATTCCCTTGCCCTGCCGCATGGCAAAACCAACAAGGAAACCTACCCCGATAGCCATATATCCTATCTGATAGCCCGTAGAGACAGATATCAAAGCCCATGCCGCAGCTCCAAGAATACTGGCACCCACTGCATACAGCACACCTTTAGGAAGATTCTCTTCGGCAAGCAATTCTTCTCTTGTCTTTGTCACCGGAAAATCGTCCGGTTTGGGAGGAGCCATTTTCTCCAACACTTCATCTTTCTCAAAGTTCTCGCATGTTCCCTCAAATGCAGGAAGGTCCCCGGTGCGCTTGCAAATAAGTCCTTTTCCATTCACAAAGTCACGTAGTGCACAGTTCCGGCAATACATTTCAATTTCTTCTACTGTTGCCATATTTTAATCAGTTTATGTTGAACAAATGTTCCTGTTATGACAAACCATCGAGTAGTCATTAACAGTTTTTTTTGCAAATATAAAGGTATTTTTTCGCGTGACGTTTATTAAATGCATATTTTTGTTGGACAAATATTCTACGAATGATGAAACGGAAGCTGAAAGTAAGATACGTAGTGCTGGGAGCGTTGCTGCTCCTTGTATGGGTCACGCAGTGGATCCCTGCTTTGGGAAATATATATTCGCAAACGATTTATCCCGTCATCTCCTACGTACTGTCGTTCTTTTCCAATTTAGTTCCTTTTGCCGTAGGCGATTTGTTTATATTTCTCAGCATTGCGGGGATCATAGTATATCCCATTTACGGCCGCATCCGTAAAAAAACGCCGTGGAAGAAGTTACTGCTGCACGATGTGGAATATCTGCTATGGATATATGTATGGTTCTATCTGGCTTGGGGGCTCAACTATTCTCAAAGCAATTTTTATCAACGAAGCGGGATTCCCTACACGGCCTATACACCAGAGAATTTTCAAGCATTCGTAGACAATTATATTACTCAACTGAACCGTTCGTACACCCCGGTAAGCAGTATCGATAAGGACTTGATATGCAAAGAGACCGTCCGGCTATACAATCAGCTAAGCGACAGCCTCGCTGTGCATCGCCCCCCCCACCCGTCTCCGCGGGCAAAGACAATGCTCTTTACCCCGTTCATCTCAATGGTGGGCGTGACCGGCAGCATGGGACCTTTCTTCTGCGAGTTTACGCTAAACGGGGATTTACTTCCCGCCAATTATCCGGCTACCTATGCTCACGAACTGGCACACCTGCTGGGCATCACCAGCGAAGCGGAGGCCAACTTCTACGCCTATCAGGTTTGCACACGTTCGCAGGCAATGGGCATCCGTTTCAGCGGATACTTTTCTGTTCTCAGCCATGTGCTGGGCAACGCCCGCCGCCTGATGAGCGAAGAAGAATACACGCAGCTCTTCAACCGGATACGTCCCGAAATCATCGAACTGGCAAGGAAAAACCAAGAATACTGGATGGAAAAATACAGCCCGCTCATAGGCGATATTCAAGACTGGATATACGATTTGTACCTGAAAGGAAACAAAATACAAAGCGGGCGGAAAAACTATTCCGAAGTGATAGGGCTGCTCATCTCTTACGAAGAATGGAAAAAGCATTAAACAATTAATATCATGCATACAAGAAAAGAACAAATGGAAGCCTTCGGACGCTTCCTCGACATTCTCGACGAACTCCGCGAGAAATGTCCCTGGGACCGCAAGCAGACGAACGAAAGCCTGCGCCCCAACACCATCGAAGAGACTTATGAACTGTGCGACGCCCTGATGCGCGACGACAAGAAAGACATCTGTAAAGAACTGGGAGACGTACTGCTGCACGTAGCTTTCTATGCCAAGATAGGCTCCGAAACCGGCGATTTTGACATGAAGGATGTATGCGATCATCTCTGCGAGAAACTGATCTTCCGCCATCCTCACGTATTCGGTGATGTAAAAGCCGAAACTGCCGGACAAGTCTCCGAAAACTGGGAACAGCTGAAGCTGAAAGAAAAAGACGGGAACAAAACCGTATTAAGCGGTGTACCTGCCGCCCTCCCCTCGCTTATCAAGGCTTATCGCATCCAGGACAAGGCACGGAATGTTGGTTTCGACTGGGAGGAACGCGAACAAGTCTGGGACAAAGTGAAAGAGGAAATCCAGGAATTTCAGGCAGAAGTAGCCCACATGGACAAAGACAAGGCAGAAGCCGAGTTCGGCGATGTGATGTTCAGCCTCATCAATGCTGCCCGCCTCTACAAAATCAACCCGGACAATGCACTGGAACACACGAACCAGAAGTTCATCCGCCGCTTCAATTATGTGGAAGCACACAGCATCAAAGAAGGAAAAAGTCTCCACGATATGACGCTCGAAGAGATGGACAAACTGTGGAATGAAGCGAAAGCATTGGAACAAAAAAAATAGATCATCTGTTTGGGGTAAACAGATGATCTATCAGGCCTCAACAGATGGTCTGTTTTATGCAAACAGACCATCTGTTTTTATTTCTTCGACGGTTGTTTCTTATCCGGTCCGCCCTTCCCTTTCTGATTCATGCCTTTCAGCAATTCTCGATGGAATCGCATCTCTGCTCTCTGCACCAGATATATCTTTTTGCAAGAGAGAATCTTCTTGAATTTATCAAAGTATGTCTTGTCCAAACGATCGGAAGCAATGCGGGCATCATAAACCCCCTCCATGATTTCGGCATACTGGGCCTCGGTTGTCTTTTCATCTTTTCCTTTCCGAAGCAGATTCCATGCTTCGTCATTGAGTTGCTTCTTCCTGTCTTGCAACTCAAAGTAAAGGGGAAAGAATTTGGTTGCTTCCTCCTTGGTCAATCCGGCTTTTTCTGTGATAAAAGCCTTCTGCTTGGCACGGAACTCATCTTGAGTCAAGTGTTGGTCACATCCGTCGGTAGCCCAAAGCAAAGGCATCATACCGCATATCATCACAAATAAAACGATCAGCTTTTTCATTTTTCAATTAGTTAAGTAGTTATTCTGCTTCAGAATCGGCAAGATAAACATACAGTGAGTAGTCATCCAACATGGAGTTTTCCACAGCCATGTTGATATATTCCATTTCAGTGTCCGTATCATCGGCAGCCAAATTATTGCCGCCCGGTGTAGTACGGTCCGTAGAGGCTACGCGGATAATCAGTGCTGCGCCAATGAACATGGCAGTCATATACAACCAAGGTCTTACCCTCTCCCACATCGTAGATTCTTTCTGTACAACAGCAAGTTTCTCTTTTTCAGGAAGTCGGTTCATTACCTCTGAAGTAAGATTTTCGAAGTAGCCATCGGGGACGCGGAAAGGATTCTCCGTCCCTATCTTATTCTTTATTTTATCTTCTTCTTTCATAAGCTATCTCCTCTCTGTTTTGTTAGACAATGTTTCGTGGCAAAGGTTTAATACTCTTCACCCAAAAACTTTTCTATTTTTTTCACGGCATGATGGTAGGAGGCTTTCAATGCGCCTACAGTGGTACCGAAGATGTCGGACATCTCCTCGTATTTCATTTCCTGATAATATTTCAAGTTGAATACCATCCGTTGCTTTTCGGGCAAGGTGAGCAGGGCTTTCTGAAGCATCATCTGCGCCTTGTCGCCCGAGAAATAAGGGTCGCTTTCCAACTTCTGAAGTGCATCGGCCTCGGGATCATCTAAAGAGACCGTAGCAGTGGCCCGCTGTTTGTTCAGAAAAGTAAGACACTCGTTCAAGGCGATGCGATAGAGCCAAGTGGAGAGTTTGGCTTCGGCCCGGAAATAGTCGATATTCGTCCATGCTTTAATGAAAGTATTCTGAAGCAGATCGTTCGTATCTTCATGAGAGAGCACCATACGACGGATTTGCCAATACAGCTGCTCACTATATTGGGCGACAATCATCTCAAATCCTCGCTTCTGTGTGCTTTCCTTTTGCAAGAGCGTCAACACTTCGCGTTCATTATAGGAAGGAGTCATAAGTTTCTGTTCGCATTTGTTTGTTTAGACTGACAAAGATAGCAAAAGTTTAATTCATACTGACATACAAAGCGTTTCTTTAGCAAGCTGGGTATCGGAAAAAATGGCCGATGCTTCTTGCAACAATACGTTTTCATCTTCATAACGCGCCGAGAAATGGCCGATCAGCAGTTTCTTTACTTCTGCACTCCTGGCTATTTCGGCAGCTTGCGCAGCTGTCGTATGGAATGTTTCTTTGGCGCGTGGTGCATCTTCATTGGCAAAAGTCGCCTCATGGAAAAGCAGGTCGACACCCTTTATCTGCTCCACAATAGAAGGCATGTAAATGGTATCGGAACAATAGGCATAGCTACGGGGCGGTGCAGAAGGACGGGTCAAGAGCGTATTCGCAATGATATCTCCTTCAGGGGTTATATAGTCGGCACCGTTCTTTATGCGGTTCAGTTCATACGTCGGCACTTGGTAGAAATCGATCATCTCACGGATAATATGGTTAGGACGTTGCTTTTCGGCAAACAGAAAACCGCAACATGGCATGCGATGCCGTAAAGGGATAGTGGTCACCGTCAACGAACGGTCTTCGTAAATCACCGCCGGTTCTTTCGTCTCGAATTCATGAAAAAGCACTTTATACGTCATCTGCCGATTAAAGAAATCGAGCATCGGGGCGAGCAAAGCCTCCAGTCCCCAGGGAGAATGGATATGCAGTTCGGCAGTACGCCCCAGCAAGTTGAGCGTAGATATCAGTCCCAGCAACCCGAAACAATGGTCACCATGCAGATGCGAGATGAAGATATGATTCAGTCTCGAAAACTTGAGGCGGGATTTGCGGAACTGCAACTGTGCCCCCTCACCACAATCAATCATAAACAATTTATCGCGCACATTCACCACTTGCGAAGTAGGGAAATGCCGGGTAGTGGGTAGTGCCGATCCACACCCGAGAATATGTAGTTCAAATTTCTCCATGATGATGCAAAGGAACACAAATTACGCAAATTACACAAAAGAAAGGCGCTTGTTTTCACAAGCGCCTTACCTTATTTATATATAGAAAGCTGATTATTTCTTTCCGGCTTCCATCTGCTCTTTCAAAGCAGCCAAAGCATCGATGTCACCCAAAGTAGTAGAAGCAGCCTGGTTTTGGATTGCAGGAGCAGCCTCTTCTCTCTTGTTACCGGTAGTCTTCTTGGCAGCCTTCTTCTCAGCTCTTTCTTCTGCTTTTGCAGCATCTTCGAAGATACGGCTGTGAGAAAGGATGATACGCTTAGCGTCCTTGTTGAACTCGATAACCTTGAATTCCAATTTCTCGTCCATCTGAGCCTGTGAGCCGTCTTCCTTAACGAGGTGTTTCGGAGTAGCGAAACCTTCTACGCCATAAGGCAGAGCAACAACAGCACCCTTATCCAGCATTTCGATGATAGTACCTTCGTGTACTGAACCTACTGTAAATACAGTTTCGAATACATCCCAGGGATTCTCTTCGAGTTGCTTGTGACCAAGGCTCAAGCGACGGTTTTCCTTGTCGATTTCCAAAACCTGTACGTCGATGTCGGCACCAATCTGAGTGAATTCAGAAGGATGTTTAACTTTCTTCGTCCAAGACAGGTCAGAGATATGGATCAAGCCGTCAACGCCTTCTTCGATTTCTACGAATACACCGAAGTTAGTGAAGTTACGAACCTTAGCAGTGTGCTTGCTTCCGATAGGATATTTCTCTTCGATAGTTTCCCAAGGATCAGCTTTCAGCTGCTTGATACCGAGAGACATCTTACGTTCTTCACGATCCAGAGTCAGAACTACAGCTTCTACTTCGTCACCTACCTTCATGAAGTCTTGTGCAGAACGCAAGTGCTGGCTCCAAGACATTTCAGATACGTGGATCAGACCTTCAACACCCGGAGCGATTTCGATGAATGCACCGTAGTCAGCCATAACGACTACTCTACCCTTCACGTGGTCACCCACCTTCAGGTTAGTGTCGAGAGCATCCCAAGGATGAGGAGTAAGTTGTTTCAGACCCAGAGCGATACGCTTCTTCTCGTCGTCGAAATCAAGGATAACAACGTTGAGTTTCTGGTCGAGTTCAACCACCTCTTTCGGATCGCTAACGCGGCCCCAAGAAAGGTCGGTGATGTGAATCAAACCGTCTACGCCACCCAGGTCGATAAATACACCATAGGAAGTGATATTCTTAACGGTACCTTCAAGGACTTGTCCTTTTTCGAGCTTACCGATAATTTCTTTCTTCTGTTGTTCCAGTTCAGCTTCGATAAGAGCCTTGTGAGAAACAACCACATTCTTGAATTCCTGGTTGATCTTAACAACCTTGAATTCCATAGTTTTGCCAACGAATACATCGTAATCGCGGATAGGCTTCACGTCGATCTGAGAACCCGGCAAGAAAGCTTCGATACCGAATACGTCTACGATCATACCACCCTTCGTGCGGCACTTGATGTAACCCTTGATAATTTCTTCGTTTTCCAAAGCAGCATTTACGCGATCCCAAGAACGAGTAGCGCGGGCTTTGCGGTGAGACAGAACGAGCTGTCCTTTTTTGTCTTCCTGATTTTCGATGTATACTTCTACCGTATCACCTACTTTCAGTTCCGGATTGTAACGGAATTCACTCATCGGAATGATACCGTCTGATTTGTAACCGATGTTCACAACTACTTCACGCTTGTTCATTGCAATTACGGTTCCGTCAACTACCTCGCGGTCGTTAACTTTGTTCAGCGTATCGTCATACGCCTTTTCCAAGTCTTCGTGACTTGCACTTGCTACGGATTCACCGTTCTCATAAGCATCCCAGTTGAAGTCTTCAATAGGAGCTACATTCTTCAAATTTTCCATTAATAAATAAATTGTTTAACTCGTTAATTAAGTGAGACTTTATATTGACTCTTTAAAATCGGCGGCAAAGATAGGAGTATTTTCTTGAACTACAAAAAAATAGACAGATAAAAGTTGCCCTATTATAATGGATAGAACAAGGCATTTTATCACGAAAAAACATCTTGATAAGACATGTAATAAGGTATAAAAACACCCTAAATCTCCACTTTTTTCCTTTTACCAACCTATATTCCATCCACTTTTTACAGAGTAGGCATGTTTGAATTACAATCTATATATCAACTACTTATATATTTATACCTAACAAAAAAGTCCACTTCGAAGTCTTGTTTCAAAACAAGCAATATACAATTGCCATACATTTGCACAGCTGAAGTCCCAAAGAGACAAAGCCGAAAGAACATTCAATATTAACTTTAAAATTTGATACGTATGAAAGGACAAAGAATTCGATTTCTTTTTTCGCTATTGATGCTATTCTTATCAATGAGTGCCTTTGCACAGCAAATCACTGTCAGCGGGAAGGTAACAGACTCTGACCAGGAACCCATTATTGGAGCTTCCGTTATAGAAAAAGGAACAAGTAACGGCATGATTACAGACATGGACGGAAACTTCAGTCTGAAAACCTCTCCCAATGCCACCATTACCATATCTTATATCGGATATCAGACGGTAGAAGTAAAAGCTACAGAAAAACCGTTGAGGATTGTATTGAAAGACGACTCCGAACTTCTGGACGAAGTAATAGTCATCGGTTATGGTACCATGCAAAAGAAAGACGTGACTACGTCGGTTGCAACTGTCTCCACCAAAGAACTGAACCAGCGTCCCATCATCTCCACCGGCGCCGCCTTGCAAGGTAAAGCGGCAGGTGTACAAATCACGCAACCCAACGGGCTTCCCGGACAGGAAATGGTGATCCGTGTACGGGGTAACTCCTCCATCAGCGCCAGCAACGACCCGCTGTATGTAGTAGACGGTGTGCCGATGACCGACATCAGCTATCTGTCACCGAACGACATTGAGTCCATGCAAATTCTGAAAGATGCTTCCTCTGCAGCCATCTACGGTTCGCGTGCAGCCAATGGCGTCGTGCTGATCACCACCAAGAGTGGTGCCAAAGGAGAAGCCAAGATCGCCTTCAACACATTCGTCGGTTTTTCGGATGTCATCAAGAGCATGAAGTCATTGAACCACGCGCAATATAAGGAACTTATGGACGAAACCGGAGCCATCAACCTGCCGGACGGACTGAAGGATGAAACCGACTGGTTCAAGGAGACTTTTACAACCGGTGTCAATCAAAACTATCAGTTGTCTTTCTCCAATGGAAACGACAAAATGAGATACTTCATTTCCGGTGGTTACACCCAGGACGACGGAGTTATCAAAGTAGCTTTCTATAAAAGATATAATTTCCGTGCCAATCTGGAGAACCAGATCAGAAACTGGTTCAAGTTATCGTCCAGCGTAGCCTATTCCGATTACAGCAGCAACGGAATCATCTCTGGACAAGGCGCCAACCGTGCCGGTGTGGTTTTATCAGTAATCAACACCCCCACTTATGCCAAAATCTGGGATGAAGAAAACCCGGGACAATATTACAACAACTTCTACGGTGCCAACGTTACCCACCCGGTTTCCAACATGTCGCGTTCTGCCGATAATGAGACCAAAAACAACCGCTTGCTGGGCAATGTTTCCGGCGAAATCACCTTCGCCCCCTTCCTGAAGTTCAAATCCTCTTTTGCCATCGACAGAAAGAGTTATCATTACACTTCTTTCCTCGATCCGAAAAAGACTTCTTACGGTCGCGAACAATTCGGAACAGCTTCCGACAACCGTTCACAAAGCACCGTGCTGGTATTTGACAATACGCTGTCCTTCGACAAGAAATTCAACAAGCACTCACTTTCTGCAGTAGGGGTAAGTTCCTATACCACTTCGGATTACACTAATTCTTACCAAAGTGCCTCCCACTTCTTCTCTTCCGACCTTCATACTCTGAACGCCGGGAATAAGGTTTCTCAAGGCAATGGTACAAATGCTTCCCAATGGGCCATCATGTCCTATGCCTTCCGTGCCGCCTACAATTACGACAGCAAGTACATGCTTACCGCCAATATGCGTGCGGACGGTTCCTCCAAACTGGCTCCCGGAAACCGTTGGGGTGTATTTCCTTCTGTTTCTGCCGGATGGCGCGTGTCTTCCGAAAAGTTCATGCAAAGCCTCCGTTGGATTAACGACTTGAAGATACGTGGTGGTTGGGGACAGACCGGTAACCAATCCGGCATCGGCGACTACGCATACCTCCAACTCTACAACATCACCAGACAGAACTGGTGGGAAGAAGGAAAAGCCAATGCCATGGTTACCCTCAGCCCTGCCAACATGCCCAATCGCGACCTGACTTGGGAAACCACCACGCAGACCAACATCGGTATCGACCTGAGCGTACTCGACAACCGCCTTCAGTTTACTGCCGACGCTTACTACAAGCACACCACCAACCTGCTGATGGATGTTCCCCTGCCATCTACCGCTTCCGTATCATCCGTAACCCGGAATGAAGGTGAAATGAGCAACAAGGGATTAGAGTTCTCCGTCAGTTCCAAAAACTTTGTCGGCCCATTCAAATGGGACACGGACTTCAACATCTCCTTCAACCGCAACAAAGTAACCAAACTGAGCCTGCAAAAGACATATTACTACGGACAGACTTCCGAATCGACCAACGAAAAGGTAGTCCGCATGACCGAAGGCAAACCTTTGGGTATGTTCTGGGGATATATCTGTGACGGCGTCGATCCTCAAACTGGCGACATCATCTATCGCGATATTGACAAGAGCGGCCACATCACTCCCAGTGACAAGACCTACATCGGTGATCCGAATCCTGACTTTACATTCGGACTGACGAATAACTTCTCTTACAAAGGTATCGGCCTGAACATCTTCCTCACCGGTTCGGTAGGCAACGACATCTACAATGCTTCACGCATTGAGACGGAAGGTATGTACAGTTCCAGAAACCAGTCGACAGAAGTCCTCAGACGTTGGAGAAAGCCGGGCGACATCACAGACATGCCAAGAGCCCTGATAGGTACCGAAAATGTAAAAGCATCCAGCCGTTGGATTGAAGATGGCTCCTATCTGAGAGTAAAGAACATTACTCTTTCTTACGAGTTCCCGACACAAATGCTGAAGAAAATCTTCCTGAACCGACTGCAGGTATATGCCTCGGCACAAAACCTGATAACTTTCACCGGTTATAAGGGTTTCGACCCGGAAGTAAACCAATTCGGTAACAGCGCCACCGTACAGGGCATAGACTGGGGTACCTACCCGCAAGTAAAAACATTTGTATTCGGTTTAAATGTTGAATTCTAAAAAAACATCCAATATGAAAAAGATAGTAACAAGTATTTTGTATGCGGCAATATGCATCTCTTACACAGCATGTGATTTAGAGAAAGACCCGGTTTCTTCGTTCAGCGAAATAACCATTGCCAAAGACACAGAAGATAATGACATCAAGTTTGCCACAAAGGAAGAAATGGAGACGCAGTACAATGCCATGTACAAGCTCATCAGCGGTTCGGCACAGCAGGAATGGACACTGGACCTGACCGTGTTTACCGACACCCACTCCGACAATGCCTACAGTGGCGGTTCCAGCAACAATCTGGTGACGTTGGAAAGCATGCGCCAAGATGCAGACAACACCGTCATTGCCAGAAGTTGGGACAAATACCTGAGCTACATCAGCACCGCCAACATCATCATTTCCAATGTCGACAAAGTGCCCGATGCCTCTCTGACCCAAGCAGAGCGCAACCGCTGGAAAGCCGAAGCCAAGATTTTCAGAGCCTGGATACTGTTCGACATGGTCCGCCTCTGGGGAGACATACCGGTACAAACCCAGGAAACACCTGAAATTACCGCCGAAAACGTAGAGGAAATCTATCCGTTACTATATCCGGCAAGAAAGCCTGTGAGCGAAGTCTACGAACAAATCATCCAAGACCTCAACGAAGCCCTGCCCGATGCCCCGAAAGTACAGACCGACAATAAGTTCTTCTTGTCCGCTTCCGTAGCCAAAGCACTCCTGGCAAAAGTTTATGCAGAGATACCGGCAAGAGACTATGCCAAAGTCATCGAATACTGCAACCAGGTAGAAGCCGACGGCTTTGACCTGATGCCGGAATACTCCGACCTGTTTGCCACCAACGATGCCAAGACTGACGTGCGCTACCGCAACACCAAGGAATCCATCTTCGAGATAACCTATACACCGGGAAGCGGACAGTGGCTTTGGTCTATGTACGGCGTCAATGAACTGAATCCGACCTCTACTTACAACTGGGCCAAGTACCTCACCCCGTCCAGAGACTTGATACGCGCTTTCGAAAAGGAAGGAGATAAAGTCAGAATGGGAGAATCCATGATTTTTGCCAAGCCCTCCTGGACCAACCATTATAAACAGGATGATCCCTATTTCTATCCTTTCATGTACAAGCTGCGCAACAATGCCACCAGCATTATGAAAATCAGATTTGCCGACATCCTGCTGCTGAAAGCAGAAGCCCTGGTAGAACAGAACAACCTGCCGGAAGCAGCCAGAGTAGTGAACCGCGTCCGCAACCGCGCCAAGCTGAACGACCTGGCAGCAAGCATCACCTCCTCGCAAGAGCAAATGCGCAACGCCGTTGCCAACGAACGCCGCCTGGAACTGGCCTTTGAAGGACACCGCTGGTTCGACCTGGTGCGCACCGGAAAAGTACTGGAAACCATGAATACGCTTCAGAATCGGGATGAAGGCCGCCGCGTCATGGAAGAACTGACCGAAGAACGCGTACTATTCCCCGTACCCCAGGCACAGATTGATATCAACCCCAATCTGACGCAGAACCCGGGATACTAAATTTTAAGCATTCATAAAATGGAGATATTGGCTTGACAAGGATTTATATTCTGATTAAATTAGCTATTTTTGTAAGCATATTAACCTCTAACGAATCGTTATATCCATGAAAACCATTATCTCCATTTTCTGTTTTCTTTTCACAGCATCAGTCTCTTACGGCATGCCAAGTGAGAATTTGGATTCTCTCTATAAAGTGCTGGACCAGACTATTGAGAAAAGCTACATATACAGTGAAATACGGGAAAACAGAATCAATTATATCAAAACTGAATTAGCAGCCGTCACCGACGATTTGGAGGAAAGATATACGCTGAATAAAGAATTGGCTTTTGAATACAAAGGCTACATGTACGATTCGTGCCTGCACTATATGAACGAGAACCTGAAAATAGCAACCGAACACCGTCTGCAGAAATCAATAGACGAGAGCCGTATACACCTCTCCTACTTTCTGACGCTTGCCGGACTTTACAAAGAGTCGGTCGATGTGCTGGACTTGATAAACCGGACGACTTTATCCCCCGACTTAGTGACCGACTATTATCTGGCCTACGACCGTTCCTACGGAGAACTGGCTTACTATACCAACAGTACAGTCAGCTATCTCTTCTCATATCGTGAAAAGTCAAATGCATACAAGGATTCTTTATTTGCCACACTTCCCACTGAATCAATGGCATATCTCAACCTGAAAGAGAATGACCTGCGGGGAAAGAAACTGTATAAGGAAGCGCTGGAAGTCAATAACGAACGACTGAAGAAAGTGGCAAAGAATACCCCTGAATACTCACTCATCACTTACTACCGCGCCATCGACTACCGTGGACTCAAGAATATTGAGCAAGCCAAGTTCTGGCTTACCGAGTCCTCCATATCCGACATCAAAGCAGCCGTAAAAGACCATGCTTCCCTATGGATGCTGGCAGGAATATTATGCGATGAAGGAGATATCGGGCGGGCTCATAAGTACATCCGCTTTTCCAGGCAAGAAGTCAAAACGTACAATTCTAAAAGACGCAACCAGCAAAGTTCCGCAACCCTGTCCATAATCAACGACAATTACCAGGAGCAGATCAGAGACAGCAATCAGCAGCTGACCCTCTACCTAGTCCTGATCAGTATCTTAACGTTGCTTATGGCAGCCTCAGTTGTGTACGTCAACCATCAGCGGAAAAAATTGTCGAAGGCAAGAAACCTGCTGAAAGAGACCAATGACAAACTGATAAAGCTGAATGTAGAACTTCGCAACGTAAACCACAATTTGGACGACACGAATAAAAAGCTGTCGGAAGCCAATGCCCGCCTGCTGGAAAGTAATCAGATAAAAGAAGAATACATCGGGCGCTTCCTGGGTTTATGTTCCCTCTACATCGACAAGCTGGATAATTTCCGGAAAACCATAAGCAAAAAAATCAGCAACAACCAGATAGGAGACGTATTGAAGTTGACCAAGTCTTTGGAATTCAGGGAAAAAGAATTGAGCGAGCTATACAGCAATTTCGACAGTGCTTTTCTGCATTTATTCCCCAACTTCATCATAGAGTTCAACACCCTGCTGAGAGAAGACGAACAAATCGTTCTTTCCGGCGATGAGATTCTGAACACAGAACTCAGAATATTCGCACTTATCCGCCTGGGAATAGACGACAGTTCCAAGATTGCAGACTTCCTGCATTACTCACCCAACACGATATACAACTATCGTGCACGTGTAAAAAACAAATCGCGCATCCCGCGTGAGGAGTTTGAAGAGAGAATAAAACACATCGGATAATCCATTTAATATTATAATTTAGAAACAATGAAACAGATCGTTACATGCATTTTTATCATTTTACAGACTCTATTATGTTATAGTCAGAATCCAAAAGCCGCAGGCGAGTATCGCATCCAGAAAGACATTTCCTACCTCCACCCCGGAGAGACCGATGCCTACAAGCAGGAGCGTTGCAAACTCGACATCTGCTATCCCACCGACAAGAAAGACTTTGCCACCCTTGTATGGTTTCACGGCGGCGGACTGGAAGCCGGAGAAAAACACTTCCCCAAAGAGCTCATGAAGCAGGGATATGCCGTGATAGCCGTCAATTACCGCCTCAGTCCGCGTGCCACGAATCCGGCTTACACGGAAGATGCGGCCGAAGCCGTTGCCTGGACTTTCGAGAACATCGGGAAGTTTGGTGGAAGTAAAGATAAGATATACATTGCAGGACACTCTGCCGGAGGCTATCTCTGCCTGATGCTCAACCTGGACAAAAGTTATTTAGCCAAATGGGGCGTGGATGCCAATAAGCTGGCAGGCGCTTTCCCCATCAGCGGACAAACCACAACTCATTATACCATCCGCAAAGAGCGCGGATTACCATCCGATGTACCTATTATAGATAAGTATGCTCCTTCTAACAACGTTCGGAAAGACGCCTCTCCCATGATACTCATCACCGGAGACAAAGACCTGGAGATGCTGGCACGTTACGAAGAGAACGCACACTTGTATGCACTGCTCAAAGCATTGGGACAAGACGTCACTCTCTATCAGATGGAAGGCTTTGACCACGGTGCCGTAGCTGCGCCTGCATGCATCCTGATTAACAGACGGATGAAAGAACTGATAAAGGAAAAATAAGATTTATTTCTCCTTTATATATGCCAACGCCGCCCCTATCGCCGTTCTATATTCGGCATAGGGCGGTATGTGGAAATGCACATTATAAATATTCTCCATTTTAGGAAAAACCTCCCGGCACTGCGGAAGCTGTGTCAGATTGCCTATCAGAACAAAATCCCGGATAGGACTATTCAAAGCCGAAAGTACGGCAGCTCCCCCTATTGTTTGAAGAACGGTATATATGATACCGCCGGCTATATCCTCCTGCGAAGCATTACTATCAGCCTTTCCAAACAAAGAAGCTGTTGCACTGACCGGCAAATCCGGTATAGCCGTATTGCAGATATCACCGATTTGCAAGTTGACGCGGGTCACGTCTCCTTTCTCTGCCAGCGCCGCCACCTGATGAATATCATGCGTTTTCAGCAGCAGTCGCGAAAGTCCTTGCAGCGTTCCTCCGCCGATGCCCAATCCTCCGATATGCTGTATATTATCTCCGTCGATCTTCACGAAAGAAGTGCCCGTACCCATGCTGACAACAATCAGCCGGTCTATATCCGTAGCATGACGCGCTCCCAAACCGTTGGCTATAAACTCATCGGCCTTGCGGGTAGGCAGCCCGTACAGAGGGCTATCTACAAAAGCACTTCCCACTCCCGTCAGCATCACCTGCTCCACGTCGGAGAGCTGGATACCATTATCATAAATATACTTGCCGAAGGCTCCAAACAGAGAAGTCACCGGGTCGGCGGCAGTAATAAACATGGGGGACTGTATCTCCTCCCCATCGATTCCAACGATTTTCGTGGTACTTCCACCAACATCTATTCCTATTACAATACCCATAGTTTCAAGTAATTTGCGGCAAAGGTACAAAAATAGTAATTACATGCTTTATAAAGTATGGTTCACTTCTACTAAAAGTTTCTACAGACGTAGCGCAATCTTAGAATCAAAGCTTTATTCTTAAGAATAAAGGCTTGATTCGTAAGAATAAAGCTTTGATTCGTAGGAATACAACCTTTATTCTAACTTTGCGTAGTAACAAGACATAGTTCTCCCGCCAAGGAAAATAAGTTTGAAAGGCAGGTGAAAGAATTACCTATTGAACAGCTCGAAAGTAAACTTACAGCCTATTTCCTGGTACTTCCAATTGGCGAAACTGGCAAACAAACCGAAGTCGAAGATATGCGTACCGATGCCGTAGCCCAACTCCAGATAAGGCTTCAAGTGAGGAACAACTAATGCATTCAGATACAAACGCTCATTCAGAACGTACTGGGTATATTTCATCAGATGGGGAAGAATCAGAAAAGGCGCTTCGTACGTGAGATGGCCGCGCAAGTACTTGCGGGAAGAGTTGTACCAGCGTCCGTCGAGCAATTGGAACACACCGCCTATTTCGTCATTCCACCCCATGGGAAGATTGGAACGGGTAAGGTTGGCAAAATCCACGAAATACAGTTCTTTCTGATTCGTAAACTGTCCCCAGCCCAAACGGAAATAGATGTCGCGCATCAAACCCAAAGGAATCGTATGCTGCAAGTCCAGTTCAATACGCTCGTACGAACCGCTACTTTGCAACACGCCTTTGATTCCACGCTCCCAATCTACCGAGACTGTGGGATATTTGGAATAAAGATTTATTTTTCGCTCCCCGTTCATATAGTAATACTGTCCCGGAGTCCAGGACAGACGGATGCGAGGGGCAAAACTATTATAGGTGTGCCGAAACTTATTCAGAATACTCGGATCGAAGTTGGGGAAAAGCGGTGAACCGCCGGATGCTGCCCTCGTAGCCGACTTTACGGGCGGCATAGTGGGAAAATTCATAATAAACTTGGAGCGGTTGACTTCCGTACGCCTGTGCATGGACACACCCACATCGAGCGACAAACCGTTTACGATCTCCCAACTGTGACGCACGTTCAAATACAAGTCTTTGAAATAATCGAGGTGGATCTGATTGAAGTCGAAAAGGCTGTCCGGAATGGCCTTCAAATCGTCCAGCACATCACTGCTATAGATGCGGTTACCATTACCAAAGTCCACATGAAAAGCTGCCCGCTTACGAGGCCAGTAATCAAAATCGGATCTTACACGCCAATAGAATTCATTCTCTTTAAAGTTGTAACCTACCCTCGGAACGATACGCAACAGGCGGTCGCCCGTAAAAAGGCGGTTGTACTTAAACTCTTGCCGGTACGAAAAGCCATGCTTTCCGCTATAACTTAACAAAAACGGATTGATAAGCGGAGAACAGCGCACACTGCCCATCTTGGCAAGGTCTACGGTATATCGGCTGATCAGGGCATCGCCCAGCTGTCCCCAGAATTCCAGCCTTTCATTCACAGGCTTCCGCTTCCTGGCAAGTGTATCTCGACGCAAGAAGTAGTCTTGATACAACGTTTGCTCATGCGGCGACAAAGGTATGGGGCGCAGGGCATTGAAGTACGTCGTATCCCGTTGGTAAGTATTCGTATCGGTACGCAGGGTGTACGACTCGGACAAATCGTATTTACTTTTCGTCTTCGGTTTCCGGGCACTCGCAGGAAGCTTCTGCATAATATTCTTATAGTCGAGCACCGCCTCGTAACTGCCATCTATCACATTGCCCAGAAAGCGGAAAGTAGCCTCAACATCATATTGCTTCGGAAGGAACTCATCTGCCTCACCCACTTCGCCCATCTTCACCAGGTTGTTGAAGCGCACCACCTCGGAACTTCCTGCAAAACGCATTTCGCGCACACTCCACACATTGTCGCTCACCACCATATATCCGCCCACCAGCTGGAAACTTTTAGTTTTCGGTATAAAGCGTATCTTAAATTGCAGATTATGACGGTCGCCCATCACCGTATCAATGCGATACGTATAGTATTTTTGGGCATTAGAAGCTAATGGCGAAAGTAACTTGTCATGCAATAAGGTAGAAGAGTAGATGTTGATATGGAAATATTCGGGCAGCCGCCCGTCCAGTTCCCAAAACTCGGAAGCAGTGCCGACACTTGCTTTGACCTTCTGGTCGTAGATGTTCGGAGCCGTGAAATGCAGGTCGCTGTATGTCTCCATCATGTATTCCCTGACGCCCTTTTTGGGGCGGAACATGGAGGGAATATAACGCAGGATATGATTCTTTTTGCGGATATTTACCCAACCTTTTATATAGAGTTCGGCCTTGTAGCTTTCCACAATACGCTCATAGAGAGGGGCAAAGAAGATCACCTTTGCCATAATGGAATCTGCCGAACGCGTCCAGTGGTCAGCAGGATAAGCAGCCGGCACAGCCTTTACTTTCTGCAAGCCCGAAAGTAAGATGCAAATGCTAATCCATATAAATAATAAACGTTTCAAGCGCAATATCTCCTTATAGATAGGGGCAAATATAGAAAAAAACATGTGTTTTCGCAGCTTACAACCGACTTATGTTTTACAATATTTGTTTTTATTCATCATTTCTTAAATACCGCGTTCTCCGTTCACATCTATATTTTATCTCTTTTTCCGGGAACACCCACCAATTTCAAGGGGTATATCCCCAAAAAACATATTATTTTTCAAGAATACCCCCTAAAAACAAGGGGTAGTTCAGAAAAAACATGTATTTTTGCAGCCGACAACCAACAAATTACAGACAAGTATGTCAAAAATAAGATTTTTTGCTTTGCAGGAGCTCGCCAATCGGCGTCCTTTGGAAGTTACTATTCCTTCAAACAAATTGTCCGACTACTACGGTAGCCATGTGTTCAACCTCAAAAAGATGCAGGAATATCTGCCTAAGGAGGCTTATAAAGCCGTGACAGATGCCATAGACAAAGGTACTCCCATCAACCGGGAAATGGCCGACCTGATAGCCAACGGCATGAAGAGTTGGGCAAAATCCCTCAACGTGACCCATTACACCCACTGGTTCCAGCCCCTGACGGACGGAACTGCCGAGAAACACGATGGATTCATCGAATTCGGCGAAGGCGCGGAAGTCATCGAACGCTTTTCCGGCAAGTTGCTTGTGCAGCAGGAACCGGATGCTTCTTCTTTCCCGAACGGCGGTATCAGAAATACCTTCGAGGCTCGCGGATATACGGCTTGGGATGTTTCGTCACCGGCTTTTGTGGTAGACACTACGCTTTGTATCCCCACCATCTTCATCTCTTATACCGGCGAAGCACTGGACTACAAAACTCCGCTGCTCAAAGCACTGGCTGCTGTGGATAAAGCCGCAACAGAGGTATGCCAGCTCTTCGACAAGAACATCACACGTGTATATACCAACCTGGGTTGGGAACAGGAATATTTCTTGGTAGACTCCGCCCTCTACAATGCCCGCCCGGACCTCTGCCTGACCGGACGCACCCTGATGGGGCATTCTTCGGCAAAGGACCAGCAACTGGAAGACCACTATTTCGGTTCTATCCCTCCGCGCGTCACTGCCTTTATGAAGGAGTTGGAAATAGAATGCCACAAACTGGGTATTCCGGTAAAAACGCGTCACAACGAGGTAGCTCCCAATCAATTTGAGTTAGCTCCCATCTTTGAGAACGCCAACCTTGCCAACGACCACAACCAGCTGGTCATGGACCTGATGAAACGCATCGCCCGCAAACACAACTTCGCCGTGCTGCTGCACGAGAAACCTTATAGCGGAGTAAACGGTTCGGGCAAGCACAACAACTGGTCGCTCTGTACCGACACCGGCGTCAACCTCTTTGCTCCGGGCAAGAATCCGAAAGGTAACATGCTGTTCCTTACTTTCCTGGTGAATGTGCTGATGATGGTTTATAAGAACCAAGACCTGCTCCGCGCCTCCATCGTCAGTGCCGGAAACAGCCACCGTCTGGGAGCCAACGAAGCACCGCCCGCCATACTGTCCATCTTCCTGGGCAAGCAGTTGTCCGCTATCCTCGACGAAATCACTCGCCAGGTGGGCAACAGCAAAATGACTGCCGAGGAAAAGACCACTCTCAAACTGGGCATCGGACGTATTCCCGAAATCTTGCTGGACACCACCGACCGCAACCGTACTTCTCCGTTTGCCTTCACCGGCAACCGTTTTGAATTCCGTGCCGCCGGTTCCTCTTCCAACTGTGCCGCTGCCATGATTGCCATCAATGCAGCGATGGCCAATCAGTTGAACGAATTCAAAGTCTCCATCGACAAGTTGATGGAAGAAGGTGTAGGCAAGGACGAAGCCATCTTCCGCATTCTGAAAGAAACAATCATTGCGTCCGAACCGATCCGTTTTGAAGGCGACGGCTACTCCGAACAATGGAAACAGGAAGCTGCCCGCCGCGGCCTGACCAACATCTGCCACGTGCCCGAAGCGCTGATGCACTATATGGACAACCAATCCCGTTCCGTCCTCATCGGCGAACGTATATTCAATGAAACAGAACTGGCTTGCCGCCTGGAAGTAGAACTGGAGAAATATACGATGAAGGTGCAGATAGAGAGCCGCGTATTGGGCGACCTTGCCATCAACCACATTGTGCCGACAGCTGTGATTTATCAGAACCGTTTGTTGGAGAATCTGCGCGGTTTACGCGAGACTTTCTCTCCCGAAGAATACGAAGAACTCAGCGCCGACCGCAAGGAACTCGTACGTGACATATCCCACCGGGTGACAGCCATCAAGACCCTGGTACGCGAGATGACCGAAGCCCGGAAAGTAGCCAATCACATGGAGCATTTCAAGGACAAGGCTTTTGCCTACGAAGAGACAGTACGCCCCTATCTGGACAACATCCGCGACCACATTGACCACCTCGAAATGGAAGTTGATGACGAGATATGGCCGCTGCCGAAGTATAGGGAGTTGCTGTTTGCAAAATGATAATCCACCTCATTTACAATGTACAAGTTACAATGTACAATTTATCCGTGCGGCATGATAGCGCAGCCAAATTGTACATTGTAAATTGTACATTGTAAATGTATAAGTTTCCATTTTCTCCCCCTCCTCCTGCATCTTTTTGTCACATTTGTGCAATATTTAATTTTTTCTTTTTACATTTGTGCTGTATAACACAGTTTTGCAGCATTTATGGTGAAAATAAACTTATCTGAAATAAATGTTCCGGAGTTGATAGCCGACATGTGGTCGCCTCTGAACGATGAACAGCGGGAGTTTCTCGCTAATCATTTCACGCTCCAGAATTACAAAAAGAATGAGATTATACATTGTGAAGGCGAGACGCCGACACACCTTATGTGTTTGTTAACTGGCAAGGTCAAAATTTACAAAGACGGTGTAGGCGGCCGAAGCCAAATTATCCGCATGATCAAGCCCGTTGAATATTTCGGTTATCGCGCTTACTTCGCCAAAGAAGACTATGTAACTGCTGCTGCTGCTTTCGAGCCTTCCGTCATCTGCCTTATCCCGATGACTGCCATCATGACTTTAGTCAGCCAAAACAACGATCTCGCCATGTTCTTCATCAAGCAACTGTCCGTTGATCTGGGCATTGCCGACGAACGTACTGTGAACCTGACGCAAAAACACATCCGTGGACGACTGGCCGAATCTCTGATTTTCCTGAAAGAAAGCTATGGTTTGGAAGAAGACAGCTCTACATTGAGCATTTACCTCTCTCGCGAAGACCTGGCCAATTTGTCGAATATGACAACCTCCAATGCCATCCGCACCCTGTCACAGTTCGCCACAGAACGATTAATCACCATTGACGGACGTAAAATCAAAATTATCGACGAAGAAAAGCTGAAAAAGATAAGCAAAATAGGATAAAGATAAACAAAAGCAGGATGACAATTAACAAGCCCCCACGCGTTAATTGAACTCCTTACCACTAATTAATTATTAACTTAACACACATTGAAACCATGAAGAAAGCATTAATGCTCTCTCTTTTAGTCGGTTTGTTGTTCACATCCCCAGGATGCCAACAAGCACTGAAAGAAACCGTGAACGAGTACAGTATCGTTCCTCTCCCCAACCAAATGGCTCCCCAAGAGGGACGTTTCCAACTGACAGACAAGGTATCCGTCGTAACTGCCGGTTGTACTCCAGAGGTACAAACTATTGCGGACAGCCTCATCACTCATCTGCGGAACGTTTCAGGCATCTCCCTGCAAACAGAACAAGCCGTTGCATCCTGCATCCGTTTCGTCACTGCCGAAGGTATGCCGAAAGAAGGATATAAACTCTCTGTCACCCCGGATGAAATTACGTTGACAGCCTCTCAACCGAATGGCTTCTACTATGGCGTGCAAACCATCTATCAGCTTCTCCCCCCTGCCATATACGGCAAGGAGCCGGCTAAGCGTGAAGACTGGTCACTGCCTGCCGTAGAGATAGAAGATGCTCCGCGTTTTCCATACCGCGGTCTGATGCTGGATGTTTGCCGTCATTTCTCCTCCCTCGACTACATCTATAAGTTTATCGACATGCTTGCCATGCATAAGATGAATACTTTCCACTGGCATTTGACGGATGACCAGGGCTGGCGCATCGAAATAAAGAAATATCCGAAGTTGATAGAAGTAGGCTCCAAACGCAAGGAAACCCTGGTAGACTATTACTTCACCAACTGGCCGCAAGTGTTCGACGGCAAAGAACATGGAGGTTACTATACGCAAGAGCAGATAAAGGATGTAGTAGCTTATGCTGCAAGCAAATACATTACGGTTATCCCTGAAATAGAAATGCCGGGACATGCCATAGCCGCCCTCGCCTCCTACCCCGAACTATCATGCAATCCGGACACGACCTACGACGTCACAGGCATCTGGGGAATATTCGAGCAAGTATACTGCCCCACAGAAAAGACTTTCGAATTCCTGGAAGGCGTATTGGATGAAGTTATAAAGCTCTTTCCCAGCTCCTACATCCACATCGGCGGTGACGAGTGCCCCAAGACCGCTTGGAAGAACTGCGCACACTGCCAGGGACTCATCAGGCAACTCGGCTTGAAGGACGACACCACTCCGAATGCCATCGACGGCAAGAAACATACCAAAGAAGAGAAATTGCAAAGTTACTTCGTAACCCGCATGGAGAAATACCTGAACAGCAAAGGGCGCAACATCATCGGATGGGATGAGATCCTGGAAGGCGGACTGGCACCCAATGCAACAGTCATGTCCTGGCGCGGCGTAGCCGGTGGGATAAATGCTGCAAAAGCAGGACACGATGCAATCATGGCACCCTCGCCATACGCTTATCTGGACCAGTATCAGGAAGAACCTTCCATAGCCCCTACTACCATCGGCGGCTATATCACCTTAAAAAAGGCATATAGCTACAACCCCGTTCCGGATGATGCAGACGAGACTTTGAAGCAGCATATCATCGGCGTACAAGGCAATATCTGGACTGAATACATGCAAAACGACGAACGTCGTGACTATCAAGCTTTTCCGCGCGCCGTTGCAATAGCAGAAAACGGATGGACACAGAACAGCAACAAGGATTTCAAGAACTTCTGTCAGCGCATGGTCAAGGATTTCGAACGTATGGATGTAATGGACGTAAAGGCATCCCGCAGCTTCTTCGACGCATCCATCAACACCCACGTATATAATGATACACTGAAAGCGGTGCTGGAATGTTTCTATCCCGATGCCGAAATCAGATATACAACGGACGGAAGTACTCCGACTGCAAAATCTGCATTATACAGCCAGCCTTTCACCTGGCAGGGAAATATCAACTTGAAAGCAGCTGCATTCAAAGAAGGCAAGATGTTGGGTAAGGTCATTGAAAAGCAACTTTACGGTAATCTGATTGCAGGAAAGCGTTACTCTACTACTCCACGCTGCGGATGGATGAACGGCGATATCTTCGGAGAAAATGATGTGTTGGGTGCAGACACTACGACATTAGGACTGACCAACGGAAAACGAGGAAACATCGCCTCCTTCACCCCCTGGGTATCTTTCAAGATAAACGAGAAGTGCAATAACGAACTCGTATTTACTGTCGATCTGGAAAAACCGACTACAATCAGTTCTGTCACTTTCGGCACACTTTACAACCCGGGATTCCGTGTCCTGCCGCCCAGTGCAGCCAGTGTAGAAATCTCGGCCGACGGCAAAGAATACCGTTCAATCGCCCAGGATTCATACACCCGTGATTATCCCGAACGGGGAAGGAAAGCATTTACTGATACATTGAAATTCAATCCGACCGAAGCACGTTATGTAAAGGTCATCTTGAAGAGTGGCGGTACTTTACGCAATGGAATAGATTGCCGTAAAGATTCACCGGAGGAGATTATCCCGTCGGATATATATGTAGATGAAATAGAGGTATATTAAGGTAAATGAAAGTCTGGCGGGGTTTCACCCCGCCAGACTTTCATTTACTAAATCAAGCACTTTGAAGAAAGATATCTCTCCGCCTCTATCGCTGCCTGACAACCTGTTCCGGCTGCCGTAATCGCCTGGCGATAATGAGGATCGGCCACATCTCCTGCAGCAAATACTCCCGGCACTTTGGTGCGCGGTGTACCCGGTTCGGTAAGGATATACCCGACTTCGTCCGTATCCAGATAAGGCTTGAAGATGTCCGAGTTCGGCTTATGACCGATAGCCAGGAAGAAACCGTCGATAGCTACATCATAGCGTTCTTCGTCCGGCTCACCCATACGCTTCACCAGGTGCACGCCTTCTACCCCGTTCTCTCCGAACAAACCTACGGCGTTGTGCTCAAACAACACCTCTATCTTATCATGCTTCATCACACGTTCCTGCATAATCTTGGAAGCACGAAGGAAAGGTTTGCGGACAATCAGATATACTTTGGAAGCCAGTCCGGCAAGGTAAACCGCCTCTTCGCAAGCAGTATCTCCACCACCTACCACGGCTACCGTCTTCTTGCGATAGAAGAAACCGTCGCAAGTAGCACAAGCACTGACGCCCATACCGGCATATTTCTTTTCATCATCCAATCCCAGATACTTGGCTGCAGCACCTGTAGCGATAATCAGTGTATCTGTCTCGATCACCTTCTCTTCATCAATCGTAATCTTATAAGGTGCCTGGCTAAGATCGGCTGCAGTGGCAATACCATTTCGCATATCTGCACCGAAACGCTCGGCCTGCTTACGCAGGTCTTCCATCAAGTCCGGACCGTTGATACCTTCGGGATAACCGGGGAAGTTCTCTACATCCGTAGTTGTTGTCAACTGACCACCAGGCTGCAAACCTGCATAAAGCACCGGTGAAAGATTGGCACGACCGGCATAGATAGCAGCTGTATAGCCAGCAGGACCCGAACCGATAATCAAACATTTTACTTTTTCTGTTTCCATATTCATTCCATTTATAATATTATTCATCTTAAATCAACTTCCTCAGCCGTAGGATAAGCCTTCTTGTCGAACACAAAAAAGCTATCGGAATAGTTCTGCCCGATCTGATAGGAGTTGATTGTCACAACAGCTGTATCTCCACCTCGCTGCGCCATACTGATACGTGAAGGACGGAAAGTATCTTTGTCTACATACAGAATGATGCACAACAAATCCTGCTTCCGGTCCGTAGCAGTCATCACAACTTCATAGAGAGATTTATTTCTGGCACTGTCACTCTTCCCCAACTTCAGCTTATACCCATGTTTATAAAGCGACAACAAAGCATAAGGATTGATGCTTTGCAACTCTTCGGGTGTCGGTTCTGAAATATTAACCTCATCACTCGAAGCGAGATAACTCCACTGCGTACGCCCGTCAAACCAGGTTATCACTCCGTCTGCCTCCAAACGGAACTTCTCTCCCTTCAGGCAGATAACACCGGTAGAGGAACCTTCGGACGTACGGACGGTAAAGGTAGCCTTCACGCCTCCCGCTTTCCGAAATGCTTCGGCTGTACGGTCCAATATATCTTTGGCATCCGGTTGCTGTGCCAGGATGGGCAAAGCAAAGGAAAGCATACACATACATATCAAAAAAGTGCTAATTCTCCGCATACATTACAAACTCATTATTAACCCAAATTGTTCAGTCGCATTTCCAGGTCATTCTCATCCACACAGAACACTTCACGCGCCTTGCTTCCTTGCGCCGCACCTACAATGCCGGCTTTCTCCAACTGATCCATGATGCGTCCGGCACGGTTGTAACCGATGGCAAACTTCCGCTGAATCAGCGAAGTGGAACCTTGCTGATGAATCACCACCAGACGGGCGGCATCTTCGAACAACGGATCCAGACGTCCCATATCCACATCGCCCAAATCTCCGCCTCCATTTTCGTCTACATATTCGGGCAGATAGAAAGCGGTGGGGTATCCTTGCTGGCGGGCGATAAACTTTGTGATTTCCGCTACTTCCGGCGTATCGATAAATGCACACTGCACACGCACCGGATCGGCACCCTGCAGGAAGAGCATATCACCACGACCTATCAGTTGGTTGGCTCCGGGACGGTCGAGAATGGTGCGCGAGTCGACCATTGCCGATACACGGAAGGCGATACGCGCCGGGAAGTTGGCTTTGATCGTACCTGTGATGATGTTGGTCGTCGGGCGCTGGGTGGCAATAATCATGTGGATGCCGACGGCACGCGCCAACTGGGCAATGCGGGCGATAGGCAATTCCACATCCTTACCAGCTGTCATAATCAAGTCACCGAACTCGTCGATGACGACTACAATATACGGCATGAACTTATGTCCCTTTTCCGGATTCAACCGGCGATTAATGAACTTTTCGTTATATTCTTTGATATTGCGCACATGGGCAGCTTTCAGTAAATCATAGCGGGTGTCCATCTCCACACAGATGGAGTTCAGCGTCTGCACTACTTTGGTGACGTCCGTAATGATGGCATCTTCACCATCGGGCAGTTTGGCAAGGAAGTGGTGCTCGATGACGGAGTAGATGCTGAACTCTACCTTCTTCGGGTCTACCAGCACAAACTTCAATTCCGCCGGATGCTTCTTATATAATAAGGAGGTAATGATGGCATTCAATCCCACAGACTTACCCTGACCGGTAGCACCGGCAACGAGCACGTGCGGCATCTTGCAGAGATCCACCATAAACACTTCGTTGGTAATGGTCTTACCCAGTGCGATGGGCAAATCGTAGGTAGACTCCTGGAACTTCTTGCTGCCGATGATGCTCTGACCGGAGACAATCTTCGGATTGGAGTTAGGCACCTCAATACCGATAGTACCTTTTCCGGGGATAGGCGCAATGATACGGATACCCAATGCCGAAAGACTGAGGGCGATATCATCTTCCAATCCACGGATTTTGGAGATGCGCACTCCCTGTTCGGGGGTAATCTCATAAAGCGTCACCGTAGGACCTACGGTCGCCTTGATGGTACTGATTTCGATGCCGAAGCTGCGCAGCGTATTGATAATCTTATCCTTATTGGCATTCTGCTCAGCCATGTCGATGGTAGGCCCGTTGTCATCGTAATGCTTCATCAGGTCTATGCCGGGATAATGATAATTCTCCAAGTCCAGACGAGGATTATACGGTTCTTTCTCTACACCTTGATATTCCTCCTCTTCATTTTTCTCAATCTCGAATGCCGGCTCCTTCATAGCCGGCTGTTCCCGGAAAGGGGGCACAGCATCCGGTTGCGGTGTCTCGATGGTCATTGTTATATCATCATCTCCTTGGCGGGCAGGTTTCACGCTGCTTCCTCCGCCAAGGTCGAGAGTAATTTCGGGGGTAATTTCTTCTTCTTCCTCTTCACCAGCAGTTTCGGGCACGGTTTCTTTTTCGGGTTCCGGTTTGGCTGGTTTCGGGGCAGAGGTCTTTCCTTTTGTCGTCCAGGAGTCGGTAAACTCTTCCGGTGTCTCACCTTTCTCCTTTTCGGCCTTTTCCTTACGCTTCAGGAAGCTGAGAGTAAACAGTCTGCGCAGCCAGATAACAGTACGCGCACTCAGGTAGATAAGAAAGCAGATAGCAGTTACCAGCAACAACATCCACACACCCGGCACTCCGATTTGCGATACGAGCCAGTTGCTGACGTTATATCCGTGCAAACCTCCCAAATAAAGGAAAGAGTCCTTGTACTGGTCTACAAAAGCAAAACCGAAAAAGACCGAGAACCATACCAGCAGCAACGAGCAACCGATGAACCATTTCCACAGACGTACCACACGTACCTTCATCAACTTCAGTCCTGCCACTGCCAGGAACACGAGGATGAAGAACGACGACACGCCGAAGCAGTCATTTATCAGATAGCTTGCCAGTTGTGCGCCGCGGGAACCGGCGTAGTTTTTCACTCCATTTGTAGTAGAAGCCAGCTCTTGCGCTGTGCCTCCGTCAATGATACTCTGGTCCGCCGCTCCCGTGAAGAAGAACGATGAAAAGGCGAGCAACAGGTAAACGGAAAAGATAACGAGGACAAGTCCGATTACAAAATGAATGGTTTCATTCTTGAATATGCCCGTCACTTTTCCGAAGAACGAAAGGGACGTTTCTGTATCTTTAGATGCATTTTTCTTTGCCATTTTCAATATATATGATAGATTGGTGCAAAAGTAATAAAAAAAACACGCTTCAGCATTCTTGGAACGGGGAAAAATAAGAATCTAGGTTAATCTGCATTTGCTACTGGCTGGACGATACCGACAGCCGAAGAAGAAGCCGGAGAACGGAATATCATGTGGCAAGAAACAATATAAGCATGTAGAGAGTGCCAAAACACCCTATTTACAGCCAAATACTTTGCCCAAATCGTTTGCAACACAAAGAAAAGTAGTATCTTTGTAAAAATCAATTTTATTATGGAACAGAAAGACAAATACATACGTTTTGACTGGGCAGTGAAACGCCTGCTGCGCAACAAGGCCAACTTCGACGTACTCGAAGGCTTCCTCACCGTGCTCTTGGGCGAAGCAATCCATATCGTGGAGATTCTAGAAAGCGAAAGCAATCAACAAAGTGAAGAGGATAAGTTCAACCGAGTGGACATCAAAGCCCGGAACAGCAAAGACGAGATAATTATTGTAGAGGTGCAAAATACCCGTGAACTCTATTACCTGGAACGCATCTTATACGGGGTGGCAAAAGCAATTACAGAACATATCGAACTGGGCAGCATCTACTCTGACGTAAAGAAGGTATACTCTATTAGCATACTCTACTTCGACATTGGCCAAGGAACCGACTACCTATATCATGGCCAGAATACCTTTGTGGGCGTACATACAGGAGACTTTCTGCAAGTAACTACCAAAGAGAAAGGAGCCATCGTACGCAAACTTCCGGCTCAAATATTCCCCGAATACTTTCTGATCCGCGTGAACGAGTTCAACAAGGTAGCCGTCACGCCGCTGGAAGAATGGATTGAGTATCTGAAAACCGGTTGTATTCGTCCCGACACCCAAGCCCCCGGACTGGCCGCAGCACGAAAAAAGCTAATTTACTACAATATGGAGCCTGCCGAACGCAATGCTTACGACCGACATATAGATGCTATTATGATACAGAACGATGTACTGGGAACTGCTAAAGAAGAAGGATATGAAGAAGGATTGCAGGAAGGATTGCAGGAAGGAAGACAGGAAGGAAGGCAGGAAGGAAGACAGGAAGGATTGCAAGAAGGGAAAATATCCGTAGCTCGTAACCTGAAAGCTATTGGCTTGTCCATAGAAACAATCGTACAAGCGTCCGGCCTATCCATTGAAGATATAGAGAAACTATAATTAGGAAATACACTTTTTAAGAAAGGCAGTACAGCAAAATGCAAATAAATTTGCTTCGGCTTTCGGTTTACGCTATCTTTGCGTTTCAAATCAAGAAGATATGAAGAAAGAAAGCCAAGTGATATTCGACCGTAATGTAGTGGAATTCGTTACCGTAGCTGCTGAATTCTGCAAGTTTCTGGAACAAGCGGAAGGTATAAAACGTTCTATATTTGTCGATACTTCATTAAAAATACTTCCGCTGCTTTATCTCAAAGCTTCCATGTTGCCCGAATGTGAAACGATAGGAGATGAAGCTCCGGAAACATTCGTAACCGAAGAGACTTACGAAGTGCTCCGCATAAATCTCGCAAATATCCTTGCCGAAAAGGATGACTACTTGGATGTATTTGTGTCGGACATGAAGTACAGCGACCAGCCCATCACGAAAAACATTTCCGAAGATCTGGCCGATATCTATCAGGATATCAGAGACTTCATTTTTGTATTTCAATTGGGACTGAACGAAACGATGAACGACTCCCTTGCCATCTGCCAGGAAAACTTCCGGCTGTATTGGGGACAGAAACTCGTCAACACGCTGCGCGCCCTGCACGATGTAAGGTATGCACAAGGCGAAGACGAAGAAAATGAAGAGGAGGATTGTGACTGTGAAGACGGCTGCGATTGTGGAGACGACTGCCATTGTGATGATGACAATTGCCATTGCCACGAACATCATCACGAATAAACTTTAAATTATGGTTATCAAAAGAACAATAGATAAAGAGGTACTGAAAGAGCTGCCCAAAGCCGCCTTCCCGGGAGAAATACACGTGGTGCAGACGCCGTGGGAAGCCGAGAGAGCAATAACCTACCTGAAGGGATGCACTTTGCTGGGCATTGACAGTGAGACGCGTCCTTCGTTCACAAAAGGACAGTCGCACAAAGTTGCCTTGCTGCAAATCTCATCAGAAGAACATTGCTTTCTGTTCCGCCTTAACCTCACCGGATTGACGTTGCCCATCATCACGCTACTGGAGAGTCCCAGCGTAACGAAAGTAGGGCTTTCACTGCGGGACGACTTCATGATGCTGCACAAGCGTGCCCCCTTTGAGCAACGTGCCTGCATCGAATTGCAGGAATACGTCCGCGCCTTCGGTATCCAGGACAAAAGTCTGCAAAAGATATACGGCATCCTCTTTGGAGAGAAAATATCCAAAAGCCAACGTCTCTCTAATTGGGAAGCCGACACCCTGACTGAATCTCAAAAACAATATGCAGCAACCGACGCCTGGGCATGCCTCAACATCTACAACAAGTTGCAAGAGCTGAAGCGCACCGGAGATTTTGAAATTGCGGCAGAGGAAGAAGAAAAGATTATAGTAACAGATAAATGATAATTTAGAAGCGCTATGGAGTATTTTGAATGATTTCTGAAATCATTGCTACAATGATCTCTGAAATTATTACTGCAATGATTTCTGAAATCATTGTAGTAATAAGATGAAGGGAAAAAACACAAATAGAACTGCGCTAAATTCTCATTTAACAACACATATATATAGTATGTATAAAGTATATCTCAAATCTGGTAAAGAAGAGTCATTGAAGCGTTTTCACCCCTGGGTGTTTTCCGGTGCCATTGCGCACTTCGACGGAGAACCCGAAGAAGGAGAAGTAGTAGAAATCTATACCTCCAAGAAAGAATTCATCGCCAAAGGACATTTCCAAATAGGCAGCATCGCCGTGCGTGTACTGACCTTCCATCAAGACGAAGACATCAATGCCGACTTCTGGAAACGCAAACTCAGTATTGCCTACGACATGCGACGCAGCATCGGCATCGCCGAAAACCCGACGAATAATACCTACCGCCTGATACATGGCGAAGGCGACAACTTGCCGGGCCTCGTCATCGATATTTATGCCCGCACCGCCGTAATGCAGGCACACTCCGCCGGCATGCACCTCGACCGCATGGCCATTGCCGAAGCCCTCAGTGAAGTGATGGGTGACCGGATAGACAACATCTACTACAAATCGGAAACCACCCTCCCTTTCAAAGCCGACCTCTACCCCGAAAACGGTTTCCTGAAAGGCGGAAGTACTGATAACGTTGCCACGGAATATGGCTTGAAGTTCCACATCGACTGGCTGAAGGGACAAAAAACCGGCTTCTTCGTTGATCAGCGCGAGAACCGCTCTCTGCTGGAACGTTATGCCAAAGGGCGCAGTGTACTGAACATGTTCTGCTACACCGGCGGTTTCTCCGTCTATGCCATGCGCGGAGATGCCAAACTGGTACATTCCGTAGACAGTTCCGCCAAAGCCATCGACCTGACCAACAAGAACATCGAGCTGAATTTCCCCGATGATGCCCGTCATGCCGCATACGCCGAAGATGCTTTCAAATACCTGGACCGTATGGGCGACCAATACGACCTTATCGTCCTCGACCCGCCTGCCTTTGCCAAGCACCGTGATGCCCTGCGCAATGCCCTGCAAGGTTACCGCAAACTGAATGTCAAAGCATTCGAGAAAATCAAACCGGGCGGCATACTCTTTACTTTCTCCTGCTCGCAAGCCGTCAGCAAAGAGAATTTCCGTACCGCTGTATTTACCGCTGCCGCCATGTCCGGCCGCAACGTCCGCATCCTGCACCAACTGACGCAGCCTGCCGACCATCCGGTAAGTATCTATCATCCCGAAGGGGAATATTTGAAAGGGTTGGTACTCTATGTAGAATAAGAATCAGGCAAATAACGCCATCAAAGTTTTAAAAGTAGTTAATAAAAAGCAGATTTTCGTCTAATTACTATGTTGTATAACATAAACCCTGTATATTTGCAGTGTGTTTTTCATGGTATTAGATTTAAGGTTAATAAAGATTGGCTGTCTGGGATAGATAGCCTTCTTTTTTTATATACCCCCAGCTCCCTTTTTTAGCCCTCCAGGCATCGCCTTTTCCGAGAAATTCCCTACATTTGCATCAATGTATATATAAGAAAAACACGTAATAAGAAACAATTATGAGTATCAAGGTTCGTTTAGTTATCATGAACTTCCTGCAATTTGCCGTATGGGGAGCGTATCTCACATCAATGGGAAGTTATTTGGTAAATGTAGGTTTGGCAGGACATATCGGTATGTTCTATGCCATGCAAGGCATCGTATCGTTATTTATGCCTGCCATTCTGGGGATTATTGCCGACCGCTGGGTGCCGGCACAAAAATTACTGAGCTTCAGCCACTTCGTTGCAGCCCTGTTTATGGCGTTGACCGGCTATTACGGCATGACCGCCGGAGCGGATGTAGATTTCAGCATTCTCTTTACCTTCTACTCATTAAGCGTTGCATTCTATATGCCCACCCTCGCCCTCTCCAATTCCGTGGCCTATACCGCTTTGGACAAAGCTGGACTGGACACTATCAAGACCTTCCCTCCCATCCGTATCTTCGGAACCATCGGTTTCATCTGCTCCATGTGGATGGTCGATTTGCTGGGATTACAGAATACATACGGACAATTCTTTGCCTGCGCCATCATCGGATTAGTATATGGTGTATATGCCCTGACCTTGCCCGACTGCCCCATCAGCAAGGGCGGACAAACCAAATCACTGGTGGAAGCCTTGGGGCTGCGTGCTTTCGCACTGTTCAAGCAGAAGAAAATGGCAATTTTCTTTATCTTCTCCATGCTGCTCGGCGTGTCGCTGCAAATCACCAACGGGTTTGCCAACCCATATATCAGCAGTTTCGGAAGCATTCCCGAGTATGCCGACACCTTTGGTGTGCAGCATGCCAATATCCTGATTTCGCTGTCGCAGGTGTCCGAGACTCTCTGTATCTTGCTGATCCCCTTCTTCCTGAAGCGTTTCGGCATTAAACAAGTGATGCTGATTGCCATGCTGGCATGGGTACTACGGTTCGGACTGTTCGGAGCCGGTAATCCGGGCAGCGGGGTATGGATGTTTGTACTTTCCATGATTGTTTATGGCGTTGCATTCGATTTTTTCAACATATCCGGCTCTTTATTTGTTGATAGAGAAACGGACAAAGGAATCCGCTCCAGTGCACAAGGCTTGTTCGTCATCATGACCAACGGCTTCGGCGCTACTATTGGTACACTGGGGGCACAAGCTGTAGTAAATCATTTCGTCGATTTCAACAGTGAAGTGCCGCAGATAGCACAATGGCAGTCGGCCTGGTTCACGTTCGCAGCTTATGCGCTGGTCGTAGCGGTAGTGTTTGCACTTGTATTCAAGTACAAGCACCGGCCCGAGAAAAACTAAACTAAGTTTTTTATGAATAAGAAAAAGATAGAACTACAAGTACTTAACATCTCCAACAGCCAGGCGCAGGCAGGTGCCTATGCCCTGGTATTAGGCGAAGTGGACGGTAAACGCCAGCTCCCGGTCATTATCGGTGCATCCGAAGCACAAGCCATGGTCATCGAACTGAAAGGCATTATTCCGCCGCGTCCGCTGACGCACAATCTATTTGCTTCTGTCCTCGAAGTTTTGGGAGTAAAGCTGATGCGGGTCCTCATTTATAAGGTGGATAATGGTGTGTTCTATTCCTATCTTTATATGAAAGCCGAAGAGACCATTCTTCGTATTGACGCACGCACCAGCGACGCGGTAGCCTTGGCCCTGCGCATGAATGCCCCTATCTTCATCTACGAAGATATCCTGAACACAGAGTGCCTGAAAACAGGAGAAACGACCGTAGACCCGATGGAAGGCGGCAGCCCCGACAAAGACGACCTCCTGCAGGAAGATACGCTGGACATGCTGAAAGCCGCCCTGCAAAAAGCCGTAGAAGAGGAAGATTACGAGCACGCTGCACTCCTAAGAGACCAGATTAATCAACGCAAAAACTTATAGAAAATTTATGCACGTATTTTATACCCCCGACATACAAACCCGCAACGAACTGCCCGAAGAGGAAGCCGCACATGCCGTACGTGTCCTGCGCCTGCAAGCGGGCGATGAAGTGACGCTGACCGATGGGCAAGGTAACTTCTACCGTGCTGAAATCAGCACAGCCACCAATAAACGCTGCCTCGTCAACATTCTGGAAACTCTGCCGCAGGAGCCTTTGTGGAGCGGGCATCTGCACATTGCCATGGCTCCCACCAAGAACATGGACCGTACGGAATGGTTTGCCGAAAAAGCCACCGAAATAGGTTTCGACGAGCTGACCTTCCTGAACTGCCGCTTCTCGGAACGGAGAGTCATCAAGACAGAACGCATCACCAAGATACTCGTCTCCGCCATCAAGCAGTCTCTCAAGGCCCGACTGCCCCGACTGAATGAAATGACGGATTTCAACAAGTTCATCACGCAGCCCTTCGCGGGACAGAAGTTCATTGCGCACTGCTACGAAGGCGAGAAACCGCTATTAAGGGAGGTAGTCCGCAAGGGAGAAGACGCCTTGGTGCTGATAGGTCCCGAAGGCGATTTCAGCGAAGAAGAAGTGAAGAAGGCAATAGAAAACGGCTTTACGCCCATCAGCCTGGGCAAGGCACGCCTGCGTACCGAAACTGCCGCACTCGTTGCCTGCCACATTCTGAATCTGCAAAATCAATGATATTCACTAAAAACAAAAACTATATGAAAAAGAATCTATTCCTCCATCTGGCAGTGCTGATTGTATTTGTAAGCGCATGCTCCTCCAAGAAGACGGAATATACCAACGTTATTCCTGCCGACGCTTCGCAAGTTGTTGAACTTAATATGAAATCATTGTCAGACAAAGCCGGCATGAAGGACAAAGAGACCAAAGAAGCTCTGCAAAAGCTGACGGATGCCATGAAGAGCGGCATGAACGCAGCCACTTTCCAACAGTTGGAAGCGGTGCTGAAAGATCCTGCCAAGTCGGGTGTGGATGTGGATGCCCCGATATATATCTTCAACGCTCCGGCATTTCCTTATACCAGCCTGGTGGCCAAAGTGACGAACGAAGATGACCTGCTGAAGTTGCTGGAAGTGATGGAGAAAGAGCAAGTGACTGCCCACGTTGCCGAAGCAGACGGCTACAGCTTTGTAAAGCTCAGCAACCAGGCTTTACTTGCCTTCACCCCGACAACGCTGATGGTAGTCAGCTACAAAGGCAACACGCAGTTGGAAAAAGCCAAAGAAGGTATCACCGCTTTGCTGAAGCAGACCGGCGAGAATAGCATCAACAGCAACGCAGCTTTCAAGAAGATGCAGAAGCAGGGCGGCGACGTCAACATGCTCATTTCCCCCTCCAGCCTGCTGGGCGCTTATGCCAACCAACTGAACTACGGCCTCTCTAAAGAAATCGACTTGAAAGACTTGGTGATGCTGGGAAGCCTCTCCTTCGAAAAAGGCAAAATTGAAATGAAGGTAGAGAACTACACCGAAAATGCCGAACTGAAAGCCATGCTCGAAAAGCAGGTAAAGAGCACGCGCCCCATCGAAAACACATTCCTGAAGTACTTCCCCAAGTCCACACTGGCACTGTTCAGCGTAGGCGTGAATGGAGAAGAATTCTACAACGCATTGCAGGAAAACGAACAGTTCCGCAACAATTTTTCCATCACCAAGGCTGCCGAAGTAAAAGATTTGTTCAGTACTTTCCAGAACGATATCACCTTCGGACTTATCAACGTGACGATGAACAACAATCCTTCGTTCCTGGCATACGCCAGCGTGAAGAACAGCACCCCCCTGAAAGCGCTCTATGAGAAAAAAGGAGAACTGGGACTGAAACGCGGAGAAGACATCGTGAAGCTGAACGAAGACGAATACGTCTACAAATCACGCAACATCAACATCTTCTTCGGAATACGAGACAAGCAAATGTATGCTACCAACGATGAACTGCTGTACAAAAACATCTGCAAGGCAGTGGATCCATCGGCCAAAGACACGAACTATGCTTCCGGACTGAAAGGAAAGCGCGCGGCATTCGTCATCAATGCCGAAGCAGTGCTCGACCTGCCCGTCATCAAGATGCTGGTAGGATTTGGCGGACGCGAGTATGCTACGTATTTCTCACTTCTGGGCAACATCTCTTACCTCGAAGCATCGGGCGACAGCGAAAAATCCATCATCACCCTGCAACTGAAAGACAAGAATGTAAATGCACTGAAACAGATTGTAGACTTCGTCAAGCAGTTTGCAGGCATGTAAATCCAAGAAAGATAATGAACAGCATTCACCTACGGCAAACACTACCCCAAGTGTTTGCCGATCGTGATGCCATCACCTCCGACGTGTGGCATCAAGACATTACATTCTCTAAAGGGAAGCGTTACCTCATAGAAGCTGCCTCGGGCACAGGCAAGTCCTCGCTCGGCAGCTACGTCTACGGTTACCGCCGCGACTATCAGGGTATCATCAATTTCGACGAGCGGAACATCCGTTCGCTCTCCGTCGACGAATGGGTGGAGGTACGCAAGCACTCCCTCAGCATCCTCTTCCAGGAGCTGCGCCTCTTTCCCGAACTGACTGCCCTCGAAAACATTCAGCTCAAGAACCGCCTCACTAACTATAAGAAGAAGAAAGATGTCCTTGCCCTTTTTGCTGTCCTCGGCATTGCCAACAAAGCAGATCAGAAAGCAGGGAAGCTGTCCTTCGGCCAGCAACAGCGCGTTGCCTTCATCCGCAGCCTCTGCCAGCCGTTCGACTTCATCTTCCTGGACGAACCCGTCAGCCATCTGGACGATGACAATGGCGACATCATGAGCCGGATATTGACAGAGGAAGCCGAACGTCAAGGCGCAGGTGTAATTGTGACGTCCATAGGGAAGCATTTGCGATTGGAATATGACAGTGTATATAAACTATAAATGATAATTTAGCGGCGTGTGATAACAAGTGTATCTCAAACTCCTCCGCCTGAAAGGGGAGGTGCCCGTAGGGCGGAGGGGTCTTACATAAATAGAAAGTAACTTTGTACAAGTCCCTTCGGATGTGAAACCCCTCCGCCCTACGGGCACCTCCCCTTTCAGGCGGAGGAATTTAAGATACTCCGCTAAATTATCATTTATAAAAACGAAACCAAAAATATGAACAGACTTGTTTGGAAACTGCTGCGTCAGCATATCAGCGTCGGACAGCTCTCCGGCTTCTTCCTTGCCAACCTTTTCGGCATGATGATTGTACTGCTAAGCGTGCAGTTCTACCGCGACGTGCTCCCCGTCTTTACAGAGGGAGACAGCTTCATGAAGAAGGACTATATCATTGCTACCAAGAAGATAAGTGCCCTCGGCAGCCTAGCAGGGAAAAGCAATACCTTCTCCAAAGACGAAATCAAAGAGCTGGCGGAGCAGCCCTTCACCCAAAGCGTAGGAGCATTCACCCCCACCTTGTTCAAAGTTTCTGCCGGACTGGACATGCAGGAAGCAGGCATCCACCTCTCTACAGAAATGTTCTTCGAAGCCGTCCCCGACGAGTACGTAGACGTCAACCTGGATAAATGGCATTTCGATGAAACAACGCCGGTCATCCCCATCATCATCCCCCGCAACTATCTGAACCTATACAACTTCGGTTTTGCACAAAGCCGTAGTCTGCCCAAACTGTCGGAAGGATTGATGAGCCTGATACAAATGGATATCATGATGCGTGGCAACGGACGTGTAGAGCAATACAAAGGCAACATCGTCGGCTTCTCCAACCGCCTGAACACCATCCTCGTTCCCCAATCCTTCATGGACTGGGCCAACCGGAACTTTGCTCCCGACAAAGAAGCCCAGCCTTCGCGCCTCATCGTAAAAGTGAAGAATCCCACCGATACCGCCATCACCGACTATTTTCAGCAGAAGAACTACGAAACCGAAGGCGACAGCCTGGATGCCGGCAAAACCACCTATTTCCTACGCCTCATCACCGGAATTGTGATGGGCGTAGGTCTGTTCATCAGCATCCTTTCATTCTACATACTGATGCTGAGCATCTTCCTGCTGCTCCAAAAGAATACCGTGAAACTGGAGAATCTGCTGCTGATAGGCTACAGTCCTACGCGAGTGGCTCTTCCTTACTATGTCCTCACCGTCGGTCTGAACATACTCGTTCTGCTCCTTGCCGTCGGCAGTGTGGCATGGATACGCACCTATTATACAGAAGTAGTACAAACCCTTTTCCCACAACTGGAAACCGGTTCCCTACTGCCCTGCATACTGACAGGAGGCATACTGTTCCTAGCGGTGTCTTTGCTGAATATACTGACGATACGCAGAAAGATTATAAGTATCTGGCAAGGGGAAAGATAAAACGAAGCGGGTGGATTTTCTGAATCCACCCGCTTCGTTTTATCCTAACACATTCTTGTTTTCATTCAGCCTCTTCAACCTCAGCAACGCCTCTATATAATAATAATCGGCATAAATAATGGAGGCATCTATCTCCGAGCCCGCAGGCCAGTGTCCGGTAGAATGCAGCAGAAACGATGGCTTCGACTTACCGCTTCGATACTTGTCAGAACTCAGGCTTTTCAGCATCTTTACGGCAGCCTCCTTATATTTCGGCGCCTTCTCAGCCGGCAGGTAAGTGGAAAGCTCCAATAGAGCAGAAGCTACCACAGCAGCCGCCGAAGCATCACGCGGCGCATTCGGGATGGAAGGATCATTGAAGTCCCAATACGGCACATAGTCTTCAGGAAGGTTCCTCAGATACACATCCGCCACTTTTTGAGCAAAGTCCAGATAACGAGCATCTTTTGTCTCGCGATAGATCATAGTATATCCGTAGATACCCCACGACTGCCCACGAGCCCACATACTGTTGTCCGAAAATCCCTGATGAGTACAGCCCCGGATGAAATCACCCGTCAGCGTATCAAAGACCGCCACATGATAGGAAGTATAGTCCGGACGGAACAGATACTTCATAGTCTTGTCGGCATGCGAAACGGCAATATCCGCCAGATACGGGTTACCGCCATTCTTTGCTGCCCAGAAAAGCATTTCCAGATTAATCAGATTATCCATAATCGTATTGTGCCCACCAAACATCTCAACATTTCTGGGCCATGAAAGAATAGTACCGACACGAGGTCTGAACAAGGTTGCCAGAGAGTCTGCCGTATCCAGAATTACCTGCTTGTACCCAGGGTTCCGAGTCAGCCGATACCCGTTTCCGTAGCTGCAAAAGACCAGAAATCCCAAGTCATGGTCAAAAGCAGGCGTCTCGGAAAGGAACTTCAGGGAAGCTGTGAACTTCTCAGCCTCTTCCTTGACCGTTTCATCGCCTGTGTACTCGTAGTCATACCACAGAATCCCCGGCCAGAAGCCACTACACCATTCATTCTTCGTAGCCTTGCGGCAATGCCAGGTGGTAAGACTGTCCATGATGTTACGGGGCATCATGGTGTAATCAATACTACCGTCCTTGCCCTTCAACTCCTCCAAGGTACGGTGTACCTGGCTGTTGCAATAATCAAGAGCCTTGTCTGTATCAAACTCTTCTTTCGAAACAGAACAAGCAGCAAGCAAGCACAATCCTAAGCCTGCCAATAGAGTTTTTGTCTTCATATAAATATATACTTTTATTTTCCTATGCGAAACCAGTCGGCATCTACCCATCCTCTGTCCGAACTGAACGGAGCAGTGCTGAACAAACCTACCTTGGCACCTATCCATTTACCCTGACGGGCAACAAACGGTTCTCCGGCAACTTTATATTTCTTTCCATCCGGGCTGTAATAGAAACGGCAAATGCCATTCTTTCCAACCTTCACCTGCAGGTAGATGTCTCTTTCATAATTGGGATGCAATCCGGCTTCAAGTTTTCGACTCAACGGAAGTTCGGCCAGGCGAACCACTGTTTCCTGATTCTTCCGTTCGGCATCCTTGCACACCACTTGCTTCAGCACAAAGTGATCGCCTTCTTTTTCTACGCCCAGGTAGCAATAATTCCACCCCATCACGATAAGGCCGGATTGCTGTCCATCAGCCTTTGCCACTACTTTCAGTCTGGTGGTTGCTGTGAATGCTTCGGCCGGAAACTTCTGTAACAAGAGATTCGGCACTTCCCAGAAGTTCACAAAGTCTCGGGACAGGAGATGACCATACACCCGCATATAACCTAAATCGGACGTAAAGCCAAAGGTATCCTGATAATTGGCATGCCATTCCCATTGCAGACCCAGTCGGCGGGAATTAAATTCATCGCTTTCCACCGGTGTTTCAACCGGATATGTTTTCCCTACATTCGGTTTCCGATACCGCTTCACCGGTTCTCCACAACCGTCACCATCCTTATCTTCACCTATCACGGGCCAATCGTTAGTCCATGTCATCGGATTCAGATGAATGACACGGCCATACATTGCCTTGTCCTGAAAATGGACAAACCAGCATTCACCCGAATTAGTTTCGACCCAACCTCCCTGGTGAGGGCCGTTTATATCCGTCTTTCCCTGCGCCATAACCATTTTTGCCTCATAAGGACCGTATACGTTCCTGGAACGAAGAACCAATTGCCAGCCGGTAACGACGCCACCTGCCGGAGCCAATATATAGTAATACCCATTACGTTTATAGAATTTAGGTCCTTCAATAGTATGGTTCACCCCATCGTTGCCATCAAAGACAAGCACCGGGTCAGCGATGACCTTTGTACCTTCAGCATTCATCTCACATACGGTTACAACGCTGTTGAAAGCAGCACGACTCCCTGCCCAGGCATGAACCAGATATACCTTTCCGTCATCATCCCACAAAGGTGTCGGGTCTATCATTCCCTTCCCGGCTTTTACCAGTATGGGCTTTTCCCATTCACCCAGCGGGTCTGCGGTCTTCACCATGAAGATACCAAAGTCAGGGTCTCCCCAGTAAATGTAAAACTCACCGTTGTGATGACGGATGGAAGGTGCCCACACTCCTTTGCCATGTTGGGGTTTTGCATAAAAATCCTCCGGTACAAGATTCTTCAAAGCATAATTCACCAGCCGCCAGTTCACCAGATCCCTTGAATGAAGAATCGGCAACCCCGGCGTACAGTTGAAGCTGGAAGCCGTCATGTAGAAGTCATCTCCAACCGCGCAGACATCAGGATCGGAATAATCTGCATGCAGAATGGGGTTGATATAAGTACCGTCCTGCCGGTCGGCAACCCATACATCCGAAACATATTGCCCCCGTATCTCCCGGCAAAAGCCAAAGACTATGATTAGTATAAAAAACAATCTCACCATAATACTACCTGATATTAAATCCCTCAATAAATTATCCCGAAAACATCTTATCACCTCATCAGAAAACGTACCCGATTGAATAACTCCATCATTTATACGTTTAAAGAGAGAATTATACCTAAGCCTTTATAATATTTTCCCTTTATATTTCTGATATTTCTTTGTTTCCGCCTTATCTACAGGTACAAAACGTACAGCTGCACCGCCGCTTGGCTTCAAATCGAACTTTAGGGTCATGGAAGCATCTACCAACAAGTAGTTGCATGCCACTTGAGTACGTGTCTTCACCTTGTCACCACCATCCGTATAGACAGATGCGAGGTAGGTTTTACCACTATCGAGGAAAGAAAGAGAGACCTCTTCTTTAGAACCGTCATTATTAGTCATTGCACCCAGGAACCACTCCTGCCCCTTACGGCGTGCCATGGTTATGTTCTTTCCGGGTGTACCATCCAGCACTTTCGTATCGTCGAACACTGTTTGCAGGTTCTCGAACCATTCTATTTCCGGTTCTCCCTGATAAAGAGAAGGTTTGTCATACCAAAAGATGGTTTGCAGAGGACTGTAGAAGATGAGCGAAGCCGCCAGTTGATGGGCATGCGTTGTCTTCAACCGCTTGTCATAGTAGCAGATTGTATAATCTGCCGCACCGTTTATCATGCGGGTAAACGGCAAAATTGTATTGTGTGTGGCATCCGGAAATTCTTCGTTCCCGCGAATGCCTTCCTGCGTCAATAAGTTCGGATAAGTACGGCTGAAACCGGACGGACGGAACTCATCGTGAATATTCATCATCAGATGATTCTCTGCCGCCAAGCGAACCAAATCGTGCAGCCAGGTGGCCCATCGGTGACTGGCATACTGCACAAAACCGGACTTGACACCCACAATGCCCCATTGGTGTAATATCGGGAAAAGCTCACGCGCCTGCTTCATCAACGCATGCTGGTTGACATACAGCCAAACGCCAACTCCTTTTTCCTTACCATAGGCCACTACACGCGGCATGTCCAGTTTGGCCACAACTTTAGTAGCATCGCCATCGTGCGAAGTGCAAGGCATATACCACTGCCAGTCGAAAAGCATATAAGGAATGTTGTGCGCTGCACAGAAGTCAATCGTAGCAATAGCGCCTTCGGTGGTAATGGTAGTTTCGCGCATAATCTTGCCGGGCTTCACCCAATCGGCAACATCGGTTATCTGGCACGGAAGATTCAGGTTTCCGATAATATCATTGTGCTCCAACAGTTCACCCGGCTTATCGGCAGCCATCACAATCTTCCAGGGAGTAGCATAATAAGTCACCATATCCACAGGACTGTACATGACGGAGGTCAAAGTATTCGGCTTCTTTTCCGAAGCTTGAAATTTGGTCAGGCACCAGTCATCCACATCGGCATCGGCCAGGGTTGCCCAATGTCCGTCGGGCAGTTCTACGGTCAAGGCACGTTCCACCGGATGCTTGATGTCGTTGATGGAAAGACGCTCGAAGGGAGCCTGCGCCCATTGTTCAGTCCACGCCATGGTACCTGCGGGGAACGAATATTCAGTCAAATCGGCCACAACTTTATGGAATATGGCTTGCGGATGTTCGGGGAAGAAGTAACGGAAAGCAATGCCTTCATTGTATGCACGTACTTCGATATTCAGCCGATAGTTGGAACCGTCTTTTTTCGAAAGATACATCGTCGCACTATTATAAGCATCGCGCACCGCATTGCGTTCTCCATAAAACAAATGCCGGATGCTATCTACCGAAGCATGACAAACCACTGAGTCTGCTTCCATATTATCCATCCAGCATTCCGTCTGTTCGATGTGGCGGGCAAGTGCCAATTCCCAAACCCGGTTGTCAAGGTCGAGCCCGGCACAGGACTCTTCAATCACCGGTTGCCCTTTATAGCTGACGCTGTAATACACTTCGTTCACCTGCGGTGCAACTTGTTTCTGTCCGAACACCACCTTGTGCGCGCCATCGGGCGATGCCAAATTCAGTTCCTTGGTGTTTCCTGCAATCAAAGAAACGGTGGAAATGAGTGTTCCTAAAAGGAATACAACTTTCTTCATGTCTATTCTTATTTGTATTTCGTAATAAATAGTCTATATATCATTGCAGCAATGAATTCAGAAATCATTGCAGCAATGATTTCAGAGAACATTGGAGCAATGATTTCTGAAATCATTCAAAATGCCCTGTAGAGATCTTCAACGACTCTTATATAAATACGAAGGAAAAGAACAAAACACTCAAAGAGACTTGTATTCTTCTGAAATTAAAATGCAATATCTTCAATCTTCTCAAACGAGCGAACCCATTCCACGACCACCGGTTCATTCCCCGCATTGCCGAAATTCAAGATTAATGTGATATTTGTCGGTCTCTCCGTAAAACGCGTCCCATTATTGGACAAAGCATCGGTAACCTTAAAAACATAAATATCTTCACCTACCTTTTGAGCCTTATCGGCATCCAGCTTCCAGAATTCAGGAGCACTGGCAACGCTGTAACTTAATTGCAGCCAGTCTTTATTGATTGAAGCCGGAATTCGAGGAGCTTTTACAGCAATATACGGGTAACTGCCCGCCTGATAGGAGATTCTTTTCTTTTGCATGCTTACGCCTGATGAGACAAATGACATCACATTATCTACAGACTTGTACGAACAACCGGCAAAAGTCCAACCTTCATGGCGGGAAAGGTCTTCATCAATCCGCCCGGGTTTCTGCCCTGCATTCAGGTCTTTCCCCAGATAAAACAACAGACTGCCAAAGCCAGGATTATCGCAAGTAAATCCGGGACCTTCCGGGCGTATCATACCCAACACTATCTTCGTGTACGGCATTTCCAAGCCCTTGCGTTCTACATAATGATTATAGGCAATCTCGAATAAAGCACGAAAGCGTCCCATGCCCTCCTCTCCTAAAGTAGTCCAGTTGGAATATTTTCCGGTAATATCCTTCCAGGTAAAGAAAGGAACCTCGTAACCCAAATTCGACTTGGCCAGATACTCATACCCCTTCATCAGACGGTTATCCAAAGCACTATACAGATCCTGTCCCTGCGTCCAGGCCATTTCTGCTATTTCAGACAGACATCCCAGTCCCAACATGGCATGCTGCTGGTCTCGCCCGCTTTCCTGAATCTGCCCGGATTCTGCAACATAGTTGGGAAGAGTGCCATTATCATGTCCTTTCATAAAGAACTCAACAGCATCTTCATATAATTTCCGGTCGTTCATGAATATGCCGAATGCCATTTGGGCTTTAGTCACAGCAATCCCCCAGTTTCCATTGGTATACGGTTTGGTTTTATAGAAGGTGGTAAGTACAGGCTGGAATACGTTTCGGAACATTGATTCTGCTTTTTGTGTATCTTCCGCATTCCATCCGGCTGCATATTTATCCGCAGTATAGGTATATCTCATAACTTCGGCCGCATTTACCAACATAGCCCCTTGAAGGCCGGCACATAGCGGGTCATCCGGTCCTTCTATTTTTTTCAGTGTGCCGGCATACGCTCTGATTATTTCCATCGCTTTGTCTGCATGTGCCTGCTTCCCGGTGATAACCCAAAGAATGGCATTATAGTAAGCAGCATTAAAATCGCGCTCACAAGGATCTTTCGTATAGCCAAATCTACCGGCACGGCTAATGGTCTCAAAAGGCCCTTTCACACAGTAATCGGCCTTTCCTTCAGGAAGTCCCCGCATGATATTGAATGAGCCGTAGGCTGGTTGAGATTCCTTTCGGACAAACTCACGAATCCTGTCCAGTGAAGATTCCGAATGCAGTAACCCCGGGTGAACAAACTCCTGACTGTTTATATCTATCATATAAAACAGGAAAAGAAAAAATAAGGAAATAATCTTTTTCATCATATTCTTCGAATAATAAGGTTTATACATATAGCCGTTAACACTGATATGTATAGCGTATTTACATGTCGGTTTACTCAAAGCAACATGCAGTTTTTAAGCATAATTATAAAAACGGCACCATGCAATTATACATTCATAGAATTAAATAAAGTTTTAGCGCATAAAACTATGCATTTTATTAAATAAATCACTAAGTTTGTCGGACTTCTTAGCCAAAGTAGAACGCAATATTTGATTTTTAGATACTCATGAAGGGCACATATTACTATATAGAAGGAACAACCCGGTATGCTATTCGTTACTTGCTGATAGCAATGATGTCGGCATTACCACTGTCTCTCTATTCTGTCCGGACTCCTCTCACTTTTCGTACGGTAACCGTATCAGAAGGAATATCCCATAATACAATAAATGCTATATATAAAGATACGCGAGGCTTTGTCTGGTTGGGTACACAGACCGGACTTGACCGTTTTGACGGTGTCAATGTAACCAACTTCCCCCAGTTTTCCGGACGGACGATATTCTCCATAGCAGAAACCGATTCCATCAACTTGTGGATTGGTACAGACCAAGGTCTGGTAAAATTCAACCGGAAATTAGAAATTGCCGAACCGATTGCTTTGGATAATAAGGCTATGTTGGTAAAGGCTGTGTTCGTGGATAAAAAAGGGAGATTATTAGTCGGTACTTCGCAAGGGTTATTTCGTGAGGAAAACAACCGTTTCAGAAAAATCCTTCTCGATCCGAATGCACTGTCTGCTACCAATAGCCTGATGGCCATTATAAACGGAGAAGAAGATTACGTCTGGATTGCCTCCAACGGTGGATTGATTCATTATAATATAGCGTCCGGAGAATCTCAAGTATTCAAGAATAACATCAGAAAAGGGATAGATTATTATACCTGCCTGGCCTTAATAGAAAAGACTATTTATTTAGGTACCCCCAATCAGGGGATGTTGAAATTCGATATTGAGCAGTCTGCTTTCTCTGCCTACCCTCCCATCGGGAATGGGTGCATTAAAACCTTGATGCCGACAAGTGGCGATACTTTATATGTAGGAACCAATGGAAGCGGCATCAAAATCATAAAGGCATCTACCGGACAGGAAATCTCATCTATCGAACACTCCATACAAGAAAACGCAATTTGTTCAAACGCCGTTTACTCCCTATTAAAGGATAAAGATATTATTTATGTCGGTACTTATATGAGCGGTTTGAGCTACACACCAACACACGGGGATGTGTTTTCCGTATATTCTTTTGATTCTAAGTTCGACTCCCGTAACCTGAATGTACGTGCTTTCTGGATCGGCAAACAAGGAAGAAAGGTTATCGGCACCAGGGACGGACTTTACTATATCTCCGAAAAAGAGAATATAGTGAGGCACTACATCAGCAAATCATCCATATTACGGTCTGATATTATTTTATCAGTCAAGCCCTTAGAAGAGAATTATCTGATAGGTACATACGGGGGTGGCATGTATCTTCTTCATGCAGAAACAGGGGAGCTTTCCTTTTTCAAGCCGGATGACTGCTTTAAACAGAATTCATTTGTAGGGTGTGAAAGAGACAAGGACGGCAAATACTGGATAGGAAGTTCCAATGGAGTGTACGTATATGACAGTTCCACCGGAAAGTATATAAACTATAATGATAAGAATTCCTCCCTCTCTATTAATTCCATCTTTACGTTGAAGGCCGACTCTAAGGATCGCATTTGGTTGGGAGCAAATGGGGCTGTATTCTTATACGATATGTCGACCGGTACCTTTAAAACGAATATATTCCCCAATAATATAGAACCGTTTACGAAAAGCATACGCTATATTTACGAAGACAAACAAAAGAACTTGTGGTTTTGCGATGACAAGGAAGGGGTTGTAAAAGTAGACGAGCACTTTACTAAATTTGAGCATTTCACGGCAGATGATTTTCTGCCCAACAACTCCGTCATGAGCATCATTGAAGACCCGCATGAAGAAGGATTATGGTTCAGCACCCAGCGGGGACTACTCTATATCGAGGATGATTATCATAAAACGTTCTCACTCTATGACGGTATTCCCGGATATATATTCAACAGTCCCGTACAGATTACAGAAGACAACTCCATTTGGTGGGGCAATGAGAAAGGATTGGTAAAATACACTCCCCGGTCTAAATATCAAGAGTCAGCAGTTTCATTACCTCCGGTCATCACGTCCGTGACCGTTGCAGGCAGAAAACTGCAGACAGGAGAAGATTTAATGCCACTCTCTCCTTCATTTATGGAAAAGATTTCCCTGCCTGTCGATGAAAACAACATTGCATTTACGTTCTCAGCCCTGAACTATGCTGTTGCCAATACAGATATTTATGAGTATTGCCTGGAAGGATACAATGAAGAGTGGATACCTCTATTGACAAGTAACCAGGTTTCTTATACCAACCTTCCCGCCGGTGATTATATCTTTAAGGTAAGAGCAGCATCCAACCCCAATGCCGTTAAGTCAGTGAAAATAGAAGTTGTAAGGGGACTCTCATTCACGTTATGGATGATTATACTTTGCATTTTTGCATGTGCATTTTCTATTTATAGCTATTATATCCTGCTGGGTAAATACAAAAAGATGAAAAAAGGTATGCAGGAGAAAGCGATACAGCCGGAAGAAGTACAGAAAGAAAAGTATCAGAAATCCAAAATAGAAGAAAACGCCGTACTCCGCATAAAGCGTAAATTGACAGAATGCATGGAAAAGGATAAGATGTACCTGAATCCGGATTTGAAACTGCAAGATGTAGCGAATGCCATCGGATGTAGTGCAGGAGATTTGTCTCAGGTACTAAATATACATTTAAAGATTAACTTTACTGATTATATTAACCAATATCGTGTAGAGGAATTCATTCTGCGCGTACAAGACAAATCGGCTTCCAAGTACACTTTAACTTTTCTATCGGAACAATGCGGCTTCAGTTCACGAACATCATTTTTCCGTTCTTTCAAAAAGCTTAAAGACAAATCTCCGGCTGAATATATCAAGGAACATGAGATCATTTTAGATAAATAACCCTCCGAAAGAGTACCATATTTTTTTGGTACTCTTCTTTTCTCACACATATAATAATCTATAAAACAGCACTTTAATTCAAATTTCATTTCACCCTTTAGGTTGGCATTCATCTCAGCGTTTGAAATGCCATAAAATAACTTCAACTTACTAATTTTGCCATTGTCGAAATCAATTTGTTCATTAAAAAGTGCTATACCATGAAAAGCAAAACCATTCTTTTAATTGCCTCCTTATGCTTAATAGGGAGTGCATGTAAACAGCCAACGGAAGGATTTTCAGTAGATACCAATATTGATTATTGCAAATCCCAGGCACTGCGTACACTGGCAGTTATTCCTTCTGATACTAAAAAAGAAATCCCCAACTCAATAGATGCGGATAGTATTAACTGGCATTATACCAATCCCGGCTCGTGGACTTCGGGGTTCTGGCCCGGAATTCTGTGGTATCTATACGAGAATACCAAAGACGGTATCTGGAAAACTGCAGCTGAGAATTATACCCAAATGATTCTTCCTACCACACATAAGAAAGCCAGAAGCCATGATGTGGGATTCATCACAATGTGCAGTTTAGGAAATGGCTATCGCCTGACGGGTAATATGGAATATAAGGAAGGACTGCTGCGTGCTGCCGACTCCCTTGCTGTTCTGTTCAATCCTAAAGTCGGCACACTTCTTTCATGGCCGAATATGGTAAAAAAGGAGAATTGGCCTCATAATACGATTATAGACAATATGATGAACCTGGAACTTCTTTTCTGGGCAGCACGCAACGGCGGAGATCACCATCTTTATGACATTGCATGCTCACATGCCGACACAACAATGAAGTACCATTTCCGCAAGGACTACTCTTGTTATCATGTCGCCGTTTATGATACGCTCACCGGAAACTTCATAAAAGGAGTAACACATCAAGGACTAAGCGACGACTCCATGTGGGCACGCGGACAAGCATGGGCCATCTATGGCTATACGATGGCATACCGTGAAACAAAAGAGGCGCGTTTCTTGGATTTTGCAAAAAAAATAACGGATGTGTATTTGTCCCGACTGCCTGAAAGCTTGATACCCTATTGGGACTTTGATGCTCCCGAAATCTCTCCGGCCGAACCTAAAGATGCTTCAGCCGCTGCCATCACAGCCTCGGCATTATTGGAACTCTCAACTTATGTCAGCGATCGTGATTCTTCACATTATTATTATGAAAAAGCAAAAGAGATACTTGAAGCCTTGTCGTCGCCAGCCTACAAAGCCGGAAATAAGAAAGATGCTTTCCTGCTGCACTCTGTTGGCCACATGCCGAACGGTGGAGAAGTGGATGCATCTATTATATATGCCGACTACTACTATCTTGAAGCTTTAACCCGCTTTAAAAGGCTACAGGAAAAACGCTCTATATTAGCCAATTTATAACCACATCCTTTAATCTTATCCTATCATGAATACACCATCTATAAATACTGATTATTATTCAGAAAAAAGGTTCTCCTTAGAGAGCGTTTATAAAAAGTATTACGGCTATTTAGTTCGCTATGCAGAAAAGACGGTAGGAGGAAATTTCTACGTTGAAGATATTGTGCAAGACGTGTTTATCAACATGCTGCAACAGAATAACTATTTTGTATCTGAAGCAGCCGTTTTGAAGTATATATATAAAGCTGTGTATAACCGCTGCATAGACTTTACCCGCCATAAGCAAATTGAGCAACATTATGAAGAGGTAAGCGCTGATGGTTCCCAAAGAACATGGAATGACGCTGAGCACAATGTGCTGCTAACAAAAGAATTCTTTATAATAGTAGGGAAACAGATAAACAGCCTTCCCCATAAATGCAAACAGATCTTCCTGATGAAATACGAAAATGAATATTCCAATCCGGAAATCAGTGAGAAATTGGGGTTATCTGTGCGGACTGTAGAGAACCAGGTGTATATCGCGCGTAATGCATTGCGCAAATATGTTGATTCTTACTTATGTTCCTAAAAATCTTTTTAGAAAAACTCTTTTTCGTTTGAGTGAATATAAGTCTATACCCGTTTTATCTATGCATCATAGAAATGTACTAACGAAAAATATATGTAATTTATTTATGTTAAACTTAAAGTGTGTGCTATGAATAAGAGAGACAAATTCTTTATGCTTTTAGCATTATCTTGTTTGCCATTAGGAAAAGTGGCAGCAGAGGAAGTAGAGAGTATGACCATATCTCCCGTAACTCAGGAGGTATTACAAAATTCGGTCAAAATCACCGGTAAGGTCGTAGATGCTCAAGGAGAGCCAGTTATTGGAGCTACGGTAATGGAAAAAGGCACCAGTAATGGGGTTATTACAGATGTGGACGGCGGATTTATCATAAATATTGTCCCCAGTCACAAACTCCAGATTTCATATGTGGGCTATCAAACCCAAGAAGTTACGATTGGTACCAACCGCAATCTCAAAATAACCTTGAAGGAAGATTCTGAATTACTGGACGAAGTTGTGGTGGTTGGTTATGGTACAATGAAACGCTCGGATTTGGCAGGTTCCATCTCTTCTGTCGATAATAAAGAACTGACCAAGTCGGGTAAGGAAAATGTGATGAGCGCACTGCAAGGACAGGTTCCAGGACTGACTATTGTACGAAATAACAACAAACCGGGAGGAGGGTATTCGATGAATATCCGTGGTATCAGTACAATGAGCGGCAGTACTTCTCCATTGATTGTAGTGGATGGTGTGGCAGGCGCGGATATTACAACCATCAGTTCGGAAGATATTGAGAAGATCGATGTGCTGAAAGATGCCTCTTCTGCTTCTATTTATGGTTCAAGAGGTACCAATGGCGTTGTGATGATCACTACCAAACGTGGTGCGTCGGGTAAGCCTACCATCAATTATAATGGGTACGTAGGATTTAAAACAACAATTCACATGCCTGACTTTATGAACGGAGACGAATATGTCCAGTTAGCTCGCGAATATCGCCGCGCCATAAACAACAATGAGTATGTGCCCGACGAACAGATATTCACAGATCCGTCAGAACTAAAAGCTGTGCAGGATCACAACTATTTTGACTGGTATGATGCCATTTCAAAGACACCGATACAAACCAGTCATAGCCTTTCGGCCACCGGAGGTACCGAGAACGTGAAATATACTATCGGCGCAGCATATTATAGTGAAACCGGTATGGTTGAGCCAGAAAAATATGAGCGTTACAATTTCCGTACAGGACTGGATGTGAAAGCCAATAAATATGTATCTTTCGGAGGTAGCATATATGGTACCTATTATAATAACGATATGGGAAATCACGATATCCTCCAAGATGCTTTTCGTGCACGTCCTACACAACATCCCGTGAGCTTGGTAGATGGTAGTGAACAATGGAAGTTCTCTTCCAACGGAATTTTCAATCCGTTGACCACCCAGAAGAATGTAACCGTACAACATAGAAGTATAGAAGCCTTCGGAAATGTCTATCTGGATGTAACCCCTATCAATAACTTGTCATTGAAAACCGTTTTTTCTCCCTATCTGCGCGCCCGTACTTCCGGACGTTTCAGAGACACCTGGTCGAAGGCTTTGCAAGGAACACAAAAGCCCACTGCATACAAAAATGATATGTTCAATATCGATTACACATGGGATAACATTGCTAATTACAAATTTGATGTGGCAAAAGACCATAAGTTTGACTTCACAGGCATCTTCTCCATGCAGAAAACAACTTATGATGACTTGTATCTGGAAGTAAAAGATCTGCCGTTCAAATCGTTATGGCACAATCTAGGAAGTGGCGTAGCTACCAGTTACCGTTCAAATTATAAGCAAACCACAATAATGTCTTATACGGGACGTTTGAACTACAATTACAAAGACCGTTATCTGGTTACACTTAGTGGACGCTACGATGGATCTTCCCGTCTGGCCGAAGGACACAAGTGGGCGTTCTTCCCGGCTGCCGCTGTGGCATGGCGTATCAATCAAGAAGAATTCCTGAACGATGCAGATTGGTTAAGCAATCTGAAGTTGCGTCTGAGCGTAGGTAAGACAGGTAATGACAATATCGACCCTTATCTCTCTTTAGGTACACTTTCGAGTACACAATACATGTTTGGTGATGCTGTTGCATCGGGATTCCTGCCCGGAGGCCTGGCTAATCAGAACCTTACTTGGGAAAAGACTACAGAATATAATGTAGGTATAGATATGGGATTTTTGGATGGCCGCATCAGTGCCAGCATTGATTACTATGACCGCTTTGCCGATGGTATGATTATGAATAAAAGTGTACCTATCCATACTGGATACAGCACCGTAAAAGATAATGTGGCAACCATCCGCAATAACGGTGTTGAAATGGTATTAAACACCATTAACTTGAAGACACACGACTTCCAGTGGAGTACCAATATCAATCTGGCCTATAACAAAAACCGTATACACGACCTGAAGTTCAAAGAAGACCTGGGAGCTTACTCTCCTCAACTGAAAGGAAAGATGGGAGACTTTGCAAGCAAATATATCATTGGCGAACCGGTGCGCATCAACTGGACTTACATCTGTGAAGGTGTATGGCAACTTGGCGAGGAAGAAGAGGCAAAGAAATACGGCGCCAAACCCGGCCAATGGAAGATAAAAGACTTCGATAAAGATGGAACCATCACTGCCGATAAAGATCAGACTATTGTAGGAAAACGTACTCCCAGTTGGACTGGTGGCATGACCAATACATTTACTTACAAAAACTGGGATTTGGCAGTACAGATGTATTTCCGCACAGGACTTACAGCCCGCAACCAATTCTTTGTAAGCTATATTGGTGAGAACAAGCAAGATAACTTCAAGAATCTGCGTCACAATTACTGGACACCCGAAAATCCGACTAATGAGTATGCACAGCCTGGTAATCAGGGTGCTTACCGTAACAATTCATCACGCATCTACCTGAAAGCGGATTATCTGAAAGTGGGCTACATCAATTTAGGCTATACCTTCAGTAACAAAATGCTGAAAAGTACTCCGCTGAGTAAGCTTAGAGTATATGCTATGGTACAGAATCCGTTTGTATTCACCGGTGTAGTGGGCATTGATCCTGAAAATCCCGAATCAACCGTAGGAGATGACTCGGTGATGACCGCCACTTGGTTGTTTGGTGTAAACCTTTCATTTTAAATAATGTATCAATTCTTATATAAAAAGACTATTTATGAAAACAAAAAATATATTCATCAAAGGAATGGCAGCATTGCTCATTTGTAGTGGAATATCATCCTGTTCTGATTTTCTTGATGAAAAGAACTGGTCGTCACAAACTCCCTCGGAACTCTTTCCTACTAAAGAAGGATTTGAGACATTGGTGAATGGAGCTTATTCACAACTTAGATCTATTTATAATTCAAAAGATTATTTGAACCTGACATGGCTTGGTACCGACATCATTACACAAAGCCGCTACGACCAGGTAAATGCACAAAACCAGTATACGTCTCAATTGAATAGCAGCACCGGAAGCTATTTCAATTTTTGGAAGTCATTGTATGAAGGCATCAAAGGTGCCAATGCAGTAATAGGTCGTGCCGAAAATGCTGCAATAGATGAGGATACTCGCCGTCAACGTGTAGCTGAAGCCAAATTCTTACGAGCTTTGTATAATTTTGAAATCGTACGCAACTGGGGTGACGCTCCACTGATGGAAAAAGAAATACTCGAACCCATATATGAAGCCGAAAGAGTACCGGCACCCAAAATCTATGAAGCTATCTTAGCAGACTTGGAAGAGGCTATCAAAACTTTGCCGGTATCACAAACCGGGAACAGTTACGGACGTGCTTCCGCATCGGCTGCCAAGCATTTGAGATCATTGGTATACCTAACTCGCGGATATCAGACTTACGCGGAAGCTACCGATTTCCAAAATGCCTATAAGGACGCAGTGGGATTGATAGAAGGAGATGCTGATATTGCAAGTCCTTATCATAAATTGCTGAATGATTTTGGCGAAGTACATCGTCAGTCGAACGAAACAAACGAAGAGATTCTTTTTGCTGTGCAATGGGGCAAAGATGAAACTTCGGGACGCGGTAATGGACTGAACGTTTATTTCATGTTCCCCTATCGTGAAGGATATCTCGGTGGTTCAAAAGATAATTACTATGGCAATGACGACGGTAGTTTTGTACCTACCAAGTTTGCCTACATGCTTTTCGACTGGCAAAAGGATAGCCGTGCCAAGGTTACCTTCATGAGCGACTATAACGGTAATCCGGACACCTCCGTCAATGGACTGGAAAACGGAAAAAACTGGATGCAGGCTACAGCATCCGTTACCGATACATACGAAAAGGGAGATGCAACAATCCTGTTTCCCACGCCGGCTCATAGCGCCACTCCGCCAGCCAATAAATTGAAACCTTCTACAGTTACCCTGAACTATCCTACAGGCGATCCGAAAGACTTCTCTCCCGAAGGAGAAGGAAATGATTATTGGAAAATGGGAACTCCCAACACCAACCCAACTACCCGTACATTTCTGCCGGTATGGAAATTTAAAGACAGTGATGCTTATTTTACAGAAAACGGTTCAAAAACAGGAACACGAGACACTTACTTATTCCGTTTGGCAGAAACCTACCTGATTGCAGCTGAAGCAGCGCTTAAGAACAATGATAATACCAATGCGCTGAAATACCTGAATAAGATACGCCAACGTGCAGAGGCAACTCAGGGGGCACTTCAATATCCCGAAGGCACTACGGTGACTATTGATATGATTTTGGATGAGCGTGCATTGGAACTCTTCGGTGAAAGCTCCCGTTGGAACGACTTGCAACGTACCGGCAAACTGGTATCGCGTGCACGTGCCTATAACTGGGACATCACCAATGAAAGTGGCGGTGCCGTAACACAACTTATCGAAGGATCTACGAAATTCTATCTTCGCCCCATTCCGCTATCATGGCTGAACTCTTTATCCAATGGGCAAGAACTAGGTAATAATCCTGGCTGGTAAAAGACTGTTATACATACTGAAGAAGGCTATCTTTGAGTACAAGATAGCCTTCTTTGTTTCAGATTTTACCACTATGCGCTTGAGTAAAGTCAATCATTCATTCGTTTTTTATTTAAGAAAGCATCAAAACAATTATTTTATTAACTTTGAAAAACCATAAAACATATCATGAAAAAATTTTCACCCAAAACGATACCGGTATTCTTGCTGGCTATGCTATCGGTATTAACTGTTAGCGCTAAAGTGATAAGTTACCCTGCACCGGCAGGAGAACCGCTGTCAGCGGATTATGTAGTAGAGGTGAATGGAATATCCATACCTGTATATACAGCCAAAACTCAGCACCATGATAAAAAGTATTCGATAGCCTATTTTGATTTTTCAGGTACAGTAACAGTAAAGATAAAAAGTAAATTTCCACTGAGTAAGTTGAACATACTACCCGATAGATATGCGATCTGTCCCTCCATTGACAAAGATGAAGCGACTTTCCTGTTAAGCAAACCTTGTGATATTTCATTCGAACCGGACGGTTGCAACAGTCCTTTGATCCTATTCAGTAATGAACCGGAAACCGATGTTCCATCAAAAGAAGATCCGAATATTATTTATTTCGGCCCTGGCGAACATAACCCGGAAAATGGATTGATAAAGCTAACAAGCAATCAAACGCTTTATCTGGCAGGCGGCGCCGTAGTCAATGCTGGTGTAGAAGCAACCGGAGATAATATAACTATTTGCGGTAGAGGAATATTGGATGGTTCTGACTGGGAACATAATGCAGGTCCCACCGACTTTATGATTAATGCCAAGAATTGCAATAACTTTGTAATGAAGGATATCATTATAAAAGGATCTTACTACTGGACCATCGTTCCACAAAATTGTGACCGCGTATTGATAGACCATGTCCGTCTGGCAGGCTCTCGTGTAGGCAACGATGACGGAATAGATCCTTGTAACTCCAGCAATGTCACCATACGGAATTGTTTTTTCCGTACGGACGATGATTCTGTTTCTCCCAAAGGTACTACCCGCGCCGGCGGAGAAACAGAATCGAGACCGGTGGAGAATATACTTGTTGAGAATTGCGTATTTTGGGTTGACTTTGCCAATGTATTCCGTCTGGCTACAGAAAGCAGCTGCCCCGCATTCCGCAATTTCACAGCACGCAATATTGATGTGATTCATTTCCCGGACAGGAATCAGGTACAGATATTCTGGTTACATCCCACGGGAGAGATGCCAATGGAAAATATTAGTTTCGAGAATATCAGAATCAACGGAGAGCTACCTTACAACTTAGTAAAACTGACTCCGGCACTTCAATTAGTCGGAACCCGTCCGATAGAAAAGCCCCGTCCAAATCATATAAAGACAGGACCGGGAAGACGTGGACCGGGAAGCTGCGGATATGGCGAATTTATCGTAATCCCTTCTAACGGTCCTTATATTCACAACGTAACTTTCCGTAACGTCACGACTTACGGTAAAGAAAGCCCCCGTAAAGCGGAAAGAGGGGTGGTAATACTTCAAGGCATTGATGAGAGACATGATGTTTCCGGTATCGTATTCGATAATGTGAATTATTATGGCGATAAGATAAATGCCGGAAGCCCGAAGGTTCAAAAAGGAAATTTCGTAAACCATATACAATACTTAAAATAAAAAGACATGAAGAAATTGTTTGTAGGAATATTGTGGATAGCCTTGTCTTTAAGCATCCAGGCTAAAGAAGTAAAGATGGCATCGCCCGACGGCAAATATCAATTTACCTTGAGCGATGATGGTGGTCAGTTGCACTATTCCCTGGAATGGGATGGCAAACAGATGGTAAAGCCCTCCCTACTGGGAATTAACGCAAATGCAAAGTGGAGGGACGGACTCGAAATCGGGACGGTATCAACCAGCCGACAAGACACAATCTGGCACCCGGTCTATGGCGAAAGAAGCGAAATAAAAGATTGTTTCAATGCATGGAAAGTTGTCGTCAACCGCCAGAATGCACGCGATAAAATCGTACTTGACGTTCGTGCCTACAATGAAGGCATTGCCTTTCGTTATCATTTTCCCGGCGGACAGTATCTGAAGATTACAGACGAATACACAGAATATGCAATGCCCGAAGGGACTAAAGCCTACTTCACACCAAGAGCCCAGACTCCCTATTCGTACTTGCCCTTAGAGAACTGGCCGGGAGAATCGGACCGTCCCCTGTTACTGACATTATCCAACGGGACTTACGTATGCCTGGCCGAAGCACAAGTGGTAGATTATGTACGGACAAAGTTCAACGTATCATCTGCCAAGAAGAATACGATTGTATCTGCAATGTATGGCCCCGTAGAAGACATCGCCCCCTATTCCACTCCGTGGAGAGTAATCATGTGTGCCAACAAACCGGGACAAATATTGGAACATAACGACATCCTCCTGAACCTGAATCCTCCTTGCCGCGTCAAAGATACTTCCTGGATTAAACCCGGAAAGGTGATGCGTGAAGTGACGCTGACCACAGAAGGAGCTAAAGCATTGGTCGACTTTGCCGTGAAACGCAACCTGCAATACATTCATTTCGATAGCGGTTGGTATGGTCCCGAAAATGACAAAGCCTCCGATGCAACCACAGTAACCATTGATCCGCATCGAAACCAGAACAGCAACGCACTGAACTTGAAAGAAGTAGTAGCTTATGCCAAACAACATGGCATCGGAGTAATCCTCTATGTCAATCAACGGGCTCTGCAACAGCAATTGGACGAGATTCTCCCATTGTATAAATCCTGGGGAATAGCCGGACTGAAATTCGGTTTCGTACAAGTAGGATCGCAAGTGTGGACTAAATGGATGCACGAAGCAGTCATGAAATGTGCCGAGTACGGTCTGATGGTCGACATACACGATGAGTACCGCCCTACGGGTTTCAGCCGTACCTATCCTAACCTGATGACCCAGGAAGGTATCCGTGGCAACGAAGAATTTCCGGATGCAACCCACAACGTTACCCTTCCTTTCACCCGCTATGTGGCCGGAGCAGCAGATTATACCATCTGCTACTACCGTCAGGACTTCGGGCGATTGAATACAGAGAAAGATAGTTATGGAGTTCCCCGTTCAAAGTCCATCCAGACCACTCCCGCCCACCAGTTGGCATTGGCAGCCGTTTATTACAGTCCGTTGCAATACATGTACTGGTATGACAAACCGTCCGACTCGCAGGATGAACCGGAACTGAAATTCTTCGATGACGTTTATACGACCTGGGACGACACCAAAGTCCTGCAAGGTGAAGTCGGCGAGTTTATTACCGTAGCGCGGCGAAAGGGCGATGAATGGTTCGTCGGTTCCATTACGAACAATGATGCACGTGCATTATCCGTAGATTTGAGCTTCTTGCCTGCCGGGAAGGAGTATGTAGCCGAAATCTATACAGATGGCGACAAGTCCATTCCTACACGGACCAAAGTCAAAGTTTCCAAATACCGCGTCAATGCCGGAAGCATACTGAACTTCAACCTGAGAGCTTCGGGAGGTTCGGCCATCCGCCTGGTGCCCGAAACGACAAAAGACAGGTCTTTGAAAACATATAAAAAGCAGAAGCTATGATGAAGCAAAACCAATGTAAAAAAGCAGCAGGAATACTCCTGCTGTTTTTACTCGTCTGTACGGAAGCCGGCGCCCAGATGCGAAGCATCCAGCAAAGCAAGAGCAAGAACTACGTCGATCTGGTGAATCCCTTCGTCGATTCCCATCGATCCCGCTGGTTCTTCTTCAGTTCTGCATGCCGGCCCTTCGGCATGGTAAGCCTGAGTCCCGATACGGATACGGAACACTCATGGGGCTCGGGATATCTGTACGGCTCGGAGTACATACGCTGCTTCAGCCACATCCATAACTGGCAGATGTCCGGCGTGGCAGTGATGCCGACTGTGGGCGAGTTCAAAGGTCATCAAGGCATGGACACGTACCGCTCCAAGTTTACTCACGAAGGAGAAATAGCCAAGCCGGGCTATCATAAAGTAAAGCTTACCGATTATGATATTACGGCCGAGCTGACCTCTACGATGCGCGTCGGTTTCCACCGTTATACCTTCCCGAAGAGTGACGAAAGCTACATTCTGTTTGACACAGGCGCCTTCCTGGCACACGGCCCCACCGCCTACTCCGAAGTATGGAAGGTGAGCGATACCGAGATTGCCGGCTGGGAGATTATGGAACGCACCGGACGGCGCCCCAAGGACACTCCCGTCTACTTCTATGCCCAACTGAGCAAACCGGTGGACAAGATCATAACCTGGCGCGAAGGAAAGATAGAGCGCAACAGCAATCCCGAACGCATATCGGGCAAAGATGCCGGTATGGCAGTACAGTTCGAGACGGAAGCCGGCGAAGCCGTCATGCTGAAAGTCGCCATTTCCTACGTCAGCGTGGAGCAGGCGCGCAAAAACATGCTGGCAGAACTGACCGGCTGGGACTTCGAGCAAGTGAAGCAGACGTCTTTCGAGGAATGGAACGACTGGCTGGGACGAATTGATGTAGAAGGTGGAACGAAAGAACAGCAGATAAAAATGTACACCGATCTGTGGCACGCGCTATTGGGGCGCCGGGTCGTCAGCGATGCCGACGGACATTACATGGACATGACCACCGACTATCCGCGCATAAAGCAGATTCCGGCAGGCAAGGACGGAAAGCCTCTGTACCGCCATCATAACTTCGATGCCTGGTGGGGCAGCCATTGGTCGCTGGACATCCTATGGTCGATGGCCTATCCCGAAGTGATGGATGACTTTTGCAATACGATGGTCGATATGTATCAGAACGGAGGTTTGATTCCCCGCGGACCTTCCGGCGGCAATTATACCTACGTGATGATTGGCGATCCGGCCGCATCTTTCTTTGCAGCCGCCTACAACAAGGGGATACGCAACTACAACGCTGAGCTGGCTTACGAAGGTCTGCGCAAGAATGCCTTCGTGGGAGGCATCCGCGACCATGCCGGCTACGAGCACAGCAAGGCAGCCCGGTCGGGCGGAATGGCATTCTATGAAGAACGCGGCTACGTGCCCGACGGACGTACCGACACCGAGGGTATGCACACCACCGGAGCCTCCATGACGTTGGAGTACGCCTACCAAGACTGGTGCTTGGCGCAGATGGCCAAAAACATGGATAAGCAGCAAGACTACAATTTCTTCATGAAGCGCTCCAAGAACTATCGCAACATCTGGAATCCACAAAGCGGATATATGCAGCCCCGCGGGGTAGACGGAGACTGGCTGCCCGGCTTCGACCCTTTGGAACTGACCGAGAAAGACGGCTTCTGCGAAAGCAATTCTGCCATCTACTCGCACTACGTCCCCCACGATATGGCAGGGCTGATTGAGCTTTACGGCGGTGCGAAGAAATACATCGAAAAACTGAATTCAAACTTCGAGAAGAGCCAGCCGTATGGCTTCTTCCGCTCCAACGCCACCAAAGAGGGCAACTGGACAGACTATGGCAACCAGCCCGGAACAGGCATGGCCCACTTGTTCAGCCACGCCGGAGCACCGTGGCTCACGCAGAAGTGGGTGCGCAAAGTGAAAGCAGCCTATAGCGACATCACCCCCTACGGCGGCTATCGGGATGACGAAGACCAGGGACAGATGGGCGCCTTGGGCGTTCTGATGGCCATCGGACTGTTCGAAGTGGACGGTGGCTGCGCCGAGAAGCCATACTATGAAATCACCTCTCCCCTCTTCGACAAAGTGACGATTCGGCTGGACAACCGCTACTATCCGGGCCGCACGTTCGAGATAGTGACCAAAGGCAACTCCCAGAAGAACATGTACATCCAAAGCGCCACCCTGAACGGGCAGAAATGGAACAAGTGCTGGTTCTATCACGAAGACTTTGCCAAAGGCGGCAGACTGGAACTGAAGATGGGAGCGAAACCGAACAAGCGATGGGGAGTGGAAGCACTGCCTCCCCGTTAAATAGATTTCTCTGTCATTCATAGCGAAGCGAAGAATCTCTTCTCTTTACATAAAGAGAGTAGATCCTTCGCTTCGCTATGAATGACAGAATGAGACTTAATATTTTCAGGTGTGAGAAGCCACAATCTCAAACTCCCCCTCCAGCCTGATGTCGGCAGAAGAAGCGCCAATCATCACTTTGAAGTTCCCCGGTTCCACACAGAAGTTCATATTCTTGTCCCACAAGCCCAGGTCCTGCGGACGCAGCTTGAAATGCACCGTCTGCTCCTCGCCCGGCTGCAGGCTGATGCGCTCGAAGCCCCGCAGCACCTTGGTGTAGGTCGTCACACTACTCACTTCATCGCGCAGATAGAGTTGCACCACCTCGTCGCCCCGCACCGTTCCCGTATTCTTCACCTTGCAGCTTACATTGATTTCGCCCTGCACTCCTTGCTGCAACGGAGAGATCGCCAGATCACTATACGCAAAAGTCGTATAGCTCAGACCATATCCGAAGGGGAACAAAGCCCCGTATACCGAAGTCTCCGAACTCTCGTCCGAGCCCGGCTTGAAAGGAAAAGCAAACGGTATCTGCCCTACCGACTTCGGGAAAGTCACAGCCAGCCTTCCTCCCGGATTATAATCGCCAAACAAAGCCTCGGCCACCGCCTGCCCGCAGAATTCTCCCGGAAACCAGGCATGCAGGATGGCAGGAACAGTCGCCGCCGCATAGTTGATGGAAGCAGCCCGCCCGTCCATCAGCACCAGTACCACCGGTTTGCCGGTGGCATACACGGCTTTTAGCAACTCTTCTTGCCGCCCGGCAAGGTCCAGACTGGTACGCGAGCGGTCTTCGCGCACCGTCAGTTCGTTACCTCCCAGCACCATGACCACCACTTCCGCCTGCTTGGCAGCCTCCACCGCTTCTTCCATCATCGTCGCCTCGGCCTGCGTCTTCGGGAAGTCGAGGAGTTCACTTTCCGGAAAGTGAGGATCTACGATGTCGCAACCTTTCTTGTAGACCACCTCAGCTTGGGGCAGCATCTCCTTAATGCCCCGATACACCGTCTTGATGGGCGCATTGGCCGGGCCGTAGCGGCAAATCAGCTGATCGTGTTCATCAGCGTTCGGACCAATAACGGCCACCGAACGAACCGATTTGGAAAGGGGAAGAACCTTGTTCTCATTTTTCAGCAGCACCAGTGACTGCCGCGCGGCTTCCAGAGAAACCGCCTGATGTTCTTTGCTGTGTACAATCTGCTCGGCCTGCTTTCCGTCTCCGCGATACGGCTTGTCAAACAATCCCAGCCAGAACTTGACACGGAGAATCTCGGCCACCCGCTTATCAATCGTTTCAGGAGAAATCTTTCCATCGGCCACGGCTTTGCGCAACGGCAGAACGTAATCGGCAGGAGGCGTAAAGTGGGTACGGACGTTCAGCCCCGCATTCACAGCCTGCGCTATGCCGTCTTCGTAGCTATCCGCCACTTTATGCTTATTCGAGATGAATTCCACGGCTTCGCTGTCCGAAACCACATATCCCTTGAATCCCCATTCCTGGCGCAATATCTCGGTCAGGAAATGATAACTTCCGGTGATCGGTTCGCCGTCGTAGTCGTTGTACGAGCTCATCACCCCCAGCGCTCCCGCCTCCTGAAACGCTACCCGGAAAGGCTCGATGTAAAGCGTGCGCATCTCCCGCGGAGCCACATGCGGATCGGTACGCGTCTTTCCATCCCGTCCGCCTACAGGGATGCTATAGACGGCAAAATGCTTCGGGGTAGCTACCAGGTTATGCTTCTGCAAGCTGTTTATCATCTGCTTTCCCAACTGCCCCACCAGGTAAGGATCTTCACCGTAGGTTTCTACGCAGCGTCCCCACCGCGGGTCTTGGGCTATGTCGAGGATGGGAGAATAGATATTAGTATACCCCAATGCCACGGCCTCCCGGGCTTCCACTTCTCCGATGCGTGCTATCAGCTCCTTGTTCCAGGTAGCACCCTGGCCGCATTGTGCGGGGAAGTAAGTGGCGCGGTCGTGGCACAGTCCGCGGATGCCCTCATTGGTAAAATCTACGGGGATACCCAGACGCGTTTCTTCTACAAACCAGCGCTGAATGGCGTGTTTGGCCTCCACATGCCTGGTGTAGGGGAAAGAGTATTCGGATTTGAAGCTCCCCAGTCCGTTATGCTCTTCATCGATATTGCCTATCCCGTCCTTCCAGACTTCCGTTTTCCAGCTGTCTTGCGGCAATGCATCCTTCAGGACACGTCCCGAGCCGTATAGAGTGGCCATCTGGCAAGTCTTTTCTTCCAGCGTCATTTGCGAGAGCAGGTCTTGCACTCTGTCTTCCAGGGGAGCGCCGGGATCTTCGTAAATATCCATTTTCCCGTTCTTGTTGAAGTCAATCCAACCTTTGTGATAGATACCGTCTTGCATGGCACCGGTGGCTTGTGTGCAGAACAAGAGCGAAGCTACTGTCCATAAAATGTGTTTATTCATACCATCTTAGTTTTATTTATCATACTTTATATTACGCACAAAGATAGCCCTTTACTCATTTTATCCGGTAATTATTCATTCTTTATATTGAGTGTTTCCTTATTTTTGTTCGTCTTTATACTAAAAACAAAGACGAAGATGAATATGAGACATGTATTTTTAGTAGGGATATTTTTAGGATTTTTCTCCTTGTCGACACTCGGACAGACCGGCATCTGGCAATGGTCCGTACAAGTACGCAACTTCAGCACCCGGCCCAAGCATCCGGACGTACGCGCCTATCTATGGATTCCGGAGAAATGCAAGCAAATAAAAGCAATCCTGGTGGCACAGCACAACATGGAAGAGATTTCTATCCTGGAAGATGCTGCCTTCCGCCGGCGCATGGCCCAATTAGATGTAGCCCAGATATGGGTATGCCCGTCTTTCGACCTGGGATTCGACTTCACCGACCGAGCTTGGGAAACCTTGGACGGTCTTCTGGCTGACCTGGCCCGCGAATCAGGCTACAAAGAACTGGCAACAGCTCCCCTGATTGCTATCGGACATTCCGCAGCAGCCAGCTGGCCTTATTATCTTGCAGCCTACCAGCCCGAGCGCACACTGGCATGCATTTCCGTCAGTGGCCAGTGGCCTTATCATCGCGACCAGTGGCTGTGCAAGGATATCTGGGGAAACCGGAATATCAATAACATCCCCTGCCTGGAAACGATGGGCGAATACGAAGCTGCACATACGTGGAGCAACGAGGGACTGAAAGAGCGCAAAGAACATCCTCTGCTACCGCTCAGCATGCTGGCTTGTCCTGCCGAAGGGCACTTTGCCTACACTCCCGGAAAGGCGGAATACATAGCGCTTTATATAAAGAAAGCAATGCAATACGGGCGTGTAGATCCCACCAAGACGGGCTGGCTGATGGAACGATGGAAAAAGAACGAACAACCGTCTTGCAAACCGGCACCGGTCAATCAATACAAAGGAGATCCGGCACAAGCATTCTGGTTCTTCGACCGCGAAATGGTCGAGGCTACTTCGGCATACCAATCACGCTATCGCAACCTGAAGCCGCAATTGGTGAGCGTGGCACAGGAGGGCAAAACAGTCATCCAGCAAAACTCCCACCTGCAAGTTCATCCTGCTTTCCAGCCTCAGGAAGATGGCATTACATTCCGGTTGACACCCGTTTTCCTGGACACGGTTCCCGGAGAGAGCCCCCGTCTTTCCAATTGGACGGATTTACCGGTAGGTACTTCTATCGGCCATGCAGAAGGCATACAGCCGGCACTTCAAATGATTACCGGCCCGGCTGTTCTGGCAGATTCTGAAACGTTCCGGGTAGCGTGGAACCGGGGAACCTTATGGACGGAATCCAAAGCAGATATCGTGTTTGCAATTACCCATCCCGGAGACAAAGAATATAAACCCGCGGTTCAACAGGCGCAGATTACCATCCCGGTTCGAAACACCGAAGGTTCGTCGCAACAAATCAGCTTTACCAAACTGCCCGACGTAAAACGCGGCGTCCGCTCCATCCCCTTGCAAGCCGTTTCGAACAGCGGTTTGCCTGTCGGTTTTTATGTGGAATCCGGTCCGGCGTATGTAGATGGCACCCGGCTGATATTGACTCCGATACCTCCTAAAGCAACTTATCCGGTGAAGGTCACAGTTATAGCATGGCAATATGGACGGAAGTCGGCTCCACAGGTACAGACTGCGGAGCCGGTAAGGCAGACGTTTTATATCCGATAAACAGATACAAATTTCTCGTAACTAACTTTTCATCCGCAAAGGAAAGTTAGTTACGAACCTCCGTAAATTCAGAGGCAAATTTTACTCAGATACTGCACACGTTCATTACTGATATTTATCAAAGAAAGAGAGATCCCACTCGTCATGCCAATGAATGATGAACCTGTTATCCTTGAACTCCACCGGCAACCAGATGTAACGACCGTCAATGGCATTGTCCGGACACCAACGATCACCCATATAGATATAGGCATCCTTTTTTCCGGCCACAGGCAGGATATAGGTACTTTGAGACTGATAGGTAGTCTCCTTTCCCTCGTCTACACATGGATTCCCCAGTTCAGTCCAGGGGCCCCAAATAGAAGGAGCTACTGCCGAGCGAGCAGCATTTGGCCTCCATCCGGTACAACCGGATCCCATGAAATAGTACAAACCATCCCTCTTGAAAATGGCAGGTGCCTCCATTTTACGACCTACGAATGCACGCACATACTTCCCTGTATAGTCCAAGTAATCATCGGTGAGTTCAGCAATGTGAATCACACTGTTCGATTCCGAGGAGCAGATGTGATAAGCCTTGCCATCATCATCTACGAAAAGTGTCATATCACGTGAGTGTTGACCTTTCTCAAAATCACGTCCCAAGGTATTTACAGAATCTGGATGTTCCTCATGTCCCAGATTGGAACGCTCTTCCTTATACTGTTCCAATACAGCTTTTTTATGTAGCTCCAATACATTCACCGGCCAGCTTTTGGGAGTAGCCCGTGTGCTGCGGATGAAATGAAAGGGACCGGTCACCTTATCAGCCTGTGCTATACCTACCAAAGCTCCCCCGTATCCTTTACCCTTCGGCTCAAGGTGAAACCACATGACAAACTTCTTGGTCTTTTTATTGTAGATGACTTTCGGTCGTTCCAAGATGCAGCCCTTGGCAATGTCACTGGACACATCCTCACTCACTTGCAAAACAATACCGGCATCTTTCCAATTATAGAGATCTGTTGAAGAGTAGCAATGCACCCCAACTTGGGCGGAGTTTCCGATACGACCTTCCACCTTATGCTCACCGAACCAGTAATACGTTTTCTTATGTAACAACACACCACCGCCATGTGCGTTGATATGTATTCCATTATCATCCTTCCAAAGTTCTCCGGATTTGAAGGATGCGTACTGCTGGGCGAAACTTAAAGAGACACACCAAATAGTCAAAAACAAAAAAACAAACTTTTTCATACTGTTACTCAATTTTTATATCATTTATCTTCTTACAGAGCATACGTATCCATTATATAAAAGCTCTGTTCTATGGTTTTTGCTGTCTTTATTCCGGGTTCGACTGTTCTTTATGATTGCAGAAACTGTTGCCGAAATAACCGGACTGCCATAAAAGGAAGAGAAGCCATCCTCTCTATTCGACTTTCCTTGCACATGGGCAATAAAGAATCCGTAAACACTATCCCGCTTATTAATCCAGGGATAGGCACCTGCCCATCCGGGAGAACTTATCTGATAAGCTTCTCCCGTCCGTTCATCTACCAATTCACGCCATTCCCCCAAACCATAAATGCCATTATGATGTTGTCCCAAGCCCCGTTCTACATATTCACCGGGATTGACTTTTGCAGTCTTAACCTGATCGGCCTGCATCTCACGTACTGTCTCGGATTTTAGGATTTCTTTTCCCTCGTAACTTCCGTCATGAAAAATCAGATCCAAGAAGCGGATATAATCATCCAACGTAGTACACAGTCCTCCTCCTAGCATCGGAGCATGACCGCCAGCCATATTGACCGGTGTAAAATGAGAATGCTTCATTCCCAACGGCTGTGCTATAAATTCTTGAAACAACTGCTCAAATTCCTTGCCTGCCGCCTTTTCCGCCATGCGTCCGGCAATCTGCATGGCCAATCCTCCATATTCAAAACGAGTGCCGCAAGTAAATGCCGTATCCAAAGGTAGAATCTCCACCATAGCAGAATCCAGATGGTTGTAATTATCCACACGGGGTTCCGGTAAATACGGACGTACACCGGAAGTATGGGAGAGAAGACAGCGCAGAGGAATTTTCCCCTTCGGGTCATTCTTGAATTCAGGTATCCATTTTTCCACCACATCGTCCCATGATAGCGGAGTCCGATCTACAACCGCAGCTATGGTGGCAGCCGCCACCCATTTACCCGCGGAGGCTACATAAACCTTTGTATCAGACGTAAAATCGCCATAACACTGTGTAAAGAGTACACTGTCATTACGTACCACGCAGACAGCTCCTCCAGGATAATACCCTTTATCCATCCAACCGGTGATGATAGAATCCAAAGGAGCAAAATCATAAGCGTTCTGCTGTGAAACAGCAGAACGACATGACGTAAACAATAAACCAGCTACACACAGAAAAAGTAGTGCACAAATATTCTTCATCATGACTCTATATAGGTTTATTTCTCTACCAAATCCCAATACACCACGTACCGTTGACGATGCATATCATAGAGTGGGCGAATAACATCGCCTTGTGAAGTAGTGAATTTCAGTTCTTTACCCACGCGCTTCAATACACGTTCCGAATACTTTCCATCCACGGGCAGTGTTGTTCTCAAACCTGTCGGGACGTGATAGTCATAGGTGTAATAGTCATTATACAGTGCCGGATTGGAAAAAGGTGCCGGAGCCTGCATTCCATCTGTCCCTCGTTCGCCAGCCAGTACCAACGGACCATAGAGTAAAGCTCCTCTATTCGGATTATCAGGCATTGTCTCTATGCGTACCTGCATCGGATAAGTTGCTTCAATGCGATCACCATCCTGCCACCGGCGGGTCAATGCAATATAAGAACCCGGTTTCTGCTTTACGGATACTTTCTTACCGTTTATGCGAACCGTCACTTTCCCACTCCACGATGGGTAACGCAAATAAACGGTAGTCAGTATCGGCTGATTCACACTAACCGTCATTGCTGTCAGCTCCTCGGCCGGGAAAGCAGTTTCCTGCCGGAGTATCAGTCCTTTTTCTTTCCAGTTCACTTCCGAAGGGATGAAAAGATTGACATAAATACCTTTATCATCGTGATAATAAATAGCCTCTCCATACTTGGCATGGCTCTCAAACCCGCTGCCGACACAACACCAGAAAGAGTTTTCTTTTGTACTATATACCTTATGCGCTCCGTTGAGCAAAGGCAGAAAATAACAGACCATGCCCGACTCCGGATCTTGCTGTCCTAAGATATGATTATAAAGCGCACGTTCATAATAATCGGCAACTGCCTCATCGCCCGTCCAACAAAAGAGGTGACGACTCAGTTTCAACATATTATATGTACAGCACGTCTCTCCCGTATATCCTGAAAGATGCTCAGACATCTTCTGAGGATCAAAGTAATGCTCCTTGTCGCTGCTGCATCCTGGAGCAAACGTATGCTGTGCAATCATAGTATGCCAGAAGAAGTCGGTCAGCTTTCGGCTTGTCTCATCTTTTGTCAGTTCATAATTACGAGCTTCGGCAATCACCTTCGGAATAAACGTATTGGTATGCTTGGTTCCCAAATCATCACGTAATTCTTTCAGCGGGTCAATCACTTCATTATGATAGAAAAATTCTGCCAACCAATGATAATCTTCATTGCCGGTTATTGCATACAGATTATAAAACGCTTCATTGATACCTCCAAACTCATTACGTATCATCCGGCGCCGGGTTTCCTCACTCAACGGTTTCAGTTTATTATATGCCCAATCGCCCATCTTTTTCACTACCTTCAATGCCTGTACATTGTCGGCATAAAGATATTGGTCTATCAAACCGGCATAAAGCTTATGCAGCGTGTACCATGGAGCCCAGACACCGGTTCCACGGATATTCCGGTTAATCAGTTCTTCGGGGAAAGCACTGAGATAGCCATTACCGAGCGCCTTCTGTACTTCCGCCAACCCATTCACCAAGCTGTCTCCCTTTAGCTTGAACAGTTCACTGCCGGTAGCCGCGTACATCAATCCGTACGCAGACAGCAAATGTCCCGTGGTATGCCCACGCAACTCACAATCCAAAGATTCCCAGCCTCCCAACTTCTTCACAGTCATATAACCACCTTCGCGCCCGGCAAACACCCCTGCGTTGGTATAGAAACTGTGCAGCAAGCGGGTTACATCAATAGAGGCCATCCAAGCAGAATCACGCATCATATTCTCGCGAAAACGGCTGGGCAGCAAATGAACATCCTTCAGGTCAAAACTTTCCGCCCGAAGCGGAACAACGGTTTCTTGCTGCATTTTCCCCGCATGTTGTCCGGGGTAAATGGATTGTGCAGGCAAAGTGCCGGATATCCCTAAACACATCGCTGCAATAATGACGGTCTTACATCTCATACTTTCTTTGTTTTTTATAATATACGAACCAAAGCATGAAACTACTCAAAAGAAGCTTGCTAAATGTCTTTCTATTAAAATACGCTTTATCATTAAGTGTATTTATAATGCGAAACGTATCATATAAAGACAAACGTAAACTTCAGAATTTATGAAACCAAACAAATTATTAACCATCGCAACGCTTTTATGGCTTTGTGTGCAAAGCATTGGGGCACAAAACCAGTTAGTCACCTATCCTTCCCCCGAAGGTGCAGAGTTGAAAAACGACTTTACCGTCAAGGTGCGCCAGCCCGGAAAAGAATGGCAGACAATAGATACCTACGCCGTCAAAGTAGATGAGGTAAGAGGAGCCAGTCACCACGTGGAACTGGCATCTATGGGATATTTCGATTTCGCAGGCGAAGTCGAGATATCGGTGCTATCCAACAAAGGAGATATCCAAACAGGCAGAGTGCGCCCTCTGTCTTACGAAATCACTCCTCAAATCAACGGCAATATCCTGACTTTCAAACTCGACCGCCCGCGCAACTTATCGATAGAGGTAAACGGAGACATCTTCCACAACCTGCATCTTTTTGCCAACCCGATAGACCCGAACAATCCGCTAAAGCCGGGCATGAACCCGAAGAAACTGAAAAAAGACCGTAACCTGATCTATTTTGGTCCGGGCATACATCAACTGCCGGGTGACACACTGAACGTACCTTCGGGCAAGACGGTCTATGTGGCGGGTGGCGCTGTAGTAAGAGGCTGCATCCGTGCTTTCAATGTCCGCGATGCAAAGATACTGGGTCGCGGCATCGTTCATCCCCAAGAACGTGGCGAAGGAATTCACATCGGTAATTCTAGGAACATATCTGTAGAAGGGCTCATCACCACTCAATGCCCCACCGGTGGTTCGGACAGCGTGACCATACGCAACGTAAAGGCCATCAGTTCTTACGGCTGGGGAGACGGGATGAATGTCTTCGCCAGCAACAATGTACTCTTCGATGGTGTATTCTGCCGCAACTCCGACGATTGCACCACCGTTTACGCCACCCGCAAGGGTTACACCGGCGGATGCCGAAACATCACCATGCAAAACTCCACACTTTGGGCAGATGTAGCCCATCCCATCTTTATCGGTCTTCATGGCAATGTGGAGTATCCCGACACGATAGAGAACCTGAACTACCTCAACATCGACATACTGGACCATCGGGAAATGCAGGTTGACTACCAAGGTTGCCTCGCCATCAACGCCGGAGACAACAACCTCATCCGCAACGTGCGTTTCGAGAACATCCGCATCGAAAACTTCCGCCAAGGACAGCTGGTAAACCTGCGCATCTTCTTCAATAAGAAATATTGCAAAGCTCCGGGCAGAGGAATTGAAAATATCTTGTTCAAAGACATCACCTACACCGGAAAGAACGCCGAACTATCCCTCATCGCCGGATATGACCAGGAACGGAAAGTAAAGAATATCCGTTTCGAAAATCTGCGGATAAACGGAACCGTTATCTCGGACGACATGCCCGGCAAGCCCGGTTGGTACAAGACGGGAGACATGGCACGCTTCTCGATAGGGGAACATGTGGAGGGAGTGACGTTCACGAAGTAATATCGAAAAGCAGCCAAACAATCTGCGTAACAAAATACCGTCTGAATGCACTTATTTATCCGGGAATGGCTTTCTTTGTAAAAAATTAAAGCCCTATATGAAGAAACAGAAACACATCCCGTTCAAGCTGCTTCTGGCCTTATGCCTCAAGCTGGCATTACCCTTATGTGCCAATGACTTTCTATTTACATCCATCGACACATCGCAAGGGTTGAGTGACAATCAGATACGCTATATACTTCAGCTACCGGACGGAAGAATGACATTTACCACCACCGAGAGCGTTAATTTATATGATGGAGCACGCTTCACCTCCCTTCCCTATACTCCCAATGGCGTATATCCACTGAATCAATACAAAGGACACTTCCATATTTATCTAAGTGGAGATTCTCTTTTGTGGATTAAAGACTTCCAACGGCTGATGTGCATCAACCTCCATAAGGAGAAATACATCACGGACTTAGGTTCTTTTTTTCAAAACAGCGGTGTACAAAAGCCGGTAGAAGACTTGTTTGTAGATTATCAGGGATACATTTGGTTAATAACTTCCGGAGAAATCATGCAACAAGAACTTTCCTTCCGCATGAAACTGCCCGATTGCCCGGGAACCATACAAGACCTTACAGCAGACAATGAATTCCTGTATTTGTTTTACGATACCGGAAACATTGTTTGCTACCATATAGCCACCGGAAAACAACTATACGCCATTGCCGCATATCCCGACAACGATCGGGAGAAGTTCCAAAACACCTCACTCATCCTCAGAGGAAAGGACGGATTCTACCAGCTGCGGAACGGCTCTAAAGGAGGCTTTTTCTATTTTGATCTCCACAAGCGGACGTGGACAAAAATATTAGAAAAGGACTATACCCTCAACACCTTGATGATTTCTGCGGACAACAAAGCTTATATCAGTTGTATCCGTGGATTTTGGATCATCGACCTCGCACAAGGAACGCAGCAATACCTGCCTGCCCTGAGGACTCAAAAGGGAAATATTATTGCCACAGAAATCAGCACGATTTTCCAAGACCGGCAAGGAGCCCTATGGCTCGGAATGTTCAATAGAGGATTGCTGTATTATCATCCCGCCAAGTATAAACGGATTCATATAGCCCCAAAGTATTTCCCTATATCCCTTGAAGAAAACACGGCGGCCTCCAGCTTTGCCGAAGACAGAAACGGCAATATATTCGTAAAAGACCACTCTGCCGTTTACCTGCTGGACATTCAGGCAGACAGCAAACGGAAACTCGTGCCGATAGAAGCATCCGCCCTTCCCAAAGAACTGCAAGGAGAATACAGTTCCGGAGCAGCCTTCGTGTCACATGACGGAACACTCTATTTCGGAGACAACGGCAGTTGCGATATCTTCTGTCCTAATCCTAAGTCCCTCTCCCCGGAACTGCCCTACCCGCCCGTTTTCACAGCCTTCTATGTGCACGGTGAAAGAATAGCCCCAAACAAAATCTACGAAAACCGGATGATTTTGCCCCAGGCAGCTCCCTACACCCGGAAAATTGAATTGAACTATAACCAGAACTTCATCACATTTGAATGCTCTGCCTTAAACTACTTCGACCGCACGCACACTTACTACCGCTACCAATTGGAAGGCATCGACGGACAATGGGTTTATGCCACCGACACCAGACAGAACAATGGTATTCTCCGGGCACCTTACACCAACCTTCCTCCAGGAAACTATACCTTCAAAGTCATGGATTCGGGTGACGCAAGCCATTGGAATGACAGACAAATGACCCGAATAGAACTCACTGTCCACGCTCCCTGGTGGAAAACCAATATTGCATACGCCACCTATCTGATGCTGACACTGGCAACAATCGTGGCAGGTATCCGTCTATACGTGTACCGTACTAAAAGAGAGCTGGAGCGACGCCATAAAGAAGAAATCCTGCTGCTCCGCATCCGCAACCTGATAGAACAGTGTAACCAATATGAGGCCGAACAGAAAAAACACGCAGAAGAGAAAACCTCCCATGCCTGCGAAGAAGCTCTGCCAAATGAGTATAAACAAGATACAGCAGAATCCGTTTTCCTGACAAGAGCCATCGGATTAGTAGAAAAGAATATACATGTGCCCGGGTATTCCGTAGAACAGTTGAGCCGCGATTTGTGCATGGAACGCACCGGACTTTACCGGAAGTTGGTAGGCATACTCGATCAGTCTCCGAGTTTGTTCATCCGTAATATCCGTTTGCAACGGGCAGCCCAACTGATTCTGGAAGGCAAACTCAGCATTGCCGAAATTGCAGAATGTACCGGCTTCAGCAGTTCCAGTTATTTAAGTAAGTGTTTCCAGGAAATGTATGGATGCCGTCCCTCCGAATACGCCGAGAAAATGAAGAAATCAACCTGAGTGTTATCCGTTTCAACATGGCTATTGCCGCATTTGGAGCTTTGTGGACTACTTTTGCAACATAAATTTCAAATAACCATGAAAATAAATCTTAGTAAGAAAGTCGGCCTCGTGCTGACTTGTGCAACACTGTTTGCAACCGTATGCGAGGCGCAGAATGTGCAACAAACATCCCAGGGCATCAAGTGCAACACACAAGGAATGGACATCAGCGTAGAGTTCTATTCGCCTACCATTGTCCGGGTTTACAAAACTCCCGAAGGGAAACCTTACGATAAGGAGAGTCTGGTAGTCATCAAGTCGCCGGAGCGTATGAAAGTGGAGATTTCTCAGGAACAAGGACAAGCCACATTAAAGTCATCCTCGTTGAAAGTTATTGTCAACCCCTCCACCGGAGGCATCAGTTTCTATACAGCCGGAGGCAAGGAACTCTTGAAAGACAAAGACTACGGCACCTCCTTTGCCGGGAAAGATGATGCCGGCACACCCTCCTATCAGGTAAGAAGTGCTTTCCTGCTGGAAAAAGACGAACCGATCTACGGAGTGGGGCAAGTGATGGACGGCAAGTTCAACCGCCGCAACTCCATGCACCACATGCAGAACGAGAACATGTTCACCTATTCTCCCTACTTCATGTCGCCCGTGAAAGGCTATGCCGTATATTGGGACAACTATTCCATCTCCGAGTTTGCCGACTCTCCGCAGGAACTCTCCTTCCAAAGTCTGGGACACTGTGCGGACTATTACTTCATGTACGGCAAGGACTCCGATGGTGTCATAGCCCAAGTGCGCGACTTGACGGGACATTCGCCCATGCTTCCACTCTGGGCCTACGGATTCTTCCAAAGCAAAGAACGCTATCACACGCAAGAAGAAAACCTGAGCGTACTGAAGAAATACCGCGAACTACAGATTCCCATTGACTGCATGATTCAGGACTGGCGCTACTGGCCCGAATACAACCGCACGGACAGCGCATGGAATTCACACAGTTTCGACCCCGAACGCTTCCCGAATCCCAAGAAATGGGCCGACGAAATACACCGGCTGAATGCCAAGCTGATGATTGTGGCATGGCCCGGATTCGGTTCCAAGACGGAGCAACGCAAGGAGCTGGATGCCAAGGGCATGATTATCAACTTCGACACCTGGCCTCCACAAAGCGGCGCACGCCCTTACGATGTCTACAACCCCGAAGCCAGGGACATCTACTGGAAATATCTGAATAAAGGCATTTTCAGCTACATCGGCAACGACGGCTGGTGGCTCGACTCCACCGAGCCCGACCACATCAACCGGAAAGAATCGGACTACGACCTGCCCACCCACTTGGGTTCATACCGGAGCGTAAAGAATGCCTATTCGCTGATGCACAACAGCGGAATAGCTTCGCACCAGAAAGCACAAAACAAGGACAAGCGCGTGGTAATCCTCACCCGTTCGGGCTTCATCGGACAGCAGCGCTACGGGTCCAACACTTGGAGCGGAGACGTGGCATCCACCTGGGAGATGCTCGAAAAGCAGATTCCCGCCGCACTGAACTACACTTTGATGGGTATCCCCAACTGGAACAGCGACATAGGCGGCTTCTTTGCCGGACGCTGGAATGAAGGCGGCGGTGCCAAGAACCCCAAGTATCAGGAGCTGTACGTACGTTGGATGCAGTTCGGCGCCTTCTGCCCGATGATGCGTTCGCACGGCACAGAAGTAGCCCGCGAAATATGGAACTTCGGAGAACGCGGCAGTTGGTGCTTCGATGCCCAGGAGAAGATGATTAAGTTGCGCTATCGCCTCCTGCCTTATACATACAGCACCTCTTGGGATGTGTCTCATAACGACGGAACTTTTATGCGCCCGTTGCTGATGGACTTCACAACGGACAAGAATACCTACGAAGTCGGTGGGGAATTTCTTTTCGGACGTTCCATACTGGTAACTCCCGTCACCCGGCCGGAAGTAACGGAATGGCCGGTCTATCTGCCCGCAGGAACTGACTGGTGGGACTTCTGGAACAACGAAAAGCAGCAAGGCGGGCAGACGGTAGCGCGCAGTGTGTCTAAAGACATCCTCCCCGTTTACATCAAAGCCGGAAGTATTTTGCCATTTGGCCCCTCGGTTCAATACTCCACCGAGAAGAGTTGGGACAACCTGGAGATACGCATTTATCCCGGTGCCGACGGAATATTCACCCTCTACGAAGACGAAAATGACAATTATAACTACGAAAAGGGGCTCTGTTCCACCATCTGCTTCCGCTGGGACGACCACACACGGCGCCTGACGATAGAAGACCGCAAAGGAGATTTCCCCGGAATGCTGAAGAACCGCAAGTTCAAAGTGATTGTGGTTAATCAGAAGTCCGGAACCGGAGACCAGCCGATGAAAGGCGGAAAAACGGTGAATTACACGGGAAAGAATGTGACTGTAAAATTGTAATGACAAAGATGTCTCAATGATTCCACTTGAACTCGAAGGCGGACATTTGTCCGTCTTCTTCTATATAATCAATCTCCTTTTGCTGCTGAGTACGCCAAAACCAATAATTACAATATAATAGCTACCCCACCTTCTCCAAATGATACTGCGTCCCCTTATAAGACTTCCTGCACGGTATATTCAGCTTCTGAAGCGTACGTCCGAACTGCGCCACCTTGTTGAGAGCCAGCTTATCCTTCGTTTTTGTCTGTAAGTAGTTCATAATCTGCATGGTCGTAAGCCATTCTCCTTCTTCCGCTTCAGCATCCACGGAACGAAAATAGCAATGGAACAGTTGCTCCAACGGACTGATTTGTTCGAATTCCTGATTAGTCCGCTTCAAAATCGCCTCATCCTCATCATCCAGCCAATAGCGCTCGCCGTGATAGATGGCATCCATGGCCTGCGCATAAAGCTGCTTATAATTGATGGTGACATTGGTGCGGACAGGCGCCGTCACTTCGATGCAGATAAAACGGCGGCTGCCGCTGGGATCAGTAAGCAAGTCTTTCTGATTGCTCGTACCGATGAAAGAAGCATACCGGCGCACCTCCCGAATGGCTGTACCGTAGGGTTTCCGCAGATTGGCGGCAGGCTTTTGCAACAGATGCTTCAAGAAGCCCTGCTGGCTGACGTTCACCTGGTCGAATTCATCAATATTTATCAGGAAGAAACGTCCCAGGTAGCGCTCCGCCTCCTGCTTGCTCTTGAAGTCGAGACTGTCCGTATAGCCAAAACGAAGTTCAGGCGGCAACAAGATACGACAAAAGGTACTCTTCCGATAGCCTTGCGCCCCCACCAACAAAGGTGAAGTACTGTTTCCATGCTGACGATCGACGCCCTGCCAATGCGCCACCATGCTGAGAAACCAGCGGTAGAACAGCTCCCGCCAATGCGGATTGTTACACGGCACAAGGTCGGCCAAGGCGCGGATGCGGTCCTTTCCATCCCAGCGACCCGTGTCGTACAGATACTCTTCCACGGGATTGTACAGCGGGACGTATTCCGAATTCAGGAACCGGTCCACATCGCGATCCCACGCACTGATGCCCTCTTTCAAGGCACTGATAGAGATGCTGTTGCGCACACGCTTGTCCACAGGTTTGAAGTAGAAATGGATAGAATCGCGCTGGCGGTATTCCAAATCGTCCAGCACCGTATTGTAGCGGAATTCATAGCGGCGGTTCATAAATTCTTCCAGCAGGAAAGCCGTCTCCTGCTCCTTGCCCAAACTGCTTTTCTGTCCGAAACCTTTACATTCCTGATAAAGATTGTGCAAAGTCAGCCTTACCGTCTGCTCATCTGCCTGGCGGTGATAATGAATCAACGTTTGGCGTACCGCTTCTTCTTCGGGCACACCTGCCTTGTAGCATTGCTCGGCCAGGCAGACAAGCAGCGGTTGCAAGTCGTCATCGCCACGCCGCCAGTTCTCCACCTCACGAAGTGCGCGCCCCAAGGCAGCCTCATACATCAACGTAAATGTCTCTGCCGTCTCATAGCCGGGCGCCATGCGTGCCAGTGGGTTCTTCTCGTCCTGCTTCCGCTGGCGGAAAGTGCCCTCATCCGGCATTGCGAACGGTTGCGCCAGGCAGAAAGGGACAGCATCCGGATTATAATAAGGAGACTCGTCCAGCGTCATCCGGCAACTTTGCATCAGCGACGGTTCACTCAACGTAATGTCAAAAGGCAACACCGGCTGATAGCACCGCACGGCAAGCCGGTAGGCATGGGCATGAAACAGTGCCGCCTCCACTTCCTTGACAGGCAGTCCGCCGTCATCGGGCAAGGCAAACCGTACCCAGATTTTCACACTTCGTCCGCTGGAACCACAAAAGGCAGCAAAAGTCTGCGGCAGAAGTTCCGCCTGCCGCTTCACAAATTCCACTTCGTAGCGACCGGACAGTTTGTTTACTTCCAACTGTACCAGTCCGTTATACAGCTTCATACGCCGCTCACCTTCCTTGGTACGGCTGTACTCCACGGCAGGATAAATACGGGGAAGTTTGTCGATATGTTCATATCGAGATCGGGTGCCTTCCAATGCCGGCAACAGTTCCCTCAGGGCGGTGATGTGTCCGGATTTTGTCTCTGTCTTTATCTTTTCAAAAAATGTATTTGTGTCACAAGTACTTAGAGTTTCCTTTCCGGTTTCTTTCTCTTCTCTGATTAAAGTTATTTTCATTTGCTTCTTATCGGTTGTTTTTACATCTGCGGAATGCCGCTTAATGCTTGTAAAGATACGCCATAAATCTCCGGAATGCAAGTATTTCACCCGATAAATACCATTGTTTCTTTTGACAAATAAAGGCGTTTCATTTGTTTTGTCCCTTAGTTTATTGTATCTTTGCCTAATGTTTATCAAGGGCTCACTAATGTGGATAAATAAGCTATCAAATATAAACAAATAGGCTTACTAACGTAAACAAATTTATTCACAATTGTGAGCTCTTGATAAACAATAGGGCTGAACACAAGAAACATTAAGGCCGAACCAAAGGAACACAAGGCCTTGACACGTTCCACACCAGTGCTGAGCTCAAACAATGCATATACTTTTAAAACCCAAAACTATGGCAATACTATTTGACTGGTACGAGGACCCGAAACCCTCCGATAAACAAGAAAAAGAGAAAACCCTGCACCCACGCATCAAACTGAACGGCTCGACGGGTACCGACGTGTTGCGCCGCCGCATCCAGGAACGCTGCTCACTGACAGAAACCGACGTCAGCGCCGTACTCGACGCCCTCTCACATATCATGGGCGAAGAACTTTCCGAAGGCAGGCAGGTTCACTTGGACGGCATCGGCTACTTCTACCCTTGCCTGACCTGCACCGAACCCGTAACCGCCGACACCAAGCGGAAACTGACGAAAGTAAAACTGAAAGCCATCAAGTTTCGTGCAGACCAGACCTTGAAGAACGAATTCGGTCCCCTGAAAGTGCAATGTCTGAAAGGAAGCTTGGAATTCAAGCGCTTAACCAATGAAGAGATTGACCGGCGACTGACTAACTACTTCAAAACCCACCAATTCCTGAGAAGAACAGACTTCCAAAACTTGTGCGGAATGGTGAGAAGTACCGCCATGCGTCATCTTCGCCGCTTGCGCAGTGAAGAAAAGCTGGAAAATGTAGGTGGATTGATGCAACCGATTTATGTACCAAAGAACGGATATTACATTAATAAGCAATGAGTTATCTAAAATAAAGCAGAAAACAACTATGAGAGCAAACGCTTACTCTCATAGTTGCTACCAGGGTTACTACCATAGCTTAAACGCCGATGAATAAAGGGACACAGAGTTTTTATGAGGGTATGAGGGTAAAATGCGCATCAACTTTTATTTGGCGCTGAGTTCAAGTTACACTTTCTGCAGTGAAGAATACACCCAAACGGGTATAAGAAATGAGAATTTCAGCCTATTTATACCCGAAAAGGTGTAATATCACATTTAGCAGGGCAAGCAGTCTCTTCGGCTGGACAAGGTGAACCAGATATTAAGTCTGTTCGGTACCGAAGTCGGTGCTGTGCCAATCACTAAAACGGATGAATATGGATAACGGGGAATGCGGATATGCACTTAATGAACTTCTCACTCTACAGCAAGCAGCAAGGAACGTAAATGGCATCCGGCAAGGAAGCGGGTTATCTCCTTATAAACAATTTTCCAGTCTTTCCGCCTCTTCAGCAGTCAGGTGTATCACTGCACCATGTTTTGGAGCTGTGAAATTGGTAGTTTTCATCACTCCTTCATTGAAACGTCCCAGATCCTTGAAAGTGACGAAATCTGTTGTTTCAAGGAATGCAAAATTCGGAGGAGTCAGGCTGTACACATCATACATCAATACCCATTTATCTTCACCGATCCGTTTCCAAACTGTGGGAGCCTCACAAGCCTTCGGCTCAAAGTCATACCATCGCGGATCGTATTCATAATCTTCATTCGCACGATTTGAAACTGCCTGTTTGATTCCTGCAGGTCCATCATGAGCAACGTAAAACAAGTGATATTTATCTCCCACTTCCGTGATGTCTCCATCAATAGCCGAAATATTCTCGTCCGGATATTCGAATAATATTTGTGGCAGACTCTCGATAGTATCAAAATCATCGTTCACATACACATAATACAGCTTGTTCGCTTCATTTCTGAAACGCATCGTGTAATAAATCATCAGTTTCCCTTTTCTCTTATCATATATTACTTCAGGAGCCCAAGCACAACCTATTTCACTCAATCCTGCCGTCAATTTGTCGAAACGGATATTCGCGCGTTTCCAGTTAATCAAATCCCAGGACTTCATTAAGACCAGTCCCCTATTATTCCCCCATCCGTATTCCTTGCCGTCGCGTTCCCATTCGGTTTCCCGATAGCCATCCCGCTTTGCAAACACATGCAGATCTGTCATCGCCAGATAAAAAGCGCCATCCGGACCACGGTAAATATGTGGATCACGAATTCCTCTCTGATAGGCAATCGTATCTCCGGCAATCATCGGCTCCGCATTATTCAATGCCGTAAACGTATACCCATCCCGGCTGATAGCCATATAAAGTCCATGCGTCTCATCTTTATGAAACACCATCAGATAAGCACTCATGTCTTTTTCCTGCGGAACGGCATTCTTGTAACGGAACCGCTTAAATCCGGCATTACCTTTTCCCGTTGAGAGCAGTCCTATACGCAGAGCATAAAAGCCTTTATAATTATTATGATGCAACTGTGAAACATCTACATTCTCTGCAAGAGTAATCCATTCTTTATTATCCTTGCTCACCATTATCCGAAGACTATTGCCTTGGTTATGAATTTTGGCAATAAAACTTCTGCCCAGTTCATTGGGTAGCTCTGCTTTCTTATCCGCATTCTGATACACAATAAATTTACTGCCATCAGAAACGATTCCTGCATAAGCCTTTTCGTTATAAAACAAGATAAGCCCCGCTGTATTTCCTTTGCTTACATTTACTTCCACTTGTGCTTCGTAGTTCTTATCTTCGGCAGTTGTCAGGAGCAGACGCCCGTTGGCAGGAGTATCTCCCTTAGCTTTCACCCGGAGAGTTCCTTTATCGAAAGCCAAAGCGTCAGGGGTATATTCTTTCCAGAAAGTCCATTGAAGGCCTAATTCTGGTCCGTTAAAACCATCAGACAGCTTCAATCCGTGTGCGATTTGTTTCTCAGGTTTTATTGGGGTAGCGGTAGATTTGGTGCGATACCACCCATCTGCCGTCCATTCAATCGGCTCAATCAGCGTTTGACGCCCCAAGGTATGGTAGCCTTTGGCATAAGCGTGATATACAATCCACCAATTGCCATTTATATCATCTATCAGCGTACCGTGCCCTTTCGACCACCAGCTATCTTGTGCACTATATGTATGTACCACCGGGTTGTAAGGAGAATTCTCCCACGGTCCGAGCGGACTTTTGGAACGGGCAGCAACTACCATGTGGCTTGTAGCAGGTCCCGCTGTCCCTCCTTCAGCGGAAGTCATATAGTAATAACCGTCTTTATAATTCAACTTGGGAGATTCCAAGCACATACATTCCGTTTCCCACTCAAGCGGATACTCCCAACCGTCATATACTTTCTTCACTTCTCCTACGGTGGACAATCCATCATCAGATAAAGGCACGACATGCCCGTCAGACAGATAAAGATAACGTCTGCCATCCTTGCCGGCAAGATGTCCGGGATCAATACCACCCACCTTCAAGTCAATCGGTTCGCTCCATGGTCCGCCAATATTATCAGACCAAATCACCCAGTTGGTTCCGGCAGAGGGGTAGTATATATAAAAGCGATTTTTATACTTTACCAAATCAGGAGCCATAGCCGAGCCATCCCATTCGGCCAAAGCCCGGCACACCGGTTCCCAATTCACCAAGTCCTGCGAATGCCAGATGAGGAAACCCGGCGCATAATAGAATGGTGAGTGAGTCATATAATAATCCTTGCCATCCCTCACAATAGAGGGGTCGGGATAGTCGCCCGGCAAAATTACTTTCGGATATTCTTGCGCATCTACATGCAACATCATCCAAACCAGTAAAAACAGTAATGAAAACTTTTTCATAATATTCATATTCTAAGTATACAACTTCTTGAATTCTGTTCTTATAAGTCTATCATATAAAGAACACTCAGTCATCGGTCCAAAAATAATATAAATAAAACCTGCAAGAAAGTTTGTTTCAAGCTATCTTGCAGGTATATACGAAAACACCTATTGAAAACTTAGGCTTCTTTATTTACATTACCAACCCGGATTCTGTAACAAATCACCATTAAGACGTATTTCATCCGTAGGTATAGGCTGCAAGTAATCTTTCTGTTTGAACTGACGGTCTACAACCGTAGTACCAATTACACATCCCGGCTCCATCGGAGTAAGTCCGGCATATTCGGGGAATGACACACGTTCTTGCAAAATTACTGCATCAGGAAATGCTTCGGGGTTATACACCGGTTCGTTATCAATAGGGCTGATCAAAGTCTTGACGTAAGAGTCCTTACCTTTATAAGAGAGATAGACTCCGCACGTGGGCAGACCACCAAGGGCTTCTTCTGCTATTCCCCACCGGCAAAGATCATTGAAACGCAATCTCTCAGCATAAAATTCACAAGCGCGTTCACGACGTATCTCGCCCAACATTGTAAGATGCCCGTAGCCTTTCTCGTCAGCAATACGGTTAGCCTCGGCAAGCAGAGCAGCATTAAGAGGTGCTACTCCCGCACGTTCACGGACTTTATTAATAGACTTGTCCAAGTCGGTATCTGATATATCACCACCTCCTAATTCACAAACAGCCTCAGCATAAGTCAGGTACATTTCAGCTAAACGGATATGCATGCAATCAGGAGCTTCTGCTCCGTTAGCTTTGACACTTGCCAATTCCGTGCGATACTTGCGGCTACCGATACTACCTCCGGTCAGTGAACGATAATTAGGAACATTCATATAAGTGCCCTGAGCCAATGTCGTAATATCCTTGCTATAATCTGCACCGGAATTGTACATACCATATCCCCAATTCCAGGAGAAGTTATCTTCCCAATCCACCTTGGCCGCATTCTGCACCGAGCGGAAGCGCCAATCGCGATTCTTCATCTCTGACATAAAATCAGTATATCCCTGAAATAATGGAGAAAGATGAACCGGTAAACCATCCGTACAGAGATACATATCAGCCAACTTACGCGTCATTCCGGCATACCAACTATGAGTGAAAAACATTTTGGAAGGACGGTTCGTTGCATCGTAAACCGAACGGAATATGGACTCTTTGTTAGAGCTTTTGTCCAGACCGGACGGATTGGAGTCCGAAGCTTCCAAGTTAAAGAGATAATAATAACTGCAATGTGCATACATATCATCGTTACCGGTACCTTTCACTTCTTCAACTCCTTTCCATAACTCAAATGCCGGATTTTCCATAACAACTTGCGACAAGTCCCTTGCCATAGTGAGAAAACCTTCTATAGAAGGATACCCCTCCGGTTTATGCGTTCCTGCTCCGGTCTGTGTGCCATCGCCATCTGTCTTTTCGCCTACATACTTGTCCCATGTACCGGCATAAAGACATACGCGTGCTTTAAAAGCCTTGGCCGCCTCTAAAGTTACCTGGCCATCATTACCAGTGCTTGACACGGTAGTATTTGAGAGTTTTGCAATCGCAACATCCAAATCATCAATAACTTGTTTTATCACTTCATAACGGGAAGCACGTTTTCCCCATACAATATTGGCGTCATTGGTATCGGGAGACTTCGTCGCTATTATTACACCACCATATCTTTGTACAAGGAAGAAATGATGCCATGCACGAAAGAAGTAGGCTTGTCCTATCGAACCTGCAATTTCATTCTGATCGGTATACTGTTCGCCTTTCGCAATCAAATCATTGCAACGACGCAACCACTTATATACGGTAGTATAGTAATTATCAGCAGTTGGAGTAGTGCCCAGCCCGGTACTTCCTCCACCGGTATCTGTCCCGCCGTCAAATCCAAGCCCTTCTATCACACCTTTATTGGCATCAGCCACTTCCCACGCAAAAATATCTTCATGCAACTTCATGGCAGCTTCTACAAAATCGCTTTTCTTGTTGAAGAAGATAGCCTCGGTCTGTTGGTCGAGCGGTTCCAAGTCCAGGAAATCACTACAACCAGTTGTCAGCAATGCACCTGCCAACAATGCCACAAATATATTATTCTTTTTCATAATTGTTCTTTTTTTGATAATTAGTTAGAATGTCAAGTCAATACCAAATGAGAGTGTACGTGCAAATACATCCATATTACCGGAATTGGTAGCAGCCTTGCTTTCAGGGTCAAACCCATCTTTTACATTAGAGAATTCAAACACGTTGTCGGCTGAAACATACACACGAAGATTTTCTACACCAACTTTTGAAAGCAAAGACTTGGGAAGAGTATAACCCAGGCAAATATTCTTGGCACGTACATACCAACTATTTACAACGTTAATATCGTTATAGTCTTTGTAATTCCAGGTATTTCTGGCTCCACCTTTCCATCCGCACATAATAGGATAACGTGCATTTGTGTTTTCCGGTGTCCATGTATTTCCCCAGAAAGTTACATTCTGATTCGTATAAATAGCATTGAATGGACTTCCCAACCAACCTTCGCGCAATACATACATCTGGCCTACTCCCTGCAAGAACATAGAGAAGTCAAAGCCTTTATATTTGGCTCCCAAATTAATACCAAATTCATAATGAGGATTGGCATCACCATAATACACAAGGTCATCTGTAGTGATTCTACCATCCTGGTTGACGTCAACACGACGTACACATCCTGGTATCAGTTGGTTTTCAGAGCCTTCTACCGGATGAATACCTCCTTCTTTTTGAGTAATCTCTTTATAATAAGCCTTTACTTCGGCATCATTCTGCAAATATCCATTCGTTTTATATACATAGATAGCGTTCAGCGGCTTTCCTTCCTGCCATGCGCTACCTCCAACCTTATTGTTGACCCCAACGCCATGCACAGCCGCACCATTATAATTGGTTACTTTAGTTCTGGCATCAGCCAAGGAAAAGCCTACATTATATTGGAAATCTTTACCTATTCTGTCCTGCCACTGCAAGTTCAATTCCCAACCATTAGCACGGAAACCACCATCGTTCGTCTTTGGAGCAGATGCGCCAAGTGTTGCAGGATATGTAACCGAGATCAACATATCATTGTTTTTTCGTACATAGTACTCAAATGTACCGGACAAACGGTTATCCAACACAGCAAAGTCTAAACCAAAGTTCAGAGTACTGACGCGTTCCCAAGTACGATTCTTTGAAGACATTCCGTCAACCCATGCCGTACTCACTTTCTGACCATTATATCCCAGGATTGTATTCCCTTGTTTTATGGTAGAAATATAATCATAGTCTCCGATACCGGTCTGCGAACCGGCTTCACCATAAGAAGCACGGATCTTCAAATTGTCAAAAATACCCTTATCTTTCAGAAAAGCATATTCGGAAAGGCGGATGCCACCGGATACACCAAGGAAGTTTGCCCAACGATTATCCTTATAAAACTTGGAAGAACCGTCACGACGGAAAAGACCTTCCAACAGATAAATGCCTTTGTAGTCATAGTTCAGACGTCCGATATAGGAAACCGTACCATTATGATTGCTACCTCCTGTAGCCTCTGAAGTAGCCACATCACCGGTGTTGATATCATCCAGCTCATCGTTCGGCATATTTTTACGGAAACTATACAATTTCTTATATTCAGTCTTTTCAGCCGTCATACCGAACATCGCTGCTACATTATGATCTCCGAACAAGCGGCTGTAATTAAGAAAGCCACCATAAGTCTGATAGAAGGTATCTTCATAGGTATTCTTTACCCAGCAGTCCTTATCGGCAGTTTGCTTAAAAATAGAACCTGATGTAGCGCCACTTACCGGTAGTCCTGTCTCACTCTCTTTCTCACCCGCCCAGTCATAGTTCGTAACTCTTGTCTGGCGTTCTATTTTCAAATGCTTACGGATACGAAAGTTGGCATTCGTACTGAAAGAAAGTCCCTTTGTGAGTTTACTCAAATCGATTGTGAGTTTGCCACCCAAACGGAGGACTTCTTCTGTATCATTAGTACGCCCTCCCTCCGTCAGTTGAGAAAGGACATTACGTTCACCGGAGAAAGTATCGTAAAATTGTCCGAACTCATTGTACAACGGAAAAAGATAAAAGTCCTGCACACCTTGTCCGATACCTTGTGTGGGAGTACTAACTATCCGTTTATCATAAGATAAATTGAATTCGGTCTTTATGTACTTGCCAAGCTGGTAATCGATGTTGGAACGGAGGTTGTATTTTTTCTGTCCGTCAAACACAACCTTCTCCAAAGAACGGTCTTTGGAATAACCCAATGAAGTAACAGCCTTCAGCTTATCATTACCACCACTTATTGTTACATTGTGGTTCTGCCCCCAGGTAGTTCCGTAAATCGCATCAAACACATCTACCGAAGGATCAAGATGTCTCCACATCCCACCTTCAACGCCTTCATAAATATCACCCTTAGCTACAGTCCTCCAAGCTTTTTCCGACCACATCCACCATTGGGGAGTTTTATCTTCACGAGCCAGTGCGTCATTCTCAGTAGCATGAATAAACATGTTTGCCCAAGTAGTACCATCGGCTACTGGAAAGCGTTTTCCTGGAATATTGGCATGTACATTGCCGTTGTATGTCACAGTTACTTTACCTTCCTTAGCACGTTTGGTTGTTACCAATATTACACCGGCACCAGCCTTATTACCATAAATGGCTGCTGAAGCATCCTTCAAAACAGATATACTCTCGATGTCACTGGGATTCATTTGAGAAAGTTCCCACGTATAAGCCTCCACTCCGTCAATCAAGACCAATGGATTGGCATCCTTATTGACCGACATACCACCACGGAGGGAAATAGAAGTATTTTCATTACCCGGTCGTGAAGAAGTACGCGTAATGGTAAGTCCGGGAATAGTTCCTTGCAAAGCCGCTGCAACCGAAGTCGTGGCTTTCCCTTTCAACACTTCGTCACCTCTTACCTGAGATACAGAACCGGACAGGGTTGCTTTTTTCTGTGTACCGTAACCTACAACTACTACTTCATCCAGCAATTCGGCATCTTCCTGCAACACCACCTTAATGGAATTCTTCCCCTGCAACTTGACTTCCTGTGTTTTATATCCCACATAAGAGATAATCAATGTAGCATTAGATGATGCAGCTACTGCGAAATTACCATCTATATCCGAAATTACTCCAGTACCGGCACCTTTCACCTGCACACTGGCACCAATCACCGGTTCGCCATTGGCATCCACAATTTGTCCTTTCACCGTACCAACCTGCATGGTTGTCCGTACCTCGTTCACATCTGCCAAAACAGTATGCGGGCTACCTGCCAGAAGAGCGGAAGCCATCACCGTAGAGAAAAGAATTCTCTTTAGCGGGAACTTTGATAAATCATTCTCCATAATTACAAATTTAAAATTAACATTATATTGATCTAACTATATACATTGTTTTATAAACTCACGTATCTCTTTACGTCCGGCAAATAAATGGTTTTCGACTGTACGGGAAGAAAGTTGCAGTTCAGCGGAAATATCAGCCACAGATTTATCCTCAAAACGACTCATTATATATACTTTTCTGCGCTGAGGCGGAAGAAGGCTTAACCTGCGATGCTCCAACATTGACAAATCTTTCGCCATAACTCCACTTTCCATTTCGGTAGTATAAGTTACGGAATGATCGTATACGTAAGAGGTGATTTCCTGTTTTTTATAATGGCGACGCAAATAATCAGTCACCAGATTACGGGCAATGGTGAAAATAAAACATTTCACGGTGTCCGGATGAAGCATTTGCTTGTAATCCATCAAGCGGAGGAATACGTCCTGGGATAAGTCTTCTGCATCCTCTTTGCTGTTTATTCTATAACATATATAGTAATAAACAGAGCGGTAATAGTTCACATAAGAGTCAGCTACTAATTGGGCGGATGTCATCGTTATGTCTTTCATGTTTTCAGACCTTGGTTAATGTTTTACATTGCTTAACGATGGCAAATATAAAAGGTAAAAATGATAAAACATTTCTTTTAGCGACAGAACAAATCTCATTTCATTAGTTTAGACCAAAAGCAGAATAAGTCACTAATAAATAGCGACTTAATAATTTGGGACTCTCAGTATCAATTAATAATTTGAGACTCTACAGCAAGAAATAGGACTTACTCATTGTCCTTTCCGATACTACGGATATACTCATTGGGAGTAATCCCCGTAGCTTTCTTGAAGTAACGGAAGAAGGAAGCACGCGAACTGAAGCCGCATAGCTCGGCCAAAGCGCTTAATGTATATTTGGTATATTCGTCTTTGTTCACCAACTGCTTGAACTCGGAAATACGATAATCATTGATGTAATCATAATAATTACGGTTGAGATGCTGATTGAACAAGTAAGAAAGTGTATGGGCAGAAGTGCCCATAACAGCAGCCAGATCTGCAATCTTTAAATCGGGATTAGTATATGGCTTGTCGCGATGCATCATATTCTCGAGCTTCTCGGTCAAACGCTTGCACTCTTCGGGACTGACTTTATTTGTTTTGTATTTGTCTTCCGGCACCGGCTTTATTTCAGGAAGTGCAGTTTCAGATACTGTAGCCTCCACTGCCGGAACCGGCTGCCCTGTACCTTTTTTCGAGCGCCATATATAATAGCCTGCTCCACCTCCCAGCAGCAATACAACGATTACTCCCAAAGCAGCCCATACACTGAAAGAAGATGCTATCTTCACCGCCAACCGACTTTCAGAATCCGGTTGCCCCATACGCCGCACCTTGAACACATAGCTGCCCGAAGGCAGATTATAATAAGTAACATCCGAACTGCCCGTCATCGCAATCCAGCTTTCATCTTCCCCTTCCAACTTATACTCGTATGACATAAATCCCGGAGAGGTATACGAGAAGTCAGAAAAGCTGAAAGTGATATTCTTCTGAGAAGATTCCAACGAAATTTCCGACTTTCCATCCTTTTCACGGAGAACCGGATGCCGGGAAGGACGGCCATTGATATATACATCCGTAACCATGACCGGATAAGGGTTCTGCTTCTTGGACTCCATGCGGGCAACATCCAGATACAGCAATCCTTTGGTATTGCCAAACCAAAGATTCCCCTCTTCGTCGCATATAGGCAGGCAAAGAGTAAAAATCGGACTGGGAATACCGTCCACAAAATTATAAGGAACAAAATTATGTTCTTTATCATAACCGAACAAACCATTGCTGGTACCCAACCACAGCCACTGATCATTGTCCTCAACAATGAAAAGCCCGTCCCTTCCCTCTAAAGGGGTACCGGGTTGCAGTTGTCGGAAACTATTCATAGACAAATCGGACATAAACAAGGGACCTTTATCCGGAAAGAAATAAAGATTGTGCTTACTGTCTTCATAAACAACTCTGATCTTCTCTTTCTGAATAAAGCCTTCCGGAAAAATATCCGTCCTCAACTTGGCAGAAGAGGGGTCCCAAATGCACATTCCATTTTCCGTACACACCCATCCTTTACCTGCTGAATCGAAATAAATCTCGTACACGTTCCCCTCGGGAAGCTTGGAATTGGCACTGGTATAATGAGCTGATTGTTTGCCGTCTTTATAGCAGTAAATGCCCTGAGAAGTTCCTATCCACAACTGATTATCAGCATCCTGCTTGATGCAGAAGATATGTCCTTTCTGAAAAGGCATAGACTCCTCCGGCTCAAAATCACGAAGAGTCAAAGTTTCGGGATTCAAGACATACATTCCACCTCCATAAGTCCCCACGTAATACTCCCCTTGATGGTATAATATGCAAAATATCATGCTGGAACGCATCTGGGGCACTTTAAAGCTTCTGAAGCGCTTCCGCTGTTCGTCAATATAGAACAAGCCGTCACGGGAACCGATCAACTTCTCGTGTGCACGGATAGAGACGGCACGGATAGGCATATCTTTCGAATCGAAATAAGGAGGAAAAGTATAAGTGGAAAACAAATCAGTCTGATATAGCGTATAGTCAAGCCCAAACTGATAAAAACCCACCCAAATAACCCCGTCACGATCGACCAGCAACGAATAGACAGAATTGGAACGCAGGCTTCCGTCGTTTCCCGACTCGTGCCGCAAAGAACGGATAATCTGTTTCTGACCGGTATCAATGAAATGAACACCATTGCCATCCGTACCTACATACAATATATTCTTTCCATCACTGGACAAAGAGGAAATGACATTACATCCCACATCTACAAAATGACCGAACTTGCCGATACGGGTATCGAAAGCTATAATGCCTTGATCCATCGTTCCCAAATAAAGCATTTCACCAATCCGAGCTATGTGATTGAAGGCACATACATGCTTATCACTCATTATGTTATGATATCCGGCCACTTTTCTGTCAGACAATTGCAAAGAATAAAGTCCGCTTTCGGTAGCCAGCCAAAGAATGTCTTCTGCTCCTTTACAAATATCAGTAATAGTATTGGCTGCAGAGAAGGTGTTCTTATCCAACAAAACCTGGTCCAACTTACCGTCCTTATAAAGGAACAACCCTTTTTCAGTACCGATATACAGTATACCATCTTCTGCCAGAAGTGAATGTACCGGACAATCTATCTTTTCGGGAACGATGCTTTCCAATATATCCGTCTCTTTATTCAGACGCCAAAGCCCCATGCCATTTCCCAGCCAAATCTGGTTATCAGCCATTTCGGTGATAGCATTGATCCTTTTCAGTTTTTCATTGGCACCTATTATAGGATAATGTTTGAAGTGAACCCCGTCAAAACGTTCGAGTGAACTGCCGGTGCCCAACCATACATACCCTTCTGTATCCTTATAAATTGCATTGACCAATAAATCGGAAAGTCCTTCGGATACAGATACTCCCCGGAATGCATACGAATGCGGATATGCAAAAAGGCTAATCAATAATAAGGAACAAGTCAGTATGTATCTCAATATGTCTTTCATTAAATCTGTGTTACCATTAATCAAACGCAACAAATATAATGAAAAATCCCGTTGCACTCTCAGCCTATAAAGAAAAAAGCGAAAATACATTAACTTATTGAATCTGTATTTTCATTCTCCCCGCCGCCTGGATTTTGTACTCCTTACCTTTCAGCAAAACTGAACAGTTGCCGGAAGAGGTACAGTACCATCCGTCGGCATTTTCTTCCAAGAGTACATTGACCGGAGTTTCCGATTTTATAGTGGCTCCGGGTGTTTGCAGCAAAGTGCCGTTTCCTAAAAACAACGTGTTTCCACTCTGCCGGTTGCTTCCCCAAAGAGCATAAGCGGCCGAAGCACTCATCTTCCCCATAACACAAAGATGGGCGGGATGATCGGATGACAGAATCTGATCGGTACGCCCGTTCTTTTGAGTAATTCTGATGCCGACATGGCTACCTTGCTCCGTACATTCCACCTCAGGAAAAACGACGGAAGAGATACCGCCGGGTTCTTTGACCGAAGAAGGCTCGTAAACAGCAACAAACGGTCGGTTCCAAGCTTCGCCGGCCTGCCGGGCTACAAAAGTGAGTGTTGGCTGTTCTTTGATGTCGTAAGGCATTCCCGGTGTGCGGCTGTACCCCTCTGTCATAGGAGATAAAGCTGTAAACACCTTTCGTTCGGGCTCTCCCTTCATCCAAAGATTCATGGAAATATCGTCGCCGTCTTCCGCTGCCATGGTGAAAGTAGCTTTCACGTCCTTATCCGTCTCCGACACTTTCTTATCGTATATATAAGAGTAGGCATACAGATGTGCACCGGCAAATGCCAACTCTTCCGTCGATTGCAGGTTCAGGTCTGCCCCATCCGTACCGGTCAGCGAGAGCGTCTGCCCCAAGTTATGGTAGAAATAATCGTGCATCTTGTCTCCTTCCTCTGTTTTGCGACTCCGGAAAATATCGACATAATATCCTGTTTCCGGTCCGGTAGTAACGATTCCCATCAGGCGGGTCTGATCGGCACAGCTTTCGGGTTCGCGGAAGTAGACTTCGCTGTATGTTACAGGCGCAAACTCCCCTTTCTTTGCCGACGGAGCAGGAAAGCAGGATTTCAGGCGGAAAGCATGGTTGCTTTTCATGACCGGATAGCTGGATATGCCATCTACGCATACCGTGTTATGACTGGGAAATTGAGAATAGTATTCGGCATAATCCAGACCGCTATACAAGTAAAGTCCGATGCCGGCATCGGGGCCGAGGACATAACCTTTGCCATACAGTTCCATAGAAATGCCGTTAGCATGCATGTGGTTTCCTTCACTGCCATTCATGGATATCATCAGGCTATGACGGGGATGCATACCGTTGCGCTGCACCAGCCATGATACATTGGGAGCATAGAACAACGGCGATACATAGTCTTCTATCTTGCCTGCCTTTATTTCGGGATTCAGCGCCAGAGGCTTGTCATCAAAAAAGGCATTGATGGAAACACGGACATTCTTTTTCTCCCCTGCCCTGTCTGCATCCGGATTCAAGCATTTCAGCAAAGCGGTGAAATAGTCTTCCTGCTCTTTCTTGCCATTGACCTGGGCATTCTCTATCATGCGCACCACGGGATTGGTGTTCAAATAACTGGGATGAGTATCTCCAAAACCACATATCATCCGGTTAGGGAACAAATACTGCGGAGTGGCAGCCACAGCCTTAGGTATAACGGACAACTCTTTCGTCAAATCATAATGCAGGTTACGGTCGAACAGATTGGTAAAGTTAGCGTAATCATTCAATACGACACTGCTATATCCGGGACATTCAGCCCAAATACCGGTATTCGGATCAAAACCGTAATCCGCCAGTTTCTTCAGACTCCACTGCCGGATGCTGGAACGGTTGAGAACATAATCGATGTAATATTCCCGTCCCTTGCCGTCGGCATAGAGATGGTTATCTTCCAGAACCATGCCGATATCCATGATATAGCGCGCCTGCATCAGATTCCAGTTATTGTGAGGAACACCATTCGCAATGATATTATCGGCCCACTTCTTGAAAGCTCCGGCATAGATATCGAGTTTATCGGTATAATTGGCATGCAGATAATTATAAAGGAAATCGTAGAGAGGAACAATATCATGGAGAATATCTTCATGGATTACCTCAAAAGAAGTCATACCGACCAGGGTCTGTTGATGGCCGTGATTCAGGTCAACAGGGACATTGCGGTAATAGATGCCTTGCATATAGGTATCGAAAACTCCGGCTGCCAGTTTAGCATACTTCTCTTCATCCGTCAGCCAGTAGAGAAAAGCAGCATCGCGGGCAATGCCGATAATTTCACGATTCAGAGCCTCGATATTGCGCCCCGTCTTGGAAGGATGCACGCTTTCCATCGGATTTCCGGGCAAGGTACTATTACAAAATGTCACATTGCCTCCGGCATCGTCATAAGGCACAACATCTTCCAGCTTGGGACGGCTGTGTGTGGCAAAAGTCCCGCGCGTGCCTGTATAGCGTACGGTAGGAACAGGTGCTTTCTGTCCACCGGCATGGTCGAAAGTTTCGCCTTTGACATATACATCTGTTGCATGAGACTCCCAATACATGGCAAGGCGCGAAAGTAACCATTCGGGTTGTGCTTCCGTCAATTGGGTATATACGTCGGTCTTTGCCTTCAGTTTGCCGAACACATCTTTAGCCCACGGTTCGTCATTGATCAATTTCAGAGTGGTCTCTTTTCCTCCGGCACCGGTAAGGTAGCGCGGATGTTCCTGAGAAAGCTGCATAGATTGAGTATTGACCTGCGCTTGCAGCAACGCGGAAAAGAACAAGGCGATTAGTATAAGAGTCTGTTTCATGGTATATATCTTTTCTTTTATATACGTATAACAGACTCTTTACACTCAATGCACAATGTACTTTTCGTTTTATTTATATCAGAAGTCGAACTTCTCCAACTTCATGGAAGCCAGTCCTTGTATCTTAGGCACCAGTGTCACAAAATGAGTTGCTGCCTCGTGCGCAGCCAATGACTCGGCATTCTCCCACGTTTCGCAAATCATAAGGACGTCACTGCGGGTTGCGCTCTCAAAAATGTCATAAGCAATGCAACCTTTATCTTTCAAAGAGCATGCAACCAATTCTTTTGCAGCTTCCAAAACAGCAGCACGGTTCTCCGCACTTACCTGAATAAAAACATTTAATCTAATCATATCTGTATATATTTTAAGTATTCGGCAAATTTAAGCAGAATAAATTAGAACCGTGCAATTATTCCCCAAGTGTATTACCCAATTCCACACTTTTCTACACTTCATTGATAGGCCACGATAAGCACATTTCATACATATTACACTGATATACAAACATATAAAAACAGCCACTATCTTTTGGCATCCCCTTTGTCCTATAGTTAGCGTTAGAAACAATAAAACAAAATATTCACTTAAACTTTACGATTATGAAAAAAGTATTAGTAGCATTAGCAATGATTTTGGGAGTAGGTAGTTCTGTAGCATTTGCACAGGAAGTAAACAACGCAGCAGTAGTAGCAGAAGCACAGGTTCCACAAGACGAGTTTGTAAAGATGGACCCCACCCAGTTGCCGCAAGCTGTTATGCAGACGCTGGCAAAAGATTATGAAGGAACTTCGGTAAAAGAAGCCTATGTGAAAGAAAAAGACGGCGCTAAGGTTTACAAAATTGTAGTTACCGCTCAAGATGGCACTGAAACAACTGTTCTTTTGAATGAAAAAGGAGAAGCTGTAAAAGAATAAGCATCTCGCAAAGTAGATAACTCATGATAAATAATTCCGGTTCGTGACGAATCGGAATTATTTTTTATTAATTGCGTTGCACGGCATGAACCAACGCAGGGCTGGCATGTTATCTACACAGAATTGATTTTAATTTTAATCGTTTAAAACTAACTTAATTATGAAATGTAAAGAATCTCATTTTCTGATCGGACTGGGGATCGGTTCGGTTGTAGGTGCATTAGTTTATCATTTTTCTCGTACGCCAAGAGCTGAAAGACTGAGAAGAGAAATGTGTCATGCCATTCACAAAGCGGGCAGCGAAGCCAAAGACATGTTCCACACTGCTGAAGAGGAAGCACTGCATGCAGGAACCAAAGTAGCGGATAAAGTGGCGGATGAAGTTCATGAGGCAGCCGAGAAGGCTGACAATCTGAAGAATAAGGTACATTCCTTTGCAGATGCAAAGAAATAAGATGACTGCCTATAGTCCTTGGGGAAGACAGTAAAACGATTACTGTCCTCCCTTAGTTTTGTATGTTACGCCGGTGCAAAATATCATCCATGTGCTCCAAAGCCCACCCTACCAAAGACTCGATATGCGGCATCAGGCTGCGCCCCGTTTCCGTAAGCTCGTACTCCACACGAGGCGGAACTTCGGCATATACTTTCCTGACTATTAAGCCATCGGTTTCCAGCGAACGGAGCGTAACCGTCAGCATACGTTGGGAAATATCGCCTATCGTCTTCTGAATATCACTGAAACGCATTGTTCCATTCGCCTTCAGTGTAACCAAAATAAGCATTGTCCACTTATCGCCAAGTCCGCTCAGCACATCCCTTATCGGACAAACATCTATACGATGAAAGTTTTCCATATTTTAACTTTTCCTAATTAGTTGAACACCAACAATAGTTACATTGTTGTAACTATCTAACATTCAAGTTCCTTCTTGTTTTTATCGGACAAGAAGCATAACTTTGCTGTACAAAAGTAATAAACTTACTGAAAATAACTATTGTCTCACTTAATAATTAAAATTATGGCAAAGAAAGTTGCGGTTTTAGCAGTCAATCCGGTTAACGGATTCGGTTTATTCCAATATTTGGAAGCATTTTTTGAGAATGGCATTTCCTATAAGGTATATGCAGTGGCAGATAGCAAGGAAATTAAAACCAACTCCGGCATTACGCTGATGGCGGATGATGTAGTAGCCAACCTGAAAGGACACGAAGATGAGTACGATGCGCTGGTATTCTCTTGCGGCGATGCAGTGCCCGTATTCCAGCAGAACGCAGACAAACCATATAATGTTACGATGCTGGAAGTAGTCAAGGCTTTCGGCGAGAAAGGCAAAATGATGATCGGCCACTGTGCCGCTGCCATGATGTTCGACTTCACCGGAGTGACGAAAGGCAAGAAAGTAGCCGTCCACCCATTGGCAAAGGCCGCCATCCAGAATGGAAAAGCTACCGACAGTCCATCCGAAATAGACGGAAACTTCTACACTGCCCAAGATGAAAACCATATCTGGACAATGATGCCGAAGGTGATTGCCGCACTGAAAGCATAACAAAACAGAAAGTTCTATTGCCTGATGTCGGAGGGCAATAGAACTTTTTTCATTTATGATTCACCCCATAACCGAACAGCGCAAAATCTCCGAAACACGGATCATCGGGAAAGACCTCCGCCAATGCAGCAGTAATCCGGCGGGCATTTTTCAGGGAGAAAGTCTCCGTCTCGGTAAGTCCTAAGTCGCAGGCTACACGGCAGACGTGGGTATCTAAGGGGATTATCAAATCCCGGCAGTCAAAGTTTTCCCAAATGCCAAAATCCACCTCCGGACCCCGGCGTATCATCCAGCGCAGAAACATGTTCAGCTTCTTCTGAGGACTTTTGGAAGAAACATCCAGAAATGCACAAAGCTTCTCCATAGGCGTGCCGCAGTGCACCAACAAAGCATCTTCAAGACTGTCAAAACGGGAATATGCCGCGTGCAACCGCTTGAAGTAAGAGTAGAAATCGGCATAAGAAAGCATACGATAAAAGCTGCTGCTATCCGTCGAAGGGAAATCTCTCTCCCACCGGCGCGACAATACATATTTATAAGGAGAAGCCCCCATCAAGGCGTGCAGTTCATCTGCTTTCTTCAGAATCTGCTTGCGGTTACCAAAGCTCATGATAGCCGTCAGCAAGCCACTCACTTCAATGTCCTGCTTCTGCACGTACCGATGCGGAAATTGCACCGGATCGCTCTGTATAAAGTCGGCACAGTGATAAGTTGCCGCCCATGCTGATAATTGTCGCTTTATATCTTCGGTCATACTAATTTGCAAATATAGCAACATCGGACAACTCCCCTATCTCTTTTCCTCTTATTTTTGCAGCATGAAAAAGCCCAATAGAACTATGCAACAGAAAAAGACAACGCAAGAAGAGTATCAGAAGTGTGTGAATGCAGTGGTAGATTACATCAATCTGCACCTCGGAGAAGAAATTGACCTGAAATCACTGGCCGCGATTTCCCATTTCTCCCCGTTTTACTTCCATCGCATCATGAAAGCCTTTTTGGGAGAGCCCATCGGTACGTTTATAGTCCGGACGCGTACCGAAGCTGCCGCCCGATTGCTGCGTTATTCCGACCTGCCGATAGCAGACATTGCCTATCGCATCGGTTATTCTTCCTCTTCGTCGCTGTCGAAAGTATTCAAGCAGTTCTACGGCATTTCACCATTAGAGTATCGTAACAATAAAAACTTTGTAATTATGAAACCAGCCATTATCCGTCCGGAACTGGAACTAAAACGGGAAATCAGAGAAGTTCCCGCAAAAAATGTAATTTATATCCGCTTATTCGGAGACTACAAACTGAATGACTATTGCGGCACATGGATGCGCCTTTTCCAGTTCATCCGGGAGCAGAAACTGCCGATAGGTGAAGTGATGCCGTACTGTATCTATCACGACGATCCCAAGGTGACTCCGACCGAAAGATTGCGCACCGATGTATGTATGGTTATGCCCGAAGCCGTCAGTCCTAAAGGTGACGTCGGCTCCAAGCAAATACCTGCCGGGCGCTATGCCATCTTCTTGTATAAAGGTTCTTACGAGCATCTGCAAGCCGTCTATGATACCATTTATGCTAAATACATTCCCGAAATGGAGTGTACCCTGCGGGATGAACCCAGTGCGGAACGTTATATGAATGACCCGTCGACAACGGCACCGGAAGAACTGCTAACGGAGATTTATATTCCTGTAGAATAAACGAGAAACTTTTATCACTATATGCAAGGTTTCATATAGTATATATTTATTCGTTCCTCTATTGGGGAAATTGCATACCACTATAAGGAGAAATGCATACCACTACAGTGGTATGAAAATTTCCCCATAGCAGGACGAATAAAGATTAGTAACTCCACCACTTAACAACCATACTTTTTGAGGATAATTATCGCATTGATTCTCCCAAATAAATGTAACTTTGCAGCAAGAGAAAGTAGACATTAAAAAATCACTTCCATAATGGACAAAACAGAAATTAAGGCTAATGCCTCATACATTGCGGCTTGCGGGCTTTACTGCGGAGCTTGCCGGAAATTCTTAAAAGGCTCATGCCCCGGTTGCCACAAAAACGAGAAAGCCGGTTGGTGCAAAAACCGACGATGCTGTCAAGACAAAGGTTATGCCACTTGTGCCGAGTGCGAAACAGACGTAAAGGCATGTAAGATACATTCCAATCTCATCGGAAAGGTATTCGCCCTTCTGTTTAATTCCGACCGGGCTGCCTGCATCCGGTATATCAAGGAGAACGGTGCCGAAGCCTTTGCAGAGGAGATGACCCGGAGAGGAGAACAAACGATGAGACGAAAATGACATTCGAAAGATGCTGTTTACGTGTTGTCACTAAATAAAAAGAGTAAATAAGAAAAACAGACTAATGAAAAAAGAAGTAATCTTCGTCTTATTAAACGAATATGCCGACTGGGAAGGTGCATTCATCGCCTCCTCCCTCAATGCGGGAGTAATGCCGGGCAGTGAAGTGAAATATACGACCAGAGTCGCGGCTCCCACCATGGATGCCGTAAGTTCCATCGGCGGTTTCCACACCCTGCCCGATTATAGTTTCCAGACAATACCCACAGACTATGCAGCATTGATACTGATAGGTGGCATGCAATGGGGTTCTCCGGAAGCTGAACAAGTAGTACCATTAATACAAGATGCCCTGCAACGCGGGAGAATAGTCGGTGCAATCTGCAACGCGGCCTCCTTCATGGCAAAGCATGGTTTCCTGAACGACGTAAAACATACCGGAAACACCGTTCAGCAACTGAAACTATGGGCCGGCGAACGGTATACGAACGAAGCCGGATACCAAAAACAGCAAGCCGCCAGCGACAAGAATATCGTCACCGCCAACGGTACGGGGCAATTAGAGTTCTCCCGCGAACTGCTTCTGCTGCTCGAGGCCGATACTCCAGAAAGAATCCGGGAATCGTATAATTTCTATAAGAACGGATTTGTGTAATAAATGGAAATTTAGGGGCGCAGCGCCCCTAAATTATCACTTATCGGCGTACAACCCTACATGATTCCCCTCGCAATCGGCAAAGACTGCAAAGTACCCCTTGCCTTCTGCCTGAATTTTCGTTATAGGAATGACAACCCTTCCTCCTTTCGAAATGACTTTTTCCAAAGCAACTTCCAAGTCATCGCAGTTGAAATGAATCAATACACCATGCTCCGAAGGAAGAAAATCGGGTGACCAAGATATGGCACCTACCGTTTCACCTTCTTCGGTGAAGCACGCCATTTTTTCTTTTTCCCATTCATAAGCAGGAAGTTGCACACCCAGTACCGTTTCGTAAAAATCGACTGCCCGACGGAAGTCTCTGGTCGGAATCTCAAAAAATGCAATCAAATTCTTCATTTGTTCTTTTTGTTTTAGTTACTACTGTGCCTTTGCAAAGACTCTGCAAAAGTAGAGCAACCCAAACTCTCCCGATAGTAAAAAAGAGACATCTTCTATTTAAACGTATCTACCCACTTTAAACAGCCCTTTTCATTCATTGGAAAAATAATCGGAATAAGGTGCACAGACAGCAAGATACTCCACCGGCGTGTAACCTGAAAAAAGCCGGAACTCCTTTATCATGTGCGACTGATCGGTAAACCCGCACTCATAAGCCACCTGCACCAACGGAAGCCCGGGATTGCACTGTATCTTATAAAGTGCCCGCTGCATACGCACAATGCGCATAAAGCCCTTGGGAGTAGTTCCCACATATTCCGTAAACACCCGGCTGAATTGCTTGCTACTCCAACAGGCGATGTCTGCCAGCCGGGCAATATTGGTCTGTGGCTGTTCATTGATTTCCAACAATGCAGCCGATATCCTTTTCAAGTGATAATCTGAAAAATCATAAAACCGATGAAGCAAAAACAACTCGATCAGACGAATGCAAGCCTCATCCTCCGGAGTATCTTCCACCTTTTTTGCCAGATCCGAAAGTTCAGTATCTTCTATATCTTCTGTAGAAACACTTTGTCCCTCAAACAGCCCAAGAGGCATTCGCAAGAATGCTTTTGCCGCATAAGGCTGAAAGACGACCGCAATCATTGCAATCTCTCCCGTCGAGCAGACATCGGAAAAGCCGAAACTCTGTCCGCAGACAAAAGTTCTCGGCTGCAACAGATTCTCTTTCAATGATAGTAGCCGCTTTCCCTTATGGAATACCAACTGAATACAGCCCACAGGCAGAGTCCGTTCCGATACGGATTCTATGGCATCATCCCTCAATATCCAATAATAGCGGATATAAGAGGCCAGTTCCTGAATTGGTTTTATGATTCTAAACGACTGCATAATAAGCAAAGATAAATGTTTCCGGATAATCGTGGCAAAGTTACGCCCTTCTATTTATAACGTATTGTAAAAAAGAGACATTCCTTTGTCTTTCTCCCTTTTTTTTACGACCTTGCACTCATTCACCAAAGAAAGGGAAACGTCATGGAGTACATCATCAATCATCTGCCCGAACGCCACTTGTTCACCACCGAAGTAGACGGCTATACAGCCTATGTAGAATATCGTCTGGACAGCAGCAGTCTGGACATTCTTCACACAGTTGTCCCTCCTCCTATCGAAGGGCGGGGCATTGCGGCGGCTCTTGTCAAAAAGACTTATGAGTATGCGACAGAGCAAGGCTTGAAACCGAAAGCGACTTGCTGGTATGCTGCGAAGTGGTTGGAGAGGCATCCGGAAATGAAATAACCGTAGCCATGACAACCTATACCCACTACGGCAAACAAGCCGATATGCTGAAACACTTGGGGTTATGCGATGTGTTGAGCAGAGAAAAGCCACAAGTGTATGTGGAAACGAACTCGGCATGTGCACAATACAGTATGCAGCATTCTCCCGAACAAGAATACGGCATATATCATTTCCTAAAGGAAGCTCCCCGGTATGCCTCCTTATCACAATCTTTTTACTATCAAATAGAGGACCAATCCATGCTAAACGAAACGTACATCGGTTCTCCGGGGCTTGCCATGAATGTGCTGAAAGATGTAGCAGACCGATACATCTTCTTCGACTTGGAACAGTCTTCGCTCGACACGGTACGCGAATATGCAGTTCAACAAGGGCTATCACCACGTGTCACGTTCTATAACTGCGATTCTATCTCTGGGACATTGGCGTTGTTGCCTTCGTTGTCCCCGAAAACATTTTTGCACATAGATCCGTATGAAATCAACCGTCCTAATGATGACGGGCATACTTATCTGGATGTATTTATTGAAGCTGCACGGCGGGGTATGAAGTGTTTTCTTTGGTATGGATATATGAACCCGGAAATGAAAAAAGAGCTGAATGATGAAATAAAGGAAGCAGTGGAACAGCATCAGATAAAAAACAGTATCTGTGTAGAGTTAATCGTAGATTTCATCCGGCAAACTCCCACTCCTTGCAATCCGGGAGTGTTGGGTAGTGGGATTTTAACAGCCAATCTTTCAGAAGACTCCAACCAAGCACTGCTAGAAGACGCAGAATTACTTGTTAAATGTTATGAGAGCAGTTCCTACAAAGAACATCCAGGTAAAATCTATAAAGACATTATCCTATAATGACCGAAAAAGCAATCAGTAAATAGAAGTAAGCACGTCTTTACTTCGACTTCTTATAATCCGTGATAAATCCTTCCATCATCCACTTCGCCAAAGCCTGGCGGTTGGAGCTAATTACAAAACGGCGTTGGTCGAAAGTATTCTGAATATTTCCCAGCTCTACGAAGACAGAAGCGGGGGAAGTGTTGGCAAGTACATACAGATTACGGGCGCTGACGGTCCCCGTAAAGCCACGGTTGGGTTGGTGCTTGTCGTATTTCGACTCAAAAGTCTTTTTCATGGTGGTTGCCAGGCGCTTGCTTTCAGCGCTGTGCTTGGAGTGATAAAAGAAGACATCGGTCTGATGGCTTTTACTGCGACTATCTACGTGGAGGAAGATGGCACGGCAATACTTATAGTTCTTGCGGTCTTTCTTATAAAGTTCGTTGATTTTAGCACAACGCTGTTGCAGACGCGCCACCTGATTCAAAGGGATAGGGGCACCCATGCAGGTTTCGCGCTTGCTATTCGAGAGGTATTGATCGTCACGAATGCCGTCTTTAGCATCTTGGATGATGATACGCACCTCGGCCCCCTCCTGCATCAGATTGCGGGCAAGACGCAAGGCAACGTCATAAGCATACTCATCCTCGTGCAACTCTATCTTGCCAATTCTGCCGATAGCACCGGGATCGGGACCGCCATGTCCGCTGACTACGTAGAAGCAAGCGCCCCGCAAGCGATTGGAAGTTACCGGCACATTGGCAAGCGCTTTTCCGAACAAAGGTTCATGAACATTCTTTTTTCCACTACCGGAAGAGGTTGAAGAAGAAACATTCGCCGCACTATCTTTCTTGCCTTCACCGGCTACCGGCTTACCGCTTCTCAATGGTGGCAATACATATTTCACTCCTAAACGCAATTCTTCTTTTCCTCGCAAACGCTTCTCGTTCAGCTTCAAGAACTCCTTATAGTACGTTCTTGCCGGACGGTTATTCCTTTCAAGAAAGGCAGATATGCCCTCACCGGATTTCGGAGTCGCATATTCTTCTTGGGCAAAAACCGAAAAAGAGCAAAGCATGAAAAAGAATAAAAGCAATAATCGAGCCATAGGATTATCATTTAGCAGTATTTTCCCTTAATTGCGGACAAATTTACATTATTTTCCTTACTTTTGCGATGGCTTAGACGTTAATAGATAAAAAACTCTTAAAAAAACAGATAGCATTATGGCAAAGCAATTCAAGCCGGAGACCCTCTGCGTGCAAGCAGGATGGACTCCGAAAAAGGGCGAGCCCCGTGTACTCCCCATCTACCAAAGTACAACCTTCAAATACGAAACCAGCGAACAAATGGCACGCCTGTTCGACCTTGAAGAGGCAGGTTACTTCTATACCCGCCTTCAAAACCCGACGAACGATGCCGTTGCCGCCAAGATAGCCGCCCTCGAAGGAGGTGTAGGTGCCATGTTGACGTCCAGCGGACAAGCTGCCAATTTCTACGCTATCTTCAATATCTGCCAGGCAGGCGACCACTTCGTGGCCTCATCCTGCATCTACGGCGGCACGTTCAACCTCTTCGGCGTAACATTGAAGAAACTGGGCATTGACGTGACTTTCGTCAACCCGGATGCATCCGAAGAAGAAATCTCCGCTGCTTTCCGCCCGAATACCAAAGCGCTGTTCGGTGAAACAATCTCCAATCCGACGCTGGAAGTGCTGGACATCGAGAAGTTTGCCCGCATCGCTCACAGCCACGGCGTGCCCCTGATTGTGGACAACACTTTCCCTACTCCCATCAACTGCCGCCCATTCGAGTGGGGTGCCGACATCGTGGTACACTCCACCACCAAGTATATGGACGGACATGCCACCAGCGTAGGCGGTGCCATCGTAGACAGCGGTAACTTCGACTGGGATGCGCACGCCGACAAATTCCCCGGACTGTGCACGCCGGATGAGTCTTACCACGGACTGACTTATACGAAAGCCTTCGGCAAGATGGCCTACATCACCAAAGCTACCGCACAGCTGATGCGCGACCTCGGCAGCATCCAGTCTCCACAAAATGCTTTCTTACTGAATCTCGGTCTGGAAACCTTACACCTGCGCATGCCGCAACACTGCAAGAATGCGCAAGCCGTTGCCGAATATCTCTCTAAGAACGACAAGGTGGCTTGGGTAAATTACTGCGGTCTGCCGGGAGATAAATACCACGACCTGGCACAAAAATACATGCCGAACGGTTCTTGCGGTGTTGTCACCTTCGGGTTGAAAGGCGGCCGTGAAGTAGCCATAAAATTCATGGATTCGTTGAAACTGGCTGCCATCGTTACTCATGTGGCCGATGCCCGCACCTGCGTGTTGCATCCCGCCAGCCATACGCACCGCCAGCTCTCGGACGAGCAACTGATGGAAGCCGGCGTACGTCCCGACCTTATCCGCTTCTCGGTAGGTATTGAGAATGCGGACGATATTATTGCAGATATCGAACAGGCGCTGAAAGCATAAAATATTTACATCCACACATTTTATCTCCCTCAAAGCGGAAGGCCGGAAAGTCTTCCGCTTTTTTGTTCCTTCCCCTTCATTTTAATTCCTCCTTCCGGCAAGGCTGCCCATTTCCTGCCCTTTCACCTCGAATTCCCTTAAACCGTCTATGTAACTGTCCATAGGCAGAACATGGCAGTTAGCCCGATAACACTTACCTTAGAGGCACGTGTTTTCACTATGGGAGCACACTGCGACGAACGAATATAAATTATGACAATGAACATAGAATACACACTACTGGCTGCCGCCTTCTTTTTTGGCGGATGTACGGTTGCACTTATCGCGCAACAGTTGCTGCCCGCCTGGAGGTGGGCGAAGATACGCCGCCGCACGGACGCACTGATAAAGATGCGCCTGCAACAACAACTGAAACAGCACGAAGCCGAATGCCCCATGGTGCAAATATGCGCACAGCACGACGGCACCTCCCTGCTGCCCACCGGGAAAAAGCAGAGTTACAAGATGATACTCTCCTTCATGATGACCCACTACCCCGGTTTCATGAAGGAGCTGGAAGAGCACGTGCACACACGCCTCTCCATAGCCGAGCAGCAGACCTGCTTCCTCGTAAAGTTGGGGTTCAGAAACCGGCAGATAGGCGAAAGCACCGGCGTCAGCCCCAACAGCGTGATAAAGACCAAGCAACGCCTGCGCCAGAAGCTGAACGGCGCCCCCGAAGGAGAGGAACTGACGCAATGGATTCAGCAGTTGGGCGAGCCCACCGGAAAGATGCCGCCGGGCTATGTGGTGTTCAGAGAGGAAGACTGATTATAAACCTTTAATATATATGATTATGAAAGCAAAACAAGCAGAAAAAGTACAGACGACGGACAGCATCCACGCCACCCGCCGCGCCCCCTACTCCCCACCCCGGGTAGAAGTCATCAAAATGGAAATGGAAGGCAGCGTGATGAGCGCCAGCAACTTCGGCGGTGCCGACGCATTCAGTCTCCATAACACCGGAACCTACTCCTCCCCCGGCCGACGCACCTACAACAGTGCCACCACCAGCGACCTGGAAGACCTGATAAACGATATACTCACCATAGAACAATGACGCCATGAAGAAACGAAACCTATACACCGCCCTGCTGCCCATGATGGCAGAAGCTCTGCTGCCTATGCTGGCCTGCGCCTTACCGTCCATGCTGACCTGCGCCCTGCTCACCGCATGCACCAACGAAACCCTGCCGCCTGCCGACGGCACCGACCCCGGCAGTCCCACCACCCTCACCGCCACCCTGGCCGATGACACGGACACCGGCAATGCCCCCGATACCCGCCTCTCCCACGAGAGCGAAAGTAGTGCCACCACTCCCGGCGTCATCGTGAAGTGGACCGTGGGCGATGCCTTCAAGCTATACCCGGCCAGGGGCACGAGCGGCAGCATGGAATACGAGATAAAGGACGCCGCAGCCATTACAGGCGAAGGCAAGACCGCCATCTTCACCGCCACCACAAGTACCGGCAGCATCACCGGCGAAGCCAAAGCCATCTACCCCGTAGCGGCAGCCCTGAAGAACGACGGAACCCCTGCCACCTCCTGGGGTAATATCACCCTCAGCATGGACGGGCAGACACAAACCGGCGATGACAGCTACGCCCACACCCCTGCCTACGACTACATGGTGGCCGACGTGGCCGATGCCTCCAGCCTCCCCGCAGGCAACGACCTCACCTTCCACCACCTCGCTGCCATGATGACGGTGAAGATAACCGGACAACCCTCGGGCTATACGCCCGTCACAAGCCCCGATGCTGCCGACAACTCCCCCGTGCAGCTCACCCTCAGCGCAAATGATGAGGGCGCATACTTCTACAGCGAAATGTCCACCGACAATAGTTTACCTACCTACGGCTCTGCCAGCCTACGGCTGGAAAACATCACCTGGGGCACCAACGGCTTCACCGCACACCTGATGATATTCCCTGTTGATCTATCGGGCAACACCTTCACCCTCAGCGTGCTGTGCAAAGACGGCACCACCTACCGATACACCACTCCGCAGATAGGAAAGAAATACGTGGCAGGCATGCGATACACCGCAACGATAACCGGAGACAAGTGGACGGAAAGCAGCACAACAGAAACCTTAACCGGCAGCACCCAAATAGCCGATAAATTCGCTTCCGGCACCGGCTACGATGATGATCCCTACCTCATCTCCACCGCCGAAGAACTGCTGCTGATGCAAAAGAAAGTCAATGACGGGAGCTACAACGATTACCGCCTCACCACCGACATCAAGATAGCGGACGACGTGACGTGGGTACCAATAGGAACAGACTACAGCAACAGATTCCAAGGAAGCTTCGACGGCGGCGGCCACACCATTAGCGGAACACTGAGAGGCAACAATCCATATTTCGGCTTCTTCGGATGCGTCGATAGTAACATACGCAACCTGCGCATAGCAGCCACGGTGACGAACAACTATGACGACGCCTCCCAATGCTGCACCGGAGGAGTGGCGGGATTTTTCACTGCCGACTACGGCCGACACACTCTCTACCGATGCAGCTACAAAGGCAGCGTCACCGGAGGAAAAACTGCAGGCACCTCCACCTCCAATGAGAACTACACCGGCGGACTGGTGGGACAATGTCAAAATACCATCTTATCCGGCTGCACGGTAGAAGCAGGGAGCAAGGTGACGGGCGGCAGTACAACCTCCTCCGACAGCCATACCGGCGGGCTGGTAGGATATGTACTTTCCAACACCCAGTTTGAGTCGTGCACCAACTATGCCGACATCGAGGGGGCTGAAAGTAGAAACAGCTACACCGGAGGACTGGTAGGATATGCACCCAGCGGCGGTAGTAATCCCAGTAACATCAACAACTGCCGGAACTGGGGAGCCGTGACCGGAGGAACAGCTGCTTCTTACAGCAGGACCGGGGGACTGGTGGGCTACAACGGCAGCAATACTATCATCAACTGCACCAATGAGGGCACGGTAACCGGTGGAACAGCCCAAGACTGCCATACCGGCGGGCTCGTAGGTGTCAACAATTCCGGCATCCTGCACACCAGCCACAATACATCGACAGCAATAGTGACAGCCGGCCGTTTAACCGAATCTTCCACTAACCACCAGAACCTTACCGGCGGACTGGTGGGCTACAACATCACGAACGGCGAGGTATATTCCTGCTGCACCAACGAAGCCACGGTGGCGGGCAAAGCAGCCGATGCTTCGGGCACAGACACCGACAACCGCATCGGCGGCGGCGACAACACGACCGTGACCGATTGCCAGGAAGGCCACACCGTCCCGGCAGGCAACTAAGCGCACTATTCCTGAAGTGCACCCCCAAAAGTTGGATACCAAACTTTAGGAGTGCACTTCAACCGGAGTACGGGGATTTTTTTGGCAAGCCGGCTACCTGCTGCCCTGCACCGCTGAAAAAAAACATCCCGACGCACATCCTTTTTTACGGTTATTTGTTATCTTTGCGGAATCCTGCAACCAGGACAAGCCTTTAAAAAACAAAGCAATATGGAACGATTCATCAACCCCTTCTCGGATTTCGGCTTCAAGAAGATATTCGGCCAGGAAGTCTCCAAGAGACTGCTTATCAGCTTTCTGAACAGCCTGCTCGAAGGGGAGAAAGAGATAACGGACGTGAAGTACATGAACCCCGAGCTGCTGCCCGAAGTGGCGGAAGGACGGGGCACCATCTACGACGTGTACTGCACCACGACGGACGACGAACCCATCATCGTGGAAATGCAGTACAAGGAACAAGAGAACTTCAAGGAACGTTCCCTCTACTACCTCGCCCGCGCCATCGCCGGACAGGGCGAGAGAGGAAGCAACTGGCAGTTCAAGGTGCATGCCGTTTATGGCGTGTTCTTCATGAACTTCTGCTTCAACGAGACGGGCAAGTTCCGCACCGACGTTATCCTTGCCGACCGCGACACGGGCGAGCTGTTTTGCGACAAGCTTCGCCAGGTCTTTCTCGAACTGCCGCGCTTCGAAAAGAACGAGGCGGAATGTGATACGAATTTTGACCGTTGGATTTATACACTGAAGTATATGGAAACATTCAAGAACATTCCTTTCCAGCCCTATATGGCTGTGTTCAAGGAACTGGAGCAAATCACAGATATTGCCTCCATGACGAAAGAGGAGCGCTTGCGCTACGATGAAAGTATTAAGATTTACCGCGATAACCTCGCGGTGCTGGAATTTGCGGAAAAGAAAGCGGAACAGAGAGGAGAACAGAGAGGACGAAAGGAAGGCAAGGAAGAAGTTGCCCGAAACCTGAAAGCCGCTGGTGTCTCTGCCGACATCATCGCCCAAAGCACCGGGTTCACTCCCGAACAAATTGCCGCCTTGTAGTCGGCCAATGGCATTGGGTATATACATATACCTGCTATGCCACATCCCATAATATCCTTACATATCCCCCTCACATCCCCCCGAAAGCGGAAGGCACCGAAACCTTCCGCTTTCGTCGTTTCCGCCCCTTATTTTTCCTCCGAAGGCGGGAAGGCATGCCCATTTGCTGCCTTTTCACCCCATATTTCCCCACACCGTCTATCTAACTGTCCATAGCCCGCATGCGGCTGTTATGAAAATATGAACTACCTTAGAGGCAACGATTTCGCCAAAAAAGCATCACAGAGGGAAGGAATAAAAATAATGACAACAGATACATGCGAACCATCACTCGCAACGCCCGATGCCCATCAAACCGATTTCGAGATAACACTATTAATTAACCGTTATAATACAGCAGCATTATGAAAACAGAAAGAGCAAAACAAGCAGAAAGACTACAGACGACGGACAATGCCCGCGCCCCCTACTCCCCACCCCGGGTAGAAGTTATCAAGATGGAAATGGAAGGCAGCGTGATGAGCGCCAGCAACTTCGGCGGTGCCGACGCATTCAGCCTCCGTAACACCGGAACCTACTCCTCCCCCGGCCGACGCAACTACAACAGCGCCACCACCAGCGACCTGGAAGACTTGATAAACGATATACTCACCATAGAACAATGACACACGCCATGAAGAAACTCCATTTCCTACCCCTTGCGCAAGCAGCGGCTGCCACAGCCCTCTTGCTAGCCCTTGCCGCTGCATGCAGCAACGAAACGCCCGTCCCGACAGCCGTCGGCGATGATGCAGGCACCCCCATCACCCTTACCGCCACCCTTGCCACCGACGGCGATGCCGGAAGCAACACCCCGCAAACCCGCCTGGGCTACACCGACGAGACGGGCAGCACCCCCGCCCCCGGCGTCATCGTGAAGTGGACCGTGGGCGACGCCTTCAAGCTATACCCGGCCAGCGGTCAAAGCGACGGCATCGAATACAAGATAGATAACCCCTCCTCCATCTCCGGTGACGGAAAGAGCGCCACCTTCACCGCCACCACTACCCCGAGCACCCCCATCACCGGCGTAGCCAAAGCCATCTACCCCGCAGCGGCAGCCTTGCTGAGCGACAAAACACCTGCCAACTACTGGAATAGTATCTCCCTCAGCATGGACGGGCAGATACAGACAGGCGACAATAACTATGACCACATCGCCGCCTACGACTACATGACCGCCACCGTGGCAGACATCGATGCCCTCCCCACGAACAACGACCTCGCCTTCCACCACCTCACCGCCATGATGACGGTGAAGATAACCGGACGCCCCACAGGCTACACACCCTCCACAGCACCGGACAACTCCCCCGCCCTCCTTATACTTAGCGTGGATGATGCCGGGGCAGGCTTCTATAATAAGATGTACATCAGTGGCAGCACCTACGTTCCCGGCTCCACCAGCCTCGCGCTGAACGGCATCACCTGGACGGAAAGCGGCTTCACCGCACATCTGATGATATTCCCCACCGACCTCACCGGTAAGACTTTCACCCTCATCGTGCGCTGCAACGACGGAACCGCCTACCGCTACACCACGCCGCAGATAGGCAAAGCATACGTGGCAGGCATGCGATATACCGCAACGATAAGCGACAACGACAACAGCAAATGGACGAAAGTGGAAAGCAGCACCACGGCACAGACTTTGGATAACAGCACCCAGGCTGCCACCGCCTTCGCCTCCGGCGACGGCGGCCAAACATCCCCCTACATCATCTCCACCGCCGCACAATTGAAGTACCTGCAAACACAAGTCAATGGAGGAAACAACTATAACAACAGCTACTTCCGCCTCACCACCGACATCAATATAGCTACAACAGAATGGACGCCGATAGGAACAGACTACTCACACACGTTCAGTGGAAACTTCGACGGCAACGGACACACCATCAGCGGAACATTGAAGGGAAGCAGTGCGAATTTCGGGCTCTTCGGATACATCAGTAATGCCTCTATACGCAACCTCCACGTAGCAGCCACGGTAACAAACAGCTATAACGGCAGTGCCGAGTGCAGCACCGGCGGACTGGTAGGATATGCCAGAAACACCCCCATCAGCGGATGCAGCTACAAAGGCACCGTCAGCGGCGGGAAAACTACCGGCAATACCTCCAACACCGGTGGCCTCATAGGACAGAGCCAAGACATAACCCTGTCCGGCTGCACGGTAGAGGCAGGCAGCAAGGTGCAAGGCGGAAGTGCAGGTACATCCAGCAGCAAGGCCGGCGGACTGGTGGGATATGCAGGTATCAGCAGCCGACTTGAATCGTGCACCAACCATGCCGAGATTGCGGGAGCTACAGACAGCAAAAGCTATGTCGGCGGAGTAGCAGGATATGCAGTGGGCAACATCGATTCCCCTGTCAGCATCCATAACTGCCGGAACCATGGCAAGGTGGGCATCGGAGACAATGCCAGCAAGGATTGCTATGCCGGCGGACTGATAGGATATGTGAGAGGTTATACCACCCTCTCCAACAGCCGGAACACAGGAGACGTGACCGGAGGAAAGACCAGCGGCTACAGCAGTTATACCGGCGGATTGGTAGCCGCTCTCAGTACCAATAACGAAATCATCGGCTGCACCAATGAGGGCACGGTTACAGGCGGAACAGCTGCCACAAAATGCTACACCGGCGGGCTCGCAGGTAGCAGTAGCGGCACCCTGCACACCAGCCGCAATACATCGACAGCAGCAGTGGCAGCAGGCAGCGTCACCGGCGCTTCCGGCACCGAGAACTATACCGGCGGCCTGGTGGGCAGCAACACCACGGACGGCACAGTATATTCCTGCTGCGCCAACGAAGCCACGGTGGATGGTAGCCCAGCCTCATCGAGCGAAGGCAGCGACAACCGCATCGGCGGCGGCAAGAACACGACCGTGACCGATTGCCAGGAAGGCCACACCGTCCCGAACAACAAATAAAATTAAATAAATCCTGACAACCGAAGCGCAGCCGGACAGACACCGGAGAGCCTCACCGACACTTAGCACAAGTATCCTCGACACTTCTAAGAAGTATCCCCGACACTTAGCACAAGTATCAGTGATACTTCTTAGAAGTGTCCCACCCCCTCCACAGAGGTCCTCAGGGCATGTTTCACTTAAAAACCATAGAGTATGGCATTTTTCAAACCTATTTACAAAAAGATGTCCAAGATGTGGCACCCCCAAGCCGTGAGCGTGGGCAAGCCCATCGAAATGGACGAGCTTTGCAAGCAGATAGCGCTCATCTCCACCGTGAGCAGCGCCGACGCCAAAGCCACCCTCGAAGCCCTCGGCCTGGTGCTGGGGACGAGTATGAACACCGGCCGCACCGTGCACGTCGAAGGTCTGGGCACCTTCTACTACACCTGCGTCTCCACCGGCAAGGGCGTGGACAGCGCCGAGAAGGTGACGGCCAACCAAATCGCCGGCACCCGCGTGCGCTTCGTCCCCGAATCGCGCCGCAAAGGAAACACCGTCACCCGCGCCCTCATCGGCGAGGATGTGACGTGGACGAATGTCAACTCCATCAGTCACCTGGACGGCACGGGTACGCCCGGCGGCAGTGGCGGCGGCTCCACACCCGGCGGCAGCGTAGGGCCGGACGGCGACCTGAACGAGAATCCGTTTGGATAAGCGGCGGCGGAGGAGGAGACGGGAGAAGGCTCACGCCCCCTTCAACGGAGAGAGTGTCAAAACTGAGATTAGTATTTCAGGTTTGACACTCTCTTCTTAGTTAGGCGCAATCGGCAGTTGGATTATCTCATTACTGACAGTGTTATGAGTTAAATGACAAAAGAATTATTTTTAGACAGAAGAACAAAAGAACAAATTCATAATATACTATAGCTTATATTTTCTGATATGTTCTTTTGTTCTTCTGTCTAAAAATACAACTCATGTCTATCATCGTATTGGGCCAATTCAACTACTGATTCGGATTATTTATAAAGGGAGACTTGTACAGGGAGAAGTTCTTAAAGGGCAGGGCAATCGCCACGCCGCAAATCGGCGATGATGCGGTGCAGGACACTCGTTTCAGACATATATCGCATCACGTTCAAGGTTTTGACGAAAACTGCGGAACATGTTCTCGTGCAGGGTTACTAAATCGACCTTACGACGGAAAAGCTTCCGCAACTCTTCCTGAATACCAAAGCAAGTGAAGAAACTGGGACGGCTCAACTTAATGACAACATCTATGTCGCTCTTGTCGTCCTGCTCCCCCCGCGCCACGCTGCCGAACAGCCCCAGCTGCTCGATGCCATACTTGTCGGCGAACTGCTCCTTGTATGCTCGCAGACGGTCAATGATTTCTTGTGTAGTCTCCATATCTCTTACTTATTACTTAGACGCTAAATAATAGTAGTTTGTGCCATCAATATATCTACCTGCTCCTTCAGTTTAGGAAGGTCTTTACTAACGACACCCCATATTATCACATTATCCACCTTATCATAACCATGAATTACAAAGTTACGCAAATCCACAATTCGGCGTGCATTATCAATGGCTATCGTATTATCCAACTCAAGCAAATGGTTGACGGCTTCACCTATAATCTCCAACTCACGCTCTACAGCACGTCGGAGCAATTTGTTCTGCTCGTAAGCAAAGAAATCTCTTTTCTCGCCCAAATACTCATTAATCGACTCTATCGATTGCTGAATATCATATAGGTATTTCCTCAAGCTACGACTCCCCATACAGTAGTTGTTTAGATTGTTCTACATCATTTATAAAGAACGGATTGGAGAGTGAACGACGTGTCACAAGGTCAATCTTGCGTTTGAAAAGCTCCGTGAGCTTCTCGCGCAACAGAAAAAACGAGTCTGTATATTCCTCGATGCTGACATCCGGCTCAAAATCTATCAGCAAATCGATATCACTCTTATCATTGAAATGAGGAGTATTGACCGAGCCGAATACATAAAGGCTCTTCACTCTATAACGTTTGCAAAGCGTCTTCAAGGCATCCAATCTATCTTGAATAATTTTATTCATATCCTTTTCTCCTTCTCGTTACAAGCACAAAGATACATATTCCCCTCATATTTCAGGTGCAATCGTCCTGAAAATGTTACCTTTGCGGAGCGGACAATCCATATTTCCGGCAAACAGATGGCAGGATGTCGCACTTTTTTCATTACCTTTGCCACTGCCGGAGGATATTCGGCAAAAGGCATACACTGTAAACAAAGAGGAAGTCATGAAACGTAGAACAGTATTGACTATAAACAATAATCACCCTAAAAGCAATATACAGCAAGGAGGAACATTATGAGAAATTACAAAATCATTAGCGAAGGACAAGACCGCGTCACCGTGGAAATTAGCAAAAGTTTCCTCAAGAGGATGATGCAGTGGGAAGAAAGCCTTCAAGTGGCCAAAGCCATTCGCCGCAGTTTGCGTGAACGGAACAAATATCCGGAACTAAGTCGCGAAGAGGCTGAAAAGGAAATAGAGAAATGTTTCCGATGAGTTCATAAAAGAAATTTTAGAAGACATGGAAGACACAGACAACTAAACACTCAAATCACCAGCCATGAAAAGACACATATTCTTGTTCTTGCTTCTGCTTCCCCTACTCCTCGCCGCCTGCCACCCCACCGGCAACAGCAGTCAGACATCTACCGCCGCAGACACGCCTTCTCCCCGCTACCTTGCCGACAGCCTGCGCACCCTGGGCCCCGCCCACCAGCTCTGCGACGAGAATCGCGAGCGCGACGCCACGCCCTACCTCGACTCCGTCTTCCTTCTGCCCGCCCGCCTCGACCCCGCCGCACCGCCACACCCCGACAGCCTCACCACCCGTGAAGCCCGCCAACTCTGCAACCGTGCCCTGCGCGAACTGATGGCTAACTACAACATCCTGATGGACTATGAAGCCGGACTGCGCCACCTCGACAGCCTGCAGCGCCTCCGCCTTCCCTTCATCGAACGCTACTGCCTGCGCGGCCTCCTCACCGCCAAAGCCCAAATGCTGATGCCCCTCGACCGCCACAACGAAGCAATCGAACTGCTGAACCGTGCCATGCAGCTGGCCGAGGCCGAAGACAGCATCGCCCGTAGTTCCTCCGGCACCGACGGAAAATACTTCCCCGAAAGCCCCGAATACGACAACTACTGGAGCGGCGCCGCCGGCATCACCTACATGGGCGTGGACACCGTCAGCACCCGCGCCAAGGAAGCCTTTCTGCGTGTCATCGACATTGCCCGCCGCACCGGCTTCCGCGGCGGACTGTACTCGCACTCCGTGGCACGCCTCGCCGACATCTACCTCCGCGAAGGCAAGTACGAACAAAGCATCGCCCTCTGCCGCGAAGCCATCGACACCACCCCCGACCGCGCCGACGAGCAAGGCCGCCTCGTAGCCGCCGAGAACCTGACCGAAGCCTACCGCCAACTGGGCCTCTACGAAGACGCCCTACGCTACTGCGCCCTCGTCACCGACGCCCCCGACGACTACCAAGTGCTGAACAACCTCCGTGGCTATTCCTACATAAACCGCGCCGCCATCTTGGGCGAAATGCAACGCACCGACGAAGCCCTCCTGGCACTTACCCGTGCCGACAGTTGCTTCCAAGTCACCGACAACGACTACTGCCGCATGCAGATTGCCTTGGAACGTGCCCACCTACTAAGCACCCTGCCCGACTCCCTCGCCGGCAGCCTGCGCACCTTTGCCGCCTACGAAAGCCAAGTGCCGCCCCACTTCCAAGCCTCCTACCACTACTACTACGGTAGTGCCCTCGTCCGTGCCGGACAATATGCCCGTGCCGTCCCCTTGCTGCAACAAGCCGTCACCCAGTCCGAAAACACCTCCCAACGCCTCATGGCGCACGAAGCCGCCCGCCTGCTCGTCGACTGCTACCGCCGGCTGGGACAATACGACCGCCTCGCCCGTTTCCTGCCCCACTACCAGGCTCTCACGGACTCCGTAGCCAGTGACTCCAAAATCCGCCAGCTCGCCTCCGCCAACATCCGCTTCGAGACCGAGAAGAAGGAGCAGCAAAACCGTGCCCTCACCGCCGAAGTAGCCTTGAAGGACAGCCGTCTGCACACCACGCTGCTCGTCGGCGCCCTCTGCCTGCTGCTACTGGCAGCCGTCATCGTATGGGGAGTGATGCGCCACCGCGCCCTCAGCCTGCGCCACCGCCTGAACCTGCAAGAAAAGGCGTCGGCCGAAAAAGAACGCCAAGCCGCCGAAGCCCTGCTGCACGAAAAAGAATCGCAACTGCACCGCCTCATCGAGTCCCGCCAGCGCCTGCACGACCGCAACCGCGCCCTGCTGCGCCAACTCTCCGACATACAAGCCGCCCACCCCAACACCTGCGACCTGGAAGGCTTCATGGAAAGTCTGCAACAGAGCCTTTTCAGCAAGGAAGACGCCGAAGTGTTCCGCCGTAACTTCTCTGCCGTCTATCCCATGGCATTAACCCGCCTTCGCACCCATTGTCCCGACCTTACCTACAGCGACGAACTCTTCTGCATACTTGCCATGCTGAAACAGAACAACGAGGAGATGGCACACACGTTAGGTATCAGCAAGCCCAGTGTATCGAAGATGCGCTACCGCATCCGGCTGAAACTGGAACTGCCCGAAGGGACAGATGTGGATGCGGAGATTAAAAAAATAATGGAAGCACACTGACGGGCAATGTACTTCCATTACTGACACTATCTGTCATTCAGAGCGAAGCGAAGAATCCACTCTCCTGAATATACGAAGAGAAGAGATTCTTCGCTTCGCTCTGAATGACAGGATTATTTCTTCAGCGTTATCGACAAACTCTCCTTGCCCTGATAGAACGTCTTAGCCTTGACAACTGCCGAAGCATCACACTTCACAGGTGCCTGCCACAAAGCGGATTGTGCAGTAGGCTCCGTTCCATCGGTAGTGTAGCGTATCTCGGCACCGTCAATGGCGACATTAGCATAGAGGTTACCATCCTTCATTCTCAATCCGGGCAACGGCAGACGGAAATTAATATTCTCCTTCGCCCAAGCAGGCATCTCCTTGTGGCTGATAACCTCGTAATAGCGAGACAACTCCTGATTGAAAGCTGTTGCTTCGGCTTCACCGGAAAGAGCTTCCCAAGCAGGATGCGCATTCCAGCCACGGTCTACCAATCCCATCATCTTGGGGAAGAGACTGTATTCCACATCACCGAAATTGCGGATGGTCTCTGAAAAGAGCTTGCCGCCGACACCGATGATATTGGCACGGCCTTCGGGCGTGAGGCGCACACCGTCCTTCCTCACTTGGCTCATGTCTCGCAGACTGCCGTCACGGTTCATACGGAGGGCACGGTAGATGTTGAAAGGAAGCATAGAGTAAGAAATAGCTTCATCCACATTGCCTCCCCAGTCAAGTCCTGCCGGTTCGTCGGGATGCCCGGTGTAAGTCATATCCATATAGAAGTTGCAGACACTGGAAACAACTACAGGATAACCGGAGTTTGCCATATTGTAAAGCTGGTCGAAGCTTTCGGGGCCGGTCCAGCAATCCACGCTATAAAGTTCGGAAGTCATCTGACGGTGTCCTTCGGGAGTATGTCCCAGGCCCACTTCTTGCCAACCGCTGGTCTTGATACCGTGTGAGTGAAGTATGCCGGACATCTTGGTGATGTAATATTCGGCCAAATCGCGTCGACCTTCCCATCCTTTCTCCTTCAGCAAAGCCAGGCAGGCAGGCGAACCGGTCCATGCACCCTCCGCCACTTCGTCACCACCCAAATGGATGGACGGCAATTCTACGCCCGCTTCCTTGTACATGGCAGCAATTTCCGTCGCTACCTTCTCCAGGAAACGGTAGGTGGAGGGCAGAGCCACGTCTATCACATTGTCTGTATAGCTCTGCACGGAGACGTACTTCGAAGAGTCCTGCAAGTCGGTCAACAGATATTCGGTTGCCTTCTGCGGGTCGGTATCTTTATACTTATTATATCGCGCTTTCATGGAGACGATGGCAGCACGGGCGTGTCCGGGTGTCTCAATTTCGGGGATGACGCGGACGTGTCTTTCGGCGGCATACTTCAGTAGGTCGATGAATTCGGCACGGGAATAATAACCGTTGCCCGGTGTGGCGGCTTCGGGATCATAACCTCCGTCGTAACCGGGATAAAGACAAGTACTCTCGTCTGTAGTATGGCCGCGACGGCTACCTACCAGAGTCAACTCTTCCAAGCCGGGGATTTCGAGCCGCCAGCCTTCGTCGTCGCAGAAGTGGAAATGGAATACATTGAGTTTGTAAGAAGCAAAGAGATCGATGAGCGTCTTCATGTCGGCTACGGTAGTGTAGTCACGCGCAATGTCTATCATCTGTCCGCGATAAAGCAGATCGGGATAGTCCTGTATCTCCACTCCGTCCAACTTATAAGGCATCTGCTGTCCTTTCAGCATGGCGAGGAGGGTCTGCGTACCGTTGAAGATTCCATGAGGAGTAGCTGCGGTAATTCTTATTCCGTCATCGCCTATGCCTATCTTATAATACTCATCATTCACAGCTTCCTTTTTGTCGGCAAGTGCCTCCAGTACAATTGTGGGACGGACATTGTCTGCCACTTCCAGCCCATATCCGGCAAGCTTCTCCTTCAGCAATCCGGCTTCACCCGCAAACTCTTCGGGAAACACAAGTCCGACTTTACCTTCCAGCGTAACGCTGCCCTGAGACGGCACTGCTTTCTTCACCGCAGGCAAGATATCATAGGTCCGCAGAGGAGTGTCAGTCAGTCGGAGGTTGGCTTCGTAAATTTTAGCAGCATCCGGATAGATTCTCATGGCTTCAGGATTGGGCAGCGGCAAGCAGTTCAGCGCCACGGGCAAGGGAGCGCCTTCTTTACCGTCGGCAGCGGTTGCCACCCAATAAGTACCTTCGGGTGCCTGTGCATTCCGTTCCACGCTGAAGGTGCAACGGAACGTTATCCGCATGGAATCGCCGGGAGCCAACGGAGTAAAATCGGCCGTGGGAGACATCTTGAAAAAGTTTCCGTTCACCGCTTCAATCTTTACCGCAGCATTTGCTTCCTGCTTGATGCCACGGGGAAGTTGTGAATAATAAATGGTCCAATCTTTGGTCAGAGGAGTTTCGGAAATATTCTTGAGAATAAAAGTATTCTCATAATATCCGGGTTCAATGCCCTTCGCACCCATCTCCCAGGTCAGGACAACCGGTGCTTTTTGTTCGTTACTTGTCGTTTTACATCCTGTAAATAGTGCCATCACAGAAAGTAATAATCCCGCTAAAGGGAGTTTCATAAATCTCATAATACATACGTGTTAAGTTAATAAAAGGGGGTAATGTTTTAATTTATTGCCAAAAATAAGCATTTTTAGCTAATCTGCTATAATTATAATAGAAATTATCGACAGCTAACTACAATTTAGAACTTTTATCCCTACATTTGCAGCAAAATTATAACCATTTTAACTAAATACACCATGGCTAAAATTACTAAAGAAGCCGCTTTGCTCTACCATTCGCAAGGCAAACCGGGAAAGATAGAAGTAGTGCCCACCAAGCCCTACAGTACACAGACCGACCTTTCGCTCGCCTACTCTCCGGGAGTGGCAGAGCCGTGTCTTGAAATTGAAAAGAATCCACAAGACGCCTACAAATATACAGCCAAAGGTAACCTCGTTGCCGTAATTTCCAACGGTACCGCCGTACTCGGGCTGGGCGATATCGGCGCCCTCAGCGGCAAGCCCGTGATGGAAGGTAAAGGTCTGTTGTTCAAGATTTATGCCGGAATCGACGTGTTCGACATCGAAGTGAACGAGAAAGACCCCGACAAATTTATCGAAGCTGTCAAAGCCATTGCCCCAACTTTCGGCGGCATCAATCTGGAAGATATCAAGGCTCCCGAATGCTTCGAGATAGAGCGCCGATTGAAAGAGGAACTCGACATCCCCGTGATGCACGACGACCAGCACGGCACCGCCATCATCTCCAGTGCCGGACTGCTGAATGCGCTCGAAGTGGCTGGCAAGAAAATTGAAGACGTGAAGATTGTAGTAAACGGTGCCGGTGCCTCTGCCGTATCTTGTACCAAACTCTACATTTCACTTGGCGCCCGACTGGAAAACATCGTGATGGTGGACAGCAAAGGCGTCATCAGCAAGACACGTACCGACCTCAACGAACAAAAGAAATACTTTGCCACCGACCACACCGACATCCACACGCTGGAGGAAGCCATCAAGGGTGCCGACGTATTCCTCGGCTTGTCCAAAGGCAATGTGCTGTCGCAAGACATGGTACGCAGCATGGCCGCCATGCCCATTGTCTTCGCATTGGCAAACCCCACTCCGGAAATCTCTTACGAAGACGCCATGGCTGCTCGTCCCGATGTACTGATGGCAACCGGACGTTCGGACTATCCGAACCAGATTAATAATGTAATCGGTTTCCCCTACATCTTCCGCGGTGCGCTCGACACGCAAGCCAAAGCCATCAATGAAGCCATGAAGATTGCCGCCGTACATGCCATCGCCAACCTTGCCAAGCAACCCGTACCCGATGTTGTGAACGAAGCCTATCATGTAAACAACTTCTCCTTCGGCCCCGAATACTTCATCCCGAAACCGGTTGACCCACGCCTCATCACCGAAGTGTCTTGCGCCGTAGCCAAAGCCGCCATGGAAAGTGGCGTAGCCCGCAAGAACATCGAGAACTGGGATGATTACTGCGTACACCTGCGCGAACTGATGGGTTATGAAAGCAAACTGACCCGCCAGCTCTACGACACCGCCCGCCGCCACCCGCAACGCGTGGTATTTGCCGAGGGTATCCACCCCAATATGCTGAAAGCTGCCGTCGAAGCAAAATCGGAAGGTATCTGCCATCCTATTATATTAGGTAACGATGAAGCCATCGAGAAACTGGCAAAGGAACTCGACCTCAGCCTCGAAGGCATTGAAATCGTGAACCTGCGTCATCCCGACGAAGCTCCGCGCCGCGAACGCTACGCCCGCATCCTTGCCGAGAAGCGTGCCCGCGAAGGTGCCACCTATGAGGAAGCAAACGACAAGATGTTCGAGCGCAACTACTTCGGCATGATGATGGTAGAAACCGGTGAAGCCGATGCTTTCATCACCGGCTTGTACACCAAGTACAGCAACACCATCAAGGTAGCCAAAGAGGTGATCGGCATCCGTCCGGAGTACAAGCACTTCGGTACCATGCACATCCTGAACTCCAAGAAGGGAACTTACTTCCTGGCCGATACACTTATCAACCGTCATCCCAATGCCGAAACACTGATTGATATCGCCAAACTGTCGGAATACACCGTCCGCTTCTTCAACCACACTCCAGTAATGGCAATGTTGAGTTACTCCAACTTCGGCGCCGACAAGGAAGGAAGTCCGGTAAGCGTACACGAAGCAGTGGACTACATGCAGCAGAATTATCCCGACCTTGCCATCGACGGCGAAATGCAGGTAAACTTTGCCATGGATCGCAAAATGCGTGATACCAAATATCCATTCACCCGCCTGAAAGGAAAGGATGTGAATACGCTCATCTTCCCCAACCTGAGTTCTGCCAACTCAGCCTACAAGCTGTTGCAGGCCATGAATACGGATGCCGAATTGATTGGTCCTATTCAGATGGGATTGAACAAACCTATCCACTTTACCGACTTCGAAAGCTCCGTGCGCGATATTGTAAACATCACCGCAGTGGCAGTAATCGACGCTATCGTTGATAAAAAGAAAGCAGGCAAATGAAACGACCGTTATCTAAATTTCAAATAGTTTGCATTGTGCTGCTTTGGGCGGCACTTTGCTACATTGTTTTAATATCTGTCGAACGAATTGACGGCCCAATCATTCTAACGCTTGCCATTTCGGCGGCATTAGTCTTTATTCCGGTAATAAAGTCACTTAAAAGAGGATAAATAATATCTTTTTATTCGCTTTTGCGTCATAAAATGACAATATTGTTGTTTTATGACGCATTTTATTTATAAATTGTTTGTTAGTTTCATTTTTATGTATACTTTTGCAACCGCAAACTTGATAAGAAGATTGAAAACAATAACCATAAAAAAGAAGTAGATTATGAATGCAGCAAAGGTATTAGAAGACCTGAAAAGACGGTTCCCCAACGAACCGGAGTATCATCAAGCAGTAGAAGAAGTTCTTTCTACCATTGAAGAAGAGTACAACAAACATCCGGAGTTTGACAAAGCCAATCTGATTGAACGTCTTTGTATCCCCGACCGTGTTTACCAATTCCGTGTGACTTGGGTGGACGACAAAGGCAATGTACAGACCAACATGGGTTACCGTGTACAACACAACAACGCCATTGGCCCGTATAAAGGCGGTGTACGCTTCCATGCTTCTGTAAACCTCTCTATCTTGAAATTCCTTGCTTTTGAACAGACATTCAAGAACTCACTGACTACGCTGCCTATGGGTGGTGGCAAGGGTGGTTCCGACTTCTCTCCGCGCGGCAAGTCCAATGCTGAGGTAATGCGTTTCGTTCAGGCCTTCATGCTGGAACTGTGGCGTCACATCGGTCCCGAGACTGACGTTCCTGCCGGTGATATCGGTGTAGGTGGTCGTGAAGTAGGTTTCATGTTCGGTATGTACAAGAAGCTGGCTCACGAGTTTACCGGAACATTCACAGGTAAAGGCCGCGAATTCGGTGGTTCATTGATCCGTCCCGAAGCTACCGGTTACGGTAACATCTACTTCCTGATGGAGATGCTGAAAACCAAGGGTACTGACCTGAAAGGCAAGACTTGCCTGATTTCCGGTTCCGGTAACGTAGCTCAATACACTGCTGAAAAAGTATTGGAACTGGGTGGTAAAGTATTGACTATGTCCGACTCCGACGGTTATGTTTACGATCCGGACGGCATCGACCGCGAAAAGCTGGATTACATCATGGAATTGAAGAACCTCTATCGTGGACGTATCCGCGAATATGCAGAGCAATATCCGGGCGTTAAGTATGTAGAAGGTGCCAAGCCTTGGGGTGAAAAAGCAGACATCGCTCTGCCTTCTGCCACTCAGAACGAACTGAACGGCGACCAAGCCCGCCAGTTGGTAGCCAACGGTGTAATGGCTGTATCCGAAGGTGCCAACATGCCTTCTACTCCGGAAGCTATCAAAGTATTCCAAGATGCCAAGATTCTGTACGCTCCGGGCAAGGCTGCCAATGCAGGTGGTGTATCAGTATCCGGCCTCGAAATGACTCAAAACTCTATCAAACTGAGTTGGAGTGCAGAAGAGGTAGACGAAAAACTGAAGAGCATCATGAAGAACATTCACGAAGCTTGTGTACAGTATGGTACAGAAGCCGACGGTTATGTAAACTACGTGAAGGGTGCCAACGTTGCCGGTTTCATGAAGGTAGCCAAGGCCATGATGGCACAAGGTATTCTGTAAGACTAGTAAGCCATAGTAGTACAAGTATAAACGAAGAAAAGGCGAGGGACTGCAAAGTTTCCCCGCCTTTTTTTCGTTTATATCAAATTTATCGATATATTTCGACAATAAATGAAAAATAGACCAGTATACAATGATAGCAACCTTTGATGAACTGTATACCCAGTACTACACCAGCTCTTTCTTGTTTGTCAAATCATACGTTAGAGATACAATGGCATCAGAAGATATTGTGTCTGAGTCAATGATACGCCTATGGCAAGTCATCAGAAGAGAAAAAGTTGAATATCCACAAGCATTACTTCTAAAAATATTAAAAAACAGCACTTTAGATTATCTGAAACATCAGGAGATAAAACAAATCGCAATAGAGTCTATCTCATCGATGATGGCACGAGACTTGCAATACCGCATTACGACGCTTGAAGCCTGTGATCCCGAAGAAATATTTTCTACCGAAATCAGTGAAATTATAAAAAACACGCTGGATTCTCTTCCGGGACAAACAAGACAAATCTTCGAAATGAGCCGCTATGAATATCTGTCTGTGAAGGAAATAGCAGAAAGATTATCAATCTCTCCCAAAGCAGTAGAATACCACATTACCAAGTCATTAAAGGCACTCCGCATAGCATTAAAAGAATATCTGCCACTTTTTTACCTACTATTTATCTGATTTTCCATTTTCATCTTAGGGATTGGCAAAGCTGAATCGTCTATTATCGCAGAAGGATATAAAACAAGCATAATGGACAAGAAACTTTTGCAACGATATATTGAAGGAAATGTATCAACCGAGGAAATTGAAAACGTCGTAAACTGGCTGGACAAGAGCGAAGAAAACGTTCGGGAGTTTATGGCCTTACATAAACTGTATGACATTTCAATATTAAATAAGCAGGCATATAATCAGTCAACACGTAGCAGTAAAAAGCGTATCTTCTCATTCAGGACAATCATATATGAGTCACTGAAGATTGCTGCCATATTCCTGATAGTATGGATCGGCATAAAGAAGTATACAGATAAACCGGAACAACCGTTGCAACCGATAGCCTATCAGACACTATATGTGCCGGCAGGGCAACGTGCCCAATTAACCCTTTCCGACAGTACTACCGTATGGCTGAATGCCAAAAGCAAACTCATCTATCCTACTAACTTTGAAAAAGACAAACGCATCGTCAAATTAGAAGGAGAAGCCTATTTTGACGTAACTCATTCGGACAAACAGCCGTTTATCGTAAAAACCGATAAAATGGATATTGAAGTACTGGGTACCTCGTTCAATGTAACAGACTATGCCGACTATAACATGCACGAAGTATCCTTATTAAAAGGAAGTATCAAGCTAAAAACGTCGAGTCTGCCTCAAGGCTATATAGTCAAAGTAGACGAATGCGTGAAGATAGATGAAGGGAAAATAAAAGTTTCCACCATTAAGAACCACGACCACTTTAAATGGAAAGAGGGATTACTTTGCTTTGATAATGAAACAGTGGAGAGTATTATACAAAAGTTGCAGCTATATTTCGATGTAAGAATCAACATAGCAAAGAGCACTAAACTCTTGAAACTAAGATATACAGGAAAATTCAGGGTCGATGACGGAGTAGAACAAGTATTGAAAGTGCTCCAATTGGAGCATGGATTTTCCTACACCCGAGATAATGAACAGAATTTAATAACCATAAAATGAGAATGCCTATGTAAAATGAAAGTATGAAAAACACAGACCGGATTATGTTGCAGCATAATCCGGTCATAAAAAATGTCAGTAAACTGCCATTTTCTTTAATTCAATAAGTACTCACTTAAAGAACGATACAAAATTATGAAAAAAAATCAAATTGGGTATAAGAATACCCTACTAATATTATGTATAACACGAATATCCAAGACCATGAAGTTAACCGTAATTCTATTATTTATGGGTATGTCATGCATTTTTGCATCAAACGCAAGTTCGCAAAATGCAAAGGTTAACATACAAGTGGATAATGCATCCCTCAAAGATGTTATCACCCAGATAGAAAGACAGACAAACTATCTTTTTGTTTACAACAACCAATATGTAAACCTATCGAAAAAAGTCTCTATAAAAGAATCGAATTCTACTGTCACAAAGGTATTAGACAATATATTCAAAGAATCAAATATTACATATGTTGTAGAGGGAAATAACATCTTACTAATGAACAGAGACATGTCTCCACAACAACATCCGCTCCAGAAAGAAGTCAAAATTTCCGGAACGGTAACCGATGAAAGCGGAGAACCGATTATCGGTGCCAACGTCCGGATTAAAGACCAAGGCACAGGGACTATCACAGATATAGATGGATATTACACTCTTACCGTACCGGAGGATGCAATTATCCAAGTATCGTATATCGGATACATATCACTGGAAACTCCGGTGAGAGGTAAAACCACCATTAATATCAAACTAAAGGAAGATGCCGTAGGACTGGAAGAAGTCGTAATCATCGGTTATGGTGTCACCAAAAGAGAAAACTTTGCCGGTTCGGTGTCCAGCATAAAACTCGAAGACTCGCCTATCACCCTGACACCTACTGCCAATGTACTAAACTTGCTTCAAGGAACAGTAGCAGGAGTAACCATTAACCGCTCCGGAGAAGCCGATGGAGTATCTTCCATGCAGGTACGCGGACAGCGCTCCATCAGCAATACAAGTTCAGACCCTCTGCTCGTAGTAGACGGACTTATCTTTGACGGATCCATTAATGACCTGGATGTGAACTCCATCGATAACGTAACGGTACTGAAAGATGCCAGTACCCTGGCTACTTATGGTACAAGAGCTGCCAATGGTGTGGTTATGATTACCACCAAGAAAGGACAAAAAGGTAAGCCTATCATAACCTTCAATCCTTCGATAGCAATCAGCCAGCCCAATTACCGCCCTAAAATGAGAAGTCCCCAGGGATATATTGAACTGATGAACCGCCGTTCCGGTCTTGCCCCCGATGCAGACCCCACTTGGATGGGTGAACTGGAAAGGGCAAACTATGAACGGGGAGAAACCACCGACTGGGTGGATTATATTTCCCGGACGGGAGTACTACAAAACTATTCCCTCAACTTCTCCGGTGCAACGGACAAGAGCAACTATTTCATGTCAGCCAATCATTGGGACCAGAAAGGAAACTATTACGGCGATGACTTCAAGAGAAATACATTCACTGCCCGAATCAACACGGATATCAACGATTATATAAGTATCGGTACGAATGTAAACGTTGCATTCAACAAGTCGGTAGGCGTAAAACCCAGTTACGGAAATGCTGTGACCCTTACACCTTATGGAGAGCCCGAACTACAAAACGGGAATATGAGAAAATATCCGGATGGGAAAGAAAGTACCACCGTTAATCCTCTTTGGAATACATTCAACGGCATTGACCAGGAACGAAGAGGTTCCACCCTCATTGTAGGCGGTTATCTGAATATCAAGATTCCCAAGATAGAAGGTTTGAGTTATAAAATTACGGGGTCTTATACCAAGCGCACTTCCGAAAGAAGACGCTTTACCCACGAAACGAACTTCCCCGACATGAATCTTGGAGAAGACGGATACACCACAGAAGTTTTTGACACCCATTTGAGGGAGGCAAACGGATATATCGACAGCCAGGACACCAAGTCATGGGTCCTCGATAACATCCTGACCTACTACAGAACCATTGACAAGCATTACATCAATGCAACTTTTGTATACACAAGAGACGAACAGAAAGTGGAACAGCAATATGTCAGCGGTTCTGATTTCCGGAAAGTAGGAAACACCTCATTAGGCATCCACGGACTTCCAAACGCGGAAGTACAGAAAATGGACCGCTTCACCTATGCCCGCAAAGCAAATATCGGTTATTTGGGACGCCTCAATTACTCGTATGATGATAAATACCACTTAAATCTTTCTGTACGCCGAGACGGTTCTTCCGTATTCGGTAAGAACAAGAAATGGGGTGTATTTCCATCCATTGGCGGAGCATGGAGTATCTCGCGTGAAGACTTTATGAAAGACATCAGCCAGATAGATGATTTAAAGCTGAAGATTTCGTGGGGTAAGAACGGAAACCAGTCCCTGACTCCTTACCGTACCCTGTCACTTGTCAGTATGGGACGCGGCGGAAACCAGGTCTACTACTTTGGCAATGAAGTGGCATACGGCCAGATGCTGACGTCACTGGGTAATCCGGAATTGGGATGGGAAGAAACCACCTCATTGAACTACGGTTTTGAGGCAGACTTATGGAACCATCGCCTGCATACAGATGTCAACATCTATCACTCGTCTACCCGCAATCAGATCTTTACCCGGAAAATACCTCCCATGGGTTCCGGCCTGACTACCCAGGATGCCACAATGGGACAGATCAATAACTGGGGTATCGAGCTCAATGTATCCGGTTCCATCATCAACCAAAAGAATTTCAGATGGAACTCCGGTCTCATCTTCACCCTGAACAGAAATAAACTCGTCGAACTGTATGGTGACGGACAAGATGACATCACAAACGGGCTGTTCATCGGCAAGTCTCTCGGTGCTATTTATGGCTATGTATGGGACGGCATCGTACAAGCCGGAGAAGAAAATTATGTATCCAACCTTGTAGCAACTCCCGGCGATGCCAAATATGCCGACCTGAACGGAGATAATAAACTGACGGCAGAAGACCGGAAAATCCTGGGTTATTCTAAAGAAAACTTCCGCATGAGTATGACTCACACACTGAGTTACAAAAACTTCACCCTCTACATGCTGTTCAACGGAGTTTTCGGAGGCAATGGCTACGGCAAAGCAAGAAACAACAGCGCCTACCTGACCGAAGATACCTATTTCTACCATAACACATTGGATCATCCTTACTGGACTCCCGAAAATCCAAGTAACAAGTACCCGAGATGGAGTTTTAGCGACGACAGATTCGTAGCACTCCAATCGTATACCTACGTCAGATTGCAGGATTTAAACCTGGCCTATACTTTCAACAACAATGTTCTCGGAAAGCTCGGATTATCCGGTTTAAAGGTGTATGTTGCAGGTTCAAATCTGCTCTTCTTTGCCCCGAACTGGGACGGAAGCGATCCTGAAGTCAGGAACTACAGTGCTGCCCAACTTCAAAGAACAATCACTTTTGGTCTTAACTTTAAATTTTAATAAAGATGAGTATGAAAACATTCAAGTATATCCTAACAGTAGCTGCCATCGGTTTATCTATCTTCTGCAGCTGTGACGATAAGTTCCTGGAAGAACATCCCAAGTCACTTTACACGATTGAGAACGCTTTTGAAAAAAGCAGCCAGGTAGAAGACCAGTTAACCATGTGTTATATCCGGCTTTACAACTGGTTTGGCAAAACAATGGACCCGTGGGTTTCCACCTACGAATACAAATCTTTCGGTACAGATGTGCTGGACGTCCCCTATTGGAGGCACGACGGCGCATCCGGCTATTCCAATTTCGGAACCTGGAGCACCACATCTTCCCATGTAGAACTTATGTGGAATGAGTTGTATCAGGTCATCAGTTACGCCAATTTGACTCTCCACGGATGCGAGCAGGAAAACATAACATGGGCCGATGAAAATCTGAAAAAGAATATAATTGCCGAAGCCAACTTCTTCAGAGGTTTTGCTTACCTGCACCTGGCAGAAGCATGGGGAGGAGTTCCGATAGTAGATAAATTCGAAGAGAACGTACAATATGGTTACACCCGGGCCACCAGGGAACAAACCTACCAATTTGCAATAGACAATCTGGTTAAAGCTTATGAGAATCTGCCGGATTATCCGGAGAAGGACGGACGATTGGGCAAAGGAGCCCCCGCTCATCTGCTGGCCGAAGCCTACCTTGCATTGGGCGTAGAGACTAAGGACAATTCCAATTATACTAAAGCCATAAATTATGCACAGAGTGCGATTGCCCTCCATCCTCTGATGACTTCCAGATTCGGTGTTCGTGCCAATCCCAATGACAAATCAGAAAACAGGAATACCCCGACCTACCTCCCCGACGGAAATGTATATGCCGATTTATTTTTTGCCGGGAACTACGACCGAAGCAGCGGTAATACGGAAGCTATATGGGTTTTCCAGTCGCCGACCTATGAGCAACTGGACGAAACGGGAGGACAAATCGGAAGCGAGCCCTTCTTCTTCAGCTTGGTGACAAGAGACTTGAACTGGGCGGCAGAGTATGTAGAATCGGGAGCAGCAGCCGGTCCGTGGAAGGCAATTGCACCCGAATACAACACCGCAACTTTCCCCGCTTACCTGGGAGGATTCGGTATTGCCGAAGCTAAGGCCACCAACTATGCTTCTTACAATGTATGGACAGATCCGGCAGACTTGCGCTATCAGGAAGATGTCACAGTACGTACCACTTTTGTTTGCACAGACCCTAACCACAGCATGTTCCGAAAGAAAGTGCCCATCTTCATGTTAGACCAGAATCCTACCAATTTATCCAAATTTACTCCTATCTTTGTGAAAATAATCCCATTGGACGAGTGGGCATACAGAGATACTGACACTTCCCACCAGAGTTACAGTCACGATAACTATGCCATTCGTTCTGCGGAAACTTATCTGCTGCTGGCAGAAGCTTATCTTAGAAACAATCAGAAAGATCTGGCTGTCGATGCAGTCAACACGGTTCGTCGGCGGGCCCACTGTACGGAGATGTACTCTGCGGACAAATTCGATATAAACAGCATTCTGGACGAACGTATCCGGGAATGCCTGTACGAAGAAGGCAGATGGTTCACGCTGCTCCGCATGGAACCGGATGTATGGAAACAACGGATATATGACCATGGAATGTTTATTGCCGATTATTCCAGATACACCTTACCTATCGAATGGAATCTGTGGCCTATACCTCAAAGCATCATAGACTTGAACGTAGATGCAGAGATGACACAGAACCCGGGCTGGGAATAAATACATAGAAAAGAGGCACAGGGGCTTTGGCCAAGAATGGCAGGGATATCTCTGTGCCTCCTTCTTCACTTCGGTGCAAGAAGCGGCTATTCATGTAAGTACAGAAAGAATTTACCATTAACAAGATTATTATGAACAGAATCAGAATATCCTCCATACGCAGACTGAGAAAGACATTATTTCTGCTCACCTTGATTATACCTTTTGTCCTAAAGGCGCAAATGACAGACTCAACGCTAACGTACAGACAATGGGATGCGGAATGGATTACCGTACCCCAGACATCTCCTTCCGCATACGGTGTCTATTTCTTCCGAAAAGATTTCAATATCAGCCAGGTTCCTTCCAGATTTCCTATTTTCGTATCGGGAGACAACAGATATAAATTATATGTAAACGAGCAACTCGTATCCTTAGGTCCTGCGCGGGGAGACATCGAGCATTGGAATTATGAAACGGTAGACATAGCCCCCCAACTGAAAGCAGGCAGGAACGTCATTGCAGCCCAGATCTGGAACGAAGGAGACCAAAAGGCAGAAGCGCAATTCTCATTCCGTACAGGATTTATTTTGCAGGGAGCTGTCGAGGCCTCAGCCATCTTGAATACCAATAAATCATGGAACTGCATTCAGGATCACAGTTACAGCATCCCGTCATTGACTGAAAGAGTAAGAGGGTATTCTGTGGTCCCCCCCAACGAACAGATCGACATGAGAAGCCACATCAAAGGCTGGCAAAAACTATCCTATGATGACAGTTCATGGACAAAGGCGCAGCCCATCTCCCGTGGTACGCCAAAAAACACGATAGGAATAGATGCCAACAAAACATGGCGGCTCGTTTCCTCCGCCATCCCCCAAATGGAGTTGAAGTACCAAAGGTTCGGTAAAGTCCGAAAAGTGGAGAATGCCAACGTCCCGGCCTCATTTCCTGCCCAGAAAGGGAAAATAAGCATACCGCCGTATACTACAGCCAATATACTATTGGACAATATCGTCTTAACCAATGCCTTCCCCACCATTGACGTTAAAGGTGGCAAGGAAAGCATTGTTACTTTGACCTACGGAGAAGCACTCTACGATGACAAATTTGCCAAAGGAAACCGCAATGAAACAGAAGGAAAGAGACTGGTCGGCAAACCCGACATCCTCATCTCCGACGGAAGCAACGACCAGACCTTCACCTCGCTGTCCTACAGAACATTCAGATACGTGAATATTCAGGTACAAACCAAGGAGGAGCCACTAATTATCGATGATTTTTATAGCACCTTCGTCGGTTACCCGTTCATCTTAAACGCCAAGCTCGAAACAGAGAACGAAGAAATGCAGAAAATATTCGAGATGGGATGGCGGACAGCAAGACTTTGTGCAGTAGAAACTTATATGGATTGCCCCTACTACGAACAACTGCAATACATAGGCGACAGCCGCATCCAGGCATTAGTATCTCTTTACGATAGCGGAGACGACCGGCTGGTTAAAAGCATGCTCACCAATGCCGACAATTCCAGGCAACCGGAAGGCATTACTTTAAGTCGCTACCCTTCAGTGAATCCTCAGATCATACCCACCTTCAGTTTATGGTATATAGGAATGTTGCACGACTACATGATGTATGGCAGTGACATTACTTTCCTGAAAAACCGCCTTCCGGGTGAGCGGCAGATATTAGGTTATTTCCAAAAATTCCAGGATACCGACGGTTCAATAAAAAGACTCCCCAACTGGGCATTCATAGACTGGGCGTTCGGCTTCAACAGAGGAATGGGACATGTCGGCAAAGACGGTTGTTCCGCTATGCTGGACCTCCAGTTGCTGATAGCCTACCAAAACGCTTATGACTTGGAAAAGACATGGGGGATGAACGACTACGCCTCTCTGTATCAGGAAAAAATAGCACAGTTGGCAAAAACAATAAAAAGCAAGTACTGGGATGACAAGAAGAAACTGTTCTCCGACACATCGGAGAAAGACAAATTCTCCCAACACACCAATTCTTTAGCTATCCTGAGCGGCTTGGTCAACGGAAAAGAAGCGATGGAGATAGGGCAACTGATTTTAGCGGATAAAGAGCTGACTCCCGCTTCCATTTACTTCAAGTATTATGTCCATCAGGCACTGATAAAAGCCGGATTGGGAGACGATTACCTGAAATGGCTTGATGACTGGCGAAGAAACATCGAACTCGGACTGACCACCTTGGCCGAAACCTCCAATGTTGAGAGAGCCCGCTCCGACTGCCATGCTTGGGGAGCAAGTCCCAATATCGAGTTCTTCAGGACACTCCTCGGCATCGACAGCGCCGCACCTATGTTCGGCAAAGTCAAAATCGAGCCCCATTTAGGCAATATCAAGAAAATAGGGGGAGAAATGCCGCATCCATCAGGCAAGATATCCGTAAAATACGACAATAGCGGGCCGAAGCTGAAAGCTGAAATCATTCTGCCGGACAATACTACCGGAGTATTCATCTGGAAAGGAACAAAACGTGATATCAAGCCCGGTATTAACACGATTCAATTATAACCAATAAAAATAATGCTTATGAACTTTTTATCAAGAACGACCATCGTCCTATTGTTTCATGCCCTATTCTTCATGCAAGTAAAGGCACAGTCTGCATTCCCGGAGTTTCCGCCTCAGAATGTGGACAACAATATGGATTTCAATCAAATGCTTTATCAATTAGGTATTACGGTTCCTGTGCTTCCCGCAAAGGCAGACGATCCGAACCGCCCCGAAGGCTCTGTACCCGTAGACCCTCAGAAACCGGAAGGAAAATGGCGGTATAACGGCCATGAATTAGGACGGTCCATGTGGGGACTGTGGGATAACTATGACGATACATCCGCAGGATTCTTCCCGGCCCGTGATTCTTTCAGGGTAGGAAAATACACCCCCATCCCATTGTTGAAACTAAAGAACGGCCGACAGGTAACTACCGCCAAAGACTGGTGGAAGAAAAAAAGAGTTGAAATAGCCTACGATGTGCAAAAGTGTTTGTATGGCTTTTTCCCTCCTGAAGACGCAATGCCAAAGGTTCAGTTTAAGGTAAACGAAACCAAAGGCGGTACAGGTGAGAAGAAATATATTCAGAAAGAGATTACGGGAGTCATCAACACCTCCGGTTATAGCGAGTTGCGGGACAAACCTTTCATATCGAGCGTACTCCGTGTACCTGCCTCTGCAACCGGTCCTGTGCCGGTAATGATTCTATTTTCTTATTCCACCAAGACCATTGACCGCTATTGGGATATTATACAGCCTCACGGATGGGCCCTTTGCATCTATATCCCGACTACCGTGCAACCCGACAACGGAACCGGTCTGACAAGCTATCTGATAGGCCTGGTCAATAAAGGAAACTGGAGAAAACCGGATGATTGGGGGGCAATCGGAGCTTGGTCATGGGGCATCAGCCGTCTGATAGATTATCTGGAGACAGACCGGAGCATAAATAGCAAAGCCATCGGACTATCCGGGCATTCCCGATACGGAAAAGCTACCTTGTACGCAATGGCATTCGACGACCGGATTGCGATTGGCTATCCCAGCGACGCCGGCAGTTTAGGCACTAAGATGAACCGCCGCCATTGGGGACAAGACCTGGAAAATTCCGGTTCTCCCTCCGAGTACCATTGGATGGCAGGAAACTTCCTGCAATGGTGTGGGGAACTTGTTCCCGGTCAATACCTCCCCCGAAAGATAGAAAACTGTCCGGTCGATGCCCACTCGCTGATGGCACTCTGCGCTCCCCGCCCCGTCTTTGTGAACGGCGGCAACCAAAGCTTGTGGTCCGATCCCTACGGAATGTACCTGACCCTGGTCAACGCTACCCCTGTATACGAGCTTTTAGGAAAGAAAGGGCTCATTATCAATGACAAAAGGCCGTTGCTGGACGTTGGGTACATAGAAGGAAACCTGGGATACCGTTACCACGACGGCGGACATACGGATGTTCCGGACTGGCCTGCCTTCTTCGAATTCGCTGATAAATTCATAAAGTAAGATTAACTGAAACGCTATGAACAGATTTCAAAAATTGGTGCTGATTGGCGCCGGTGCGCTGTTTCTATCCGGACCGGGCGTCCGGGCTAAAACCTTGTCCCCGGCCGAAGAAGCAAGAAAGATTATAGATAAGGTGAATACCTACTGGCAAAGCAACAACAAACCCGAAGTACGCTCCTTTTGGGATAATGCCGCTTACCACACGGGAAATATGGAAGCCTATTATTTGACCGGAAATGAAGCCTATCTTGCTTACTCTGAAGCCTGGGCCCAATACAACGAGTGGAAGGGAGCTAAAAGTACGGACAAGTCCGAATGGAAATATAGTTATGGTGAAACAGACGAATATGTACTGTTCGGTGATTACCAGGTATGTTTCCAAACCTACATCGACCTTTACAACATCCTCCCCGACAACTACAAGATAGCCCGTGCCCGCGAAGTGATGGAGTATGAAATGGGCACTCCCCACAATGATTACTGGTGGTGGAGCGACGGCCTCTACATGGTGATGCCCGTCATGACCAAACTTTACAAGGCAACCGGAAACCGGCTTTACCTGGATAAGCTCTACGAATACATCACCTATTCGGACAGCATTATGCTCGATGAGGAAACCGGACTGTACTACCGCGATGCCAAATACGTATATCCCCGGCACAAAAGCGTCAATGGAAAAAAAGACTTCTGGGCCAGAGGAGACGGATGGGTGCTTGCCGGACTGGCAAAGGTACTGAAAGACCTGCCTGCCGATTATCAGCACCGTCGTTTCTTCATCGACAAATACACAACAATGGCAAAAGCCGTAACCACAGCACAGCAGCCCGAAGGCTACTGGACACGAAGCATGCTCGACCCCGGCCATGCTCCCGGTCCGGAAACCAGCGGCACAGCCTTTTTCACCTACGGCATCTTGTGGGGGATCAATAACGGCTATCTGGACGGAGCGACCTACAAACCCGTTATCGACAAGGCTTGGAACTATCTGACCAAAACAGCCCTGCAGAAAAGTGGTAAAGTGGGATACGTACAGCCTATCGGCGAAAAAGCCATTCCGGGACAAGTCATCGACGCCAATTCGGAAGCCAACTTCGGAGTAGGCGCCTTCCTGCTGGCAGCTTGTGAATACGTACGCTACCTGGAAGCGCCACAGACCCCGGACCGGATATACTGGTGCAACCTCCTTTACAAACTGGCATCTCCTATACTCAGCAATATGGCAGAAGGCCGACTGCAAAAGAATATGCAGGTGGAAGTCAGTCCCAGCTGGGACGGGCGCGACAAACGTGTAACCTATATGGAAGCCTTCGGCCGGTTGATGGCAGGTGTTGCTCCCTGGCTCTCGCTGCCCGATGATGATACGGAAGAGGGGAAGGTGCGCAAACAGCTGCGCGAATGGGCGCTGAAAAGTTATGCACATGCCGTAGACCCGCAAAGTCCCGACTACTTGTTATGGCAAGGACACGGCCAGGCTTTGGTCGATGCCGCCTACATAGCAGAAAGTTTCCTTCGTGCCTTCGACCAATTATGGCAACCGCTGGACCAAACAACCAAGAAGCGCTACATCGAAGAATTTCAACAACTGCGACGCGTAGACCCGCCTTACACCAACTGGCTGCTGTTCTCTTCGACCATCGAAGCCTTCCTGGCAAAAGCAGGAGCACCGTATGACAGCTACCGGGTTAATTCTGCCATACGCAAAGTAGAAGAATGGTATACCGGTGACGGCTGGTATGCCGACGGACCGGTGTTTGCTTTCGATTACTACAGCAGTTATGTCTTCCATCCCATGTATCTGGAAACATTGCAAGCCATGAAAGACAGCAAGGAGTATACCCGCATTAATTACAAGAAGTATTACGACCGTGCCCTGAAACGGACACAGAAGTTCAGCCTTATCTTGGAACGCTTCATTGCTCCCGACGGAACCTTCCCGGCATTCGGCCGTTCCATCCCCTACCGCCTGGCAACCATGCAACCATTAGCCCTTATGGCCTGGTATCAGGATATGCCAGCCGGACTGGGTAACGGGCAGGTACGTGCCGCCCTGACAGCTACCATGCACCGTATGTATGACGGAGCAGAGAACTTCAACGAGAACGGCTTCCTTACAATCGGCTTCACCGGCAAGCAGCCGAATGTAGCCGACTGGTACACCAACAATGGCAGTCTTTATATGACTTCCCTCGCTTTCCTGCCGTTAGGCTTGCCCGCGTCACACCCCTTCTGGACAGACGCTGCACAAGAATGGACCTCTTGCAAAGCATGGGGTGGAAAAGCTTTCCCGAAAGATCATCACTGGGAAGAGAATATCACGACAAAGGATTTATTTTAAAGATTCTCATAGTAAGAAGAAAGCGGTTGTCTCCATTGCCGGGACAGCCGCTTCTTTATTAGTAATCAGTTAAGACATTAATTGCATAAGCAAGGAAGCCATACATGAAATATGGAGCCCTTTCCATACTCGGATTCCACCCATATCCTGCCTCCCATTTGTTCGGTAATAGATTGGCAGATGGGCAGTCCCAGTCCCGTTCCTTGTATAAAAGAGTTCAACTTCTTGAAGCGTTCGAATATTTTCGGCAGGTTCTGTTCTTCAATACCCATACCCGTATCTTCTACGTAGAGTTCCAGACCGCCATCCTTACAGACATATCCCATCTTGATATATCCGCGCTGAGTGAACTTGACGGCATTGGCTATCAGGTTGGTGACGATCTGGGTCAGCCGGTCGCGGTCTGCCCTCACCATTAACTTCTTGAGCGGATTCTCGCAGATGAATTGCACTTCCGGCTTGTTTACCTTTGCGTTCATCTGAATTGCAAGATCACTAAACATGGTAGGGAAGTTGAATGCCACGTTTTTGAAGATCATCTTGCCGGAATCCAATATAGAAAGGTTCAGAATGTCTTCAAACAGCGTCAGCAGCAGATTATTATTGAATGCGACAATGCGGTTGTATTCTTCCTGCTTCTCCTTACTTTCCGCTTCGGCAATGAGTTGGGAGAAACCTACGATAGAGTTCAGCGGCGTTCTTATCTCGTGACTCATGTTAGCTATGAATTGCGACTTCAGCCTGTCGGACTCTTCAGCCTTATCCAGCGCAGCCTGCAACTGGTCCATCATCTGGTGCTGCAAAGTAACGTCTATCCCCACGCAGACCAGTAACCTTTTACCTTTGAAGGTGAAAGAGAACTTGACGGTTTGCAAATGAGTACTGACATCACGGTCGGGAGAAGTGACAATTTCGTGAATCAGCATGGGAGCTTCTTCCGTATAGTTAGAGGCTTCCATGTCATCTTTCCGATATCCGTCAGCTTCATCCTTGGGGAAAACTTCATAATCCGTCTTACCTATCAACTCCTCCTGAGACATGTTGCACATCTGCTCAAACTTCTTGTTGATAATGTAAAAGCGGTAATCATCTTCTATGTCTTTGATTAGAATAGCCGAAGGGAGTTTACGGAAAATGGTTCTCATCATCTGGTGCGCTTCCTTTTCATCCTTGACGGCTTTCTCGAGCATCTTCTCTTTCTGAACGGCTTTTGTAATGTCGTAGGCAATGCAAACCAGCAATTTGTTTCCTTCTGAAGTTACGACATAAGATTTGGTGGTTTGTACAATTATATTCTCTTGTCCCGGAATATGAAGTTCTTCTTGATACGAATATTCCCCTCCAGTGGCCACCGCCGCTTCATCACCCCGACGATATTTTTCGGCAACATCAGCAGGAAATATATCGTAATCATCTTTTCCTATAATATCTTGTTGCGAAAGGTTCTGCATCGCGCAAAAACGCTCATTGGCCATGTAGTAACGAAAACCATCAACGACATCTTTTACAAAGATAATCGCATCCATTTTATCTATCAGAAACTGCGACAAGCAATGGAAGGGTTGAGTAGCGGTCAGTAATTCAGTTTCCTTTTTCAGCCGACTCAATTCCTTCCTCAACCGTTCATTTTCGTTCTTTAATTCTTGTTCTTCTTGTACATCCATGGTATAATGTCAGAATTTGCGTTGTCACGACAAAGTTTTCAGTGGTAAAAGTATAAAATAAAAACGGATAATTCACATAGATTAGTGAAAAAACATTTTATCACTACGGATTAATGCTCGCTTAGTTCCTACTTGATCAGTTTTACTGCTAGTTGGATTTTAACGAGGTATTCTGAACATTTGTCAGATCTTGATACAAATTCTTATTGCAGTTCATTTCTCAATCAACGATTCGAGTTCTTTACGCCACTTTACGTATTCCACCAAATATACATAAGGTTGGAACAAGAGCTTAAATACAAGATTTATTCTTCTATTTAGCAGAGGAATCTTCCAATCTTTTCATATCTTTGCGACGTACTTCAAATAGAAGTACTTTTTGTGAATTTAGTTTAGCCCTCATACTGAAACTGCAACTTTAGATTGGGTGGTGCTAAACTGAATGGTGGCTCGTATGTTCAATTCGAATCTACGATAGGCGCACCTATTCAGTTTATTAACCACCCGGGTTGTTGCAGACCTCAGTATGTGAATAGACTGCTTTAGGTGCGTTTTTTATGCGAACAGCCATTATCAAATTCTACAAAGTACTTATCGACAAACGCTCTGATTGGTACGAAATTGTGCTCTTTATTCAAAGAGACAAAACATCAACAATGTATATAATAAAAACACGAGACAAAGAGATCTTAGAGTCTTTAACCTCACCGTGCTTCAGAGAAGTAACCGACACACTGTATTACATAACTAAAATAATTACCGGCAGAATCGACAAAATCAAAGTAGCATTCTATTGCCAACACTTTCATACCCATACCACGATTATTCACAATAAATGCCCAATGACAAACTACCGAAAAATCTACATATTATGAGAAAGTCAAAGAAAAGTGATTTAAAAGTTCTCATAGAAGAGAGCAAAGAGACAGATAAAATGATGCTATTTTATTACAAATTCATAGCAATTACATTAGCACTACTTATACCTTTAGTAATTTGGTGGGGCTTGGAGACAAGACGTTATTACAAAGAGCTCAGGAAATCAGCACAATATCATTATTACCATCAGGAAGCTACGCTTTCTCCTTCCCGGTAATATTCTTGAAAAATGCAAGCTCTTGTATAAAACAATCCGACCTTTGCCTTTTATTTCATTGCTTTGCAAAAACAACTCTCTAAATGGTCGTTCACAAACCCGGCTGCCTGCAAAAAAGCATAACAGATTGTTGAGCCGAAGAACTTGAAACCTCGCTTTTTCATATCTTTGCTCATAGCATCCGACTCGGGAGTTGTGGCAGGAATTTGGCTTAGGGTCTTAAAATTGTTGACAATAGGTTGCCGATTGGGAAAGAATGATAAGATATAGTTATAGAAACTGCCGAACTCTTTCTGAACAGTCATAAACAGTTTCGCATTGTTGATTGCACTATTGATTTTTAACCGGTTTTTGACGATTCCATCAAATTGCATCAATCGTTCGACGTCT
>NZ_JBCEZS010000004.1:0-470460 GCF_038448625.1 Bacteroides sp. GD17
GAAGAAGAAGGCGATAACCGTTTGTTTCCATTATTACATATATTACATAATGTGGAGGCAAAGATAAGAATTTAGACATTAATCCCTCAGGGTTTTACGTTGATCCCAACAAAGTTCTCGATTTAATCTATCAGCAAACCAACGAGTTACGAGGAAAAGAAAAAGCGGACAAACTGAATAATTCAATTTTGTCCGCTTCAGTACCCAGACCCGGGGTCGAACCGGGATGGAAGTGAATCCACTGGTGTTTGAGACCAGCGCGTCTACCGATTCCGCCATCTGGGCATGCTTGATTTCTCAATTGCGGTGCAAAGATACGTCTTTTTTCTGAACCTGCAATACTTTTCCTAAAAAAAGGCGAAAAAAGTAATAAAACATATCGCAAACATTTCTTGTTTGTAAAATATGCAGTACATTAGCAGAAACTTTAAAAACAAATAACATGGTAACCAATAAGGATAACTTCTGTGTGATTATGGGCGGAGGAATAGGCAGCCGCTTTTGGCCGTTCAGCCGCAAAACGCTTCCTAAGCAATTCTTGGACTTCTTCGGTACGGGACGCTCATTGTTACAACAAACGTTCGACCGATTCAGAAAAGTAATACCGGAAGAAAACATACTTATCGTGACAAACGACTTGTATGCCGATCTCGTGAAGGAGCAACTTCCCGAACTCAATCCCGACCAAATATTGCTAGAGCCGACACGCAGAAACACCGCCCCCTGCATCGCATGGGCATCTTATCACATCCGTGCCCTGAATCCAAATGCCAATATCGTGGTAGCACCTTCCGACCATCTGATATTGAAAGAAGGTGAGTTTCTGGCTGCTATCGAAAATGGACTTAAGTTCGTTTCGCAATCAGAAAACCTGCTTACGCTCGGCATCAAGCCCAATCGTCCGGAAACCGGATATGGCTACATACAAATAGCCGAGTCTGCCGGAGGTAACTTCTACAAAGTAAAGACCTTTACAGAAAAACCGGAGCTGGAACTGGCAAAGGTATTTGTAGAAAGCGGAGAATTCTATTGGAATTCCGGCCTTTTCATGTGGAATGTAAATACCATCATTAAAGCAAACGAGGCCTTACTGCCCGAACTGGCCTCCAAACTGGCTCCCGGCAAAGATATATATGGCACTTCCAAGGAGAAACAATTCATCGACGAGAATTTCCCCGCCTGCCCTAATGTCTCCATTGACTTTGGCATTATGGAGAAAGCAGACAATGTATACGTTTCACTGGGTGATTTCGGCTGGTCCGATTTAGGTACATGGGGATCGTTATACGACTTATCTCCAAGAGACGAAGCAGGAAATGTTACCCTGAAATGCAAGTCACTTATCTATAACAGCAAAGACAATATCGTAGTGCTGCCCGACAACAAACTTGCCGTTATCGACGGACTGGAAGGCTATCTCATCGCCGAGTCGGACAATGTCTTGCTGATCTGCAAAAAAGACGAAGAACATGCCATCCGCAAGTACGTGAACGATGCGCAGATTAAAATGGGAGACGATTATATCTAATCAGGAATTTAGAATTGAGAAGATAAGGAAATGGGGACCAGGCTCACGCTCAGTCCCCATTCTTATTTAATTAAGGGAGGAAATTATTAATTAAAGTGCGGCACGAATCGCTTCTGCCACAGTTTTGAACTCTTCGTCCGTAAGCTTCAACTTAGGATTTGAGAAGAGCATGTCCTTTTCGTTCTGCATAGGAATCAGATGGATATGGGCATGAGGAACCTCAAGTCCCAATACAGCCTCACCAACCTTTCTGCAAGGAAAAGCCTTACCGATGGCAAGTGCCACTTTCTTAGCAAATACATGCATTGCTGCCAGATCTTCATCGTTCAAATCGAAGATATAATCCACTTCCTGCTTGGGAACGACCAATGTATGACCTTTCACCAACGGATTGATGTCAAGGAATGCAAAGAACTTGTCATCCTCCGCTACCTTGTAGCAAGGTATTTCACCTGCGATAATTCTGCTGAATATTGTTGCCATAGCTTTATATATTAAATAAGGCAAGCCCGCACGCGGACCTGCCTTCAATTAAATCGATATGTTCATTACTTCCAGATGAATCATGCCCTGCGGCACCTTGATTTCTGCAACGTCACCCACCTTCTTGCCAAGCAAACCTTGCGCAATCGGAGTATTCACAGAAATCTTACCTTCCTTCAGGTTGGCTTCACTTTCCGAAACAATGGTATAAGTCATCTTCATGCCATTCTTTACGTTCTTCAGTTCCACCTTATTAAGAATCTGTACCGAGTCGGTCTTCAACTTGGACTCATCGATGATTTTGGCATCTGCAATGGTAAGCTTCAGATTATTGATTTTCATCTCAAGCATACCTTGTGCTTCTTTTGCAGCATCATATTCCGCATTCTCCGACAAGTCGCCCTTATCACGTGCTTCGGCAATTGCAGCCGAAATCTTGGGACGTTCTACCGTCTCCAGATGTCTTAATTCGGCCATCAATTTCTTGTAGCCTTCTTCTGACATATAAGCCATACTTTTTTCCTCCTAAATATTTATGTTAGTTTTTAATGGTACTATAAACAAAAAAGAATTCCAACATGGTCAGCATGCTGGAACCCTCTTCTCGATTTTCCTTTGCAAAGATAGCCTTTTATTCAATGCATGTCAAGCAAAAAAGGCTGCTTTGTAACATATTTAAATGAAAAGTTCTAATTTATAACATGTTACAGCAATGCTTTCACTGCTGCTTCCAGGTCCTTAATAGTCTCACCACGAGCGCTCAACTCATTGTTTTTGTTGATCAGGAAGACAGAAGGGACGTTTTGCACATTATAAGACGCTGCAATAGAAGAATACACTCCATTCGCATCGCGCACACAAACCCAAGGCAGATTATCGGCCGTTGTTTTCCAATAATGCTCATCGGCATCCAAAGACACCTGATAGATTTCCAATCCCTGGCTTGCATACTTGTCATACAAATCGCGCAACATATAATTATGTGTAGCCGAAACAGCATTCTGATAGATGGTAAAGTCCAAGATAACCGCTTTGCCTTTCAGCTCGCTCAACTTACGCACATTACCTTTCATATCACGCAAGCTGATGTCAATCACACCCGTTTCATTAATTGCCTCTTCGGGAATTTCCAGAACTTTCTGTTGCGGAGTACGCGTATTCTTCATTCCTTTGATTACAATATTATAGAGATTTTTGGAACGGTCGGCATGCGGATAGTAGTTATTCAAGCTTGTTGCAACAGCAGCAAAGCATTTGATATCCTCTTTACTGTTCAACGGATCGAAAATCAGATAGTTATTCAATTTCTGGAACAGTGCGAAATAAGCAGCCGCCATATTGGGAGCAGCAAAGATATAATGAATCTTCACATCATCCTTGTAGTTCTTCAACAGCGTGGCAAGGCTGTCTTCAAACGCATCCACAGCAATGCTATGAGCCTGCACGGACTGCAGCAGCGTATTCACCTTGTTCTGAAGTTCCATTTGTTTCAGAGTCAGTTCCTTAATCTTCGAGCTATTGGGAGAACCTTCTACGGTATAAGCAGTAGCGAAGTCGGCATACGGAGCCTTCACCTGAACCGTTTCCGTAGAATCGACCGAGAAGTTGATAACCTTGTCATCCACCCGCAAACGATAAAATTCGGGAGATGCCGGGCGTGCCTGTTTGAAACTGAATGAGCCGCTACCCTTCAACTTTACAGAATCCAAAGGAACAATGCCTTCCAGCGCCGAAGCTTCCAGATAAAGCATCTTGCCGTCAGCATCGGACACTTCACCTTCTACCTTGAATTTCGGTTCAGAATCACACGCACTCAACGCAACTGCCGCAAGTGCCACAAAAAAGATTTTCTTCATACTATTTCTCTGTTTTTACTTATCCAATGTATTTTTCATATTCAGAATCAGCCTGCAAATATACTCCTTTTCAAGTTTAGTCAAAGCATTTTCTCTTTATCTTCCGCATAGAAAATTGCAAAAAACAACTAAAAGCAAACTTTTTATCTCATTCCCACCATTTTAGACGAATAAAATATGTATCTTTGCGCGAATTTTGTAAGAAAATAGATTAAAACATTTTTTATGATCAACCCAATTGTTAAGACGATCGAGCTTCCTGATGGAAGAACCATCACGCTCGAAACGGGAAAGCTGGCAAAACAGGCAGACGGTTCTGTAATGCTTCGTATGGGTAACACCATGCTTTTAGCTACTGTTTGTGCCGCCAAGGACGCAGTTCCCGGAACAGATTTCATGCCGTTACAGGTAGAGTACAAAGAAAAATTCTCCGCATTCGGACGTTTCCCCGGAGGTTTCACCAAGCGTGAAGGACGCGCTTCTGATTACGAAATCCTCACTTGCCGCCTCGTAGACCGTGCTCTCCGCCCTTTATTCCCCGATAATTTTCACGCAGAAGTATATGTAAACATCATCCTCTTTTCAGCAGATGGTGTCGATATGCCGGATGCATTGGCCGGACTTGCAGCATCTGCTGCTCTGGCAGTTTCTGATATTCCTTTCAACGGACCCATCTCCGAAGTACGTGTAGCGCGTATCAACGGTAAGTTCGTGATCAATCCTACTTTCGACCAATTGGAAGAAGCCGATATGGACCTCATGGTAGGTGCTACTTATGAAAACATCATGATGGTGGAAGGCGAAATGAGCGAAGTATCCGAGCAAGATTTGCTGGAAGCCATGAAAGCTGCCCACGAAGCAATCAAAGTTCAGTGCAAGGCTCAGATGGAACTGGCCGAAGAAGTCGGTTCTACCGTAAAACGCGAATACTGCCACGAAGTAAACGACGAAGAACTCCGCAAGGCAGTTCACGATGCTTGCTACGACAAGGCATACGCCATCGCAGCTTCCGGAAACAACAACAAGCACGAACGCATGGATGCCTTCGATGCTATCCGCGAAGAATTCAAAGCCCAGTTCAGCGAAGAAGAATTGGAAGAAAAGGGTGCACTTATCGACCGTTACTACCACGATGTAGAAAAAGAAGCTATGCGTCGTTCCATCCTGGACGAAGGCAAGCGTCTTGACGGACGTAAGACAACCGAAATCCGTCCTATCTGGTGCGAAATCGGTTACCTGCCCGGCCCTCACGGTTCAGCTGTATTCACACGTGGCGAGACTCAGTCTCTGTCTACCGTTACTCTCGGTACCAAGCTGGATGAAAAAATCATCGACGACGTACTGGAACACGGAAGAGAACGCTTCCTGCTGCACTACAACTTCCCTCCGTTCTCTACGGGCGAAGCCAAGGCACAGCGCGGTGTAGGCCGTCGTGAAGTAGGTCATGGTCACCTGGCATGGCGTGCATTGAAAGGCCAGATTCCTGCTGACTATCCGTACGTAGTACGTGTCGTTTCCGATATCCTCGAATCAAACGGTTCTTCCTCCATGGCTACCGTATGTGCCGGAACGCTGGCGCTGATGGATGCCGGCGTGAAGATCAAGAAACCGGTATCGGGCATTGCAATGGGACTGATCAAGAATGCAGGCGAAGACAAATATGCCGTATTGTCCGACATCCTCGGCGACGAAGACCACTTGGGCGATATGGACTTCAAGGTGACCGGTACTAAAGACGGTATCACTGCTACCCAGATGGATATCAAGGTAGACGGTCTGTCCTACGAAATCCTGGAGAAGGCATTGCTGCAAGCTAAAGAAGGTCGCGAATACATCTTGGGCAAAATTACCGAATGCATCGCAGAACCTCGCGAAGAACTGAAACCTCATGCTCCGCGCATTGAAACGATGACCATTCCGAAAGAATTCATCGGTGCTATCATCGGCCCCGGCGGTAAGATCATCCAAGGTATGCAGGAAGAAACCGGTGCTACCATCACCATCGAAGAAGTGGACAATGTGGGTAGAATTGAAATTGCCGGAACCAACAAGAAGTGCATCGACGATGCTGTACGCATGATCAAGGCTATCGTAGCAGTACCCGAAGTAGGCGAAGTCTACAAAGGTAAAGTACGCTCCATCATGCCTTACGGTGCATTCGTTGAATTCTTGCCGGGCAAGGATGGTTTGCTCCATATCTCCGAGATAGACTGGAAGCGCCTCGAAACAGTAGAAGAAGCCGGTATCAAGGAAGGCGATGAGATTGACGTGAAGTTGCTCGACATCGACCCCAAAACCGGTAAGTTCAAACTGTCTCGCAAGGTATTGCTGCCAAGACCGGAAAGACAGGATAGACCGGAAAGAAAATAAGATTTCCCCTATTCCTTATTATATAGAGGCCCGACGGATATTGTTCCGCCGGGCTTTCTTTTTGTCATAAAAAGACTGTAAGAGAGCGTAAAAAAAAGTATAAAGTTTGCATAATCCAAAAAGATTATGTTGTTTTGCCGAGTGAAACCTTATATTCTATAATAAAGCTCAAAGATGTCCAACCCGGGGAGCCTACATACTATGAATCTTTTCTCACGTTTCTTTCAAGAAAATCAAGAAAAGTTTCTGGCCTTTGCTTATTCTTACCTTAGAGATAAAGCAGAAGCAGAAGATGTGTTGATGGAATCAATGATCGTCTTATGGGAGAACCGTGACCGCTGGGAAGAGAACAGCAACCTGCACGCTTTATTGCTGACCATCATTAAAAACAAATGCCTCAACCTCTTAGAGCACAAGCAAGTACGCCTGCGTGCCGAAGAGGACATCAACAGCCATAGCCAGCGCGAACTGAGCCTGCGTATATCCACGCTGGAAGCTTGTGAACCCGACCAAATATTCGATACCGAAATACAGCACATCGTCCACAAAGCCTTGCAAGGAATGCCCGAGCAAAGCCGGACCATCTTCATGCTGAGCCGCTACCAGAACTTACCGAACAAACAAATTGCCGAACAACTGAACATTTCGCTCAAAACCGTAGAAGCCCACATGACGAAAGCACTGCGCATTTTGCGGCTGGAACTGAAGGATTACCTCGCTTCTATACTATTTTGAATGATTTCAGAAATCATTGCAGCAATGTTTTCAGAACTTATTGCATCAATGATTTCAGAGAACATTGCTGCAATGAATTGAACTTCTGTGATGCATAGAAAAACGATTTTTTAATTCATCGAACTGACGAATGACAGTTACAACAATCTTCAAATGTTAAAAACATCCTTTCTGCAAAAAAAGTTGCATTTTTCCATAGGGTCATCGCAAACTATCCGGTTATATATGCAGAAAGGGCTAAAAAAGCACTTCTATTATTAAGCAAACAATTCATTTACGATGAACCAAGAACTATTATATAAGTATTTCAAAGGCACTGCCTCCATCGACGAAGAAAAGCAAATTCTCGATTGGGTGGAAGCCTCCGATGCAAACCGGGAAGCCTTCCTGAAGGAACGCATGATGTTCGACATCTCCCTGTTCTCCGAAAAGCAAGAAGCAGAAGAAAAGAAGACAGCACGCCTCATCCCGATGCTCCGCTGGACAGCACGTATTGCCGCTGCCGTCATCGTAGCCGTAGCCGGCTATTTCATGACTACCGACTATCTATATAGCAAGGACGCCCAACTGCAAACCATTACCGTACCTGCCGGACAACGTGCACAAATCACCCTTGCCGACGGAACACGTGTATGGCTGAACTCCAAATCGACCTTGACTTATGCCGCCAACTTCGGCCGCAAGGAGCGCAACGTCCAACTGGATGGCGAAGCATACTTTGAAGTAGCCAAGAACAAGCAGATTCCGTTCTACGTAAATACTGAAATGAATAAAGTAAGAGTGGTAGGAACCTGTTTCAACGTTTGCGCCTACAACGACAGCAAAGAATTTGAGACTACTTTGATAGAAGGCATCGTAGACATCTATCCCTCCCGCAGTAACCAAGTCATCACCCGCTTGCAAAAAGATGAATTCTTTGCCAACTACGACGGACGTTACAAAAAGACCGTTCTTCCTTCTTACGAGTATCTGCGCTGGAAAGAAGGATTGTATTGCTTCGACGATGTCCCGTTCAGTTGTATTGTGGACAAACTGGAGAAATACTATAACGTGAAAATCACCGTAAACAGCGCCAAACTACTGAATCACGGAGGATTCACCGGTAAGTTCAGAGAGCAAGACGGCATAGAACATATCCTGAAGACAATCTCCAAGGACCATCCGTTCAGTTACAGCATCAACGAAGCCAAAGACTCGATATTCATATATGAAAAATAAAGACCTTAGAATTTAGTACTAACCCTTTAAAATCTTATAATATCATGAAAGTATAGCAGAAACAGTCAACAATTCCTTTCCCCCTTTTTTGACATATAAAAAAGATCGGAAAGTACCCCCATACTTTCCGATCCGAAACAGTCAAAAATCGACCTTAATCAATTTATTAACTTAACACAGTGACAAAGATATGAGAAAAATTTCTTTGAATGGACTTTTTTGTCCAAAAAGTTTAGAATTTAAGCAATTATTGCGAACTATGAAGATCACACTATTCCTACTTCTGTTTGTAACTTTCCAGGTTTACAGTGCGGACAGTTACTCTCAAAGCGCCAAAGTAAGTATCCCCAACTCCCAGTTAAGAGTGGGACAAGTACTGGCTAAAATTGAATCACAGACTGAATATTTGTTCGTGTACAACAAGAAAAGTGTCGATGTACGTCGCACAGTCAATGTTGACGCCAACAACAAACCCGTATCCCAAGTTTTGGATGAAGTCTTCGACGGAACCAACATCCGCTACGTGATGGAAGGCAAGAACATCGTACTGACCAAACAAGGCGAAAGCGTTGAAAGCGTCGCAGGTGTACAACAAGAAAATGTAGCCGTCAAAGGTGTGGTAACCGACACCAAAGGCGAACCCATTATCGGTGCCAACATCCTTGAGAAGGGTACTACGAACGGTGTTATCACCAATATAGACGGTGAGTTCACCTTAAATGTTCCCGCTAATGCCACGCTGGTTATCTCGTACATCGGTTACGAGCCGGTCACTGTTGCCCTTAACGGACAGAAGATGCTTAATATACAGATGAAAGAAGAAGAACTGACGCTTGAAACTGTGGTTGTGACCGCTATGGGTATCAAGAAGAAAGCCGCTTCACTGACTTACTCTACCCAACAGGTAAACGGCAACGAATTAACCCGTGCCAAAGACCCCAATATGATTAATGCATTAGCTGGTAAAACTGCCGGTGTACAAATCAATAAGACATCCAATCTGGGAGGTTCTGCTAAAGTTGCTATTCGTGGTGCACGTTCTGCATTCGCCAGCGGTAACAACCAACCGTTATATGTAATTGATGGTGTCCCCATGCTGAATAACTCTACCGAATCTACTGCAACCGTTATGGGTGGTGACAATGATGGAGTAAACCGCGATGCAGGTGATGGTATCTCTAACTTAAACCCGGATGACATCGAAAGCATGAACATATTAAAGGGTGCTTCTGCAGCAGCATTATATGGTTCACAAGCAGCCAATGGTGTTATCTTGATTACCACTAAGAAAGGTAAAGCCGGTGTACAACGTATCACCTTCTCTACTAATTTAACAGTAGATCATGCTATCAGCACTCCTGATTTCCAAAACTCGTACGGACGCAATGAAGACGGTGGTACAGCAAGCTGGGGTGCAAAAGGCAACGTGAAAGACTACGACAACGTTGGTGATTATTTCGGAAACGGAGTTACTGCTATCAATTCTTTGTCTATAACAACCGGCAACGAGAAAATACAAACTTACTTTTCTTATGCCAATACCACCGCAAAAGGTATCGTTGACAGCAATAAAATGCAAAAACATAACCTAAGCTTACACGAAACGGCAAGCCTGTTCAACGATCGCCTGAAGTTAGATGGCAGTGCTACGTTGATGATGCAAAAAATTAAAAACTCTCCTGCTACCGGTGGTTACTACATGAACCCATTGGTCAGTCTGTATGGTTTTCCACGTGGCGTTGATATCGCACCGTATAAGAGCGAGTTCGAAACATTTGATCCGAACCGTAATATGATGCTTCAAAACTGGATTGAAAAGAACGATGACGGCACAATCAGCGAATGGTCACAAAATCCATATTGGTTAAGAAACCGAGTACTTAGCACTAATAAGCGCTATCGTGCATTAGCTTCCATCAGTGCTAATCTGAAAGTCACAGATTGGTTCAATTTACAAGCCCGCGGCAACGTAGATTATGTTAGTGATAAGTTCGAAAATCAAATGTATGCCAGTACCGCCCCTAATATCACCGGTAAATACAATGGAAAAGAAAACGGTCGCTATGTATGGTCAGACAACCAAGAATTCCAAGCATACGCCGACGTAATGGCAATGTTCAACAAGAATTTCGGAGACTTTTCGCTCAACGCAGCCTTAGGTACCAGCATCAATTTAAGCACTGTCAATTCACTAATGCTCGACTCAAAGGTGGCATCATTATACAAACCCAATGTATTCACTGTACCAAACATTGTAATGGATACTAAAGCTGCCGCTACTCAAACGATTAACCAGAAGCGTACACTTCAGTCCGTATTCGCAACAGCACAATTCGGTTGGAAAGAAATGTTATATTTAGACCTTACTGCTCGTAATGACTGGTCATCTACATTGGCCTACACAGACAGTAAAGAATCCGGTTTCTTCTATCCTTCAGTAGGTTTGACGTGGATTATCAATAAAACTTTTAATCTTCCGGAATGGATTAACTTTGCCAAAATCCGCGGATCATGGGCAGAAGTAGGTAATGACCTTCCTTTGGGAATCACAAATCCGGTAGATATTATCACAGCCGGTGGGGGTGTAAACGTTAATGATACAGAACAACGAGGTGACTTAAAGCCTGAAATCAGTAACTCTTTTGAGTTTGGTACAGAATGGCGTTTCTTCCACGACCGCTTTGGAATTGATTTCACATGGTATAAAACGAACACCAAGAACCAACTGCTCAGAATGGTAAACCCCTCCGGATCGGCTTATAAGTTCCGTTATATCAATGCAGGTAAGATTCGCAACCAAGGCTTTGAAATGACAGTCGATGCAACTCCATTGATGAATGAAAACTTCCGTTGGAAAACAGCATTCAACATGTCAGCCAACAGCAATAAAGTTGTATCATTGCATCCCGATTATACCCAATTCTCTTACTATGACGAAGGCTTCAATATGGCATATCAAATGCGCATCAAAGAAGGCGGTAAGTTAGGAGACATCTATGGTAACGCATTTCAACGTGACGAAAGCGGAAAGATCATAACCAAAATAGATGAAGAAACAGGAGAAGAAAAGCCTCAAGGCAATAGCGGAAACAAAGATTTGTTAGGCAATGCAAACCCTGACTTCTTACTGGGATGGGGTAACACAGTTACTTATAAAAACTTCAGCTTATATTTCTTAATAGATTTCCGTTTTGGTGGTGATGTAATGTCGCTGACCCAAGCCGATTTGGATTCCAAAGGTGTAACCAAAGCAACCGCTGAATCTCGTGACCGTAATTTTGTTGAATATCAAGGCCAGCATTTCAAAGACGTAAGAGCATTTTATAGTACAGTCGGTGGCAGAAACGGTATTTCAGAATACTACATGTATGATGCAACCAATATCAGACTACGTGAGGTTTCATTAAGCTATTCCTTCCCAAAGACTTTGCTTGCAAAGACTAAGTTTATCGAAGGACTTGACGTATCATTGATAGCACGTAACTTGTTCTTCTTCAAAAAAGATGCACCATTTGACCCGGATGCAGTATTGTCAGTAGGTAATAACAACCAAGGTGTGGATGTATTTGGCATGCCAACTACTCGCAACATAGGTTTCAACTTGAAATTTACATTCTAAAATCCCAAAAACGAAAGATTATGAAAAGCAAATATATAGCAACATTACTCCTCGGTGGCTTCCTTGGCTTTACAGCTTGTACCGATGGGTTTGAAAGTGACAATGAAATCAAAGGTGGTTTCTCAGAGGAATCACAAAAGCAAGATTTCCAGAACCTTACTTCTCCATTTGAGACGATTCAATCTGGTATATATTTTAACTATGCACCGGCTGGTCTCAACTGGGTATGGCAGTTGACACAAGCCCTGAGCCACGATATGTATGCCGGTTATTTCATGGATCCCACTCCGAAGTTTATGGTAAATAATGCCTGCTATAACCTAAACTCAGGATGGACAAATGCAGAGTGGCAATACACATACGGTAATATCTACACAGAAGTGCAGAAGGCCGAGAAGAACTTTAACGGAAATGAGCAATTGAAAGGCTATTTGGGTGTTACAGAAATTCTAAAGGTGGAATTAATGCACCGTGTTGCCGACACATACGGCCCGTTGATTTATCATAAATTAGGCGAAACTCCAAGGGTTTATGGCTTGGAAGAAGCTTATAAGCAGTTCTTCGAAGACTTGGATGAAGGACAGAAATTAATCAATGAATATCTTACAGCCGGTGGCGACAACAACAAATTTAAAGAATTTGACATGCTGACTAACGGCAAGACATTAAAAGATTGGTTGACATTTGCCAATTCCCTACGTCTGCGCTTAGCTATGCGCATCTCCAATGTGGATGCTGCAACAGCCAAAGCACAAGCCCAGAAAGCGCTGAATGATAAGAATGGAGTATTGGAAGGTGCTAAAGAGACAATTGCCGTATCAGGCAGAACATACGTAAATCCGCTATATGGTGTAGCTGGTTGGGGCGAAGTATATATGAATGCTTCCATGGAGTCCATACTTAATGGCTATGAAGACCCCCGTGGTGAGAAATGGTACAATACAGCTTCCCTTGAAGGATATAAAGACAAGTTGTTAGGTATTCCTGTAGGATTACCGATGAAAGATGGTGACGCCAATCTTTACGGTGCATGTTCTGCATTGAATACCAATACTATTGGTGAAAAGACTCCTGCTGTATTGATGACTGCCGCCGAAGTATGGCTGCTCCGTGCAGAAGCCGCACTCCGTGGCTATACCGACGAAGACGCAAGAAAATGCTACGAAAATGGAATTTCAACATCATTCACACAGTGGGACTGTACAGGTGCTTCCGAATACTTAGCAAGTGACAAAACTCCTGCCGACTATAAAGATGTTGCTTCAAAAGGCAAAGTCGGCAAAGATATGGAGGCTCTCATCACTGTTTCTCCTAAATGGGACGAAACAGCGAGCAAGGAAGTCAAGCTTGAGAAAATCATCACTCAGAAGTGGTTGGCATGTTGGCCCGAAAGCTATGAAGCATGGACAGAACAACGCCGTACTGGATATCCAAAGCTATTCAAAGTACAAACCAATACAAGCAAGACTATTGATACTGATGCCATGATTCGTCGTCTGCCATTCTCTACAGATGCTGCAGAAAACGACCCGGCTCAATATTCTGAATTATGCAATAAGTTAGGTAAAGATGACAACGGTGGTACTCGCCTTTGGTGGGATGCCGGAAAGAACAACTTCTAAATAGAACAAAGGTATATTTTTGATTAGTGGTGTTTTCTTCGTATTAGTTTGCGAGGGACAAAAGGTTGGAAGGAGCAAAGTCTTTGGGGGGCTTTGCTCCTTTTTTGTTTTTGGCTATTTATCTTTCAGTAATTCAGACCTTCCCCCATTCATTTCCCTCCGGCGGCAAGTAGAAAAATAGAGAAATACCTTGGCGAAAAGATGGCTTTGCCCTATTCCTTTTGTTGCTATGCCTTATCTGTTTCTTCGCCCCTCGGTTCGGGGCTATTCGGGGGACAGCCGTGGGCTATACAGCCCTCGTACGGAAACCGTTCGGCCCGCAACTGAGGGACAAAGAAACAGATAAGGGTGAAGGAGGTTATGTACAAGGCTGAAGTACAAAACAAACAAAGCAAATAGGTATTACTCCACCTCATTTCGGTTCATAAACGCAGAGGAAAACACCGAAAAACTCCATATATCGCGTTAATAGAAGTTATTTAGCTACGGTCGTAGAAAACCCATAGAAGAGGAAGGAAACAGCTGAATATAAACAAGTTGCATCGACAATCAGCCAACTATCCTCCCAAAAGGTGTATAAGAAGTAAACAATCCTTATACACCTACAACAGTTCTTATACACCCGTAATCGTCATTATATGAATAGATTATCAAGCGGGTGTAGGGTGTAGTTAGAGCATCACCAACCTTGTAGCCAGCAGATCGAGAATCTTCGACCGCAACAAATTAGGATTGACAGGTTTGGAAGCATAGTCATCGAAACCGTAGTTCAGGATGCGTTGCTCGTCCGAGGCATAGGCATAGGCTGTCACAGCAAGGATGGGCACATCGGCCGATATCTTGCGAATCTCGGAGGTGGCCTCATAACCATCCATCACGGGCATATTGATATCCATCAGCACAATGTGCGGCCGATGCATCTTAAACATTTCAACAGCCTCTGCCCCGTTCCAGGCATGAAGAAGACGATAATCCTTCCGTAGAATGGACTCAAAGAACTTAAAGTTACTGTCGTTGTCTTCGGCAACGAGGACGGTTATATCACTCTTGCTTACTGCTTGCAACTCGTGTTCTACCACCGGTTTCTCTGGAATCACAGCCTTCCGGTCAGGTATCACAAACCAGAATGTCGATCCTTTTCCCGGTTCCGAATCCACACCGATCTCTCCGCCCATCTTGTTTACGATGGTTTTGCAGATAGAAAGTCCCAGCCCGGTTCCTTGCGCAAAGTTGTTGAGCTTGACGAAACGCTCGAAAATATCGGCTTGCTTTTCTCTCTGAATGCCGCATCCTGTATCGGTAACGTAAAAGCGAAGCATATCTTTCTGCGAAGTATATCCCACAGTGATAGAGCCATTCTCAGTGAATTTGATTGCATTGGTCAGGAAATTGGTCAATATTTGGCTCAAGCGGTTGCGATCGGTGAGGATGCAGCATTCGGGCAAATGGTCACGGAACTCGATCTTAATATTCTTGGCATCGGCACGCATTTGCTGTACGCGGATCACGTCTTCCATCAAGGTGTTCACGTCGACGGGGGCTTCAACGAATTCGAAAGTGCCGGCTTCTATCTTCGACAAATCCAGGATATCGCCGATAAGTTGCAGCAACAGGGTATTGTTGTTTTCAATGATGCGGACGTATTCTTCCCTTTCCTCTTCTTCCTCGGTAGAGTTGAGCAAGCCCGAAAAGCCGACAATGGCATTGAGCGGTGTGCGTATTTCGTGGCTCATATTTGCCAGAAAAGCCGACTTCAAGCGATTCGATTCTTCGGCTTTCTCTTTGGTAGTGATAAGTTCCGATTCCATCCTTTTACGATCGGTGATCACATGCGATGAACCGATCAGCGAGAGTGGCAACCCTTTCTCATCGCGGCTTTCGACGGCGGCACGCACTTCTACCCAATCCAGACGGAAGCCAAAAGCTGTGCGGTTGATAATCCGGTATTCTTCATAAATCTTCGAAGTCCGCCCCTCTATCAGTTCCCGCCAGGCTTGATGAACCCGTTCGCGGTCTTCCTTATGTATTTTCGAGAAGTACATGGTTTCGGGAACTTCCATCCGTCTCTCTGCCATTACCGGAATTCCATCTGCTTCCTTATCCGGGCGGTTCATCTCGCAAAGAATGGTCTGCTTCCGCAAATCCCAGTGCCAAGGCACAATATTGGCAACGTCGAGCACCAATCCCAGTTTCCGGTTTGTCTCGTCAAGTTTTCGTTGAGTATAGTAGAGGTCGGTAGCATCTACACAGTAAATGTCGACATGTTCTTCTTGAGTGGCAGGCGTCATCACAGCATAAATATAAATATCTGATTTGGAGATGTATTGTGTAAACGTAATAGGTTTCCGCTCCTCATCCACCAACTTCAAGTATGGGAGGAAGAGTTTGAAGTCATCTCCCAAAAGCTCGCTTCCTCGCTGGTTGTTTTCATAGGTAGCACCGACAAAGTGATTTATGAAACGCCCGTTCATGCGGCAAATGGCAATGTCATCAGGACTTCCGGCATCATCGCGCATGAACTTGGCTTTCATATAAAAAACAGGCATATTTTCGAAGAGGCTGATCAATTCCCGATCTGTTTCGAGTTGTCGGCGCCGGACTTCATCGAGTTCACGCAAAGAAACAATACGGTTACGCTGATGTACATAGATATAAACTAACAAAGCAGCAAGTAACAGTATTCCCCATATTAAAACATATTTGTTCCGTTCAAAGAAATTCACCGGACGATTAAGGAACACACTATTCGAAGGAAAACTACTTACACTAAAACCCTTCATCAACAGCGAGGGATAATCGAATGTCGGGACTGCCTCTTCAGGAATATAACAAGGTATATTACGGACTTCTGCAAAGTCGTCTTGACCCGTTTGAATGTAGGTTATCGCTATGTCTATAACATGTTGCAACTTGGAGAAGAACTTATCCCTGTCAAAAATATACCCCCCAATCAATCCACTATTCGGCATGACGGCATACTTAAGAGCAAATATCGGAAGGGAAATATTACCTATAATACGAAACGAGTTGGCATCGAGCACAGTATTGCCAATGACATTCGACTTACTGGACCATGAGGAAAAGAGCACTCCGGTTTGAGAAGCTTCAACCTCATTCAACCGCTCCACCAGGTCGTCAAGGCTCAGTTCGGTAGCCGATAAAAAATCATACTCCAGATTGGGATATTGTGCAGTAATAAGTCGACGCATATCGTAATCAAGCTGTTGATTAAAATAACGACCATCTCCTATCAATATAACTTTCTTTAAGTCGGGAACCATACGTTCCAGCAGTTCTATATTCTCTTGTGGGAACATCCGCGTCTGCAGTACTGTCATATTGTACTTATCCATCAAATTAGAAAGTGGAATACGTTGTTCCTCAATGACGGGCTTACTAAGGATATAGTTCGAATCGGGAGCAATAAAATCCATCTCCGCACAAACAATCATCGGAACATCTCCCCATTGTTCCTTAATGTCATCTCTTAACAGAAGCATAGGATTACCCAACATAACAACTGCTTTTGGAGGGCAAGCTGCATATTTACTGAAAAGAGTTTGCTTTATTTTATCAAATTGGGCAGCATCTTCTACAAGCAACATATTGAGATGCTCAATGAATATGCTTATTTTATCATGCCTCAAAACTATTTTTTGTACTGATTCTATAAGTTCATTACTCCAAGGTGCACTCGAAATATAAGTACTTACAATCAGTACATATTCTCCCTTAGATGCAGAATGGTTTTCTCCATAAACATGGAGGGGAAAGGCAAACATTAAACTTAAAAAGAACATCATGCAACTTTGCAGGCATGGACGCAAACTTTGAATAAAATAGGGTTTCATCGTGGCAAAATATAAAATGAGGAGGCAAATATACTAATAAAATATCAATCAATTCTCATTTTATGTAATAAATTATATACAAGTACAGCTATTTACAAAATACCATGATAATACTCATCAAGCCGGTTATTGATAAACTTGTATCGGCAGTTCCCCACGCAAAGCACTCAGCACATTCAGCGCCAGGGCTTCCAGTTCATCCTCGCCGGGATAGACATGGACGGGAGCGAGGAAGGAGATACGTTCGCGCAAGCGGGAAATGATATATTCGGAATGCGCTATACCACCTGTCAGCAAGATGGCATCGACCTTGCCATAGAGAACAACGGCGGCAGCGCCGACGTGCTTGGCTATCTGGTAAATCATGGCATCGAGCACCAGGCGGGCATGCTCGTCGCCTTCCTCAATGCGCTTGATGATGGCAGGAATATCCGTAGTGCCCAGATGAGCCGTCAGCCCGGCACGACCGGAAATGCGTTTCTTCAATTCGTCTCTCGTAAAACGGCCGGAGTTGCACAGGTCTATCAACTGGCCGGCAGGAAGTGTCCCGGCACGCTCGGGCGAGAAAGGGCCTTCACCATCAAGAGCATTGTTCACGTCGACAGCACGACCGTGGCGATGTGTACCGACGGAAATGCCGCCCCCCAAATGGCAGATAATCAGATCCAAATCCTCGTAGCGTGTACCCTGTTCGGCTGCATAGCGGCGGGCAATGGCACGCTGGTTTAGTGCATGCCAGATGGTGATGCGGGGCATCAGAGGCGAACCGGTGATGCGGGCTATCTCGTCCAATTCATCCACCACGCCCGGATCGGCAATGAAGGCACGACAGCCCGGAAGCAGTTCCGCCAGTTCGGAAGCAATAAGACAGCCCAGATTGCAGGCATGGCTGCGCATGGCGTGGGCGATGTCATCCAGCATGGCATCGTTTACCTCGTACACTCCACCGGGAATCGGTTTCAGCAGCCCGCCACGCCCCACGATGGCATCGAATTCAAAAGGAATGCCGTTCTCCTGCAACGCTTGCAATACCAGTTGCTTGCGAAACTCAAACTGGTCGATGATACGGGAAAATTCGGACAATTCTTCTACCGAATGACGGATGTTGAGCACCAGGCGGGGAGTTTCGTCCTCGTAAACGGCAATCTTTGTTGAGGTAGAACCGGGGTTGATAGCGAGTATTTTCATAAGCCGAGGTTTAAATGTAAAGTATCAGGTTGTGGAAGTCAGGCAAGCCATTGCCATACTGTAATACTTGGATAGGCCGGAGTCACTGCGCGAAGGCAACACTACAGGACAAGAAGGGCCTTGGAGCAATCCCGCCATATCGGCATGGGAGAACAGGGAGACAGCTTTATAGAAAGCATTGGCCGATTCGATGTTGGGGAAAATCAGTACATCCGCCTCTCCATTGATGGGGGAGGCTATTCCTTTAATATCACCGCTGGTCTTCTCGCAAGCCGTCTTCACATCCAGCGGACCGTCGATGATAACATTGCCAAACTCTCCGGCTTCCGCCAGTTCCACGATGTTGACGTAATCCAGCGAATGGGGAAACTTGGCGCTGACTTTCTCCGTGCAGTGAATCAATGCAATGCGAGGCTGTTCGATACCGAAATGACGGCAGGTGTGAATGGCATACCAGATCATCTCGATACGTTGTTGCAAGGTGGGCCGGGGAATAACGGCGGCATCGGAGAAGAACAGCAGTTTATCGTACGTAGGTATCTGCATCACTGCCAGATGGGTCAGGATTTTGCCTTTCGGCAGCAGTCCATGTTCTTTGTCCAAAATAGCATGAAGAAGATTGTCAGTATTGATGATGCCTTTCATCAGAATATCCGCCCCACCCTCACGGACAATGCGCACTGCTTCTCGGGCCGCTTCGTCGGAATCTTCTATATGTATGGTCTTGACGTATTGGGGATACTTCTTCAGCGTAGGATATTTTTCCAGAATGGCAGAGTCGCCAATCATCAGGAATTCCGCAATCCCCTCTTCCAAGGCGCGTGAAATGGCATACTCCGTATTAGGGTCGTTAGCGCAAACTACTGCTATGCGCTTCCTTTTATTCAAAGTTTTCAGGTGGGCGGTAAGCTCATCAAAGTTCCGAATCGGTTCCATAACGTTAGATTTTTAGCAAATATCCGAAAAAATGTCGAAAAACGATGCATGGAAGGGCGTTAAATTTTATATGTTTAATATCATTTTGACAGAACACGCCACTGATTACACAGATTAACATAGATTGCCTTCTTTCTTAAAAATTTGCGTTAATCGGTATTATCTGTGGTGAATTGTGTATTTTTGCAGCAATATAGATATCAGATAATATATGAGTAACCTTATTTTTCCTCCATACCTGCAAAAGGGTGATCGCATCATTGTTCTTTCCCCTTCCAGCAAAATTGACAAGTCCTTCCTGAAAGGTGTCAATAAGCGCTTGAAGTCCTGGGGACTGGAAGTGGTCTTTGCAAAGCATGCCGGCAGCTCGCACGGCACTTATGCAGGAAGCATCCGGCAACGCCTGGAAGACTTGCAGGAGGCGATGGACGACGAGAAAGCCAAAGCCATACTTTGCAGCCGCGGCGGATATGGCGCCGTGCATCTGGTGGGAAAACTGGACTTCAACAAGTTCAGGGAGCATCCCAAATGGCTTATCGGGTTCAGCGACATCACTGCCCTGCACAATGTATTCCAGCAAAACGGCTTTGCTTCACTGCATGCTCCCATGGCGCGGCACCTGAGCGTAGAGCCGGAAGATGACTTCTGCACACAGGCCCTGAAAGACATCTTGTTTGGAGATGCATTGAAGGGAGAGGAAACATTCAGCTACGTCTGCCCGGCAAATAAGCTGAACCACAATGGGAAAGGAGAAGGAATTCTGCGCGGCGGCAATCTGTCTGTATTTTACGGGCTTCGCGGCACGCCTTATGACATCCCCGCCGAAGGTACCATTCTCTTCATCGAGGATGTGGGAGAACGTCCTCATGCTGTGGAGCGCATGATGTATAACTTGAAGCTGGGTGGTGTGCTCGAGAAACTTTCGGGCCTCATCATAGGCCAGTTTACGGAATACGAAGAAAACAAGTCTTTAGGAAAGGACTTGTACGGCGCGCTGGCCGATCTGGTGCAAGAATACGATTATCCGATATGTTTCGATTTCCCCGTAGGACACGTCACCATGAACGTGCCATTGATTAACGGGGCGGAAGTGACGCTGGAGGTCGGAAAGAAAGAAGTAAAACTAAGTTTTAATACAGAAAGATAATGAAACGGAATTATACATTTATCCCCCTGTTTCTATTACTGATTGTGGCAATAGTAGCATGTAGCAACAACAGCAGCAAGTCTACCGACGACAGTGAAGGTAGCACGACCAAGGTAACGGTCAATGTCCCGGCATTCAATGCAGACAGTGCTTATCAGTACGTCAAGGCTCAAGTAGATTTCGGTCCGCGCGTTCCCAATACCGATGCCCACAAGGCATGTGGCGATTACCTGGCCAGTAAGCTGGAACAATTCGGCGCAAAGGTTTATAATCAGTACATTGATTTATCTGCTTACGACGGCACTCTCCTGAAAGCAAGAAATATCATCGGTGCCTACAAGCCCGACAGCAAAAAGCGCGTTGCTCTCTTCTCCCATTGGGACAGCCGTCCGTGGGCCGACAGTGATCCGGATGAGAAGAAGCACTATACTCCCATTTTAGGCGCAAATGATGGCGCAAGCGGTGTAGGTGTACTGCTGGAAATAGCCCGGCAGATACAGCAACAAGAACCGGAACTCGGCATTGACATCATCCTGGTGGATGCGGAAGATTACGGCACGCACACTGCCTACCAGGGAGAACACAAGGAAGAAGCTTGGGGACTTGGCTCACAGGCATGGGCACGCAATCCTCATGTAGACAAATATCATGCCCGCTTCGGCATTCTGCTGGATATGGTGGGAGGTAAGAATCCTGAGTTCCGCTACGAAGCGACCTCCGAGAGAGTGGCCAAAGACGTCAACCGCAAGGTATGGAAAGCTGCCAAAGACCTGGGCTTCGGACGATTCTTTGTTCCCAAGAACGGAGGCGAAGTAACCGATGACCATACATTTATCAACCGGTACGGCAATGTACCCACCATAGATATCGTACCTTACGGCTTCTTCGAGCATTGGCATACGGTGAAAGATGACATGGATGCCATAGACAAAGAAACGCTTCAGGCTGTAGGACAGACTGTAATGCAAGTAATCTACAACGAAAAATAATCACTAATAACTAAATATCATGACCATCAACGAAGTACAAGATGAAGTAATCGCCGAATTCAACGATTTCGACGACTGGATGGACCGATACCAGCTCCTTATTGACTTAGGAAACGAGCAGGAACCGCTCGATGAAAAATATAAGACGGAACAGAATCTGATAGAAGGTTGCCAAAGCCGCGTATGGCTGCAGGCAGACGAGGCGGATGGAAAAATAATCTTTCAGGCAGAAAGTGACGCGCTGATCGTGAAAGGCATTATTTCGCTGCTTATCAAAGTGCTTTCCGGTCATACTCCGGACGAGATATTGAATGCCGATCTCTATTTTATCGATAAGATTGGGCTAAAGGAACATCTGTCTCCTACCCGCAGCAACGGTTTGCTCTCGATGGTAAAGCAGATGCGGATGTATGCGTTGGCGTTTAAGGCGAAAGGGAACAAATAACAACTTATCTTTTTAAGACAAAAGAACATAAGAACATATTTAAGGTAATTCCTTCTTTTGCTCTTATGTTCTTTTGTCTATAAAATCTTCTGTCAACCACTAAATTCCCATTTATTCATCTGTCTACTCCTCTTTATATTCAAGAATATCCCCCGGCTGACAATCCAGTTCCTTACAGATTGCCTCCAGTGTAGAAAAGCGGATAGCCTTTGCCTTCCCCGTTTTCAAGATAGAAAGGTTGGCCGGAGTGATATCAATCTTCTCCGCCAGTTCGCTCAAAGATATTTTCCTCCGAGCCATCATTATATCAAGATTTACTATAATAGACATAGAACCATTAAATTTTCGTATTTCTTACTTGTCGTCATAACATTCATCATCCTAAATAGTTAAGTCCTGCTCTTGCTTTAGCTTCACCCCTACAGCGAATATTTCGGTAAAGAGGACGACAATAACTAACAGCAGCCAGTCAGCAGACATCTCAAAGGACTTTACCTCATACCCCGGCAGTACAATTTGCTTGGTTACTTCCAGGTAGTTAAACCACTCCGTCAAAGAATTTAATAAGCTAAATGCAACCAAAGAATAGGTAAAGATACGTATCCTCAATACATTGCGGTCGGTAAAAACGTCACGCTTCGATATGGAAATGAAGAGGCGTATCAGACAATAAAGTCCGATAAGAAGAGCAAAAGTAAAGAATACTCCAAAGAACGTAATAATACTGGTCCATACCGACGGAACAATAGGAACACGTATCTTTTCTATTTTGTAAGGCACGTTCTCTTTCGAAAGACTATTTGATAAAGAATCCAACCGAGTATCCGATAAAGGCTTCAGATCTACAGAAGCTGTCTGGTAGAACCTATTTTCGTATACACTATTATATCCTTCCATAAAGCTATCACTGGCGCTTTCCCAGCCTACTGCGAAAGAGAATATAAATTCCACCACAATCACTATGATTGCCAATACACCTAATATTCTAAACTTTTTCATTGTTCAATCCTCCCACTCTATATAGTCAGGTCTTGTTCTTCCTTCATTTTCAATCCGATAGCAAACACTTCCCCCACAATCAGCGCACAAAGTCCCAATACCAGCATAGTGGTATTTATGACTCCTGAAATATCCAGACTGTATCCATGGAGTGAGAAAACTTCATCCACCCCATACACCGTAAGATAAGCTGTGAGAAGTGCACAGCAGAAGCTGATTATCAAAGCAAATCCCAAACGACGCAAACGACGGACATTCCTCCAATTAAAGATATCGGACTTATTGATGGAGATTATCAGCCGGATAAACAGCACAATAGCCCAGATATATACTCCCATTTGCACAAAAGCCAGCCCTTTTGCAGTAATCATTTCCCAAATAGCAGGATGAGTATCCACACTGATTATCATAGAAGCATAAGTGGCAGGCACATACTCTCCACTCTTTTCGTTGTAGACAGAATCCTGAAAAATGTCGCTGCCGCTCGTAGAAAAGTTCTCCGGCATCAAGCTGATGTATTTCATATTCCAAAGTTCCTTTTGCGCCGAAAGAGAAGGGCCCTTTTCCGCAACCGATTCCGCACCAAGTTTAGCCCCGATAAAGAAGCCATAACCCATCTCCAGTACCGAATAGCTCAGTACGAGTATTACTATTAAGCAAAGGATGTTCAATCGTCTCTTCATACTTCAGTTATTGTAGTGTTTTTAATATCAGATATTTTATAGTCATTCAGTTTTTTCAAGGAAAGGAAAAATAATAAAGTGAATATCACCAAGTAGATAATCAATTCTGTACTCCCTACCAAGTCCGGCAGTTCTTCTGCTTCAGGATATTTCAGATTCAGATATACGGCCAGACTGTTATTCAGAATATGAAGCAGAATACCCGGAATAAGACTCCTCGTTTTATAAAAAAGCCAAGCAAGAAAGAAACCGAGGAAGCATGCATTCACTATTTGTGCAGGATTCAGATGAAAGATTCCGAAAAGCAAACCGGAGATCAGAATTGCTTTTGCAGGAGAATACTTCTCGAGCAGCACTCTGGTAATGGCACCACGAAACAACAGTTCCTCCAATATCGGGCCCAGCAGAGCTATGCAGAGAATCCCCAGCCAACCGGATTGAAGCAAATTAAATGTATCGCTCATCCAATCGGGCAGAAATGCAAGTTGAGAAACCAAAGTACCTACCAGGAAAACTAAAGACAGCCCACCAAGTGCGCTCCACGTCAGAAAAGAGAATGATACCGGAAAGTACAGATGCTTGTCGCCCGACAGATAATTCTTCCACCATAGATATAGTGTCATAAATACAAAACCCAGCAGCATGGCAGGTGCCATCGAAATCTCTTTTGCCTTATCCATATCCATTGCACCAGATACACTATAAGTATATAGCAAGCTAAAAACTCCTGCAACCAATCCACCAGCCAACTGCATCAGAAAGTAAACCAATATCAACTTTATTGCTGTTTTCATCGTTCCGCTTTTCTTAAAAGTCTGCAAAGATACACATTTATCTCACAAATTGTCAAGCGGCAGCAAATGCTCCTACCAACAATCCCATCACCATAGAGAGTGATAAAACCAATAGCGTAATGCTCATTAATGCTTTTCTCATAACCTTAACCTTTTTAGTGAATATCATTTTATTTGTTTGCTCTATCTTCGTTTTTCGATAAGTATTTATCGTTTTTCGATATGCAAAGAAAAAACGTTTTTTTGTAATAACCAAGAAAAACAGAAAATATTTATCGAAAAACAATAAAAAAGATACGTTTTACGATAAACAAGAATGTCCGGACTCTCACAAGCCCGGACATTCATCATTTGTTTAACAATCTATTACCCTATCAAAACACGCACTATTTCGTAACTACACGTATATTGTCGAAACAAACATTCAGCAACATGGGGTCACCGGCCCAGTTCATATCCATCAAACGGATCGTTGTGATGCCCGATTCTACAATGTCTTTGTACGTCTTTCCCGAGTAGATACCGAACTTTCCAAATGGAAGTACAGCCCTATACCACTGATTCAAAGGAGTATTTCCTTCTATATCTGCAAGAACCGGTTCCATGGGCTTGTTCGTACCCCAATCGAAGTTCTCCCATACAGATTCACCGGCATTGGCAGTCTGCAACTGGTAGTGGATCATTGCAGAACCGGTAAACGGAGCATTAATATTGTAACATTCCATCGCCAGGTAAACCTGATCGGCAGGTGTATTGGCAGGAATCAAGTCATAACTTGGTAAAGTAAACGGTGTTCCTTCTGCATTAGCCTGCCAGTAGATCATGGTTCCCCACCAGTTCCAGCCATTATCCTGTACATTCATCAAAGCAAACTTACCATCCGATACGTAAGGCGGATTCGTACCATCGGCCTCCTGATAGGTAGCATTGGGATCCCATTTCATATCTACACCACGGTTATCGAAGTCAACCAACAGACGCTCATATTCATAGAACTTCATTTCAGTCTCACCACCCGGAGTTATTACCGTTAACGTCGAAGTAGCAGCAGCCGGTTTATCTCCCATCGTAAAGGTTATCGCATCTTCACTCTCGGCTACGGTGAGCTGGTCTCCCGGAATAGTGATGTCACCATACTTCACAGCTTCTACCTGGATGAAGTTCGTACCGCGCAATGTAACGGCAGCACCCGGTATAGGCATGTCAGTAGAAATACCTGTCAATACCGGACGCGGCGGCAATGTTGCATATTCGGCAGCCGCAACACCGGCTTCACATTCTACCACTACCGAACCTGTCTCATAAGTTATCGCCGGCAAAGTGAATGTCATGACGGATTCCGTAACATAGGTCTTCGTCTGATTATCCAGATAACGGTTCTGCGTCAGGCTATAACCTGTTATTTCAACCTGATTTCCACCGATCTCAGTCATATCTTTCATGGCTGAAATCTCATCGAGTGTACGGTCGGTCATATACACCCGGGTAATATCGAGCAGATTCTTGCCATATAGTTTCAGTTCATCCCCCGGTTCACGCGGATATACACCTGCAATGCGCTGGGCAGTCGGCTTCGGACTAAGCACTTTAAAAGAATAGGTAGCAATACCTCCGGGAGTCTCTACACGGATTTCGGCCTTCAGCTCTGCATTCCAGGGAGTCAGCATAAAGCCATCTTCTTCGGTCGGGATGGTGAGCATTATGCTATGATCCGTATTCATCGTCGGGTTAAAATAGATGCTCTGGTCATTGATATAGACGTGATGCGCATTTTGCAGGTTCCGTCCGATAATAGCAATCAATTGTCCGGGAGAGGTCTTCACAAAGGTACTATCCGCTTTCTCCGGATCGGGTACGCGAACTGCCGTGATTTCAGGCATTCCACCCCCATTTTCGTCATCATTGCACGATGTAAGGTTGAACTGCAATGCTACTATCAGCAACATCAGCCAACTTAGTCTTATATAGAATTTATTGCTTGACATAAAATAAAAGTTTTATCAGTTAAACGAATCTCAATTTTCATCACCGAAGTCATAAGGTTGAGGTGCTTCACTCAAGTAAGGATTCTGCAAAACATCTGCTTCCGGATAAGGCACGAAAACATTGCTGCCATCTATCTTGATACGATCTACGTCATTCTCCGGCATGAGCACCTCAAGATCAAATACATATCCCTCTTCCTTAGTCTGTACTACATTACCGTCGGCATCACGAAGAGCATCGCTCCAATAGATATTTCCATCGGCATCTGTCCAGCCGAAGGTATATCTGAACTTGCCGTCGTCGTTGATCTCAACGTTTCCTTCAGTAAAGAAAAGATTGCGATGCTGTTCATGATTAAAATAATTCAGCATATATTCCGGTTTCCAGCGATACCAGGTTACCATGTCAAACCAATTGCAATACTCCATGCAGAACTCTACACGACGTTCGCGAATAATATCCTCAAATGTAATCTTGGCCTTGGGCTGCAATCCTGCACGGCTACGGATTGCGTTGAAACTTGCCAGCCCGCGTCCGCCTGTCAATTCAGCACTGTTACCCAAAGCAGCTTCTGCATGAGTCAGATAAACATCGGCCAGACGGATGATATATGTATTGAGAGGCGAAGCCATCTGTGCCAGCTGTCCGTCCACATCTTCCTTACTGCCTACTACACCTTTCTTCAGTTGTATCAGCTTCTTGTTGTAAGTATAGCCGCCGGAAGCCGATTTAATATAGTCATAGTGACTGTTTTCAACAAAGAATGTAGCCTTCAGACGTTTCTTATCCTGCGGTTCCATATTATACAGTTCGACCATATCTACAGACGTTCCCAAGCTACCACCCCAACAATTCACATCGCAAACGTCGGAGAAGGAAATATCGGACAGCAATGCATTGCATTCGCCCCAGCCACCGGTAAGCGGTGAAGCCCACTTCATAGCCAGCAATGATTCGGAATTGTCATTAAACTGATATTTGAACAAGTCTTCATAGTCGATGAGTTCCGATCCGCTGTGGTCTATGATATCTTCACAAATACTGATACATTCCACCAGGTCACTTTCGTTTCGGGTGCCACCGTTGTTCCAGCCCGAACGTGCCAGAAGAGCCTTTGCCAAAAGAGCTTTAGCCGCATAACTGGATGCACGCCCATTACTTCCCTTTTCGGGAAGCAGAGTAGCAGCTTTGCGGAAATCACGGATAACAAACTTCAGTACATCTTCTTCCGGATTGAGCGGACGAATAGGAGTAAGCACCACTTCATCATTGTTTTCGAAGAGGATAGTTGCCCCCCAAATACGCACCATATAGAAATAAGCAGCGCCACGCATCAGGTAGGCTTCTCCCATTACCTGATTCTTCACACTTTCTGTGACGGCTTCACTCGCATTCTGGCTCACATCATGCAGGATGGAGTTCGACATCGTTACTACCGTAAAAAGAGAAGACCACGCCTGCACTACCTCACCGGTGAGCGCAGTAGTCTGGAAACGGGCAAACTCCGCATTGGCATAAGGATTCCATGCATCATTGGCACGATAGCTACCAAGCCCCATCATGGCACGGCGGTTAAAGTTGAACCAGGCACGGTTATAAAGCGGTTCACAAGCCTTCAACACCGCTTTGTCCGATGAATAATAACTTTCACCCGTATAATTACTGCCGGGATATTTCTCCAAAAAACTATCAGAACAACTACCGGTCAGCAGTGCAATGGCCATAAGACCTATAGCTGATATTTTATTTATCTTTTTCATATTCCAAAGTCTGTTTAATAGTTAAAAGTTCAGTTTAAGACCTACGTTATAGATGCGCTGTGAGGGATAACGGCCATTATCCAAACCCATCAGGGTTACATTCTGCCCCTGGGCACCTACTTCCGGATCATATCCGTCATAAGAAGTGATAGTGAAAAGGTTCTGTGCATTGACATACACTTGCATCCAATCTACATTGATCTTCTGAAGCCATCTCTTGGGAAGGTTATAAGCCAGCGAGAGGCTCTTCAAGCGGATGTACGAACCGTCTTCCACAAAGCGGGAACTGACACGGTTGTTATCATTGTTGCTTTGTCCGGCAGCAGATACGCGCTGTACTGTCGCTGTATTAGGATTCGTCACACGTACATTGGATATTACCTTCTCACCGTCCGGGTCAATCAACTCTATACGGGCATAGTTAGCCACTTCTTTCATTTTATTACCCCAGCCCAACGGATCGGTATGCGACTGGCGCAATACATTATACACATCATTACCCACACTGCCATTGAAGAACATGGACAGTTCAAAATCCCGGTAAGTAATCACATTATTGAAACCGAAAGTAAACGTAGGATTCGGGTTACCGATATACTTACGGTCTTTCTCGGTAATTTTGCCATCACCATCCACATCTTCAAAGATATAATCACCGACCCAGATACTATTCTCAGCTATAGGATAAAGCGTTCCATCCGAATTGGCCGGACGGGCTACGGGGATACGTGCACCTGTCTGGTCCAACAAAAATTCACCGGCAGCATTACGCTGGTAGAAGTCAGCCTCTTCCTTGAACATACCGATTACGTTGTAACCGAAGAACTGTCCGACAGGCTTGCCGATCTCAGACTGCGTATAGATATTATCACCGATACGGCCCAGGATTTTTGAGTCGGAAGAGTAAAGTTTGGTCAACTCGTTTTTATTGAACGAAAGAGTCAGGCCAGTACGCCAAGTTAAATCTTTATTGCTGATATTTACCGTATTCAGTGTAAACTCAATACCCTTATTGCGCATAGAACCTGCATTCACCCAAGGGGCAGACATGCCCACTCCTTCCGAGTCGATGACATAAGCAGGAAGACTGGCAAGCATCAACAAGTTATCCGTATTCTTATAATAAGCATCTACAATAAATTCCAGACGATTGTCGAACATGGACAGATCCAAACCGAGATTATAAGCTTCTGTTTGTTCCCACTTCAAATCCGGATTACTATAATTGCCCGGATAGTAACCGGTACCCCAGGCCGTAGTAGAGTTCTTCATGGTGGTTCCGTAAGCATAGGTTCCGGCATTCTGATTACCTACAATACCCCAACCCAAACGAAGCTTCAAGTTGTTAATTGCTTTTATACCTTTCATGAACGATTCATTATTGATGCGCCATGCCAATGCGGCAGAAGGGAATGTACCCCATCGGTTATTCGGGCCCAGATTGGATGAACCGTCCGAACGAAGAGTACCGGTCAGCAAATAGCGATCATCGAAATTATAATTCAGACGTCCGTAATAAGACTCTATCGCCCAACCGTTACCTCCATTGCTGTTCTTGGCCGTAGTAGCGTCACCTACATCAAGGTTATGAATGGCATCGGAGATGTACCCTTTACGGCTACCCGAAAGGTTCTCCCAACTGCCTTCCTGCGCTTCGTGTCCTGCCATAATCTGGAATTTGTGCTTCCGGGCTACAGTAAAATCGTATGTAGCATAAGTCTTCAGCGACCAATTATCACTTTTGCTGCTGCCACGGTTGGATTCCGATTCTACTACTACCGTACCATACTGATATTCGGGACAGAAGTAATAGCTGTTGCCATAATTGAGACTTCCACCATACTCCAAACGCAGATTCAGTCCTTTTATAGGATTGATATTGGCATAGATATTATAGTAAAACTGTGAATTTGTATTATAATTCTCCTTCATTTGCGCTTCGAACAAAGGATTGGTATAATAAGTACCGAATTGGTCCTGTTCAACGAACCCATAAGAGCCGTCAGCATTGCGAGGAGATACGTCGGGGCGTTGGTCAAGGGCCACGCTGATAAGACCTGAACTATCCAGTGTCGTCACTTGCTTGGTGTGTGCATAAGAAGCATTTACACCGATTTTCAGCCAATTGGTAATTTCAGCATCAAAATTGGTTCTGAAAGAAACACGGTCGAAACCGGAACCTAAACCAATACCATCCTGATTAAGATAACCGCCGGACAGAGCATAGTTCACGCCCTTGTTTCCACCACTCACACCTATCTGGTGATTGTGCATGAAGGCTGTACGGAAAAGTTCTTCCTGCCAATCCGTACCGGCAGTCAGCAAAGAGGGGTCTTTGTAATCTTCGCGTACTCCCCAACCCATAATTTCAGCACGAGTATTGTAATAGTCTGCATAATCATAAAGATCCATCACCTTCAACTTGCCCGGTAGCTGCTGCCAACCAGCATATCCTTCGTAGCTCAATTTTGGCTTGCCTTCTTCTCCACGCTTGGTATTGATAAGAACCACACCATTCGATGCTCGTGAGCCATAAATAGCTGTGGCCGAAGCATCTTTCAAAACTTCCATTGAAACAATGTCCGATGGATTGATAGAGCTCAACACACTTGAATTATTGCCAGTTTGGCCCGAAATAGCCACCCCGTCAATGACATAAAGCGGTTCGTTGCCGTTCAGTGAGTTGATACCACGAATCTGCACCGAGATACCGCCACCGGGAGCACCCGAGTTCTGCATTACCTGTACACCGGCAATACGTCCCTGCATGGCCTGTTCGATAGAAGTATTCACACCTTGCTTGATTTGTTCTTCCGAAATGGAAGCTACGGAACCGGTCAAGTCGCTACGTTTCATCGTACCGTAACCCACTACTACTACTTGATCCAGCATTTGGGCATCTTCTGTCAGTTCCACATCCAGCCTGCCGCTTTTCCTGACAGTCACCGATTTGTTTTTATACCCTACATACGAGAATTCCAATTCCTGACCGGGATTGGCTGTCAGCGAGTAAGAACCATCTACACCGGTTACAACACCCTTTCCTGTGCCTTTTACCAATATCGAGACTCCTATTAATTCTTCTCCGGTGGAGGAACTGGTCACTACACCATTGATTTTTAGCTCTTGTGCCAATGCTGTAGTTGAACATAACAGCAATGTCACCAATAAGAAAGACATGCGCCTGCATATAGCAAAGGCATGCCGACTCTGAAATGTTGTGTAAATCATAGTCTTTTGCTTTTCATCATGAATTAAACTTAGGATAACTTAATTGTTTTTCACTTGCAAAAGTGTAGCTAAAAAAGTCCAAATCAAAAAAAAGCAAAGAAATAAATGGGGTGTGAATGTCGTAACATTATGCTACGTTTGATGTTTTGCCACCGGTTAACAAATCATCACTCTTTTATTAACAAACCAGCACAAAGAAAATACCTGAACTTCTCATTCATGTTCCCTGATATTCAAAGATTTAAGATATTCACGCGGAGACATTCCAAACTCTTCCCTGAAATACTTTGCAAATATCTTGGGAGAATTGAAGCCTACCTTATAAGATATTTCAGATACATACAGCTGGCTTTTGCCAAGCAACTGCATAGCGCGTTTCAACCGAAGCAGTCTGATAAATTCTATCGGCGTCTTTCCCGTAACAAAAAGAAGCTTCTTATAAAGACTGGTACGGTGCATTCCTAATTGAGAACTAAGCATATCTACCGAGAAACCGGAATTTTCCATATTCTCCTCCACTATACGGATGGCATCTGCTATCAGTTTCTCGTCCAACGGAGTAATGGTTATTTCAGAAGGATTGATTTCGATTTCCTTTTTGAATCGTTCGTGGGAATACAGGTTACGGTCGAGTAACTTCTGTATTCTATGCCGGAGAATGGAAAGGTTGAAAGGTTTTGTGATATAATCGTCCGCCCCCATCTCCAAGCCTTTCAGTTCATCTTCTTCCAGCACTTTGGCCGTAAGTAATATAATAGGTATATGTGAGGTTTCTATATTGTTCTTCACAGTCTTGCACAATACCAACCCGTCCATTTCGCTCATCATAACATCGCTGATAATAATATCCACCGAGTTGTTTTTCAGTATTTCCAGTGCTTCTTTACCATGATGCGCCTGAAGAATGCGATACTTGTCAGACAGCGTTTTGCTCATATAGGCAAGGAAATCCGGATTGTCTTCTACCAACAGCAAGAAAGCAGCATCACTTCTTTCGTTTTCATCCGTAGTGGTTTCTTCCTCCTGCAAGTCTTCTTTGGCCGCAGTCAGAGAAATGGCTTTTTTCTCATCCTTCAAGATAGGTAAGGTGAACAGGAAAACCGCTCCTTGAGGCTGATTGTCCATAACAGTTATCTTACCTTTATGCAGTTCTACAAACTCTTTCACTATATGCAGCCCGATGCCGCACCCCATCCCTATCGTATTCTGACCGGATGACTGATAGAAGCGTTCGAATATACGCTGTTTGTCGGCATCAGGTATTCCTCGCCCCGTATCCGCAACCTTCACTTGCAGTTCCGTATTCCAAACTTCTATCGAAACATGCACAGAGCCCTCGCTCGAAGTAAACTTAAATGCATTGGAAAGCAGGTTCATCATGATTTTTGTCACTTTATCCTTGTCAAAAGACATTTCCAGCTTCTCAACGGAAGAATGAAAGGACAACATCAAATGACTGTCATCGGCCAATACTGCAAATGAGGAGCAGACTTCTTTCATGAAAGAGATTATGTCGCCATAAGACAAGTTCAGAGTTCCGCCATATACTTCCAATTTACGGAAATCGAGCACCTGGTTCACCAGATTCAACAATCGCACTGCATTTCTGTGCACCGGTTCCAAGAACATCTTCATGCGATCATGATCTTCCGCATGGCTCAGATAATCTTCTAACGGAGTTATAATCAGAGAAAGCGGGGTACGAAAGTCATGGCTGATATTAGTGAAGAAACGCAACTTCATTTCGTTCATCTGGAATTGGCGTTCAGCCTCCATTTCCATCTGCTTCAAGCGCAGTTTATACTTCTGTTTGTTATACCAATAGTAGAAAAATATAGTGAGCAGAACTGCAAAGAGGATAGCATAACAGATATAAGCAATTGTAGACTTCCACATAGGAGGTCTGATAATGATCTCCAATTCAGCCAGGTTTCCGGACAGTTCTCCTGTTGTATCCTGCTCCCTGATGAATAGCTTGTAACTCTTGGGAGGCAGGTTGGCAAGCATCACAGTATAGTCGTTCACCGACATCCATTCAGTGCTCCAATTATCCAACCAATAATAATAATTCCGTTTGAAAGGCACACCGTAGTCCTGTGGATACAGTTCCAAAGAAATATTATTTTCATAATACTCCAAATCGAGTTTCCGAACATAAGTGATATTTTCATTCAGCAATATCCTGCCGTTATAGGGCTTACCTGCCATAACCGGAGAATCGTTCACCCTTAATGAAGTGAACTTTATCGGGCTATACTCCTGCTTCCTGCTCATCAACGATGATAAGATTACCGGATTTATCACCTGATAACCATTAGTACTCCCAAAAATCAATCTGCCGTCCGGCAATTTCTTCGCAGCACGGAAATTATAATAAACCGATTCGTGCGAGTTATCATTCTGATAATAATAGGTATGCAAAACATGTTTACCCGTCACACGATTTGTCCGTACTGTAATCTGCACTATTCCCTGATCGGAAGCCAGCCACATATCTCCCCGGTCATCTTCTACAAAGCTCTTGATATTGTAGTCTTTTAGTTGGGGCAATGTAATGATGGTATCATTCTTCAAATCAAAGATGTTGACTACGCCTTGGCGGCGATTGCAAAGCACCCATACCCAACCCCTGCTGTCGTAAGCCACAGCAGCCAAGTCTTCGTTCGAAAAGGATTGTGTACCTGCCCTATTTCCTAACAAAGTTTCTATTTGCTGTGTCCCGGTATCGAGTATGTGAAGTCCGTCTGTCGCAGCAATATATATCTTCTGTTCCTGCCCGCATACCATTTCCATCACCCACTCTCCTCCGAGGTATATCTTTTGTGCTTCACCGCTTTCCGGTTGAATCCGATGAAGTCCTTGCCCTAAAATTGCCACATAGATATATCCTTTGGCATCTTCTATTATACAATAAGGAGACAATCCTTCAAAGTAGCGCGTACGCTTCCCGTTTTCAATACAAATCAAACCGTGCCGATACACACCCACCCATTGCCTGCTTTTCGAGTCCATAAACATTGAAACTACAGCAGCCTCTTCAAGTCCTTCCAACTGTTCTTCAGTTCCCTTTTTACTATCCACGCAATAGGCTCCATTACCATCGGTACCAATCCAGAGTTTTCCTCCAGGATCCGTATAAAAACTTAAAATATCATCCGGGATATTACGATGAAGCAATGAAGCCAAGTGCTGCATGTAGTAATCCTGATATTGAGGATTATAAACAGACATCCCCTGTTTGGTATAAGTAATCCATAGATTACCCATATCATCACAATAGATTGCTCCCAAATGGTCATTGTATAAACCACCTTTATGAAACGGATCATAGCGCAATATCCGATTAAGCTTCCCGTCTGCATTGAACAGCCACAAACCGTCACCATTTGTACCTACGCAAACTGTTCCGTCCGGCTGTGACAAAATGCCCATGATATCCGATTTCAGCTTATCCGCACAGATATCCCAATGGTTTCCGGTCGCTATATAGCGCAACAAGATGTTGTTATGTCCCAACCATAAATTACCCCCGGTATCTTCATGCAAAACAATTTTTCCGGTAAATTGAAAAGGAAGTTTTGTCCGGGTATGACATGCAAAAGAGGCAATATCCAATGCATATAGACTATCGGCCGTGCAAAAGTAGGCTTCCTTCTGTCCAATCGTTAAAGACAATATCTTTCCGTCAGGTGCATTGAACGAGCGCAATCGGTTGTCGGGACGCTCGTAGCAATATAAGGTGCCATCCTTGTAAATCCAGAAACGGTATTGCCGGTCTATCAGCAAATCAAAATCATACCACACTCTAATTCCCCATGATTGCAGCAATGCCTCCACATCCTCTATCACTTCATTCGTTTTCGGATCATAAACCACCATCGAGCATAATACTGTCCTCAGCCAGAGTTTACCTTCTCCGTCACATTGCACACTCTCGGTATGTACATCGAGTGCTTGCAAATATGTTTCGAAAGAAGGGCGCCTACTCATCAATTCACCATAGTTTTTCAAGCCCGTCGAAGTAGCAAGCCATATCGTCCCGGAACGATCTTTGCAGATGCCGCTCACACTACTTCCACGAGTATCTATATGCTGAAAATAAGGCGTTGTGTCTGCCAAGAGAGGCAATCCCTGCAAACAGAAGCAGAGCATAAAAAAAACGGCAAAGGTGTTTTTCATTGCAATCATCATATTAATCAAATACAATGTTACCAAAAACTTTCCGCATGTGCAAAAAGGGGAAAAAGAAATATACCGCCCCAATATCTTCGTTTGTTGAAATATAGGGGGTAATTTGAAGATTGATATCATTCGATATCATCCCACCACTTTCTCTTTACGTTTTTTCAGTATTAAGTAAGTAGGTTATTGAGCAAGTATACTCTTTATCTCAGCTTCATCTTTATGGAGTTGAGATATCAACTCTTCTATACTGTCGAATTTCAATTCCGGGCGAGTGTGGCGAACAAAGGAAATGCGCATCGGCCGATTATATACATCGGCGTTGAAATGGAAGATATGAACCTCAATACTGCGGTCGGGACCATTGTCAAGCGTAGGGCGATAACCGATACTCAGCATACCACCGTACTTTTTCCCATCAAGAAACACATGAACAGCGTATACTCCATCCGCAGGAAGTAGTTTATCCGGGTCGCCTACACGAAGATTGGCAGTAGGGAAGCCGATTTTACGTCCCACATGATACCCGCTTACTACAGTACCATCCAGGAAGAAATCATATCCCAGGTATTCGGCTGCTTCGGACACATGGCCTTCATGCAAAAGGCGGCGGATGACGGAAGAACTGACTGTTACTTCGGCCTCGTTATCTTTCTTATAAGAGTACGCGCGCGCAAGAAGTACTTCCATACCCAGTTCCTGCCCGTAACGCACATAATCATCAAAGCCTTCACTGCGATTATGCCCGAAACGATGGTCATAACCTATCACCAGCGCTTGTATACGATACTGTTCTTTCAATACCGCCATAAATTGCCGGGCCGATAGGCGGGCTATCTCAGGAGTAAAATCAAGCATAATGCAATAGTCCACTTCCGTTTCGGCAAGCAGGGCAACCTTTTCATCGCAAGTAGTCAACAATTCCGGATGATAATCTGCCTGCATCACCTTGCGCGGATGCACAGGAAACGTGACAACCGACGAAGCAAGACCACGCATGGCAGCAGCTTCACGTACCTGTTCTATCAGATATCGGTGCCCCCGGTGTACTCCGTCGAAAAAGCCGATAGTTGCTACACTCGGACGATTATCTGAACAAATGGCTCCAATCTTCATGTGCTTCCGGCGTATAAGTAGAAATGCCCAATGTCTCTGCCGTACGACAATTGGCATCAGAATCATCAATGAAAAGGGTTTCCTGAGGAACAATGTCGGTTTCATCCAATACTCTCCGGAATATCTCGGCATCCGGTTTCGCCATTTTCATCTCATAAGAGAGGAAGATATGTTCAAAGTAGTCCTCTACACGAAAAGTCTTGTAAGGAAACGCATGTTGGCACGACCATTGCCAATGAAGTTCATTCGTATTGCTCAGCAGATAAACGACATAATCCTTGCGTAAATTCAGCAGCAAATCCAGTTTATACGTAGGGATATTTACCAAAAAGCTATTCCACGCCTCGTCTATCCGGGCATCCGTCACCGGCTTCCCAATCTTTTCACGAATCACGTCCCGAAACTCCGCTGTAGTAATCAGTCCTTTTTCATACTGCTGGAAGAAATCTTGCTGGTGATAGATATCCAATACGACCTCCGTATCCGGCATTCCCAATTTCTTAAAGTTGTCGAGGCAGCGCTGACGGTCCAGATCAATCAAAACTCCTCCAAAGTCAATAATAAGGTTCTTAATTCCTTTTCTTTCCATTTTCTATTTTTGTGTTAAACGTCGGATAAGACGGATTAGTTCACCTATCCACAACACCAAGGAGGTGGAAGCAACTATCGTTATCCAGGTTATGAAATCAAGGGGAACAGTACGGAACACCGCACCGCCAAATTGCACAATCAGTATTTGCCCGCCCAATATGGCAAGTATAATCAGCTCCATGCCATAGGACTTGGAGAGACCTTTAAATGCAGAATCCGAAGTTCCGAATACACGTGCATTGAAAAGATTCCAGAACTGCAACATAACGAAGAAGGTGAAGAAAATAGTCAAGCGACGCATCGTCATGCCGCCTTCTGCATTATTAAACAAGAAAAGCATGCCCATAAGCAGTACCAGGAAGGTGATACCCATACCCAAGATATAATACCTCATGGGTTTAGTGATGATGAAGTCGGTACTCTTACGCGGCTTTTCTTTCATTACACTTTCGCTGGGTGGAATGGAAGCCAATGCCAAAGCTGCAAAGGTATCCATAATCAGGTTGACCCACAACATCTGCGTCACAGTCAGAGGAAGCGTTGTACCGACCAGGGAACCCAGCAGGACAATGAATAGTGCAACAAAATTGATTGTCAACTGGAATACGATGAAGCGCTGTATATTCTTGTACAAAGAACGTCCCCACATTACAGCTGTACCGATACTGTTAAATGAGTCGTCCAGCAAAGTAATATCACTGGCCTCCTTGGCAACAGACGTTCCCGTTCCCATCGAAAGACCTACCTGCGCATGATTCAAGGCAGGAGCGTCATTCGTCCCGTCGCCCGTCACTGCTACCACTGCACCTTTCTGTTGCAGTAACTGTACCAGTCGTTGTTTGTCCGTGGGACGAGCACGCGACATAATCTTCAAATCCATCACGCGATCCAGTGCTTCTTCATCCGTCAATTCGGCAAATGCAGCACCCGTAATGCGGTTCTTTTCCGTATCTTCCGGCTTCCATAAGCCTATCTGACGAGCTATTTCGGTAGCTGTACCCGGCGTATCGCCCGTTACAATCTTGATGCCGATACCTGCCGACTGGCATTTAGCAACCGCTGCAGGCACATCCGGACGGATGGGATCACTGATCGCAACTACTCCCAAGAAGGATAAATCATTTCCGGCAACCAGTGACACGCAATCACCGGTTTCGGCCTCATCCACAATCTTGAATGCAAAGCCAAGCGTACGCATGGCCATATTCTGATAATTGAGCAACTGCGCTTCCACCGTAGAACGATATTCCACAGCATCCACTCGCTTGCTGTCCAAGAGTACATCTTTACATTTACCTAATACGATTTCGGGGGCACCCTTCACGTACAACACTTTCTTCCCCAGCAGAGGAGATTGCACCAGGGTAGCCATGAATTTCCGCTCTGTAGAGAAAGTCAGCTGGTCAATAACTTTGGCATCTTCACGCAGGCTCAGATAATCGCATCCCTGCCCGTTCAGCCACAAAAGCAAGGCAACCTCTGTCGGATTACCGACTCCCTTCGGTCTCTCGCCGGACACCTCCTCTTCCAGAAAAGCAGTGGAATTGGCACTAATGCCTTCCATCACCAACTTGCTGAGGTCATCTTCTCCCAATTCTCCGTTATTCTTCAATCCGTAGAAATTAGGTTCGTACACCTGCATCAGGTTTTGTGTCAACGTTCCGGTCTTATCGGTGCAGATAACCGTAATGGCTCCCATCGTCTCACAGGCATGCATCTTACGCACCAGATTATTGGTAGAAAGCATACGGCGCATGTTCAATGCCAGACTGAGCGTCACACTCATCGGCAACCCTTCGGGCACGGCAACCACAATCAAGGTGACAGCCATCATAAAATATTGCAGGGTAGCCTGTAAAGCCGGCAACCAGTCACGGAACGTATGGAACGAAGAGAAATCAAAAACCAGCACCACATCCTTTATAAAGAAGATAAGGAATGCCAGGCCTGCTACAGTGAAACCAATTTTCCCTATGAGATTGGCTAATTTGGTCAACTGGATATTCAGAGGGGTAGGCTCTGTATTCTGCTCGGTACTCTGGCGGGCCACTTTGCCTATTTCCGTAGCATCGCCTACGGCTTCTACACGCATGGTACCGTGTCCGTCCACCACCGTCGTACCGCGCAAGACACGATTGGAAGCATACGTTGCTTCTTCATCAAAATCAGCTTCTACGATAGTCTTGGTCACTACCGGCTCTCCCGTCAGGTTCGATTCATTCACCTGCAAGGAAATGGCTTCCAGCAGTACACCGTCAGCAGGCACTTCTTCGCCGGTTTCCAGCACCACGATGTCACCTACCACTACATCTTTACGGGGAATTTCCTGCACATGGCCATTGCGGATCACTTTTACCAAAGTTTCTTCGTTCACCGCATTCAGCAAGTCGAACTTCTTGCCGGCATCGTATTCAAAGAAGAAACCGATACCGGTAGCCAGCAGGATGGCAGCAATAATACCGATTGTTTCGGCATACTCATTCTCTACAATGGAAATAATCAAAGAAAACAATGCGGCAACCAGCAGTACTCTTACTACAGGGTCCTCAAACTTTTCCAGATACAACTTCCACAGAGAAGGGCGTTTGGGGGGTGTCAATAAATTTACACCATGCTCAGCGCGGCTCTTCCGCACTTGCTCGTCGGTCAGTCCGACATGAAAATAATCATCCTTTGTTGCAGTCATGCAAGTCTTTAGGTTTAATTTTGAATGACAAAAATACAACAATAATTCGGGATACCTAAGGTTATTAAATCTTTTTATAAATTTGTCTTTTTACTCTTTCTCCTTTACATTTTTTGGCCTGGTCTTAGGCTTCCACGGCAAAGTGAACCAGAAGGTAGAGCCATTGCCTTCTTCCGACTCCACACCGATTTCTCCACCCAGCTTATGAACAATGGTCTGGCAGATGGAAAGTCCCAATCCTGTACCCGTCTTTTCTTGTTCCAGTTTGACAAAACGTTCAAAGATATGGCCCAGTTTCTCTTTCGGTATGCCGCTCCCGGTATCTTTCACATAGAAATAAAGTCCTTCCTCGTACGGACGATAGCCCAAGGTTATGCTACCCGTAACAGTAAATTTCAAAGCATTGTTAATGAAATTGGAAACGACTTGAGCAAAACGGTTTCTGTCCGTATGCATTGTATATCCCATTTCGGGTGTTTCACGGATAATCCGGATATCACTTCCCAAATCAGACACCCTCATACGGAATTGCTGCTCCAAATCGGACATAACCTGATTCAGTTCCACATCCGAGAAGACAAACTCCAATGTGCCCGCCTCTATCTTTGAAAGATCCAGAATATCTGCTATCAGCTGTTGCAGCATCTCATTATTACTCTGCACAATCTCCAGGTACTGCATTTTTTCTTCTTCTGTCGAAGCAGAAGCCAGCAACTCGGAAAAGCCGACTATTGCATTCAGGGGAGTACGGATTTCATGGCTCATATTTGCCAGAAAAACAGATTTGGCCCGGTCGGCCCGCTCCGCCTTCTCGCGTGCCTGCTTCAGCTCTTTTTCCACCAGCTTCAGATGCGTGATGTCATGTACGGTAATCACCATGCAATCGCGCCCTTCTATTTCCATATATTCCCCGGAAATATGAGTATCACAAAGCACGGTTGCCTCTCCGGTACCTTTCACCTTCAAAGTAGCTTCCATATCCACAAAATTCTTTTGCTGCCGGAAAGCTTGTTCTATTGCATTCCGCACGGGGCAATCCCCACAAAGTTCATGAGTTCCGCATCCCCCAGCCGCAGACAAGGCGTTATAACAGCGCAAAAGGTCACCCACACGTTTGGGAGTGGCCGGTTTGTCTACTCCGGTTATATCGTAATAATTGGTGTAGAATACAGTAAAGTCACGGTCTATCAACAAAACATACGCATGAAGGTTTCGCATGATTGCTTTAAATAGGTCATCTGTCATCTTCATATGAACAGTCGTTTTAAGTTTAAGTAGAAAAAAACAATTATTTTTGTTCAAAGATAAAACAAAAAAGAATAGTCAGCCGTTATATTTGAAGAATAAACTTAAAAAAGAGAAATATGGAAAAGTACATCTGCACTGTTTGTGATTACGTTTACGACCCGGAATTGGGCGATCCCGAAAATGGAATTGAGCCGGGAACGGCTTTTGAAGACCTTCCCGAAGATTGGGTATGCCCCTTGTGCGGAGTAGGTAAAGAAGAATTTGAGAAAGCGTCCTAAGACGCTTTCTTTTCTTTTATATCGCTACTGGCTTCCACTACGTTCACCACATAGTCACCCAGTTTCTCACACTCAGCAATGATATCCATATAGTAAACTCCCATCTGATAGTCATACTCCTTGTTGTTTACATCCAGGATATTCTGATTCTTCAGCTGGTTGCGGTAATTATTGATTTCATTCTCGATATTGAATGATTTGTTCACGTCTACACTCTGATGTTCCGAACGTTCCACCACAACAATCATCTGCGTCAAAGCATCATTTATCAGTTTCATCATGAAGTGGATATGCTCATATTGCTTCTCTGTAAAATCCTGATTGATCTGACGCTTGCGGTTGATAGTACGTGCCAGGTTGTAGCAACTGTCTCCAATGCTTTCTATCTCTGTCACTTCACGAAGCATGGCGCGTATCTGCAATTTACTTTCCGAGCTCAAGCGCCCTTCTGACACCTGGTTCAGGTAATTGGCAATTTCCAGCTCCATGCTGTCACTGATATTCTCATACTTCTCCACACGACTGAAAAGCTTGTTGAAATCATCATCTTTGTCCGTATGCAACAAGTCCTGCACCATACCGAACATGCGATGTGTACGTTCTGCAAACAGATGGATTTCCTTACGTGCCTCAAGGATGGAAAGCTCTGCCGTAGAAAGCAATCCCCTGGAAATAAAGCGCAAGCGATACTCTTCGTCCACATCCTTCAGCGGTAAAAGCACGCATACCGTACGTTCTATCCACTTCACAAACCAGATAAGCAGCAATACATTGAAGATATTGAAAGCCGTATGGAAAGCAGAAAGTTCAAAAGCCACCTGCGTACCCGGATCTGTCTGGTGCATAACGTCCGAAACAAACCAGACCACCGCTTTTGTGAACGGGTGGAAAAGACATAGCACCACCACTACACCGAAAACATTGAAAAGTAAATGCGCCAATGCCGCCCGGCGCGCCTGTGTATTTCCCGTCAGTGCGGCAAGGTTGGCAGTAATCGTTGTACCGATATTCTGCCCCATGGCAAGTGCGGCTCCCAGTTCAAAGCTGATCCATCCATTGGCACACATGATAAGGGTGATAGCCATTGTAGCTGCCGAAGCCTGAACAATCATAGTAATCACCGCTCCCACCAGTACAAAGATAATGATGGAGAAGAATCCCATATCCGTATAGTCTTGCACGAAGGCAAGCATCTCGGGATTCTTGCTCAAATCCGGTGAATATTGTTGCAGGTATGCAAGTCCCATGAAAAGGAAAGAAAAACCAAATATGAACTCACCGATAGACTTGCGGGAGCTTTTTTGAGAGAAGAGAAGGGGAACGCCGATTGCTAAAAGCGGAAGGGCAAAAGCAGCAACATCGACTTTGAACCCGAAGACTGAAATAATCCATGCCGTAACGGTGGTACCGACATTCGCACCCATGATTACACCAATGGACTGCGACAGCGTAAGAAGCCCCGCATTTACAAAGCTCACTACCATCACCGTAGTTGCAGAAGAGGACTGGATAAGGGCCGTTATCAAAATACCCGTCAGCACACCAGTCACCCGGTTTGTAGTCATTGCCGTCAATATGGTCCGCAACCGGTCACCGGCAAATTTTTGAAGTCCCTCACTCATAATTTTCATTCCATAAAGGAATAATGCCAACGAACCGAGCAGCTTTAAAAAATCATAAAAAGAATATTCCATCTTTAATTAATTAAAGGGTTTCTTTGTCGCATGTGTTATTATAGCCTATATTTAACGTGTCAACCAATTAAAATTGAGGCATCATGAAACACATGTTACAAATTTGTTGCAAAAATAATAATATTTATAAAGAATTCCCTATCGGAAGCTCACTTTTGGATATTTATTACGGTTTTAATCTAAATTTCCCCTATCAGGTGGTCAGTGCAAAGGTCAATAACCGCTCCGAAGGACTGAATTTCCGCGTATATAACAATAAAGACGTAGAATTTCTCGACATACGAGACTCCTCGGGCATGCGTACCTATGTCCGTTCATTATGTTTCATCCTTTACAAAGCTGTCAGCGAACTGTTTCCCGAAGGAAAGCTGTTTGTGGAGCACCCCGTATCCAAGGGCTATTTTTGCAATCTGCGCATCGGCCGTCCCATCGAATTGGAAGATGTAGCTGCCATCAAGAAACGGATGCAGGAGATTATCGCCGAAAATATCCCCTACCATCGCATCGAATGCCATACCACTGAAGCCGTACGCATCTTCAGTGAGCGAGGCATGAAAGATAAGGTGAAGCTGCTGGAAACTTCGGGTTCGCTCTATACCTATTATTATACGTTGGGCGATACCATCGACTACTATTATGGCAATCTGCTTCCCAGCACCGGCTTCATCTGGCTGTTCGACATCGTGAAATACTACGACGGTCTGCTGCTGCGCATCCCCAACAAGCAGAACCCGAATGTACTGGAAGAGGTGGTGAAGCAAGAGAAGATGCTCGACGTATTCAAGGAACATCTGCATTGGAACTATATCATGGGGTTAAGCAATGTAGGCGACTTCAACCTGGCCTGCGAAGAAGGACATGCCACCGACCTCATCAACGTGGCAGAAGCCCTGCAAGAAAAAAAGATTGCCCAGATTGCCGACGACATTTACCACCGCGGCGAAAACGGAAACCGGGTGAAGCTCGTACTCATCTCCGGTCCGTCTTCTTCCGGCAAGACCACGTTCAGCAAACGCCTGTCCATACAGTTGATGACCAACGGCTTGCATCCATATCCCATCTCCCTTGACAATTACTTTGTAGACCGCGAAGACACTCCCCGCGACGAAAACGGAGACTACGACTACGAGTCGCTCTACGCTCTCGACCTCGACCTCTTCAACACACAGTTACAAGCACTGCTGCGAGGTGAAGAAGTAGAACTTCCGCGCTACAACTTCAATCTTGGAAAGAAGGAATACAAGGGCGACAAGCTGCGCATCGACGAGCACATGATCATCATCCTGGAAGGCATCCATGCCTTGAACCCGGAACTCACTCCGCAAATTCCCGCCGAAAGCAAATATAAGATTTACGTATCTGCCCTGACGACTATTTCACTGGACGACCACAACTGGATTCCCACCACGGACAACCGTCTGCTGCGCCGTATCATCCGCGACTTCAACTACCGCGGCTACTCGGCACAAGAAACCATCTCGCGCTGGCCCAGCGTACGCGCCGGTGAAGACAAGTGGATTTTCCCTTATCAGGAGAATGCCGACGTCATGTTCAACTCCGCTTTACTGTTCGAGTTTGCCGTGCTGCGCTGTCACGCAGAGCCTATACTGACCAGTGTACCACGCAACTGCCCGGAATATGCCGAAGCGTATCGCCTGCTGAAATTCATAAAATATTTCACCCCCGTACAAGACAAAGAAATTCCTCCAACCTCTCTGTTAAGGGAATTTTTAGGCGGAAGTAGTTTCAAATATTAAAAAATAGAGACTTTGCAGTACCATCTATTAAAGAATATTGTTACTTTTGTGTGCGAATCAAACGAATTTACATAATGAAAAAGATAATCATTACATTCTTCTTAGCTACATTATGTTTCTATAGCCAAGTCCATGCACAGAGCCGTGCTGATGAGTTTATGAAACAAGCACAAGAGAGCCTTGCGAAAAAAGAGTATATTAAAGCCCGCTACCTATTCTTGCAAGCTTACAATGCCTTTGCTGGTCAAGACAAGTACGACAAGGCTGTAGAATGCGGTGTCAATGCCAGCGCTCTCTATCACCGGGAGAACTACTACCAAGAAGCATTTGAGCTGCTTCGCGGCGCTGAGCAAGTAGTGGCAGCCGGCGAGCAGAAAACCGGCAAAGCAATGCCGGAACAGCGCTTCCGCATCAACAAAGAGCGCTTGCAGATGTATATCAACCTCAAGAATCCCGCACGTGCCAAGGAGCAACTGACCCGACTGGAAGAAACAGCCAAAGCATCGCGCAACGATTCACTGAAGAACGACTTGCTCTATACCCAGGCCAATTACTATTATACCTTTGGCATGAACGAGCAAGGCGATGCCGCTACCAACCGCCTGATAGGGCAATACAAGGAGCAGAAGAACTATGATAAAGTAGACGAATGCTACAAGACACTTATCAGCATTGCCCGCAAGGCAAACAATGCCGGACTGGTGGCACGTACCTACGACAAATACATCCTCTGGACCGATTCCGTAAAAGCGCTTACCGCTCAGGACGAGCTGAATGTCTTGAAGAAGAAATACGATGAAAGTCTGGCTACCATCCAGGAGAAGGACAGCTCTTTAAGTGCCAAGCAGTATATCATCATCGGACTTTGCGTACTGGCAGCCATCCTTGCCGCAGCTTTGATATTAGGTGCCATTGTACTGTTGCGCTTTGTCGTCCTCACCCGCAAACAGAAGAAAGCTATCAGCGTGGCCAACGAGCACAACGAACTAAAAACCAAGTTTATTCAGAACATCTCTGCACAAATGGAGCCTACTCTGAATACACTCGATGCTTCATTGCCCGGTGTACGCGCCTTGCACACATTCGCCAACCATATCCAGGAACTGTCCGAACTGGAAAATACTTTGTCCGAGCCTTACGAAATGCAGGAAAAGAATATTTCTACTTTCTGCGAAAGCGTAATGGACAAGATTAAGGGAAAAACGCAGGAGGATGTTACACTGGCCGTAAACGCTCCAAAGCTGAATGTAAAAATCAACCCCGAACAACTGGAACGCGTCTTGCTGCATCTGCTGGAGAATGCCGCCGAATATACTCCCGCCGGCGGAAAGATATGGCTCGACTTCAAAAAGCGCGGCGCACATACGCACCAGTTTATCATCAGTGATACCGGCTGTGGAGTTCCCGAAGAGCAACGCGAAAATATTTTCAAGCCCTTCACTGAGGTTAAGGATCTAACACAAGGTGATGGCCTTGGTCTACCCATCTGCTCATTGATCGCTACCAAGATGAACGGTTCTCTGACGCTGGACAGCGGATATAATAAGGGAGCACGCTTCATTCTGGAACTACACGCATAGCATAGTCGGTACACAAGTTTGCAGATTACAAACTTGTGTACCGGTCTTTTTTCACAAATTGTCTTTTCATGTTTTTCATCAGCAGATCAACAGGAAGAAATAGTATCTTTGCAGCAGATCAAAGAAATAAGACGCATGAAAAAACAAACTATTATTCTTATATCTATACTGATTGTCCTTTTGGTAGCTTGTACGAATCGAAGCAATTACCACCAAATACTAATACAGGCCAACTCGTTAATGACTGCAATGCCGGATAGTGCACTGCACATTCTGCAAAACATCATACCGCAACAACTGCCCACGCAAGCAGACAAGGCTTACTATGCATTACTATTTACACAAGCTCAAGACAAAAACTTTATCCTGCAAACAAAGGACTCACTCATACGTACTGCTGTACAGTACTATGATTCCATTAAAGATGAAAGGATGCAAGCCAAAGCATATTATTATTGGGGTTGCATCTATAGAGACAGTAATAAACAATCGGCAGCCATAGAGAAATATCTCACAGCAATATCCCTTGCCTTAAAAATAAATGATGAACCTCTTTTAGGACGTATATACAACAGTATGGGTTATTTATATTACCTGCAAGGACTGTATGATAGAGCAGATTCTATTTATCTAAAAACTGAGCAAATAGGGATTCAACTAAAAGACACCAGTCTGTGGGCAGAATCACTGCTCAGACAAGGAAATATAAAACTCAACCAACAACTTTACTCACAAGCAGAAAAGAATCTACAACAAGCTATCCATATTTTAGGAGATGTAAAGCAAAACAGAATGCAGAGCACGATTGCCGCTACATTAAGTTCTTTATATGGAAAAACGGGAGATGGGGCAAAAGCGATCCAGTATGCCAAACAAACTATCAAGTTTCAAAAAGACACGACACATTGCTACCGAGCATTTTTATTATTAGGCGATGCTTATTTCAAAATGGGACAATACGACTCTGCAAATATTTATATCAACAAAGTTCTGCTTTCTCCGAGTTATGCAGACAAGGCCAGTGCCTATATGCGTTTAGCAGATATAGCCCAAATACGAGGAGAAATAGCTCAATCATTAGAAATGGAAAAATTATATTCTGCTTATAAAGATAGTTTAAGCAAAACATCACAAAGAGATAAAGTTATAGAAACAGAAAAGCAAGTCTTGATAAAACAACAAAAAATCCAATATGAACATTTTCTTAGTCAATATCGCTACTATATTTTTTTACTCATAATAATCAGTATTTTACTTCTCTACATCTTGCAAAGGCGATACCAGCAAAGAATTCATCGACAAAATCAAGAGAGGATTCAGTCTGAAAAAGTATTAAATCAACAATATTCATTACTGAAAGAAGAGCTTAAACAAAAAGAAGGACAGATTGCAAATCTCCAAAATGAAATCACACAAAATCTCACAAATGAAGAGCATAGAAGAGTTTTACATAAAGAACTTGTCGAAATGAACAAACAACGAGTAGCATTAGCTCGAGAAGCTTTAGAGCACTTAGATGTATATGCCAAAGTACAACGCATCATTAATGACTACAAAGTGAAAGACTATTCAAAAGAATCTCTGAGTAAAGAAGAATGGTTAAAACTTATAGCAGAAATAGATAAAGACGGCATCATAACCCAATTAGGTATACGATATAACCTTTCAGAAAATGAAGTTCATTTATGTTGTTTGTCACTAATGAATTTATCTCTTATCGATAAAGCAAGAGCTATGCATTATAAACGAACTACAATTTATAGAAAAGAAAAAGATATCTTAGAGAAAATGGGAGAAAACTACCAAGCTGGTAAATTAGAAGTTCTGCTAAAAAAGTATATCAAAGAAGCCGTTTTTTCAGAGTAATATTATGTGTAACCTAAAAATGTTACACTTTCCCCAGAAAATGTTACACTTATTTTATACTGTATTCAGTAAATTCACACGAACTTTGTATCAAACAAAACAAGGTACAACAGTATGAAGCAGATTTTATTTTTTGTCGTATTATTGGGATTAGGAAGCATAGCTACAAATGCCCAAGCATCTATCAATACACATAGAGCCATCGCTCTTACCATTAGTAATGGAGGTGATACTGGTAGAGAAATTATAGAAGAACAAGATGTAGTCCCCGGTAACGGTCCTTTCACTCGTGGTGTCATCCCTCAACCAGCCTATGCCTACATCGACAATAATGTAATAACCGTAGCATTCCAAGAATCCTTCTCCTCCGCTACCGTTACCATCACCAACGAAACAACCGGTGAAGCAGTTTATTCAGAAACTTATAATAACCCTGCTACCCTTAACATCGATTTAAATGGTAAAAGCAGTGGCACCTATCTTATCCAGATAGAAGCCGACGACACCTATTTAGAAGGCAACTTTGCTCTATAACAGACCTTAACATAAAAGCAAATCACTCATGACGGCAGTTGACAACACCGACATCGTTCTTTATCGTTATCTACGGGCTTTATCCGTAAAAGTAAGCCGAAGCACAGTGCTTCATTTACTTGACACTTCCGAAGATAATGACATGCAAAGTATCAGTGATGCACTGAATGTATTGAATATAAAGAACGAGGTGTGTCAACTTCCACCGTCACCCGATTACTTTTTTCAACTAAGTACTCCTTTCATTACTATACTGCAAATGGATAGAAGTCCATGCTGTGTAGTGACGAAAAAGGACGATTTCATCGTGGAATTTAGTGATGCAAAGGGAAAAAAATACTACGTCAAAACACATTGCTTCTTAAAAAGATGGACAGGAACTGTACTGTTTGGAGAAACTACAGGAAGAACCCCATCCGAATCTTTCTATAGATGGAAGAATATAAGTTTCCGTTTCTTAAATCACTAACAGACATACCACTCCACCACCTTACATTACTGCCTGCTAACAGGTAAATACAAAACCTGCTAAATCCTTGCAGAAAAGATGCCCGGTATAAGGGCTAAAGTTCTTCGATTCAGTAAGAGAGTTCTATTCGCAGTGCGCGAATACAAATCCGTAACGCGCGAATATGTGTTCGCAGCGTGCGAATACATATTTACGTCCTGCAAACAAAGAATCTCATCCTTACCTACTCCTAACCCATAGGAAAGGAGAAAGTAAGGAGTAGGTATGGAGTAGGTAAGGAGAAGGTAGAGAGTAGATAGGTGAAAGTATACTTAAAATTAAAACAACAAAGCCTGTCACACCAGTCAAAGTGCAACAGGCTTCCTTCTTTTTTATCAGTGAAAAGAACTTATCTCAGTGCCTCCACCTCCTCCGGCGTCAGCGGTATCTTCTTACCCAGGCGGCGTGCACCGGTTTCAGTAATCAGATAATCTTCCTCGTTACGGATGCCGCCGAAGTTACGGTATTCTTCTACCTTATCATAGTTGATAAAGTCAGTGAATTTCTTCTCTCCTCTCCAGAGGTCTATCAGCTCGGGGATGAAGTAGATGCCCGGTTCAACTGTATGCACAAAGCCCGGCTCCAAAGGTATGGCAAGGCGCTGACTCTTACGGCCGAACTGCGTACTCTTAGGTTGACCGTCGTAACCTACCCAAACTTCGCCCAGGTTCTCCATATCGTGTACATCCAGTCCCATCATGTGACCGAGACCGTGAGGATAGAACAGCGCATGGGCACCTTCGCGTACGGCATCTTCAGCATTGCCCTTCATCAGCCCCAGTTCTTTCAAGCCCTCTACCATCACCTGGGCAGAAATCTCATACACCTTCATATAAGGAATGCCCGGACGAAGTGCTTTGACAGATTCGAGATGCATGGCGTTTTGCACTTCGTAAACAGCACGTTGGCGGGGCGTAAACGTTTTGTCGGCAGGAACGGTAGAAGACATGTCACCACAGTAGCCCGAAGGAAGTTCAGCACCGGCATCGATCAGGAACAAATCTCCCGGTTTCACCTTATTGCCATGATAATGATTATGTAAAGTCTGACCGTTGATAGTAGCAATCGTAGCAAAAGAGAGTTCGCAGTTATTCATCTCCGCGATGCGGTTCATCTCTGCCACTACCTCATACTCGTACATTCCCGGACGAAGCACTTTCATGGCCGTGATATGCATATCGGCAGTCACGTCGCAAGCCTTCTCTATTTCTACAATCTCTTCTGCCGACTTGTAATTACGTTGCGCCACCACCGCACGGATAAACGGCACAGAACCTTCCTGGCGGGCAGGCGGTATGCCCAGCCAATCTATCAATTTCAGTTTATGCTCGGCACGGTAAGGGGGAAGATAATGTATGTTCTGACCTTTCTGCACAGCCTTATGCAGATAACTGATAATATCAGCAGAAGGGCGGGTTTCGGAAATGCCTACTGCAGAAGCCTTTTCGTGAAGGGTAGGTTGTGTTCCCATCCACACAATATGATCGATGGTTAATTCATCACCGAAGATAATCTCCTTATCTTCATCTATGTCTATTATAGCCGACAGTCCGGCAAACGACAGACCGAAATAGTAGAGAAAAGTGGAATCCTGGCGGTAACGGAAAGTATTGTCCTCATAATTCAGACCTTGTTCATCGTTACCCAAAAACAGTAACACTCCGGAGCCGATAGTTTTCTTAAGCAGGGCTCTGCGCTGCACATAGGTTTCTTTAGCAAACATAACGTTCTATTTTTTGTAGTTATGACACAAAGATAACAACAAAAATGCAACCAAGCCTCTGCTTTCTTGTTAAATATAACAAGAGAAGGTTTCGCGTTCCCGAACTATTCACTATTTTTGCCGTAGAATTTGAATGGCATCGCTGCAATTCGTAATTCAGAACTTAGCAAATCTATAATTATAAGTATGGCACAAGGTTCCCGACAAGTACAAACGCAGGCGCAGCAACAAATACAGACGCTGTCGCCGCAACAGATTCTGGTAGTGAAGCTGCTGGAACTCCCTGCCGTGGAGCTGGAAGACCGCGTGCGTGCCGAACTTTTAGAAAATCCGGCACTGGAAGAGGGCAGAGAAGATAGCCCCGGCGATGAATATTCCGACTCTCCCGATGCGGAAACCAACTCTGAGGACGGTGGAGATACCAGCTACGATTCGTTGAGCGACTACCTGAACGAAGACGACATCCCCGACTATAAGCTACAGGAAAACAACCGGAGCAAAGGTGAGCAAGCCGAAGAAATCCCTTTCTCAGACTCTACCTCCTTCTACGAAACCCTGCAAGAGCAACTGCGCGAGCGTGACCTCACCGAGCATCAGCGCGAACTGGCCGAATACCTGATCGGTTCGCTGGATGATGACGGTCTGCTACGTAAATCGCTGGACAGCATCAGTGACGAGCTGGCCATCTATGCAGGCATCGACGCCTCTCCCCAAGAGTTGGAAGATGTGTTGAAGATTATCCAGGACTTTGACCCTGCCGGACTGGGCGCCCGCGATTTACAAGAGTGCCTCCTCATCCAGATACGCCGCAAGATAGAGCAGCAGCACTTCACTCCCAACCCGCTGCTTTACATCGAAGAAGCCATCATAGCCGAGTGCTACGAAGAATTTACCCGCAAGCACTGGGACAAGATACAACAGAAGCTCGGCCTGGAAGAAGATGCCTTTGAACAAGCCATCAAAGAAATATGCAAGCTGAATCCCCGTCCGGGAGCATCCCTCGGAGAAGCCATCGGCAAGAACATGCAGCAGATAGTGCCCGACTTCATCGTAGATACATACGACGACGGTACCATCAACGTGACGCTGAACAACCGCAATGTGCCCGAACTGCGCATGAGCCGCGACTTCAGCGAAATGGTGGAAGAGCATACCAAGAACAAGGCGAACCAGTCGAAAGAATCGAAAGACGCCATGATGTTCCTGAAGCAGAAGATGGACGCCGCACAAGGTTTCATCGATGCCGTGAAGCAACGGCAGAATACGTTGATGACCACCATGCAAGCCATCATCGACCTGCAACGCCCATTCTTCCTCGAAGGAGACGAATCCCTGTTGCGCCCCATGATATTGAAAGATGTTGCCGAACGTACCGGACTGGACATCTCGACCATCTCCCGCGTCAGCAACAGCAAATATGCACAGACCAACTATGGCATCTACCCGCTGAAATTCTTCTTCAACGACGGCTATACCACCGAAGACGGTGAAGAGATGTCCGTACGCGAGATACGCAAGATACTGAAAGAATGCATAGACGGCGAGGACAAGAAAAAGCCCTACACAGACGATGAGCTCACCGATATGCTGAAAGAAAAAGGCTACCCGATAGCCCGCCGCACGGTAGCCAAATATCGCCAGCAGATGAACATACCGGTAGCAAGACTGAGAAAATAGTGGTAAGTGGTAGAGTGATAACGTAACAGATAGAATAATGGAAGAACATATCATAGCAGATAGAACCCTGATCCGGACAGCGAAAATAATCTCGGCTATATTCACGCCGTTTTCCATTCCTTTCCTGGCTTTCCTGATTCTATTTATATTTTCGTACCTGCGCATCATGCCCCTGCAATACAAACTGATTGTGCTGGGTGTGGTCTATTGTTTCACAATCCTGATGCCTACGCTGACGATCTTCATCTTCCGCAAAATCAACGGTTTCAGCCCGGAAGACCTGATAGAAAGGAAGAAAAGGTATATACCTTTCATTCTCACAATCACTTCCTACGTATTCTGCCTGCTCATGATGCACCGGCTGAACATCCCCTGGTACATGACCGGCATCATCCTGGCCGCCCTGGTGATGATGGTTATCTGCGTCATCGTCAACCTGAAGTGGAAACTCAGCGAACACATGGCAGGTGCGGGAGCAGTAGTAGGCGGACTGGTGGCTTTCAGTGCCTTATTCGGCTATAACCCAGTGTGGTGGTTATGCCTCTTTATACTGGTTGCAGGGATATTGGGTACGGCCCGCATCATCCTGCAACACCACACGCTGGGCGAGGTGATGGGAGGATTCACCGTAGGACTTGTCTGTTCCTTGCTGGTGCTCCACCCGTTGAGCAACATATTGTTCCGCATCTTCCTCTTCTGAGGAAAGCACGGCACCCCCTTTTCATTCTTAACTTTTAATTTTTAATTGAATCAATATAGTATTAACCCTTAAAAACTAATGATCATGAATCTTCCAACAAATGTAAAGTACACCAAAGAACATGAATGGATTCGCCAGGAAGGCGATGTAGCTTATGTAGGCATTACCGACTATGCACAAGAGCAACTGGGCGACATCGTATTTGTCGATATCCAGACAGAAGGTGAAACACTGGCTGCCGACGAAGTATTCGGTACCATTGAAGTAGTAAAAACCATTTCCGATCTTTTCCTGCCCGTAGGCGGAGAGATTCTGGAACAGAACGAAGCCCTGGCCGACCAGCCGGAACTGGTAAACAAAGACCCGTACGGAGAAGGCTGGCTCATCAAAATGAAGCCCGATGCTGATGCAGACTTCGACAGCCTGCTGGATGCAGAGGCGTATAAGGCACTGATTAATGCTTAATTATTAATTAAATGAATATGAATCCAATTGTTAGCATCATCATGGGCAGCACTTCCGACCTTCCTGTTATGGAAAAGGCGGCACAACTGCTCAATGACCTGCATGTACCGTTCGAAATGAACGCTCTCTCTGCCCACCGCACTCCGGAAGCAGTAGAAGAATTTGCCAAGAATGCCCGCCAACGCGGCATTAAAGTGATTATCGCCGCCGCCGGTATGGCTGCCGCCCTGCCCGGCGTTATTGCTGCCAACACCACATTGCCGGTTATCGGCGTACCCGTAAAGGGTTCTGTACTCGACGGCGTAGATGCACTTTATTCCATCATCCAGATGCCTCCGGGCATACCGGTAGCCACCGTTGCCATCAACGGAGCCATGAATGCAGCCATTCTTGCCGTGCAGATGCTGGCACTAAGCGACACCTCACTGGCAGAAACATTTGCCGCCTACAAAGAAGGTCTGAAGAAGAAAATCGTGAAGGCAAATGAGGAACTGAAAGAGGTGAAGTACGAGTATAAAGTAAATTAGTACATGGATTTATTCAACTATTCCCGACGGGAAACATCAGAAGTAAATATTGGAGCTACCCCTATGGGTGGCTCCAATCCTATCCGCATACAGAGTATGACCAATACGGCTACACAGGACACAGAAGCCAGCGTAGCCCAAGCCAAACGCATTGCAGATGCCGGAGGTGAGTATGTACGCCTCACGGCACAAGGCATCAAGGAAGCCGAAAACCTGATGAACATCAACGCTGCTCTCAGGCAAGACGGTTACATGGTGCCACTCGTAGCCGATATCCATTTCAACCCGAAAGTGGCGGATGTAGCCGCACAATACGTAGAGAAGGTACGCATCAACCCGGGAAACTATGTAGACGCGGCACGCACCTTCAAGCACTTGGAATATACCGACGAGGAGTATGCCGGGGAGTTGCAGAAGATACGCGACCGCTTTGTACCCTTCCTCAACATCTGCAAGGAGAACCACACCGCTATCCGCATTGGTGTGAACCATGGCTCATTGTCCGACCGCATCATGTCCCGCTACGGTGATACGCCGGAAGGTATGGTAGAATCGTGCATGGAATTCCTGCGTATCTGCGTGGAAGAAAACTTCACGGATGTAGTAATCTCCATCAAGGCCTCCAACACAGTGGTGATGGTGAAGACGGTGCGTCTGCTGGCTGCCGTTATGGAGCAGGAAGGCATGCACTTCCCCCTGCACCTCGGCGTAACCGAAGCCGGCGACGGAGAAGACGGGCGCATCAAATCGGCCCTGGGCATCGGTGCGTTGCTGGCCGATGGTTTGGGAGACACCATCCGTGTATCTTTGAGCGAAGCTCCCGAAGCCGAAATTCCCGTAGCGCGCAAACTGGTGGATTACGTCGTGCAGCGCCGCGACCATCCTTATATTCCGGGACCGGATGTGCCGGAGTTCAATTACCTTTCCCCTACCCGCCGCCAAACGGTAGCCGTACATAATATCGGTGGAGAGAATCTGCCCGTAGTCATTGCCGCACGCCTGGATGGCAACATGGATTTCAATCCACAGTTCATGCCCGACTATGTTTATACAGGACGCTCCGTACCCGAACAGTGTCCGGAAGCCGTGCAGTGCATCATCGATGCGGATACATGGATAGGCCAAGCCAACACATGGCCCGCCTTCAAAAGTGACCAGATGCCTTTCCTCAGCGGATGCAGCGCTTCCCTGAAATTCCTGTTCATCACCTACATGGGCCTGAACGACGAAGCAATCGCCTGCCTGAAGTTCCATCCGGAAGTGGTGCTCATTTCACAAAGCAACCATCCCAACCGCCTGGGAGAACAGCGTGCCTTGGTACATCAGATGATGCAGGAAGGGCTGAAGAATCCGGTTGTCTTCTTCCAGCATTACGCAGAGGATGAAGCAGAGAACCTGCAAATTAAATCGGCTGCCGACATGGGTGCACTCATCTTTGACGGGTTGTGTGACGGCATTCTCTTATTCAACCAGGGAAAGGAAGAGGGTGATAAGGTGATAAGTGATAAAGTGGTGGATGCTACTGCTTTCGGCATTCTGCAAGCCGGACGGGTGCGGACGAGCAAGACGGAATATATATCTTGTCCGGGATGCGGGCGTACGCTATACGACTTGGAAAGCACTATTGCGCGCATCAAGGCTGCAACCGGACATCTGAAGGGATTGAAGATAGGCATCATGGGCTGTATAGTCAATGGGCCGGGCGAGATGGCAGACGCCGATTACGGTTACGTAGGCGCGGGACGAGGCAAAATCAGCCTTTACAAGAAGAAAGAGTGTATAGAGAAGAATATTCCTGAAGAAGAAGCTGTAGACAAGCTGATAGAGCTGATTAAGGCGAACGGGGATTATACTGAGAAATAAATATAAAGCCCGCACATCGGTTGTGCGGGCTTTATTTATCATATAATTATTTCTTTTGGCTGAACAGCCAACTCATAAAATCCGGTTCATTGAATGCAGGGTTCCAACTGCCATGACTACAACCTGGGAATTCGATGTATTCCACTTCGGCGCCGGCGGCTTTCAACGCTTTGTACGCTTCACGCGAGCCTTCTGTAGTAACTACATTATCCGCATCCCCGTGGAAAATACGGAACTTCACATCTTTGGCTGCTTTCAACCGTGCAGGATTTACCGTCCCGCAGATAGGAATAGCAGCCGCAAAGATTTCCGGGAAACGGACTACCATATCGTACGTACCCATGCCACCCATGGAAAGTCCTATGATATAGACACGATTCTTATCCACCTGGGGCATTGCCAGATAAGTATCAAGCAAGTCTTTCAATGTGCGGAATACCGGAGATATCGGATTATCAAGCGGCATCTCTGCCGGAACAAAAGATTCCGGACGTTCCGTATAAGCCCAATAACCGCTCTCTGGACATTGCGGAACCAATACGAATGAGGGATATTTCTCCCTGTTCACCGGATTAAGCCACATCTGCCCGCCATGCACCAGCTGTTTTTCATTGTCATTGCCCCGTTCTCCGGCACCATGCAGGAAAAGTACCAATGGGTACTTCTCGCCAGCCTTCACCGCCGCCGGACGAAGCAAACGATATAACAACGTATCTCCACGGGAAGAGACAAATGCCTCTTTCTGATAAGTCTCCTGTGCCGATAAGGGCAGTAAAGACAGCAATACACATACAATACTGAATATCCGTTTCATTCTATTCTTTATTTTAAATGTTTTACCTTCCGAACGCAAAGATACTCCATTTTCATTGATAGTCAACAGATAGCATTACAAAGTTTCTATAACAAGAGTAGTACTGATAGTATCGGGAGCCTTCATTGGCAAAGAAACAATATGCTTACCATTATTTTCCTTAATGGGCAAAGCTGATTTCTTCGAATCCATCAACAAATATGCTCTCTTAATTTTAAAGCCAAAATCCGGAACAAGAAGCTTACCATCCTTCGGCCAATATTGAGTAAAAACATGCAAATACAAATGGAGTTTCCCATTTACCATCTTTCTTGTAGCTCTTCCCCAATCGAGTTGATGCACAAAAGGACTCGGCTCCGTACCATAAATAGCCTCTCCATTCACCTTCATCCAGGCACCTATTTCTGCCAGACGATTCACACTTTCCGTCGGAAAGGTACCATCTGCTTTTGGGCCGATATTCAGCAGATAATTACCTCCTTTACTCGTTATGTCTATGAGCTTCTGTACTACATCCTCTGTGGTCTTCCACCTCGAATCGTGTGCAGCGTACCCCCAATTGTCATTTAAGGTCATACAGGTTTCCCAGTCTGTACCATCCCCATTAGATGGCATGTCCGGTATACTTTGCTCCGGAGTTTTAAAATCACCGGTCAGTCCATCCTCCATGCGGTTATTGAATATCAAATGTTCCGTTCCGGGCATATTCTTAATAGCCTTCACCATCCGATATCTGAATTCAGGTGTACTGCTTCCTCCCATATCCCACCAGATGAGGTCTACTTTATAATCTTCAATAATGGTGCGTAAATGAGGAATTACAATCTCATCCGTATATCTCGCTTTGTCATCATAAGAAGCCTCCTTATTGGCTGTTTCATTCTGGGGAATCCACCCCATGCCACCAGGATTATTCCAGTCTAATGCCTGAGAATAATAAAAGCCTATCTTCAACCCCGCTGCTCTTGCCTCATCTACTAATTCTTTCAACAGATCTCGACGGATATCAGTATCTTTGAAGATTGTATGGCCTACGGAGGTGTTTAGAAGAGTGATGCCATCATGATGCTTCGAAGTGATAACAATATATCTCATCCCTGCATCTTTTGCCATTCTAACCCACTCTTTTGCATTGAACTTTTCGGCCTTAAAACCTTCCTTTGCACGTTTCAAGTACTCACTCCTCGGTATCTGTGCCGCAAACATTATCCATTCCGCATATTGCCCTCTCCGGTATGGTTTTCCTGTAGAAACGTCTATTTTTAGAGAACCATCAGGTGCAATCCACTCAGGACGGATACACGAATAGTAGTCTTCAATCATCCCATTCTCTTTTATCCATGGGCAGTCCGCATTCTGCTTCAACAAGGTAGGACCGCTATAGTGACCCGCTAATGCAGCATATGCTCCCCAAGTGATAAACATGCCAAAGTGAGCCTCACGCCACCAGGCCATTCGTCTATCTTTTTGTTCTTTGGTTTCAGCAGTAGTGACATAAAGTTTCTCACTTTCGCCACTATACTGCCCTTGGGCATTTCTTGCTTTAACCGAAAAAAAGTAAATATCAAATGGCTTTAAGCCCTTTATTGTCATACTGCTTTCCTTTGTTGTTTCATAGAAACAGCCCTCTTTGTAAACATCATAGTCCACAGCTCCTTCTACCGTATCCCATGAGATTTCTACGCTGTTTGTACCAATGTGATCAGTCTTTACATGGCAAGGTACCCGATCTGCAAAATCTATAGGGACCTCATATTCTTTCTGTAAGCGGGCCAATTCTGCCTTCAACTCAGCTGTAATTTTCTCCATGCCCTTCTTTCCATACAGATTATGCATTTCTGTAGGGTCCGTCTTCAAGTCATAAAGTTCCCATTTATCATCTACATAAAAATGCATCAACTTATAGCGCTCCATTTTCACGCCATAATGCGCACGTACACTATGAAAACCAGGAAATTCATAGTAATGATAGTAAAGTGACTTACGCCAATCGTGCGGCGTTTTACCTTCCTCTACCAGTTTGCGAAATGAAACTCCCTGCATATCCTCTGGTATAGCAATATTACACATATCAAGGAAAGTTGGGGCGAAATCAATATTTTGAGTCAGTCCGGTGACTTGTGTTCCCGGTTTAATGTGCCCCGGCCAACGCATCACCATTGGCATACCGAAAGATTCTTCATACATAAAGCGTTTGTCAAACCAGCCATGTTCACCCAGATAAAACCCTTGGTCGGTAGTATAAACTACAATGGTATTTTTGTCGAGTCCCGTGCGTTTCAAATAATCCAATATCTCGCCAACACTCTCGTCCACACTTGCCACAACACCCATATAGTCTTGCAGGTAACGTTGATACTTCCATTCCGCCACTTCCCTAAAAGAGCGTTTCTTTGAGTAGAATTCATTATTACGATCACGATAAGCATCGAGGAAACGACGACGCTCATCCGGCTCCATCGTACCAAGGAAGGCATGTGGCCAAGGGTCGAATAATAAACTGTCACTATCAATCCCGGCAACCATCTTCAAATCGTGACCTTCGTACATGTCACGGTATATATTCATTTTCTGCATTTGTGCAGCATAACGTCCTTCATAATCATCATAATAATTATCGGGCAGCGGGAACTTAGCGTGCTCGTACAAATGATAATGCCGTTCAGCAGGCACCCAGTTCCGATGAATAGCTTTGTGATGCATCATCAGAAAGAAAGGTTTATCCTTGTCTTTACGGGCATCAAGCCATTCTTCTGTATATTGGGTTATCAAGTCCGTCACATAACCCATATGCCGGGTAGTATCTTTCTCTGTAATGAAATGAGGATTGCAGTATTCTCCCTGATCATCCAGAATCATCCAATGATCAAAACCCGTAGGTTTGGAAACAAGATGCCACTTACCAATAACAGCCGTTTCATAGCCGTTCGCTTGCAGGATTTTGGGCAGCGTCTGTTGCGAGCCATCAAATCCTTTCGCCCAATTCCTCATAAAACCATTCTTGTGACTATGCTTGCCCGTAAGTATAGCCGCACGGCTTGGACCTGAGATAGAATTGCAGCAATAATTGTTCTGGAACACTGCACCTTCATACCCAATCCGATCAATATTAGGAGTAGGAGCAACCTGGCCAATAGGATGACCATATATACTCATTGCCTGACGAGCATGGTCATCACTCATGATAAAAATAATATTAGGACGTTCATTCTGGACTTCTCGCTTTTGATCTTGTCCTTGAATTGCAACCCAAGGCATAAAGGGAAGTGCAGCAAGTCCTAAGGAAAGTTTATGATTCATATCTTTTATTTTTATAGTTATTCATCTTTAGGATCAAGCAGCAAATCTGAGATCTGAGTATATTGGTTGAAAGGAATCGGAAAATACTGATTCTCTTCAGTCCAATTCAGGTCTTTCAGTTCTGTAGCTGCCAAACCGGTACGAAGAAGGTCAGCATATCGTTCCCCCCATTCAAAAAACAACTCCATACGACGCTCATCAAGCACTTGATCAACAGTAACCCGTGTAAGTTCCGGCATTTGAGCGCGCCTTCTCACTTCATTGAAAGGAGCGTCACCACTCTTACCGTTTCTAATTTTAGCCTCAGCATTCATAAGAAGAACATCTGCATAACGGAAAATACGGACATTGTTATTTGTTCCATATTTTGTGCGACCGGGCGTAAGTTGATTTTCCGGAGTATAAGCCTTGCCATTCCAGCAGTCCGGGTTTGCCGGATTTTCTTGCGGATTGATATAATCGCCACTCGGAGTAGTCTCACCCGCCATCAAAAATGAAGTAGTGGCACGTACAGTCTCTCCACGGTCATAGGCCCAGTCACGGAAGGACTTATAAATTCCACAATGCCCCCATCCGGAAATATTACCCGCATTGTTAGGTCCTTGACAAACAAACCATTCACCCGGTTCTATCAAATCACCGGAACCATTACCGAAATCAGTGCATTGGCATTCGAAGATTGACTCATCACAAAGTTTTCCCGGAATCTTGAACAGTTGATAAAAATCAGGATAAAGTGAGAAATTACCATTCTCAATAATATCATTCGTAAGCTCTTCCACTTTCTCATAATTCCCCATATTCATATAAATCTTGGCTGCCAAGGTAGCAGCCGAAAAAGCAGTTACCGCCCCTTTATGTTCGCTTTGATTAGGACGAACCCGCGGCATATTGTCAATACCATACTGCAAATCGTCCAATGCATACTTGTAAACAGCATCAACCGTAGAGCGCTGCAAATCTGTCTGGTTATTATCACGAAGAATCGTTACCGGTCCGAATGCCTGAACCATACGGAAATAAGCATAGGCGCGCATAAACATAACTTCACCACGATATGCTCTATAATTCTTCATATCATTATCACTCTTTATGTTCTCCGCATATAAGTCCAAGGTCTCTATGGCAGAATTGGCAACCTTTATAATATCGTAGTACTGTTTCCAAATCTCATCAATTCCCCAAAAAGAGTCATCGTATTTGTAGAAACCTACGTTCTTGAAAATATCATTCTGAACTCCATATATATCTTGTTCACGAATGACAGTAAGTTCCCAAATAACCCAATGCATACCACTGGTCCGAACTTTTGCATATACACCGGACACCGGCTGATACATATTCTCAAGGTTTGTATAATCCACTTTTTCTTCAGGCACTTTACCTTCAGGCTCTTTGTCTAAGAAATCGTTACAAGATGTTATCGAAAGCATCACTAAAGCAGACACTATATATATCAAAGGTTTTACTAGAGTTTTCATTATATCTCATTTTTAGATGTTATTTTTAGAAATCAATTCTCAAGCCGAAAGTATAAGTCGATGTCAAAGGGTATACTTCCGTATCCCAGCCTTCGTTATCTGACAATTCCGGAGTGAATGTATTGGCTTTAAACGTTGTGAATGGACGGTCAGCTGTTACGCTCAAACGTATACCCGGCAATATATAGCCGCCCATCCTGATGTTACGGAATGTATAGCCAAGAGTAATATTCTGAATGCGGAAATAATCTGCACTCTCAACAAAGTACGAACTATAGCGCTGGTCACTTACGTTCCAAGTCTTTAGTAAAGCGGCAGCCGACGGATTTGAATTTGTTGACCCGGGACCGGTCCATCGATTTTCATATTGGGCAAGATCGAAGTTATAGTTCTGAGAGGCATAACGAAGTGCCCGTTTACGATTGAACATCTGAGCGCCGGTTTGCCCATAAGTAGTCAACTCAAAATCGAGGTTCTTGTAATTAAAACCAAGATTGATGCCATAAGTGAAGTTAGGAATATAAGAACCCAAACACACGCGATCATTGCCATCAAGTACACCATTCCCGTCTATATCTGCATATTTCAAATCACCGGGTACACAGCCGTTGGCAACTGCAATAGGATCGCCGGCACATTCTTCGGCTGTCTGATAGACACCTATCATCTTAAAGCCATAAAATGAGTTCATTTCTTTTCCTACGATATTGACAGTTTTACCACCTTTAATGACGCTGTTGCCACTTAAATCCTTAATGCGGTTTCTCAAAGTAGAAATATTCACTCCAATATTATAGGTAAAATCCTTTCCTATCCGATCGTTCCAATTAGCACTTACATCTATACCCGAATTAAGAATCTTACCGTAATTACCGGCAAGTGTTGTAATACTGAATGGAAGAAGCGGAGAAATGACAGCATTCTTAGTCATTCGATGATAGTAATCAAGATCCACATTCAAATGATTGTTAAGAGTAACAAAATTCAAACCTGCATTCCACTCTTCAACAACCTCCCATTTCAGCCAGCTAAAATATGTACTATTCTGAAAACCGGCAAATGTAGTATTTCCGAACACACCGGATGCAGTATTACCAGTCGAGATAGAGGCAAAACCATCACTCGCAGCCACATGGTCATTGCCCAGTTTGCCCCAACTTGCACGCAGTTTCAGATAGTCAACCCATTTCAGGTCTTTCATAAACGGTTCTTCTGAAAGAACCCAAGCTGCACCAATAGAAGGAAAGTAGCCCCAATGTTCCTGATATTTGCTGGAACCATCGGCACGCATAGTGAACATCAATAGATACCTGTCATCATAGTTATAATTTAGACGGGCAAAATATGAAAGCCCTCTGTAGCAAGAGCCGTTGTCTGTCACTGTAGCACCCGTCGCATCACCATTTTTGATATACCAGTATTCATCCGCGCCATCGGGAACATTAGCGGCCGTACCCTTAGAATAACGCCATTGCTCCTGGCGCATCGAATATCCAAGCATGGCCCCAAACTTGTGTTTGTCCCATTGATCATTATAAGTCAATGTATTATCCCATATATAGTTGTAATATTTATTTTCAGTCTTACTTAATTGAGTAGTAGCCGATTGCTGCCAACTGCTTACATAATAAGCCGGTGTAAATTCACGGCCTTGTGTGGAAAGAAAACTATAGGAATAGTTCGTCTTAAAATTCAATTTCTGGGGAATCAAGTTAAACTGTGCATAGAAGTTACTCAGCACCTGATAATTTTCATTCTGAGAATCAAAATACTTAGCAGCTGCAACGGGATTATGAAAATTCGAGCTATAGCCGATTGCATCCGGAGAACCGAACTTGTCAGGAAATGCCTTGTCGTTATTCTCGTCATAAAGAGCTACGATTGGAGGACAGTTAAAAGCTTTTTGCCATGCCGTATTATTAGGTACTTGTTGGGTGGAGTTACTGAATACTCCATTAAAACCGACTTTCAACCAATCTGCTGCATCAAAATCGACAGAACCGCGAAAATTAAGGCGCTTGTAGTTATTGTCAACGTCCATAATGCCATCCTGATACAGATAACTTACGCCAACAGAATAAATAGCCTTATCGGAACCTCCGTTTATATTCATACTGTGATTCGTAATAAGAGCCGTGCGTAATAACCGGTCATACCAATCATTATCAGCTGCAAATGTCCAGTTATGGAAGTCAGAATCCGTATAGCTTCCACCATACCGATCAATCGATTGCTTAAAGTGTGCCTGGTAGGCATCATAATTTCCTTCAAGAAGCATTGTTGCATATTGATGCGCATCACAGAGTTCAAGTACATTCGACGCTTTCTGCATACCAATATATCCATCATACGTAATCTTTACCTTCTGGTTAGGAGTACCTTTTTTAGTAGTAATAATAACAACACCATTGGCAGCACGTACACCATAAATAGCTGCTGCCGAAGCATCTTTCAGAATCGTCATATCCTGAATATCTGCATTATTCAAGAAATTAATGTTATCATAGAACATGCCATCGACAACAAACAGCGGTTTACTATTGGAAAAAGAACCGACACCGCGAATTTGCACAGTAGGCCCTTCGCCAGGTGCACCATTATTAACGACATTGACCCCGGGGACTTTTCCTTGAAGCGCCGCCATTGGCGTTGTTGAAGGACTGGACATCAAAGCTTCCCCTTTAACCACTGTAATAGGTGCCGTCAAATCTTTAGCTTTTGCCGCCCCATAACCGATAACGACAATCTCATCCAGTTGCTGTGAGTCTTCTTTCAAGGTTACATTAATAACCGAACGCCCGTTAACCTTTACATTTTGTGACAACATACCTATGTAACTTAATGTAAGAGTTCCATTTTCCGGAACATCCTTCAGTGTATATTTACCGTCTATATCGGTAACTACACCATTACTGGTACCTTGTACGAGAATAGATACCCCGATTAAAGGATCACCTAATACATCGGTTACAATACCTGTCACTGTTTTCGTTTGGGAGAATACCGGCATTGCCGCCAGTAAACATACCATTAAGAATAAGTTCTTGAGCCATAAGCTCTTTTTTGAAGATGTGTTTTTGTTCTTCATTGTACCAAATTTTAAATAAATAATGCGAATAAACAGATGGAATCAATTACCTGTTACGCTGCAAATATATCCCGAAAACGATTTTTGAACTAAAAAGGCCTTACTACAAGAGTACCACCACCTATCAGAGTAGTACATCATAGTTACTATGGGCATTGCTAGGAGTCTGATTATCAACAATCTGAAAAAGGAATAAATAAAGAAGGAAGTACTTTTCGTAGCACTTCCTTCTTCTTATAAAACAGAATATCTATTAGCTGAAATTTATCATAAAGTCAGTCAGACTGTCTTCCGGCAGAAGATTAAACTTCTTTCGTAACCGATATCTTGCCGCATCTACTCCGCGTGTCGATATATTCAGTAACTTCGCAATCTCCTTTGTCGGCATATTCAATCGAAGCAAAGCGCAGAAACGCAAATCTCCCGAAGTTAAATCTGGGTATTTCTGTTTCAAATTACGGAAATAGTTTTCATGTATCCTGTCGAAGTTAGCCTGAAATATAGCCCAATTCTCTTCATCAGACACAATATTATTATTAACTAAAGCAAGCAACTTATCCAAATTCTTGCGGGTATATTGCCCGGAAAGCTTCTGCTTCTGTATCTCTTCTTTCAATGAATTAAGAAATTCCTGATGAGCAATATTGGTCATTACCACACTAGATAGCTCCTTGCTCTTGAAACGCAAATCAGCTTCAAGCTGTTCTTTCTCCAATTCTATGATTTTCTTCTCTTGCTGTTCAAGCTCTGCCAAGTGAGCAATACGCTGCTGCTCAATTACACGGTCTTTCTTCTTTCTCACAGAATGATAAACAATATATTGCAACAGAGCCAACAAACACAACCCTATCAGAATATAGCTTCCTATAGCCCAATATGACAAATACCAAGGACGTAATATTTCAAACGGAAATTCTGTTGACGCTAATACTCCGTTCGCATTATATATCTCTGCTTGGAAAATGTAGCGTCCATAAGGCAAGCGGGTATATTCTTTTTGTAAACTACGTCCTCCCAATGTCCATTGGCCGGAAAATCCCTCCAGTCTATACCTCACCTTATAAGTATAATCGTCATAGACCGGATACCCCAAAGTAAAACTTACCGTATTAAACTCCGGTTCTATCCTGACTCCCGGCTGCACAGCCATTACCCTAAACTCATCACTCAACTCCTTTATAGTTCTGATCTCGGAAATATACAAGGAACGTTTGACATGAGATTTATATAAAGAGGAACTATCCGATTCTATACGGGCAATCGCATTATTCAAACAAAGATAAGAACAATTATTTCTCCCGTCATAAGATATACTTCCTCGCTCTTCTATTGCCAAGCCATCGAACAAAGCATATGGAATTCTACACCGGACTTGAAAAACATTTGCCTCACACTTTACCAGATACGCCATCCTGCTACCAACGAACCAGTAACAGTTCCCACTCGCACGGGTCACTGCATTTATTTCTTTCAATTCTGATAGCTGTTCATTCATCGTTTCATAAGGAACTATCGAATCATTCATATCTTCATAAGTATAAAAAGCCTCCCCATTAGAGAAAACAACCCGTCCGTTGATTTTAAAAAGAGTGAAACTGCCACCCTTAACATCCCCCAAGTTCTCATACTTCTTCACATTCTCCACATATTTCAGATCTGAATCAATCTGAAAACGGTACAAACCGTTCCTCAAATGTTTAGCCCAGACATTACCCTGATGATCGACTTCTATATTACGAACCAAATGGCTGAATCCATCCAGCGAACGAGTGAAACGATACTTACCTGAGGCATCCTTCAGGTACAAATTCAAAAAAGTATAGGTTCCTTCCAGTATAAACGACTGCTCCTTCATTTCAATCCGTCTCATACACATTCCTCCCTCTATACCGGAAACTTTGGAAGAGTTCAACCCTGACACCAGAAAAGTACCTCTGTTATGTCCGCAGAATACTTCTCCTCCCCATTCATCGACAAACCATGCCTGCTCTTCCAAACCGGGAATCAACTCAACATTTCCAGCCTTCGATCGATAAAGTCCTTGATTAGAGGCTATATATGCTTCATCATCTTTCATTACTACATCATAGACCATGCCAATTTTGCCATACGACGGTTTATAGTAATATATCAATGAATTGCTGTGTATATAGGCAATTCCTTCATCCAATGCAGTCCAAAGATTATTATCTGTATCACAATATAACCCTAACACTGTATTATTCAGAAGTTTATTGTCTGTGTTTACTTCCCAAAGCAATTGTCCCTTTTTATTCAAAGCATAAATACCATTGGATATTGTACCAATGATATAGCAACTATCCTTAGTTGCTACTGCCCGATTGATGGTACGGTTCCTAAAAATGTCATCACATTCTGTTTGCCACTTTTTAATGATGCCGTCTTGATATAAGAAACCTCCCCGATTGCGGGTCAACAGCAAGATAGCATTCCCATAAGGAAGTACAGCCATCACATCACTATTATCAAGCAGTCTCCTGGGGATAAGCTCTTTCAGGGCTCTTCCTGTAAGAACACAAAGTGCCCCATTCCGCATTTGGGAGTAAAATGTATTTCCTACGCAAAACAGATTAAGGGGGGATTCTTTTAAACGAACACCTTCCACTGAATGCCCGTCATAAAAGAAAAGAGAAAAGAATGACTGAAATACGATTTCGCCGTGTACACAAACAATATTCCATATTTCATCATTATGAAAAGTAAAGTTCTTCACTTCACTTTTTAAAGAATGGTATTCAAGAGAGTTGAAAGGAGTACGGACAAAATACCCAAATTCTTCATAAGAACCTACGTAAATTTTCCCATCGTCACCTATATATACCGCGCGTACAATCCCTTTAGTTGGCAGTTCATATAATTGCCAATTGTTACCATCATATTCCAGTAATCCTTTACTATTACCGAAATACATCACTCCTCCTTCGTCTTGGGTAACAGACCAATTTTGAATACCGGCATTATAATCCGAAACCGAATAATTCCTCACTATAGGAGAAAACGGGATAGGCGCACTTTGCAGCAAACTACTGAAAACAAAAGACAAGAAAAACACTAATGTTATTCTCATAAGTACTATTTATAGGTATGTGCCGACAAAGATACGCCTTTGTATGATAATATACAGATTTTCTCTACAAGTTTTTAGCAGTCTTTTGTTTGGACAAAGGAATAGAAACGCCCAGATAAGCATTGACATTCTTCGTATTCTTGCCAAAGAACATATAGTCCGTTCCCACAAAGAAAGAGCCCAGTTTCACCGCCAGACCCATAGTTTTACCCGCACCTTGAAGTACAGAATAGCTGGCTGCTACATTGAAATAGTTCTTCGGACGGATGCAAGCAGAGAAAGTCAGTTCGTTCAAGGTTTTCGGCTTAGCAAAACGGCCTGTATATAAGGCACCAACTACCAGCCAGTCATTCAACAAAGCATATTCGGCACCGAGCACCAATGTAGACGTCAGGCTGCGGGTACGGCTTTTGGCATCGCTTTCCTCTGTTTTCAACTGCAACATGTCGAAATTAAGAACCTCACCACTATTTACAACATCAACAAACTCCTGCAAAGACGATGGATCGAGAAGGTCATAAGTCTGATTGGAAGTAGCTCGTGCCACGCTGGTGTTGGATTTGGACCATTTAATGAAACCCAAGTCGAGGATAGAAGCCGAAAGAGTCAATTTATCCGTCAGCTTGTAGGATGCCCCCAGGTCGATGGCACCACCATACCCGGCAAAGCCAAAGCTACCAAAATCAATATCATCAATATAGCGGTCATCACCATATTCGTTTTCAGGAAGTTCCAACAGTTTAGATGAATTCTCCAAAGTGGCATCTACTTGGATGGAAGCTTTCGTCGTGATTCCCGAAGAACTGACAGAAGGAGTTTCTACATGAATTTTATCTATATTCAACTTCAGGTTACCAATACCCAGCAACATCTTGACTTTACCACCGACAGCCAGCCGGTCGTTAATATTCCGTGCAAAGCCAAGACCTATTTCTGCATAAGAGTTAATTTCAAGTTTCTCACCATTGATAGTATGATCAATGCCCAGATAATCAGTAATATTATCGCCAAACTCCCTGCTATTCATGTCATTCAGGAACTGAAACATGGTTTTAGGTATGGAAGCTCCGATATCATTGCGCACTCCTACATTGACCGACCAAAAATTGCGCCCTTTATACCAACCGGCCGACAAGATATCAGTACTCAGATTCACATTCAAATTATTGGTAGCATCCAGCCTATTCATAAAGGCATTATTCATGAAGTAATCGCTATCGTCACTATTATCTATAATGTCCATAATGTCCTGATAGCCCAAAGAACCGGAGTTGACAGTAGCATTCAACGAACCTATCACAGGCAGGTTCACATAGCCACGTCCGGGCATCAGAGCCGGATTAAGTTGCATACGCTGGCTACTCCCTTCCATAAAATAGGAAGTACGCAAAAACTGGGCTTGTCCGGAAAGGGAGATACAAAGAAGCAGTGCGACAGACAGCCATACTTTCAGAGAGCTCAAATTTCTCATAACCTTGTCAGAATTTTGCCTATGGTTCCTTCGTTCGGCATAAAGGATAAAGAATAGAGCAGGAACCGGAGGAAAGACTATCCCCAACGCCCATTCATACTTATTACCCGCAAAAATATAAAATAAGTTAAGACCACGCAAACGGACTACCCTAAAAATTATACTAAAAAGTCCCGGATAAAGACTATCCGGGACAAATTAAGGATCAAATAAAAAATTCCTTTTAAGATCTCATTAAATATCTATGCTATCACTTCTCTTTCTTTATCGTTGAAACAGCAGGCGAGCTCAGCATTTCCTTATATTTCGGCTGGTCTCCCAACACTTTCACTGCTTCTTTCAAATCATCATCGTCCTTCAACTGCTGGATAATACTTCCGCGCTGGTAGTAGTAACGCTTGATGATTTCTACTGCAATCATGTTCTTGATATCTTTAGAGAAATGATCCAAGTCACGGTCCAGATTATGCGACAGTTTCTTTTCCAGAGCTTTAAACTCTTCGGATGAGTCCGCCAGATAACCTTCAAATTCAGCCATTTCCTTCAGGTTCTTCAATATCTTCTCCGTCTGCTGGTCGTACTTGAAGTCCGCCTTCTTCACCATCGCCTTGAAATCGGCGTAATCGGCATCTGTCACTTCAAACTGTTCGGGCGAAGGAATAGTAGGATGCTTCAGGCAATAATCGGTTGCATAATTAAAGATCAGATTGTCGTTGACAAGATAGTAAAGGATGTTCGGTAACTTGTCCTGCTTCACGCTGATGTCCGGAGTAACACCGCCACCATCACGCACTTCGCGGCCTGCTGCGGTGTGAAATACGTTTGTCAGACTGTCCGGGATGCGTTTTACGTTCCCATCCTCATTCCGGTGTTCGTAGTCAATGGCTTGTACACAACGTCCGCTGGGGATGTAGTATTTGGAAGTAGTCAGCTTCATGGTTCCTCCGTAAGGCAACGGGCGGGTAGTCTGCACCAATCCTTTGCCGAAAGTACGGCTGCCGACAATTACCGCGCGGTCAAGGTCTTGCAAGGAGCCTGCCAGAATTTCGGAAGAAGAAGCTGTTCCACCGTTTACCAAAACTGCCAAAGGAATCTCCAGATCCAACGGCTCGCGCAGAGTCTTATAGGTATTGCTGGCTTGTTGAATCTTACCTTTCGTCGTCACAAGCGTCTTGCCGCGGGGCAGGAAGAAGTTAGCAATCTCAATCGACTCTTCCAGCAGACCGCCGCCATTGTTACGCAAATCAATCACCAGCGAAGTAATTCCTTTCTTCTTCAAATCCAGAAAAGCTTGTTTGAACTCTTTGGAAGGATTTCCGGAGAAGGTACTCAGGTTGATATAACCTACATTATCGTCCAGCACCGCATAGTAAGGAATAAACGGCAACTGGATGGAACGGCGCACAATATCGAATTCCAGCGGTTTTTCCGTACCGGGACGTTGTACCTTCAGCTTGAAGCTCGTTCCCACCTGGCCGCGAAGCAACTTGCTCACATCCGTGTTTCCAAGAAGATCCTTGCCGTCAATCTCCAACAAAATATCCCCCGCCTTCAATCCTACGTTGGCAGCAGGCATATTCTCATACGGCTCGGCAATAACAGTACGTTTCAACTTCGGGTCATATCTGATAATAGAACCGATGCCACCATACGAATTCTTCAGCATCTGTTCCAATTCAGCCTGATCGTCTTCAGGGAAATACTCTGTATAGGGGTCCAGCGAATAGAGCATGGCATCGATACCTTCCCGAATCGTCTTATTGGGATCAATCGTATCCACATAAAACATATCCAGCTCTTTCACAATAGAATTGAATATATCCAAATTCTTGGCTATCTGAAAACTACGGCTGTCGCCACTCTTAAAACTCAGAAAACAGACAGCTCCTGCCACAACCAGCAAAGCAGCTATCCAGCGTATCTTAAAAAGTCGTCTCATATCATTCAATTAACATTATTTCTTCCTTTATCTTTTCCCATTGCGCCGCCGGAAGCTCCGTCCCTACCACCTGTATCACATCTCCGGCAAGGATTGAACCTATCTTGGCGCACTTCTCCAATGAATAACCACACGTCAGCCCGTACAAGAACCCGGCAGCAAAGAAATCTCCCGCCCCCGTGGTATCCACCACCTTCTCAACGGGAACTGCCTCCACCCGCACTTCCTCCGTACCTTTACGGATTAAGGAGCCGCGTGAGCCTATCTTCACAATAGCAATGCTACACATCTTGGCAATAACGTCCAGCGCCTCTTCCGGTTCCTTACCTGTGAAAGCTTTGGCTTCCTCTTCGTTGGCAAAAACAATATCCACATATTTATTGATCAACAAGGAGAAAAAGTCATGGTCTCCCTCTACGATGTTGTAACTTGCCATATCCAGGCACACCTGTAATCCGGCCTCCTTGGCCAGCTCTATGGCACGAAGAATCATATCATGGTCCTGCACCAGGTAGCCTTCAATAAACAAGTAAGCATAGCCTTTAAACATTTCCAGCGAGAGGTCTTCGGCCTTCAACGTAGAAGCTGCTCCCAGATAAGTGCCGAATGTACGCTCTCCGTCGGGAGAAATAAAAGTGGAGGCTACACCCGACGGCAATGTTGTGGAAAGCAACAAATTTGCTTCCGTGCCACGTTCCAGCAGACTGTTCCGGAAAAAGTTCCCATAAAAGTCGTTACTGACCTTTCCGATGAATCCTGTCCCCGCTCCGAGGCATGCCATGCCCCGAATGGCGTTTCCGGCAGAACCACCGGTGGCCAGATGCGTCTTCATCTGACTGAAACATTCGTTGATTTTCTGCAGTTTATCCTCATCAATGAGAGTCATACTTCCCTTCGGAAGTTGCATCTCCGTTAAAATCTCATCACTCTTTATGATTGCCAGCACATCGACCAAAGCGTTGCCCAATCCAATTATTTTGTCCATCTTTGATATTTTTTTTGCAAAGATATTGCATATTTCAAAATATCCTATTACTTTTGCACCGCATTTGAGAAAAAACAACATTCTTCCTTAGCTCAGTCGGTTAGAGCATCTGACTGTTAATCAGAGGGTCCTTGGTTCAAGTCCAAGAGGAAGAGCGAAAGAGAGACTTAAATGCATATTCTTCCTTAGCTCAGTCGGTTAGAGCATCTGACTGTTAATCAGAGGGTCCTTGGTTCAAGTCCAAGAGGAAGAGCAAAAAGGTTCGTCATTATGGCGAACCTTTTTTGTTTTCTCCCGAGGGATGCTTCTCGTTCACGAATCCGCCATCGCCAATGTCAGCACACTGATGCGTATTCCCTCTACCTCCTTAAGGGCATCAGCGCAAGCTGTGGTAGTAGCACCGGTAGTCAGCACATCATCTACGATCAGAATATGTTTTCCTGCAAAGCGCTCGGGCCGACGCAGACAAAAGATGCCATCTACATTCTCCCAACGCTCATAAGCAGATTTGCGCGTTTGCGTTTCCGTATGCTTCTTGCGGGAAATGGAAGAGACATCAAGAGGAATGCCCGTTACATCGGAAACACCGCGGGCAATGCATTCGCTCTGATTATAACCGCGCAGCTTCTGCTTGCGCGGATGCAAAGGCACAGGTACAATCACGTCTACTTCACGAAAGAAGTCCGTATCGGCCAGTTCTGCCGCCATAAAGCGCCCCATGATCTCCCCCAAGTCCTTCCTGCCGCCATACTTCAACTGATGGAGGATGCGACGAAAATCGCTCCCTTTATGATAGAAGAAATAAGAAGTAGCCCGTTCCAGAGGCATCTTCCCCCAAAACATACGCTCTACGGGATTATCTTTATGAGTATGGTAATTTGTCCGGGGCATATCCATATTGCACTTCATACAGATACCCTCTTCACCTTCCTGCAGAGAAGCCCCGCACACAGCACACTGACGCGGGAAGAACAGGTGAACAAAAGAAAAGAACCAGGTTTTAAGTGTGTTTTCCATAACAATATCATTTATCAGAACGGTGGAACCTCCTGCACAAGCTGCAAAAACAACGGATGCAGCGCTCCGTTGGTGGCTATGATATGATGTCCTTCTATAAAGTTCTCGTTTCCGTAAAAGTCGGTCACTTTGCCACCAGCTTCCAGTACCATAAGTGCAGCAGCAGAGAAATCCCACTTGCCGATGAAAGCTTCCAGCCAGGCATCAAATCGTCCGGCAGCCACGTAGCAAAGGGCAAGCGCTGCCGAACCATTCATGCGGATACCCGCTACTTTTCCATACAGTTCGTGTATCAGATGTTCTCCGGTACGGGCATATTGCTCAAAGTTATAGGGTAATTCAGTTACAACAAAAGCATCTTCGGCACATTGCACAGAGGAGACATGCATGGGTTCACCGTTTACATAAGCCCCTCCGCCTTGCCAGGCATAAAAACACTCGTCGCGGCACGGCTCGTAGACTACGCCCACTAGCAGGGATTGCTTGTTGCGGAGAGCAATGCTGACACAATAGGGTGGATTGTCATGGATATAATTCGTTGTACCGTCCAGCGGGTCCACTACCCAGCAATAAGGTTCATCCTGATAAACAGCAGAGCCTTCTTCTGTAATGAACCCAGCTTCGGGAAGAAGCGCCTTGAGAGCGGCAACAATCTTTTTCTCCGACTCCTTGTCTACATAAGAAACATAATCGTGTGCATGCTTCTTCTGCACTGCTTCCTGACGGAAACTCTTCCGTTCTTCTTTCAAAAAATGCCCGGCCTCGCGGGCTATACGGCAGACTGACTCTGTCAACGTTTTCAAATCTTCCATCTTCTTATATTATTGGGCGGCTTTATTTTCCACCCTGCCTACAAAGGTAAAAACAAATCGTCAAATAAAACAGATTCAACTACTTGTTTTAATTGGCGATAACTTTTTTATATAACCAAGTTAATCAACAAAAGTCTATCTTTGCCATTAGTTACAAAACTAGAAAGGAGATACAATTATGCTGAAGAAATTAATAGCCATCAACCTCGAAAACAACGATAGCCAGGAACTCGACCTGACTGCTGCCGCCCATAGCCATGTCATAGAATTTATGGAGAAAGCCCCGGGAGGTACACTGCTTGTTTTCCTTCCCGAAGCCGCAACCGAAAAAGCCATCGTCATGTGTCCGGGAGGAGGATTCCGACAAGTAAACATGCAACACGAAGGTTACGATTATGCAGAATGGTTTGATGCACAAAGTATTACATATTCCGTTCTGAAATACCGTTTGCCCGAAGGCAACAAACATACTCCGGCAGAAGACATAACCCGCGCCATCCGTCTTCTGCGCCAAGGCGAAACAGGAAGAGCGTTCAAGCAGGTAGGAAGCCTCGGTGCTTCCATTGGCGGATATATGGCTGCATATGCAGGCATTTCAGGCCTTGCAGACTTTCAAGTGCTACTCTATCCGGTCATCAGCATGGAAAAAGCCTGGACGCATCTGCCTTCCCGCGAACGGATGTTCGGTAAAGAATTGACCACAACAGAAGAACATGCCTATTCTTTACAATACCAAGTCAGCAGCGATACAACCCCTGCTTTCATCGCAGTGTCTGCTGACGATCCTGCCGTCAATCCGATGAACAGCCTCATCTACGGAGAAGCGTTATTGAAAAACAGTATTCCGTTTTCCCTGCATGTCTACCCCAATGGCGGACATAGCTTCGGATTCAAAGACAGTTTCCCTTATAAGAGGAATTATCTGGAAGAATTGGAGCGATGGTTGGCTACCATTCGTTAGACAGATACCCAACGAAAAGAAGATATTAAGAAAGGCATATCTCCTCGCATCTCACCATATCCCACCCACGGAACTGTAGGAGTAAACAATGAAGGGTTGTTCCTTCTGCCAGTCGTCGGGCTATTTTATCCTTACTGTATTGCAGGAGTTGTCGGCGCCCTTCCTCGGCTTGCACTTCCAGTTCTGCATCAGTGGCTGTACGTGCGGTGTATTTCAGTTCCAGGATATAACTGTGGTTTATATCCGGATAGCGCTGCTTGTCGGGCAAGAGGAAGAAGTCGCAATAACCGTAGTTCATTTCCAGTTCCGGCTCCATCAGGTAGTAGGAAGCAAGTGCAAGATAGGCTTTGAGGAAGCCTTGCAGGTTTCTTTCACCTTCCATGGCATCGCGCACGGAAGAATTTTCGCGATAGGCACGGGCAATGGCTTCAAAGAAAGGCTGCCAATGGCCATCGTAAGCAAAATCATCTATCAAATCTTTCAGATGAGAAAGATCAATTCTATGACTTTGCTGGTAATAATCACGAAGAAAACCAAAATATTGCTCGCGCACGCTATTATTAGGGATACACATCTTTAGACGATCTCCACGAGTACCGCATATTGTAAGTAGCCCGTAGTAATAGAGCAGACTACGGAAATTATCAATATCCACACCCGCTCTGCCGGAAATGAAGTATGAAGATTGACCAGAATCTCGCCTTTTGCAGCAATCTCTTCAATAGTACTCATACGGCTTCCTTCGTGCGCGCTGTCATGATCAATGCGCGCCAGCATTTTCAGTTTGCTGTAATCGGTACGGATGTTCTTGTCGACCATTTCTGTGGGAGCGCGATGAAAATCCAATTGGTTGCGCAAGTAGTATAAAGTCATGTCGCAGTTAAATACCCGGTCGTCATCCAGGCTCATCCGGGCAAAGCAGTAATTATCATACCAAGGCTTCATTTCTGTTATCATAGCCTCAATATCGCCTTGCAACAGATCGTTCTTCTGATAATAAAGCAACATCTCACGTACTTCCGATTCACTGAACCCCATCATTGCATTAAACCTCTCATCAGTCGAGATATTCCAATCGATATTATACCCACTGGATAAATCATCCAGCGTAACAGGGCTGACTCCCATCATGAAAATACGATCGAACATTCCCTTAAATTGCTTGAAATATTCCCGGTAGAAACCACTGGCATGGGTCAAATCACGAAACATCTTCTGTCCATGCTCGCTCAGTATAACATTTGTAAAATTATCGTATTCATCTACAATAAGATACAACGGATTGCCTTTTTCACGGGCTTTCACTTCGATATACGAGAGTTTAGCCTTGGCACTTTCGATACTGTTGATAGTAGCCTCGAAATCAGAATCGTAGTAGGGAGCATATTCGTGGGCGAACTGATTGATGATGATACTACAATAATCATTGAAACTGGTCATCAGATCGGTGCCCAACAGTGAATTACCCGCTTTGGAAAAGTCGAAATAAAGAACCTGAAAGCGGTTACGTTGGTCGGTCGGATGACTGCCGATCCATAAATCACCAAAATATTTTTCGAAATTATCTCGCTGCAATATATCGTAGTAAGTACGCATCATGCTCAGGAACAGACTCTTTCCGAAACGTCTCGGCCGGACCAGGGAAAGATAGCTGGGCATATTCTCAATCAGCGGCAGATACATGGTCTTGTCCACGAAATAGAAGTTTTCATTTCTCATCCGGTTGAAATCTGATATTCCGTATGGTATTCCTTTTATTTGATTCATATTGCAGACGTTTATCATTAATATAGGCAAAGTTAGTCTATTCTGTGAAATAAACCAACGGTTTAAAGGGGTATTAGTCTTTATACTCGTTTAGCAGATCGAACACTCGCCTCGCTATCCACGCACAAGCCTCCGCATCCGCCAATGCGTGGTGATGCTGTTCCAACCGGTAGCCACAGCAAGCGGCCACCGTATGCAGCTGATAATTGGGCAATCCCTTGATGACACGCCGCGATTCCTTCAAAGTACAGTAAAACTCATAATCAGGATAATCCATACTGTAAGTTCTGAATACCGCCTTCAGACAACTTTCATCAAAAGGCTTGTTATGGGCTACCAAAGGCAAGCCTTCAATGCGCGGAGCAATTTCCTGCCACACAGCAGGGAAAATAGGTGCACATTCCGTATCTGCCATAGTCAGGCCATGCACACGGGTATTCCAGTAGGTATAATATTCCGGTTCGGGACGAATCAGGCTGTAGTAATTATCCACAATCTCCCCATCCCGCACAATGACTACCCCTACGCTGCACACACTGCAACGCTGTTCGTTGGCAGTCTCAAAGTCAATGGCTGCAAAATCTTTCATCCGATATCGTTTTATCCTTCCAAAGATAGAAAGAAAAAACATATCTTTGCACCGGACAAAGACAAAAATCATGGAACATCCTCTTTCACAATTCAAATATTGCCCGAAATGCGGTTCTTCCCATTTCGAAATTCACAACGGCAAGTCCAAGCAATGTGCCGACTGCGGCTTCGTCTATTATTTCAACCCTTCCTCGGCCACAGTAGCCCTGATTCTGAACAAACAGAATGAATTGCTGGTATGCCGCCGCGCCAAAGAACCCGCCAAAGGGACGCTCGACCTTCCCGGTGGTTTCATCGACATGGCAGAAACGGGCGAAGAAGGCGTCATCCGCGAAGTAAAAGAAGAAACCGGCATGGTGGTGGAGCAAGCAGATTACCTGTTCTCGCTTCCCAACATCTACATCTACTCCGGCTTTCCCGTACATACACTGGACATGTTTTTCCGCTGCACGGTAGCAGACACCCAGCATTTCAAGGCAATGGACGATGCTGCAGACGCGTTCTTCCTTCCACTGAAAGATATCCGTACAGAAGACTTCGGCTTGGGTTCCATTCGCAAAGGACTGGAGATATTCCTAAAAAAGCCAAACGATTGTAACATATCCGAGTGAAAACTCGTATTTTTGTAAAAACACCTATTCTTAAGAAGATGAAACATAGAATCTCCCGAATATTATGCACGGCACTTTGCTGCGCACCATTGCTCGCTGCAGCGCAAACAAGCGAGAAAAGCACCTCCCCCCAACGGCTCTTCCAAGAAGGGAAAAGCCTGTTCCAGCAGAAAGCGTATTCCGCCGCCATCTCTCCGTTGCAGGCCTATGTCCGCCAAATGAATGCCGACGGCAAACCATTGCCCGATACCGGTGAACGACAGGAAGCCGAATATATGCTGGTCAGTGCCGCATACGAACTCAGAGATCCCCAAAGTGTAGACCTGCTGCGGGCTTTTCTGGACGAATACCCCGACACTCCCCATGCCAACCGCATCTATGCGCTTATCGCATCTACCTATTTCTTCGAAGAGAAATACGACGAAGCACTCGCCATGTTCAACTCCGCCCGCCTCGACCTGCTGGGTTCCGAGGAGCGCGACGACATGACCTACCGCCTGGCAACCTGCTACCTGAAAACCGGAAACGTAAAGGAAGCCGCCATCTGGTTCGAAACCCTGCGCAGCACGAGCAAGAAATATGCAGCGGACTGCGATTACTATATCTCCTACATCCGATATGCCCAAGGACGGTATGACGAAGCCCTCAGCGGTTTCCTTCCCTTGCAGGACAATGCCAAATACAAGGACTTAGTCCCCTATTACATCGCCGAGATCTACTTACTGAAAAAGCAGTACGACAAAGCAGAAATTGTGGCGCAAAATGCTCTGTCAGCTCATCCCGACGGTCTGAGCTACATACACACGGCTGAAATGAACCGCATCCTCGGTACGGCAGAATACCATTTCGGGAAATACCACGAAGCGATAAAATCCTTCGAGCAATATTTGGAACACAATTCTGAACCTACCCATAGAAGAGACGCCCTCTACATGCTGGGTATGTCCTGCTACCAATGCGGCGTATATTCCCAAGTACCCACCATCCTCGGCAGGGTAACCACCGGTAACGATGCCCTTTCCCAGAACGCCTACCTGCACATGGGTCTGGCTTACCTGCAACTGGCCGATAAGACCAAGGCACGCATGGCTTTCGAACAAGCCGCCGCATCCAATGCCGATCTGAAAATAAAAGAGCAAGCCGCTTATAACTACGCGCTCTGCATCCACGAAACCTCCTACTCCGCTTTCGGCGAGTCGGTAACCGTTTTCGAGAAGTTCCTGAACGAGTTCCCCAATTCCCCATACGCCGATAAAGTAAGCAACTATCTGGTGGAGGTTTACATGAATACACGCAGCTACGATGCCGCCCTCAAATCCATCGAACGCATCGCGCACCCCAGTCGTGCCATCCTGGAAGCCAAACAAAAGATATTGTTCCAGCTCGGCACACAGTCCTTTGCCAACACCCAATTCGAACAAGCCATCGGCTACTTCAACCAAAGCATCGCGCTGGGACAATACAACCTGCAAACCAAAGCAGACGCCCTCTACTGGCTCGGCGAATCTTACTACCGCATGGGCCGCATGCGTGAAGCTTCACGCAACTTCAACGAATACCTGTCCCTCACGCAACAGAGAAACACGGAGATGTTCGCCCTTGCCTATTACAACCTTGCCTACATAGCCTTCCATCAGAAAGACTATTCAACAGCAGAAAGCCGTTTCCGCAACTTTGCGCAGTTGGAGAAAGGCGAGAACCCCACCGCACTGGCCGATGCTTACAACCGCATCGGCGACTGCAACCTGCACGTCCGCCGCTTCGATGAAGCCAAACAGTACTACACCAAGGCAGAAAACCTGGGAACACCCGCCGGAGATTACTCTTACTACCAGTTGGCTTTGGTAGCCGGTCTTCAAAAAGACTATTCCGGCAAGGTGGCTTTGCTGGACCGCCTGTCCGCCAAGTACCCCAATTCTCCTTATGCCGTCAACGCCCTTTACGAAAAAGGACGCTCCTACGTACAGAGCAACAACAGCAACCAGGCCATCGCCACCTTCCGCGAGTTGCTGAACAAATACCCCGAAAGCCCCGTCAGCCGTAAAGCAGCTGCCGAAATCGGTCTGCTCTATTATCAGAACGACGATTTCGACCGTGCCATCGAAGCCTACAAGCATGTTGTCACCAAGTATCCGGGCAGTGCGGAAGCCCGCCTCGCCATGCGCGACCTAAAGTCCATCTATGTAGACGCCAACCGCGTAGAAGAGTTTGCCGCCCTTGCCGCACAGATGCCGGGAGAAATCCGCTTCGAACCCAACGAACAAGACTCCCTGACCTACATCGCCGCCGAAAAGGTATATATGAAGGGCGAAGCCATCCCTGCCAAAGCCAGCTTCACCCGCTACTTGCAGAGCTTCCCCAACGGCGCTTTCAGCCTGAATGCCCATTACTACCTCAGCGTCATCGGCAAGGATCAGAAGGACGAAGAAGCCGTACTGGAACATGCCGGCAAACTGCTGGAATATCCCGACAACCCGTATTCGGAAGAAGCCCTGCTGATGCACGGAGAAATCCTCTTCAACCGCCGTCAGTACGACCAGGCACTTGCCGACTACAAGCAATTGCAAGCCAAAGCCACCACTGCAGAACGTCGCCAACTCGGCGCTATCGGCGTGCTTCGCTGTGCCGCACTGATGCACGATGATACAGAAGTAATAAATGCTGCTACCACCCTGCTGGCCGAAGCCAAGCTGTCTCCCGAACTCCGCAGCGAAGCCTTGTACTACCGCGCCAAAGCCTACCTGAATGAGAAAGCAGACAAGAAGGCGATGGACGACCTCCAACTCTTGGCCAAAGACACCCGTACCCTCTACGGTGCAGAAGCCAAATACCTCGTGGCACAGCAATGGTACAACGCCGGCAACTACGCCGCTGCCGAAAAAGAGATACTCAACTTCATCGACCAAAGCACGCCGCACGCCTACTGGCTGGCACGCAGTTTCATCCTTTTGTCGGACGTATACGTAGCCATGAACAAGAACCTTGATGCACGCCAATACCTGCTGAGCCTGCAACAGAATTACCATGCCGATGATGACATCGAAGGAATGATAAACGAACGGCTGGAAAAGCTGAAAGGAGAGCAGGGGGAGTAGTTAGTAGATAGTAGTTAGTAGAAAGTAGAACAGAGTAATATGAAAAAGATACAATATATCCTCGGAGGAATGGCACTGATAGCCTTCCCTATAGCCGCCCAGGCACAGACGCAGGTCAAAGACACCACCGTGAACCGTACAGTGGTCGTAGAGCAAGAATACAACCCGGACATCATGGATGCCTCGAAAGTAAACGTACTGCCCAAAGTAGAACCTCCTACCGTCAGTAAGAAGGAGGTGGAATATGATGCTACGCTCGCACCTGCCGCCGCAATTCCTGCAACCACCATGCAGGCCTACACCGGAATAGAAACGCAGGCCAAAGCCCTGCCGGGCTACGTCCGCCTGGGATATGGCAACTATGGCAACCTCGATGCCCGCGCCAACTACCTCTTCACAATGTCAGCCCGAGACCGCCTCAACCTGACACTCCACATGAACGGTATGGACGGCAAACTGGAGATGCCCGAAGACGGCAGCGACTGGAACTCATACTACTATCGCACCCATGCCGGCATGGACTATGTACACGCCTTCAACAAAGTAGACCTGAACGTAGCCGGCAACTTCGACCTGAGCAACTTCAACTTCCGGCCGGATTACCAGAACAGCAAGCAGAAGTTCACCTCCGGCGGCATGCATTTCGGTGTAAAGTCTACCAGTGACGACCTGCCGCTCCAATTCCGCGCAGAAACCAACCTGCTGTTCTATGAGCGCCAGCACGATATATCTTTAACCGATACCAAAGAAGGCATCGTACGTACCAAAGCCGATGTTTCCGGCTCCATCTCCGACGAGCAGTCCATCGGACTGGCACTCGGCATGGACAATGTATTCTACAATGGCGACTGGTTCGAGAACTACACTGCCCTGAACCTGAATCCATACTACCTCTTCCGCAACGATGACTGGAAAATCCGTCTCGGCGCACATGTCGACCTGGCTTTCGGCTTCGGCAAGGAGTTCCGCGTTGCCCCGGACGTAATGGCCGAATATACCTTCTCCGACAGTTACACCCTCTATGCCCAAGCCAAAGGAGGAAAGTTGCAGAACGACTTCCGCCGCCTCGAAATCGTCAATCCTTACGGGCAAATGATGCAGCAGACAGATGCCACTTACGAACAGCTGAATGCCGCCCTCGGCTTCAAGGCAAGTCCTGCTCCCGGTGTGTGGTTCAACATCTACGGAGGGTATCAGGACCTGAAGAACGATCTGCTTCAAGCCCCTATCCTTTATATGCAGAACACCCATAACATCTATGCCGGTGCCGAAGTGAGCTACTCCTACAAAGACCTTATTTCTTTCTCCGCTTCCGGCGTCTATCGCGACTGGCAGGTATCCGGTGAGGAGACAAGCAAACAGCTGCTCGCCTACAAGCCCGCCCTCGAAGCCAACCTCCGCATGGATCTTCGCCCCATTCCTTCCGTTCTTGTCAGCCTCGGTTACCAGAACATTTCCCGCATGAAGGTGGAAGGCGAGAAGGAAGATCCCGTCAGCAACCTCTACCTGGGGGGAAGCTACAATATTTTCGAGGGTATCTCGATATACGTGCGTGCAAATAATTTATTGAACAAAGATTATCAGTACTACTGGGGATTTCCCGCCAAAGGTATCAACTTTGTAGGAGGAGTAAGTTTCCAATTCTAAGCGAATCATAACAAGCCGGAGCAACTAATTTAACCAAAAAAGGTCATTTTTGCTAAATTCTCCTTATATTATAAGGTGGAAAGAATCTTTTTTTTCTACTTTTGCGGGCGAATTGAGTGGCGGGAGTCACTATAAAACAGAAATTTATGCAGAAAAACCTTGTCATTGTCGAGTCTCCGGCAAAAGCAAAAACCATTGAGAAATTCCTTGGGAAGGATTTCAAAGTCCTGTCCAGCTACGGGCACATACGTGACTTGAAGAAAAAAGAGTTCAGCATCGACGTAGATAAGAATTTCCAACCACACTACGAGATACCGGCAGATAAAAAGAAAATCGTAACCCAGTTGAAGGAAGAAGCCGACCAGGCAGAAACCGTATGGCTGGCTTCCGATGAGGATCGCGAAGGAGAGGCCATCGCCTGGCACTTGTACGAGGTACTGAAACTGAAACCGGAGCACACCAAGCGCATCGTATTCCATGAAATCACCAAAGGTGCTATATTGAGAGCCATTGAGCAACCCCGCGACATCGATATCAATCTGGTCGACGCCCAGCAGGCACGACGCATCCTGGACCGCATCGTAGGTTTCGAACTTTCACCGGTATTGTGGAAGAAGGTAAAACCCGCCCTCTCTGCCGGACGCGTGCAGTCCGTTGCCGTCCGCCTCATCGTGGAGCGCGAACGTGAGATACATGCATTCCAGACCGAGGCTTCCTACCGCGTCACCGCCGTATTCCTCGTACCGGATGCCGACGGCAAGACAGTGGAAATGAAAGCCGAATTGCCGCACCGCCTCAAGACGAAAGCAGAAGCCCGGAAATTCCTGGAAAGCTGCAAGTCCGCCACATTCACCATCAGCGACATCAACACCCGTCCGCTGAAGAAAGGCCCTGCCGCTCCATTCACCACCTCTACCTTGCAGCAGGAAGCTGCTCGCAAGCTGGGCTTTACGGTAGCTCAAACCATGATGGTGGCGCAACGTCTGTACGAATCGGGATTAATCACCTACATGCGTACCGACTCCGTCAACCTCTCTGAATTTGCCGTAAACAGCAGCAAAGAAGCCATCACTAACATGATGGGCGAACGCTACGTATATCCGCGCCACTTTGCTACCAAAACCAAAGGAGCACAGGAAGCCCACGAAGCCATCCGCCCCACCTATATGGAGAACGCCAAGATAGAAGGCAGTCCGCAGGAACGCAAACTGTACGACCTCATCTGGAAGCGCACCATCGCCTCGCAGATGGCAGACGCCGAACTGGAAAAGACAACGGTAACCATCAGCATCAGCAACGAATCCGAGACCTTCACGGCTACCGGAGAAGTAGTGAAGTTCGACGGTTTCCTCCGCGTCTACCGTGAGTCCTACGACGATGATGCCGAAGCACAGGAAGACGAAGCCCACCTGCTTCCTCCGGTGAAGAAAGGCCAAATACTGCAACACGAAGATATCACCGCCACCGAACGCTTCACGCAACACCCGGCCCGCTATACCGAAGCAAGCCTGGTGCGCAAGCTGGAAGAGCTCGGCATAGGCCGTCCGTCTACCTACGCGCCTACCATCTCCACCATCCAGCAGCGCGAATATGTGATAAAGGGCGAGAAAGAAGGCGAAGAACGCACGTACAATGTACTCAGCCTGCAGAACAGCGAGATAACAGATACAACCCGCACCGAAATCACCGGAGCGGAGAAATCGAAGCTGATGCCTACCGACACCGGTACCGTGGTCAACGACTTCCTGATAGAATACTTCCCGGATATCCTGGACTACAATTTCACCGCCAGCGTTGAAAAGCAGTTCGACGAAATTGCCGAAGGCAACGAGCAGTGGAGCTCCATCCTGGGCACCTTCTACAAGCATTTCCATCCTGCTGTAGAAAAGACGCTTGCCACCAAGAGCGCTCACAAAGCAGGCGAACGTATCCTGGGAACAGATCCCGTCAACGGCAAACAAGTATCGGTCAAGATCGGTCGTTTTGGTCCCGTGGCACAAATAGGTACTGCCGAAGATGAGGAGAAGCCGCGCTTCGCCCAATTAAGGAAAGATATGTCTATCGAAACCATTACGCTGGAAGAAGCCCTGGAATTGTTCAAACTTCCCCGCACCCTGGGCGAATACGAAGGCAAAACGGTTGTTGTCGGCGTCGGACGCTTCGGTCCTTATGTCCAGAACAACGGCATCTACGCTTCATTGCCCAAGACCCTGGACCCGATGAGCATCACGCTGGAAGAAGCCATCGAGCTTTTGTTGAAGAAGAAGGAAGCGGAAGCCCAAAGACACATCAAGCAATTTGCCGAGGAGCCCGAACTGGAAATCCTGAACGGTCGCTATGGCCCGTACATCGCTTACAAAGGCAGCAATTACAAGATTCCCAAAGACATCGTTCCGCAAGACTTAAGTCTGCAAGCTTGCCTGGAGATTGTAAAACTGCAAAGCGACAAGGAAAGTAAACCGAAAAGAGCAACTGCAAAGGCCAAAACAACCAAGGCAACAAAAAGCAGTAAGACTGCTGCGGCTAAGAAGAAGTAAAATAACAGTATATGCCATAAAATCCTCGTTTATCGGGCAAGCATCCGATAAACGGGGATTTTTTGTTTCTTCTACCCCACTTACCCTGACTAAAGAGCATTTTAGCCCTATAAACAGCCGATATTTAGTTCATTTGACCAAAACAAATATGCTTCATATCCACTTTTCTAAAATTTATTATATATTTGTATTAAGAACAAGAGCAAGCAAACAAACAATTATAAATAAGGTATTTATGAACAAATCTTTCTTTACTAAATGTGCGTTCATCTTTTTATCTTCTGTATTCGCACTCAGTAGTTGTACAGAAAAAGATGTCTACCAAGGTGAAGTCAAGAACAAGCCTCTGAATCCCACAGAAGCATTCGACTTCAGCCTGACAAAGGAAGTCAAGTTAAGCATTGACTATGGTTTCACCAATGACTATTACATCTTGTTCCAACTCTATGACCAGAATCCCATGATTGTGGAAGAAGACTCTTGGATAAAGAATGAGGCACTTACCCCGATTTATTCTGCTGCCACAGATACGAAAGGACAGTATTCGGGTACCATCACCATCCCGTCGAGCCTCACGGCAGTATGGCTTTACAGTGACTACCTCGGAACCGTTTCTCCGGTCGAGTTAACCGTTTCGAACGATGCAATCAACTACAAGCAGAAGGATTACATTGCTTCCTTACAGGCTAAAACCAGAGCAGTGACTCCGGGAGGTTTCACCTATCTTGACGATAACATGCTAATGCCGGGAGTAGATTGGGACCAGTACGGACTACCTTCTAATATAGAACTCGATTTGACCATGCCTCCTGCAGATATACTGTACAGCATAAATGCTGCCTACAGCAAAGCTAGAGATGATAAAATCCCCAAAAAGCATCCGGAATGGATCAATGAGAATGCAACCTCTGAGTTAAAAATAACCAAGCCTACAGAAGTAAGCCTTGTATTCATGAAAAGTGGTGCCACTTGGAACAACACAGTGGGATATTTTACCTACCCGACCAATACTGTTCCTACAGAGAGTACTATAAAGAAAATACTTGCATTTCCGAATGCATCTCCCATATCCAAAGCCACCGGAGCATTACTTTGCGGACATGAAGTGAAACTGCAATACTGGAATGAAGCAGAACAGAAATTCGAAAGTAAATTTCCTGCAGGTGTCACTTTAGGATGGTACCTGGAAGGAGATGCTTTTCGCAATGGCAATATAGTCGAACAAAGTTATGCCCGTTCTACCCGCTATTCTTACAATTCTATGAACGAAAAAGACAAGGAAGGGAATCTAGTACAACGGGTAGTAGCATTACGACATGAAAGCACTGACCAGATTGTAGCCATAGGCTTTGAGGATAATGAAGATTACGACTATTGCGATGCAACCTTCTACTTAAAAATTGCGGAGAAAGGCGCTATTGAGGGAGGAGGGGAATTACCTCCGGTAAATCCGCCCAGCAACGTCGAAAACACTGTCATACGCAAAGGAACACTGACCTACGAAGACCAATGGCCTTCAGAAGGAGACTACGATATGAATGACGTTGTGGTAGAATATAAATCAACCCTCTACCGCCAGATAGTAGGTAATAAAGTCTATAAGATAGTAGATGAGTTTACTCCTGTCCACAATGGCGGTACCTACTCTTGTGGGTTCGGGTATCAACTGCACAACATTGATCCGAGCAGAATAACAAGCATTGATATCTCGGGGCCATCAGGCAGTAGAGTAGAATCAGACCAGCCTTACCGCACCATCATCTTGTTCGATGATGTGAGAAGCGTATTGGGACAAACATTCACCGTCACCATCGAAGTGCAGGATGCGGATGAGAGCCTTGTCACTCCTCCCTACAACCCATTCCTCTTTGTCAACGACCGGAGCAGAGAAGTACACTTAGTGAATTATCCGCCCACTGAGAAGGCCGATATGGATCTCTTCAACACCCAAGATGATGTATCGAATACTGCATCAAGCATTTACTACCTTGCCCGCTATGAGGAAGAAGGAATAAACCTGATGCCATTCGGAATAAATCTGCCCAATGTCCTTGATTTCAATATACCGGCCGAGGGCGTAAGGATATACAAAACTTATCCTGATTTCATCGGATGGGTAAAGTCAAACGGAAGCAACAATAAAGACTGGTATAAGAAATAGAAAAGTTACAGCAAAACCTCCTTTTTGCATGGCTACACCCTTTCCCCCGGATGGCTACACCCTTTAGTGGTGATGGCTACACCATCCGGGGAAAAGGGTGTAGCCATGTAAAAGCTGCCTCACAGACACTCCACATCCACATCACTCGGCAACCGCCTCGCATCCTTATATACTGCAGCATTGTGATAATACTGCAGCATTGTGCACACATTTACCCCCGCCAGAATACCTTCCAGGCCCGATGTCACAAACTTTCCCTAAAAATGTCACACGAAAATTAAGAAGAAATTGTCTCGAGTTGTAGTACGATTGTATTTTTACACCACCGATAAACAGACAATAATTAATAAACAAATAATGCCCCTTATGAAAGCAACAAAACACTTCTTGTTGTCCACAGCCATCGCACTGCTGGCACTGACAGCCTGTACGCCCAATGACGACGACCCGGGCAACGATCCCAACTCCACAAAAGGACAGCTCTCCATCTCCGCCCTCAGCCTGGACGGGCATAGTGTGCAGACGCGCAGCAGCGACGCCACCACCTACAGCACCAACACACCTATCACTGCCTTCCAGGCCGGAGCTGCAGTAGCCCTGCGCTACAACTTCAGCGGCGAGGCCTTTGCAGGATACGACTTTCAGGCCGACGGCGACGGCAGTCAAGCCGACGCGGCGAAGTATAGCACCAAGGTTACCTATGGCGACGGCAATTGGACGGTGGAAGGCTATAATGCTGCCACCAACCCGCTGCGGCCCAACAACAGTAGAGACAGCAATCCCAACCCCACCTCCACCGAGACGTGGGCCGGAGCCCAGGCCATGCTATGGTTTGCTCCCGGCCCCGACGCTACAGCAGACAATCTGCCTGCAGGTTTCCCCATCGAAGGCATTTCCGCGGACGACGTCAGTGTGGATCTGTGCGGCATGAAGTACCTCTCCGCGAGCGAGGTTAGCATTCCCGGTATTGAGAACGGAAAGTATCCCGTCCGCGCCTATGCCGATGCGCTGATGGCGGTTTCGACGGGGCAGAATGCAAACGGCGACGGCAATGCAAACAGCAATGCCTCCCCGGCCGCCGGCAGTATCGTCATCGACCGCGACTTGGACAGCTCCACGCTGGGCGCCATTCAGGCTAACCTGGTGCATCCGGGGGCGCTGATGCAATTGGCAGAGGCGGACATCACAATCAGCAGGAAGGGAATAGAAGAAGGAGAAGAGGTGGTGATACCGAATAGCGGCACCCTTGTGCAGCTATGGGCAGAGGTTACCGTCGACAGAACGGCTGCTGCAACGAAAGCTGCCGATGACACGGACGGCGCTACGACCAAAACCACCTCGAACGAAGCAACCTTCTTCGTCCCCTTCAGCAGGACAACCACGACAGGCGGCGGCACCTTGTGGCAAGCCATCGTCCCCGGAACCGGCACCGCCGGTAGCGCCTCGGCCGACATCACGGCCTGCGTGAAGCGCTTCGCTGCACAAGTGAAGTGGAATGGCGCATCAGGCATCAGCAGTACCCGGAGCTACATACTGCAACAGAAAGACGGCACCGCCACCACCAACGGTAAGTCCCTCGGCGCCAACCTGCGCTACCCCCTCAAACTGAACATCTCTGAAGAGGATGAAGCCCACAGCACCATCATCTTCATCCAGCCGGGCCGGCCGGGATGGGGAAACGCGGACAGTGAGACGGAACTGGTGAATCTGGAGAAGCAACTCAGCGTGGCCTATGACAGCGAGACCAGCGCCTACACCTACACCGTGAAGGGTGCCCATGCCCTGCAAACCGTGGCAAACTGGATGCAGAACGGCGGCACGCCGCCCTTACAGCCAGCAGACGCCCCTGCCTACGACACCGACGCCGACATCGCCGCAAGAATGAAAACCAACATCACCCTGACCAACGACATCAGCCTGCCCACCCCACCCACCGCTGACGGCAGCAACTGGACGCCGATAGGAACGAACAACATCCCTTATACCGGCACCTTCGACGGCGGAGGCCACCAAATCTCGAACCTCGTCTGCATCAAGGGGGGTATATATAACTATGACGGCCTCTTTCTCCGCATAGGCACAGCCGGTACGGTGAAGAATCTGATACTGAAAGATCTCGTCATCAACAATTGGCAGGAACGTAACATTTCCGGTGGTATAGCAGCAGTAAACAACGGTACCATCAAGAACGTGATACTGATAGATGCCGTCATCAACAGTGGGGGACGTGACCAAGCTCCATACTCTAATTGCGGCGGCATAGCAGGAACGAACAGCGGCACCATCAAGAACTGCCACCTTGTGGTATCGGGTATAGAAAGCAAGGGTATCGTAATGGCCGGTGACTATGGCAGCTACGCCGGTGGCATCGTGGGAGAGAATCAGAACGGCGGCACCATTACAGCATGCAGCTACAGCGGTATCATCATTGACGCCTATAATCAAGGTGCCGGTGGCGGCATCGTGGGATGGAACAAAAACACTTCCCCCTCCTCCATCCTTGCCTGCTGCTCCATGGCGGAGGGGATGAGTGTCGTGGGTAGGCTGGCTGACAATGCCCCCCTTCCGCAAGGCTGCTATCCTGCCAACAATGCCAAGCTCGGCTCCATTGCCGACCTGAACAACAATGTGCACTTAATGAATGCCATCATCTACGGTGGTAACAATATAGAGAACGAAGATAGACTCCCCTTCCACTACGAAGCCGACGGCGACAACAACACCCCGCCCACACTGACAACAGGAGCGTTTGAGCTCAAGAGAGACCTGGGCATCGATGTCCAGGACGACAATACCTGGCAGATAAGCACATCCAAAGGTCTGACAAGCTTTGCCTACGTCGTAAGCGCAGGCGGAAACAACGCCAAGCTGAATGCCAAGCTAATGGAAGACATCACCTTGGACGACCCGACCGACGCCGCCAACGGCAGCAACTGGACAACAATAGCCGGGACGAAAGCCGAACCCTACACCGGCACCTTCGACGGCGGAGGCTATAAGATAAAGAACCTCGTCATGCGCACCGCGACGAAAGACGTCAACAACGCCCTCTTCGCCTACATCGGCATCGGCGCCACGGTGAAGGACCTGGCGCTGGAAGATGCCGTCATCGTCAGCACCTATAGCGACGGCGCCACCTCCTGCGCCGGCATCGCGATAGAGAACAGCGGCATCATCGCAAACTGCCACTTCGTGGCTACGGGCATCGAGGGCAAGGGCGTCGTAACAAGCGACAACAATAATGGCAGCAATACCGCCGGCATCGTGGTGACCAACAGTGGTATCATCACGGGCTGCAGCAACAACGGCAAGGTAGCAGGAACAAGTGTCGGCGGTATCGCGCAAAAAAATGACGGCGGCACCATCATGAGATGCAGCAACAGTGGCACCATCATGGGCACTAACAGCGGCAGCAGCGGCGGCATCGTGCAATACAACAACGGCACCATCGTGGGATGCAGCAATAGCGGCACACTTACGGGAGACGACGCCCATGGCATTGCAGGATACGACAGCCCATATAGCAACGGCCAATTCATTGCCTGCTACACCACTACAGCCGGCAGCAATATAGCAAACACGAGCCTTGATAGAATCAAAGGTTGCTATCCCACCAACAACAAGAACTTCGGCGAAACAGGCGGTGACGCAGACGGCACCGGCTCGAGCTCCATCGAGGATCTGAACCAGAACTACGTGAAAGAGATGAATACCCTCATCTACGCCTACAACAGAAGCGCAGGAACGACGGCAGAGAAGAAGTTCCTTTACCACTACACGGCCGGCAGCAGCAGCGACCTGCCCACACTGGCGAGCGGAGAGCCCGGCGCCGGAGATATAAGCATCAACATCACGCCCGGCTCAGGCGGCAACGCCGACACCTGGCAGATAAGTACTCTCAAAGACTTGCAAGCCTTTGCTGCCGTCGTGAACCTGGGTGGAGACAACACCAAGCTGAATGCCACGCTGACAGACAACATCACCATGCCCTCCAACAGCAGCAGCTGGACGCCGATGAAAGACTATGCCGGCTGCTTCGACGGCAACGGCAAAGCCATCCAAGGTCTCAACGTCGATGGCAGAGAAGGCGATTTCGGCTTATTCGCCAACATCACCGACGATGGCAGCGTGAAGGATCTGACACTAGTGAATGCCATAATCAACGCCAGCTCCGGCTCCGCCACGGTGGGTGGCATTGCGGTAAGAAATCGTGGCACCATCACCAACTGTAACATCAGCGGCAGCTTGAATAACGACAAGGGTAAATGTGGTGGCATTGTGGCAGAGAATGTCGGCATCATCATGGCCTGCACCAACAGCAGCACCGTGACGAACAACAATGATAACTGCGGCGGCATAGCGGGAGACAATACCGGCAGCATCATAGCCTGCACCAACAGCGGCACAATAACGAGAAAGGACAGGACGGACTACGTAGGCGGCATAACAGGATACAGTAGCGGCGCTATCATAGCCTGCACCAACAACGGCAAAATAACAGGAAAAGACAGCACGGATGGCGCAGGCGGCGTGGTAGGGTACAACAACACTGACAACACTCGCAACGTTATATCCTGCTACACCATAACTTCAGATAGCCGCGTGTTAAATAGCAACACCAATGGCAGTTCTCCTGCCAGATACAGCTACCCCACCAACAACAATAAATTCGGCGATACAGGCGGCGCTGCAGACGGCACCGGCACAAGCTCCATCGAGGACCTGAACAATAACTACGTGAGCACGTTGAACGATGGCATCAAGGACTGGAACAACGACAAGCAGCCGACGGACGCCCAGTACTGCAACTACCACTTCGTGGTCGGCGACCCCGCCGACACCACCCCGCCCAAGCTGGTGGAGGACGCACCGCAGTAGCCGTAAGCAACGGAGTCCACAAGCCGCGGAGCCTGCAAGCAGCACTATCTCAGACTCTCCCGCCTGAAAGGGGGAGTACCCCGCACAGCGGGGGGAGGGAGTTTAGCGCAAAGCTATGCTGGCAGTGCTGAAGAACTCTGCAGCGTGGGAGACTCCTCCGGCCTGCGGCCACCTCCCCTTTCAGGCGGAGGAATTGAGATAGTGCTGCTGGCGGAGGAGTTGAGATACTCTCCGACTTACGGAGGAGTCCGAGACACTCCCAAGAAACAAAAAAAGTAATAAAACGTCATGAAAATAAACAAATCAATATCCCTTATGAAAGCAACAACAAGACACCTGGTGCTGCCCGCAGCCATCGCACTGCTGACATTGGCCGCCTGCTCCGACAAAGACCAGGACGGAAACAGCACCGAACCACGGACCGCCATCCGAATCACCACCGCAATCATCACCGGTAACAACCACGGTAGCAACCCCGCAGCACCGGCCCCGGCACCGACAGCAGCCCCGACAGCCGCCCCGGCCCCGGCCCAAACTCGCGCCACCGACGCCGCCTGGCAGCCCGATGACGCCATCGGCATCCTCCTCCTCAACGCCGGAACCAACACCCCGGCCGAAGGAAAAACAGCCTACCGATACCTCACTGCCAACACCACCGGAGCCTTCGCCCCCGCCGACGCGGACAACACCGCCTACTACCCCACACAGGGAGAAAAAGTCGACATCATAGCCTTCTACCCCTACTGCCAGCCCGACGAGGCACTCAACATACCCGTCAGCACCGCCCAGCAGTCCGCCCTCAGCCAGATAGACCTCATGGTGGCCGAACGAAGCACCGGGCATAGCATCAACAATCCCGACGTATCGCTCGCCTTCCGCCACAAGCTGGTGAAGCTCATCGTCAACGTAAGTCGCGAAGCCACCGCCGCCGATCTGGACCTGAACGGCGCCACCATCCTCTTGCAAGGCACCGCCACCGACGCCCGCTGGAGCCTGACCGAGCAGCAACTCATCACCGACCCCGATAGCCGCGCCGACATCAGTCTGCCCGCTACCTACGATGCCACCGAAGCCGCAGCCGACGCCACCGGCACCGACGACGACCTCCCCGGCCTGCTCACCGCCACCGCCATCGTGCTGCCCACCGCAGCCGATGCCAGCCTGAAGCTGGTCATCACCACCGCCGACGGAAAATCTCTCGACGCCCCACTCGCCGCCGGAACCGCCCTCCTGGAGGGAACCGTCAACACCCTGCGCGTACACCTGCGGCAGACCGCAGCCACCGTCAACGCCACCGTCAGCGACTGGACCACCGGCATCACCGCCCAGCTGCGCTCCCTCACCATGGACGTCACCGCCACCGACGGCACCGCAGCCTCCGTCCACAGCCTCACCCTCTGGAATGCTGCCACCCCCGATGCGAAAGCCCTCTATACGTATAGCGACGATGACGATGCCTGGACCAGTCCCACCCCCTTCTACCTGGAGAATCTGCTCCCGGACGCCACCTTCTACGCCCGCCACACCCCCACCGCACCCGACGGCACCCCGCTGACCGACCCCGTCAGCCTCCTGCCCGACCTGCTGGGCAACGTCACCCCCGCCCCGCTGCAAGGCGGCGGCATCGACATCGCCCTGAAGCACCTCTACACCCGCCTCGACATCGCCCTGCTGAAGGGAGCCGACTTCCCCGCCTCCACCAGCCTGGCGGGTGCCACCCTGACGCTGAACGGATTTAATAAAAAGGCCGACGTCAGCGACAAGAACCTCGTGACCTCCCAAGACCCCGGCTCCTACACCCTGACCACGGATGACGCCGGCAACGCCTCGCTCATCGTCCTGCCCCAGACCGTGCCCGCCGCCACCACCTTCACCCTCCGGCTGAAGAACACCGGCACCGCCGCCACCAACTACACCGCCACCCTGACCGAAGCTCTGGAGCTGAAGTCCGGACAGATAGCCACCCTCAAACTGACGCTCACCCCCAGCCGTATGGGCATATCCGTCAGCCCGGCTCCCTGGACCACCGGCGACGAAACCCCGCAAAGCATCCACGTGGATGACCTGGCCGACGGAAGCGGCAAAGATAATATAGCCCTCAACGCCGCCCAGGGCGACCTCCTGAGGCTGACGTACCTGACTGACGACGACGACGCCCTCGCCGCCACCTACCTCTACACCGACGACGCCTGGACCTGCACCGCCCCCCTCTACTGGGATCAGGTACCGCAGTCCGCCACCCGGCCCCTCCGCTTCGCCGCCCTCTTCACCCCCGCCGCTGCACCGGTGGGACAGAATGAGACGGACTACCTGGCCGGCACCGCCACCACGCCCTTCGGCACCGCGCCCGCCTTCGTCCTGACGCACGCCCTGGCACGCATCGAGCTGCAACTCACCGCCCCTGAGTTCACCCCGGCCGAGCTGGCCGCCGCTACCGTGGAATTACACGCCGTGCTGCCACTGGCCGCCATCGATGCCGACGGCACCACCACTACCGACCCCAACGCGCAGCCCCGCACCCTGAACGCCGACCAGCCCGGACAGAGCTTCTCGCTCATCCTGGCCCCGCAGTCCTTCAGTCCCGGCAGCCGACTGGCCACCATCACCCTGGCGAACCACACCTACGGAATCAGCACCCCCGACGGCATGAAGGCCGAAGCCGGAAAGACCACCCTGCTGAAGATAGGCATCAGCAAGAGCGAACTGAACAGCATCACCGTGGGCACCACGCCCTGGACGCCGGGCGAGACACATGAGGGGGATGCAGGGTATGATGACTGAGAAGACATAAAAAGAGTAGAAGAGCAGAGAGAAGACAGAAGAACAAAAGAACAGAAGGAGAACCTACGCGGCTACGTGGCTCTGGGTTCGGCCTGTTAAATAAAGAAAGATATGAAGAAGATTAAGACGATAACGACAATGATGCTGACGGCAGCCCTGATGGCAGCATGCAGCACCGAAGAGAACGGAATGGAAACCGGCAGAGAGGCCGTCAGCATACAGACACGCATCACGCAGAGCAGTGCCAAGACACGCGCCAACGACGACGCCACCACCCCCTACTCCCCCACCAACGGCGCCACGCTTACCCTGTGCTACAGCAGCATGGAGAGCGGCCCGCGGAGCACCTTCACCTGCACCGACGGCAGTTGGAGCACCGCAGCACCCCTCTACTGGCAAGACCTGAAGCCGAACCAGGCAGCCCCGGCAGCAGAGCGATACGCCTTCTTCGCCGTGGCTCCGCAGATGCCGACCGACGGCAACACCGGAACGGTGGAAGCCAATCAAAGCGCCTCGGCCGAGCAGAGCACCCGCGCAGCAGCCGATGCCCTCAGCGCCTTCGAGGCCTCCGACCTGCTGATGGCCTACCAGACCACCGAGAAGAGCGGCACGCTAGACCTCAACCTGAAGCATCTCCTCAGCCAGCTGCAAGTGAAGCTGGTGAGCGACCCCAACGCCCCCGATGCGCTGACCGATGCTGAACTGGCCACCGCCAGCCTCAGCATCAACGGCCTGCAGACGGACTACGTCGTGCTCTACTCCGACCCCAACCCCACACCGGCACAGCCCGACCCCGTGCCCAGCATCGAACGCCCCGCCGTGGCCATGACGACCGGCGGCAACAGCACAGGCCTGAAACCTTACGTCGATGGCACCAGCGCCACACGCAGCTTCCGCTTCATCGCCCCACCGCAGACGCTGGTCACCGGAGAGCTGAAGCTGAAGTTCACCCTCATCGTGGCCGGCGTGGAGCGCTCCTACACCTACACTTCGGCTGAGGAAATAGGCTTCAACGCAGGAGCCATCACCCAGATAACAGTTACCGCCAACCGCACCGACGTGGTCCTGGGCAGCATCGTCGTGACGGACTGGACCACTCCAGACCCCATCGCCGCCACCGTCTCTATCGACATCAGCGGCACACCGGACGACATCAGCGGCAGCGCCCCCGCCTTCAGCACCATGAAGCTATGGAAGGGACAGGAAGACTTCACCGCCAATAGCAACGACCCGACGGACAACCTGCTCACCCAAGCCCCCGTCGCCGCACGGGCCTACAGCAAGGACGCCGGCACCGGCACCTGGACCGCCGACGCCACCCCCTTCTACGTGGACGATGTGGTGCCTGCCGACCGCTTCTACGCCCTGACCCTGAACACCACCGGGCCCACCCCCGGCGGCAGCACCATCGTAGACGCCACCACCCAGCTGAACGACCCCCTGGCCGCCGGCCCCGCCGAGATGAAAGCCGGCACCCTGGCCCTGAACTACCGCCACCTGCTGGCTAAGCTGCGCATCACGCTCACCGCCGCCACCAACTTCACCGCCAGCCTGCTGACGAACGCCACCATCGCCACCCCGGCCATGCTGCCCGCCTACACCCTGGCCTACAGCACCGTGCCCGAAGACAACAACGCCATCCGAGCCAACGCCACCGGCACCCCGGCCGCATATCCGGTACTGAGTCCTGCCACGGACTACATCGTAGCACCGCAAATCATAGCCACCGGAGCCAAGTTCGTCGTGAAGCTGACAAACGGTAATACCTACACCGCCACCCTGACCAGCGACCTGGAGCTGGCCCCAGGCGAAATCACCACCCTGGCCCTGACCCTGAACCCCACGCAGACTGCCATCACCGTCGGCACAGCAGAGTGGGCAGTCAACGGAAGCAGCACCTCGAAGACCATCAGCATCGACGGCATCACCGACGCCTCGGGCAGCATCCTGGCCGGTGACAACCCGACCGACGGAGACCGGCTGGACATCAGCGCCGACGGCAGCACCGCCACCGGAGCCTACCTCTACGACGCCAACGCCACTGCCTGGACCTCCACCGCCCCCTTCTACTGGGACGCACTGCTCAGCAGCAACAGCCCCTACACTTTCTACGCCCTGTTCACCCCCACCGACGGCACTAACACCGACACCGGACTGGTGAAGGACTACCGGGGAGGCACCGCCACCGGCGTCGCCTTCGGCAGCAAGATCTCCTTCAGCGCCACGCACCTCATGGCGCAAGTCCGCTTCACCCTGCAGCCGGGCACGGGCTACGATGCCTTGACGGCCGGCGAGGTCAGCGTCAAGCTGCACAACCTGCACCCGCTCACCGGCATCGCCACCGACGGTAGCATCACCCTCAGCGATGATGCCAACGCCGTGCTGCCGCTGACGCTGACGGACGACAACGCCTCCAACTCCAACGAAGGTCCCGCTGTCCCGCCCGTCGACAAGTCCTTCAGCGCCACCGCCCTGGTAGCGCCGCAAACCGTGCAGGCCGGGCAGCTGCTGGTCACCGTCACCATCGGCGCCAACACCTACAACTACAAGGCTCCCACCGCCACCGGCTTCGCCTACCAGCCCGGACAGCAGAACAACATCATCCTGACCGTGGACAAGACCGGAGTAGCCATCAGCTTCACCCTGGAAGACTGGGGCAGCGAGGGCAGCACCACCACCGGCGGCGGAGAACTGGTGGACCCGGCCGGCACGCCCGACACCTCCGACACCAACCCCTAAACAGAAGCAATAACGATAACCATTATAAAGTATAAGAAGATGAAAACGAAAAGCTATATATGGGCCGCCCTGAGCGCCGCCGCCATCATCAGCCTGAGCGCCTGCCAGGACAACGATTCGCCCGAAGACAACACCCCCCACGAGGTGATGCTGAACTTCCACGTGGAAGCTGCCACCGGTACACGAGCCGCTGCCACACAAGCCGCCGCCACCGGCTTTGCCACACGAGGCTCCACCACCGGTAACCTTTCCAGCTTTGCCGACGGCGCCCAGGTGGGCGTGTACTTCGCCCCCAAGAATGCCAACGCCCTCGATGCCAACAGCGGCGTAAGCGGCAACAGTGCCAACCACCTCTACGACGTCGATGGCACCACCGCCACGCCCGTCTATTGGAACGACTACCCCACTGCCCTCGACCTCTATGCCTACAGCCCCTACGACGCCACCGCCCCGCTGAACACCGGTGCCACCGGCATCAGCTGGAGCATACAGGCCGACCAAAGCGGCAACATCGCCGGTACCGGCACCGATGCCTTCGTCGCCAGCGACCTGCTCATCAGCAACAATGTGCGCGGCCTGACGTACACCGCAAACAAGCAAACCACCCAGCTCAACTTCACCCACGCCCTGGCCAAGCTGCGCGTCAACATCGTGGATAACTCCACAGACGGCACCAGCACCTACACCACCCAAGAGCTGGCCGCCGCCACCGTCTCCATCCTCGGGCTGAACACGCAGTGCGACGTCGCCTTCGTCAGTCCAACAACTGCCGGCACCAAGACCATCAGCAGCCCCGCCAGCCCGCAGGCCATCACCCCGAAGAAGCTGACCACCCCCGCCGACATCGCCACCAAGCCCGAAGAAAGCCCGCTGACCGCAGCCGCCACCCACGAAGCCATCTGCATCCCGCAGACCGTAGCTGCCAGCACGGACATCGTCACCGTCAGCGTCACCTCCGGGGGAGTAAAGCAGAGCTACACCATGAAGACTGATGACAGCTATCAATTGGTACAAAGCGCCACCAACGTCCTCAACGTCAGCATCGGCAAGACTGACGTTGGTCTCTCCTTCTCCGTGACAGAATGGGATGAGAGCGGAACCAGCGCCTCGAAGGCCATCACCATCGACGGCATCACCGATGCCGGCACGCCGGGTATCACGGTGAACGGCGGCGATACCTACAAGCCCGCCGCAGGCGACAAACTGAAGCTGACGTACATCACCAGCAACGACGGTGTCGACGCCCTGAGCACGGACGCCGTCCACGCTGCCACCTACACCTACAATGGCTCCACCGCCTGGACCACCGACGCCCCCCTCTATTGGGACGCCATCGCCCAGAGCAGCTACTCCGGCAAGTTTGCCGCGCTCTTCACCTATAATAATGCAGGCACCACACCCGAGACGGATTTCCTGACGGGGCTTGCCACCGCCAGCAATGGATACGGCACCGCCCTCAGCCTGACGCTGGGCCACGCCATGAGCCAAATCGCCGTCACGCTGGTGCCCGGCGAGGGATATAAGACCGCCGACGCCATGCTCGCCGCCCTCACCACGCGCATCATCCGCCTGAAGAAAGTCACGAGCACTGCCCCCGCCGTAGATACCGAAGGAAAAGCCGTCATCACCCTGGCCAATGCCGTCAGCGACCTGATAGGCGGAGCCAACACGACAGCCGACGCCGCGGACGCCCCCTTCGGAAACGGCACCGTCTACACCGTGGCCCCGCAGACGCTGGGCGACGACGCCGTCATCGTGCTGAAACTGGACAACGGGAACTCGTACACGCTGAAGCTGGCGGACATCAAGACCGGCACTGACCCCACAAGCGACAACCTCTTCGGCACCCCCGCCAAGATAGAGCCCGGCAAGAAGTACGCCATCACCATCACCGTAGACGATACCGCCGTCTCCCTCTCGGGCAGCATCAACGACTGGACAGAGATCGCGGGCAGCGGCAGTATGAAGCCCGACTGGGAGAAGTGAGATACCTCCGAAACCTCCTTTATAAACTAATTATTCAGACCCTCAATGGACAACAATATGAAAACAATAAACGTCACAGAAAGAACGAAAGTGAACGGTAGATTGCTGACGGCCCTGGTAGTCATCACCACCGTACTGTCCGTCCTCACCTTCATCATTGCCCTGTCGATACTGCTCGGCGCGTGTACCGATGCCAACGACCCCGACGGCCCCGGCTCCGCCCGCACCCCGCTGACCGCCAACGCCACCCTGCCCGCCACCGCCGGCGGAACACTGACGCGCAACGCCACCACCACCCGTACCCTGGGCACCGGCCTGAGCGACCTCACCCTCTACTATCCCGCTGCCGACGATGCCCTGAGCATCTACAACGTGGCCAGCGCCGACGTCACGATGGGCGCCGATGCCAAGAGCTTCTCCTTCCTCACCACCCAGGGGAGCTTCGGCACCGCCACCACCCCCGCGCCCCTCTACTGGCAGCAGATAGCCGGCAAAGGACTTACCGAGCAGCAGTTCTACCTCACGGTGAAGCAGACGGAAAGGCTAAATGATATCATCTCTGCCGGCATTCTCAACACCGCCAGCAGCCTATTCCAGGATGACAACGTACTGTGGGCTACCGCCACCAGCACCGCCGGCGCCAATGCCGATGCCGACCGACCCGCCCTCGCCTTCGGAGCACTGAAGAGCCGATTTGCGCGCCTGACGCTCATCATCAACTGCAAAGGCTGCCAGCTGAAGAGTAACTTGCTGAAAGCCTACATCTACACGCTGCCGGAAGCCGACGAAGCCACCGCCAATGCTGCCGACGCCACCGCCAAGACCAACGCCACCGGCATCTACCGCCAGGCATGGCCCACCATCGGCACCGACCCCACGGAGAAGGCGCTGATAGATCCCGCCAAGGCCGTCAGCAGCACCGGCACCTCCTTCTCCACCCACATCGGCAGCCACCTCATCGCCCCGCAGGCACTGCCCGCCATCGGCAATTCCGGTGTCAACAAGCAGCTGCTCACCATTCGCTACAACATGGACGACACCACCGACGCCTCCGAGCCCAAGCACGAGTGGACGCTCGACCTCAGCCAGGTCCCCGTATCCCGCACCGGCGACAGCGAGTTTGCCCGCCAGCCCACCACCGGCGCCACCGGCTATGCCTACGGCAACGCCTTCGGCTACAACCCCGGCGAGCAAATCACCCTCACCGTCTCCCTCTCGCTGATGAACCTGGCGCCCGGCGAGGTGCAGAGCCAGATTGACAGCTACCAGGCCACCGCCGACACCGACTTCGGCAACATCGACGTGCCCCTCACCGCAGGCACCGCCAGCCCCGAGGGAGGCAACCAGCCCGGTGTCAGCCTCGTGCTGAACCACCCCGTCATCACCATCAGCGGAATGGGAGCCACGACAACCACACGCAACGGCAGCACCATCAGCGCCGACGGCATCTCCGCCATCGACCTCTACGTGGACATGCTGACCGCAGCCGGCACCGCAACACAGAGCAGCCACTACACCTACAACGGCGGCAGCTGGAGCACCGCCCCAGGCACCGCCCCCATCACCGTGCATGGCGGAACGGGCAACTACCGCATGCGGGCAGCAGCCGCAGTGACACTGGCCGGTGGCGCCCCCACCATCTACGTCTGCTACACCGGCATGGGCATAGTGGCCGGCTCCACCACCGGAACATTCAGCTTCGACGAGCACCTGGCCCCCTACACCGCCGCCGTAAAGGTGGTGCTGAAGGATGCCGACGGACAGGAGTTGGACAGCAGCAGTAACTACACGACGACTCTGCTCGGCATGTCCGCCACTACCGGCTTCATAATGTCCGACGACGGCAAGGTGAACTGGACTACCACCGCTCCCTTCCACCCCGAGTACACCACCACTGCCATCAGCCCCATCCAGGCTGCAGCTAACGGCAGCACCACCTTCTATAATCTGGTGCCCGGCACGCTGGGCGACGACACCGGCATCTTCAGTATCAGCAGGCAGAGCGGTGGCAGCGCCATCAACGTGGCGTCCACCAAGAGCTACCCCCTCGACGCCGGCAAGCTCTACACCTTCAGCCTGACGCTGAACGGCGACAAGCGCGTCAACATCACCAAGATCGACATCACGGAATTCGACACCGCCAAGAAGGACGACGGCACCGACGACGATGACATCATCGAGATAGGCAACTAATCCCCCTAACCCATAAAGAAGAATAACAACGATATGAACAGCAAGAATATACTCCACCTGGCTACTCTGATGGCTCTAATGGCTCTGACCGGCGCCTGCACCCCCGACGCCATCGACCCGGGCACGGATCCCGACGGACAAGTCTCCCTCGAAGGAATGGCTCCCGAAACACCCGTAAGCATCCGCACTACCGTCCAAGCCTTCGGAAGCAACAGCAATGTGACAAGAATCACAGACACGGACCTGGCCAAGATACCGGCCTGGAATGAGATTACGGAGGAGACGGAGATAAAAGAATCGGACTTCAGTGCCATTCTCTATCTGCCCGGTGCATCCGATCCAGGCAACCGCGGGCTATATCCAGATGGAAATATCACTATCAACGGGCTGAGTGAAGCAAAATTCAAAGCCGAGGAAGGCGATCCCTTCAACCTGCGCTTGTACCACTTCAACCTGAACGGCAAGAATGCCAACGGCACCGCACAGCCCCACAGCCGATTGGCCATCATGGAAATTAGCAACGAAAACAGAGAAGACCAACTCCTCGCCATAACTCCCCTTGCCCCCGCCAGTGGTAGTAGTACTCCCTGCTTCAACTTACAGCTACGCCATGCCTCGGCCAAGCTTTCTATACTGGTAGAGACAACTACCGGCGATAAATTGGATATGAACAGCAGTAGTGGCATACTGACAGAAGCCTACGTCAGCACAAGGCTGAGATGGGCTTACTCCGTCTATACCGGTGGGAACCCCACCAATGGTAGCAACGGCAACCCGACGTATCCCGACCTATACAATTATCTGACTATCGCCGGTACCGACAATCTCTATCCCGATGATCCCACCAACTTGGAGGAACAGACAGAGGTCGTGATCTGCACCAACAAAAGACCCTATAGAGAGTTCTCCTTGACCCACCCCGATGTTGCCGACGCTCCTATCAACCTGCTGAACGCCATCGTGCCCGTCAGCGCCACACATGCAGAAGAGAAAGCAGGAGAAGACGAGGAAGGCTATGAAATCTATTCCTACACCCTGCTGAACGCCGACGGCATCCCCGAGTACTATAACACCTCCACCACCAAGGAAGATAAGGACAAAGACGTCCTCGTCCTCAAGCTGAACGACATTGTGCCCAGCACCGACGGTAGCAACACCGCCGCCAGCAATATCTATCGCCTCAAGCTCTCCTCCATCGTCCTCACCGGCCTGTCTGCCGACGACCCGAGGCGCGGCAAAAACGCCGACGGCAGCACCAACAACAACGCCGCCCCCGGCACCGGCCATCTCCTCTTCCTACGCCCCGGCGAGCACCTGACGCTCACCGTCACCGTGGACCGCAACCGCATCGTCTCCGCCACCGGAACTATAGATGGCTGGAGCAATGCTACGGCGGACGAGGACTTGACGAAAATCGACGAAGTCGACATCGACGCCAACGGCATATATAACTACAAAGTGAAGAATGCCCGTACCCTGCAAGCCATAGTAAACTGGATGCGGAACGGCGGCACGCCGCCCTTACTGCCGGCAGGCACCAACGACGAAGTGCCCCACTGGACAAGAATGGCAACCAACATCACCCTGACCGACGACATCACCCTGACCGACCCGGCCACCGCTGACGGCAGCAACTGGATGCCGTTAGGGGAGCCCAACAGCTACTACACCGGCACCTTCGACGGTGGAGGCCACCAAATCTCGAACCTCGTCATCCGCACCCCAGGATATAATTCTAAAAGCGGCCTCTTCACCCAACTAGAGCAATACAGCACGGTGAAGAACCTGATACTGAAAGATGCCGTCATCGAAACCAATGACAGGAACACTTGCTGCGGCAGCATAGCGGGAACGAACTACGGCACTATCAAGAACTGCCACTTCGTGACATCGGGCACAGAAGGCAAGGGCCGCATCACAATGAATACCGGGGGCTTATACGGTGGCATCGCGGGAGAGAACATGTCCTACGGCACCATTATAGCATGCAGCTACGACGGTGTCTTCATTAATAACAAGGGCAATGCTAGCATTGGCAGCATCGTGGGCATCAATAAAAACAGCGACCCCTCCACCATCCTTGGCTGCTACTCTACAGCAGAGAATGTAAATGTTGCGGGTAGCGTGGCTCTAGGTGCCTCCCTCCCACAAGGCTGCTTCCCTGCCTACAATACCAAGTTCGGCTCCATTGCCGACCTGAATAACAATGTGCACCTACTGAATGCCACCATCTACGGCAACAACAACAGGGGGAAAGCGAACGAAGATAAATTCCCCTTCCACTACGTGGCCGGCGGCGACGGCAACACCCCACCCGTGCTGACAGCAGGAGCGCCCGAGCTCGAGAGCGACCTGGGGGGCATCAAGATCCAGGACGATGTCTGGCAGATAAGTACGCACGAAGACCTGATGACCTTTGCCTACGTCGCAAGCACAGGCGGAAACAACGCCAAGCTGAACGCCAAGCTGACAACCGACATCGCCCTGCCCGAACCGATCGACGCCGCCGACGGCAGCAACGCCAACGGTAACGGCAGCAACTGGACGCCGATAGCCGGAACGAAGGCCGAACCCTACATCGGCACCTTCGACGGCGGAGGCTATAAGATAAAGAACCTCGTCATGCGCACCGCGGCAGCAGATGTCAACAACGCCCTCTTCGCCTACATCGGCACCAGCGGCATGGTGAAGAACCTGACGCTGGAAGATGCCGAAATCGTCAGCACCTATGTAGACTACTCCACCTACTGCGCCGGCATCGCGGTAGAGAACAGAGGCATCATCGCAAACTGCCACTTCGTGGCTACGGGCGTCAAGGGCAAGGGCGTAGTAACAAGCAAAAGCTGCTATAACAACGCCGCCGCCGGCATCGCGAGGAGTAACTATGGCACCATCATAGGCTGCAGCAACAGTGGCACCATCACGGGTGCTCCCGGCGGTACCGCCAGCACCACCGCCGGCATCGTGCAAAGCAACAGCGGCGGCACCATCGTAGGATGCAGCAATAGCGGCACAGTTACGGGCTGCGATGCCCATGGCATCGCAGGATACGACAGTCCATATAGCAGTAGCCAATTCATTGCCTGCTACACCACTGCAGAAGGCAGCAATATAGCAAGCACGAGCCTTGATAGAATCAAAGGTTGCTACCCCCCCTGCAACAGCGCCTTCGGCAGCGAGGGCAGCGCAGCAGACGGCACCAACAAAAGCTCCATCGAGGATATGAACCAGAGTTACATAGGCCACATGAACCTCGCCATCTATGCCTACAACGAAGGCATCGGAATGGCGGCAGAGAAGAAGTTCCCCTACCAGTACACGATCGGCAGCGGCAGCAATCTGCCCACGATGAAGAATGAAGCACCCACGTACCAAAGTGCCATTTCCCAATTCAGTGTCAGCATCACACCCGGCACAGGCGGCAGCTCCGACACCTGGCAGATAAGCACCCTCAAAGACCTGCAAGCCTTTGCTGCCGTCGTGAACCTGGGTGGAGACTACGCCAAGCTGAACGCCACGCTGACGGACAACATCACCATGCCCTCCAACAGCAGCAGCTGGACGCCGATGAAAAACTATGCCGGCTGCTTCGACGGCAAAGGCTACTCCATCCAAGGTCTCAACATCAATGGCAGAGAAGGTGATTTCGGCTTCTTCGTCAACATCACCGAGTACGGCAGCGTGAAGGATCTGACACTAGTGGATGCCATAATCAACGCCAGTTCCGGCTCCGCCGCGGTGGGTGGCATTGCGGTAAGAAATCGTGGCACCATCACCAACTGTAACATCAGCGGTAGCTTGAATAACGACAAGGGTAAATGTGGTGGCATTGTGGCAGAGAATGTCGGCATCATCATGACCTGCACCAACAGCAGCACCGTGACGAACAACAATGATAACTGCGGCGGCATAGCGGGAGACAATACCGGCAGCATCATAGCCTGCACCAACAGCGGCACAATAACGAGAAAGGACAGGACGGACTACGTAGGCGGTATAACAGGATACAGTAGCGGCGCTATCATAGCCTGCACCAACAGCGGCATAGTAAATAACAGCACGGATGGCGCAGGCGGCGTGGTAGGGTACAACAACACTGGCNTATAACAGGATACAGTAGCGGCGATATCATAGCCTGCACCAACAGCGGCATAGTAAATAACAGCACGGATGGCGCAGGCGGCGTGGTAGGGTACAACAACACTGGCAACACTCGCAACGTTATATCCTGCTACACCATAACTCAAAAGAGTCGTGTGTTAAATACCAACAGCAATGGCAGTTCTCCTGCCATAAACTGCTATCCTCCAAACGACGACGAAGGCAAACAAAATAATTTCGACGACAGCCAGTACACCATCACCGGGCTGAACAGCTACGTGAGCACGCTGAACGAGGGCATCACGGGCTGGAACAAGGACAAGCAGACGACGGACGCCAAGTACTGCAACTACCACTTCGATGCCGGCAGCTCCTCCGACAGCACTCCGCCCAAGCTGGTGGAGGGTGCGCCGGAGTAGCAGATTTGAAATCCAAAACCGCGTCTGCCACACCCAAAACAGAAACAATGAACCTAATAAAAAGATAAACAATGAAGAAGACTTATATACATCAACCGGAAATAATGAGCTTCGTCAACCTCATCAGCCTACTGCTCGTCAGCCTACTGACGAGCACCGCCTGCACCGACTCGCTGACCGACGACACCCTGCCCTTGGACGGCGCTCGCACCATCAGCCTAGGCCTCTGCCCACCCGCCAAGCCCGGCTTTGAGGAAAAGGGAATCGGCACCCGCTCCGACATCCCCGGATTTATCGTCCCCACCACCGATTGGCAGGAAGACGACCGGATACTAGCACAAATCTCCCTCCAATGTCTGGACGCCAGCCCCAAAATGACTGACGTCTACACCATCTACACCACCCTGCAATACACCAAGGCCGACGAGGCCGGCACCGACTTCTTCTGGAAACCGGACCTCAACAACACCGGCAGCATCTACTGCAAGCCCGGTAGTATCCCCAACTTCTACCACAGCAACATCAATTTGCCCTTGCTGACCATCGGCGACAACAACCAACTCCTCCTCAACCTGCCGCAAGAAGTCATCAATGCCAATCAACTTAAGGTGGAGGTTAACCTGAGCTATGCACCCGGCATGGAGTGGAACATCGTAAGCAGCACGAACCCCGAAAACGCCACCATCAACATTGTCCGTAGCACCGGCACCGACACCGGCAACACCGAATTCTGGACATCCACCTTCAATCACACCTACACCCTCACCACCAACAACCTATCTTCCCTCACCATCGGCGGCAGCGGCAACGACGCGCCCGTCTTCACCCCCATCGGCTCCCGCCTGCGCATCTATACCGGACAGGGAGGAGACCAAGTCACCCTCACCTGCCCTCTCTTCACCCCCGCCAACAAAAATAAAACGATCGTCAGTTCCGAAGCCGTCACCGGCCCCACCAACCCCGCCACCGCCGACGACGCCACCGATGTCACCGGCTCCACCTACACCGCCACCACCGACGACAACGGCAACGCCTACTTCTACGGCTTCACCCCCGCCGACACACCGCTGGACGGCATCATCGGCAACAGCAACACCGACACCGACAAGAGCTTCACCGTCATCGTTCAGCTCAAACAGCAGGGCGGCACCTTCACCGACCCGGGAATCCTCATATTCAAAGCCAGCCACAACTCCACCGTACAGCTGCCCAACCCTGCCACCGAGGCCAACGCCGCCCGAACCTTCGTCATCGACGCCAGCTTTGCCCGTCCGGCAGACGGGGTAGAGTGAGAGAGTGATAGGGCGATAGGGCGAGCATCAGGGCCTGAAACCCGCCAACGAAAGAATCAGAACTTATAGTAATAACGAAAAGAATCAGAACAATGAAAACGAACAGAATCATCAGTAGCAGTAGCTTCGGCAATAGTAATAGCTTCGGCAGCAGCTTCGTCCTGCTGTTTGCCGCCGCCCTCGTCCAGCTCCTCAGCCTGAGCGCCTGCAGCAAAGACAAAGAAGAATACTTCAACCCCGACGGCACTCTCATCAAGCACCCCGGCCAAGTCACCATCAACCTAGACGGAGTGCCGCAAGACCACACCGCCACCATCGCTCTGGCCTCCGCCAATGGCACACCCTACACCCTGCAGTCCGCCACTCCCACCTACGTGGAAGCAGGCTCCTACACCATCACCATCGTCAGCCACCCCACCACCTCTACCCTGCCCCAGCAGCTGGAAATACTACATGCCAGACCGGCAGAGGGTGGCAGCAACATCGCGTCCGGCACCGGCCTCCTCCGAATCACCCCCGACGACGACGGCTCACTCATCAACCTTCCCCCCATCAGCGGTGCCATCGCCCCCGTCAGCATCCTCCACAACGACAACACCCCGATCAGCCTCTCCCTACGTCCCCTGACCCGCGAAGTCACCATCAACGGACTGCTGCAAGGCCTTGACCCCACCACCGTCTCCACCCTGCATGCCACCCTCTACGGCCTCAGCAACGAACGTCCCATAGACCAACCCTTTGAAGGTATAACAAAAAGGGCGGCAGCAGCCGTCGGAAACATCGGAGGAGCAGCAGCCATCGAAAACGCCGGAACAACCCGCTCCTCCTCCCCCGACTACTCCCTCAGCACCCCCTTCACCCCCGCCGCCGACGGCACCTTCACCCTCTCCCTCCGCCTGCTGGGCATCGACCCCTCCCTGCCCCAGCGCCTCCGCCTCACCCTGACCTACCGCGACCCATCCGCCGCCCCCTACACCTACGAAGCCGACATCACCTCCCTGCTCACCGACTTCAACACCGGCCCCGCCAACCAGCCCGCACACCTCAACGCCACCCTCAGCTTCGGCCTGGGCGACATCACCACCACCATCACCAACTGGACACCCGGAACAGACCAGGACATCACCGGACAATAGCGCACCCGGAACAGCAGCACAAGGGTGGGTTAAAACAGACCTCATATAATGAAAGGCTTTCAACGATGATAGAAATGAATGAAATGATAAACATGAGTATCTCAAACTCTCCCGCCTGAAAGGGGGAGTACCCCGTAGGGGGGGAGGGGGTCTTATATAAGCAGAGAGTAACTTTGCAATAGATAAGTCCCTTCGGATGTAAGACCCCTCCGCCCTACGGGCACCTCCCCTTTCAGGCGGAGGAGTTTGAGATACTCTTGCTCATATCCTGTCAGGAAAGAAGAAAAGATTAGGAGAGATTGCTCAAAATATTATTCGCTTATTTTACGTAACTTATACAGTTTGCGTCCATTTTTTCTATCTTTGTCGCCAAAAGAGCACACGCCAATACGATGATAAAGATGAAAACGACTCACCCACGGCTCACCAACATCCCGACATTGATCGTCGCCCTGTTGCTACTACTGCTCACCGCCTGCCAGCACCGGCAACGCGCCACCAGCACCCCACAACACTACACCGCCGACACCCTGACGCAGCTCGACCGCCAAGCCCTGCAAAGCCCTCAAGCCGCCGAAGAAGTACTGCAACAACTAGACCAGCTCCACCGCAACAGCCAAGGTCCTCTCTTCAAACTGGAATGGGTGGAAGGAAACATCCTCATGAGACAACAGAAATACCTGCAAGCCGCCGAAGCCTACCGCAACGCCCTGGCCACCGACAGCGTGCAGGCCACCCCCCAATACTACATCAACCTCTGCAAAAACATCATGCTCCTCTACCACCGCCAGGAGCGAATGGACAGCGCCATGTACTACGCTGACCTCCTGCTGCGCCGCATAGACCGCGACGCCCTGCCCGAACGTGCCAAGCAGGACGCCTACTGGTGCATGAGCCAAATATACCACACCTACGGCGACACCCTGAACCGCAACGAAACCGCCCGAAAAGCCACCCAACTGGCCTGGCTCACCCTGGACGAACGCATCCGGACCCAATCGTACATGGCCCGCGCCCTGAACAATCTCTTCAACATCTACAGTCAAAACCTGGACTACGCCCTGCAAGAGAACAACCTCCCCGCCGCCGACACCCTGGCCCAACGGATGCAATGGCTCAGCGCCGGACTCGACACCCTTGTCCTCGGCCCCCATCACCCCGACGGAATCCCCCAATGGACCCTCCGGGAAAACCATCACCTGCTCTGTCACCAGCTGATCCGCCTCTGCCACGCCACCAACCATACCACCCAGGAGCGCCAGTGGATAAAACGCCTCGAAGCCGATGCCGATATCCACAACGCCGATGCTGCCACTACGACCGATGCCGAAGCAGCCGACGCCCAACTCCACCTGGCCGAATGCTACATACAAACCCGCCGCTACGACCGCGCCCTGCCCCTGCTCAGCGCCATCCGCCACCGCTACCAGCAAGCCCCGGACAGCATCAGCCAGGCCAATGCCGACGTCTGCCGCCAACTGTCCGAAGCGCTCCAGGCACTGGACCGCCCCGCCGAAGCCCTCTTGTGGCAACGCCGTAGCGAAACCCTGCAAGACAGCCTTCGCGCCCGCAGCAGCCACAGCGAAGCCCTGCAGTTGGCCGCCATCAGCCACATCAGCGAGCAACGCCTGCAGATAGACCGCCAGCAAAGCACCATCAGTCGCCAGCGCACCCGCCTCATCCTGCTTGCCGTCCTGTCGCTGCTCATCAGCATCGTCGCCGCCATCGTCGCCCTCCACTTGCGCAAAGTCAAACGCCGCAACATCGAAATGGTCCGCCAGATAAAGCAACAGCAAAAGCTGAACAAAGAATTACAACCAATTCCAGAGCCCGTTCTCTACTCCCCCCTCAACGACAACGAGCTGCCCCAGTGGTTGAAAGAAAAAGAAGAAAAACTGGACCGGCAGTATGTGCTCCAAAAACACTTCAGCGCCCTGCAGACGCTGATGCAGGAAGAAAAGCCTTATCTCCACTCCGACCTCAAGCCGAGCGACATCTGCACCCGACTGGACATCTCCGCCGCCGAACTGAACGCCGCCACCCAGGAAATGGCGCAACTGTCCCTCGGGGACTACATCAACCACCTGCGCCTGGAACATGCCCTCTTCCTGCTCGAAAGCTCGGAGTACATTAAAATTGCAGTCGTGGCCGAAGAATCAGGCTTCGGCAGCGCACGCCACTTCTACCGCCTCTTCCAGAAAGAGTACAACATGTCTCCGGCAGACTATCGCAATGGGGCAAAAGGAATGAACGCAACCTCATAAAAGCAAATCCAAGGCACAAAAAAAAGCGAAGCGTAATCAGGCACCCCTCCCGACACGCTTCGCTTCCATCAACAAAACAACCAACAAAAAAAACAGAAAAACAAAAAACAAAAAAAACAAGAAAGCAAACACAAACCAATACGACAAAACAATTATTTACATTCTATCAGGCACTTCGATACCCAGCAATCCCATCGCCAGGCGCACCACCTTCGCCACATTCTCCGAGAGTGTCAGGCGGAACACCTTCACCGCCTCGTCTGCCTCGCGCAGAATGCTGAAGTCGTGATAGAACTGATTATATTCTTTCACCAAATCGTATGTATAATTAGCTATAATAGACGGGCTATAGTCCTCGCCTGCCTGACGGACAACGGCAGCAAAATCCGCTACCATCTGTATCAAGCCTTCTTCCTTCTCGCTCAGTTCGATGCCTGTAGGCAACTGTGCCGGAATAGCAATACCGGCCTCGGCAGCCTTGCGCAGCACGGACTGAATACGTGCATAAGTATATTGTATGAACGGTCCCGTATTACCATTAAAGTCGATGGACTCCTTCGGGTTGAACGTCATGTTCTTGCGCGCATCTACCTTCAGGATGAAATACTTCAGTGCACCTAAGCCCACGATGCGGGCAATATTGTCCGCTTCTTCCTGTGTCAGGCCATCCAGTTTGCCCAACTCGGCGGAAGTCTCCTTCGCAGTGGCAATCATTTCCGCCATCAGGTCGTCGGCATCTACCACCGTACCTTCGCGGCTCTTCATCTTGCCTTCGGGCAGTTCCACCATGCCGTAGGAGAAGTGCACCAAGCCTTTTCCCCACTCAAATCCCAACTTGTCGAGCAAGATGGACAGCACCTGGAAATGATAATTCTGCTCATTGCCCACCACATAAATCATCTTATCGATGGGGTAATCGGCAAAACGAAGTTTGGCGGTACCGATGTCCTGCGTCATGTAGACGGAAGTACCGTCGGCACGGAGCAGCAACTTATGGTCCAGACCCTCACCAGTGAGATCGGCCCATACGGAGCCGTCTTCTTTCTTATAGAAGAAACCTTTCTCCAGCCCCTCCATTACCTTCTCTTTACCTTCGAGATAGGTATTGGATTCATAATAAATCTTATCAAATGTCACTCCCATCATGCGGTAAGTTTCGTCGAAACCGGCATATACCCAGTCGTTCATTTTCTTCCATAAAGCACGCACTTCAGGGTCGTTGGCCTCCCACTTCACCAGCATTTCGCGGGCTTCCTTCATCAGGGAAGATTCGGCTTCAGCCTTTGCCTTGGCTTCTTCCTCGTTCAGACCTTCGCTCTGATATTTCGTCGTCAGTTCTTTCACTTCTGCCTTGTAATGCTTGTCGAAGGCTACGTAGTAATCACCAATCAGATGGTCGCCCTTCTTGCCGGAACTCTCGGGGGTCTCGCCATTACCATACTTCTGCCATGCCAACATGGACTTGCAGATATGTATGCCGCGGTCGTTTACAATATTCGTCTTCACTACCCGGTTTCCGTTGGCCTCCATGATGTTGGCGAGCGCACAGCCCAACAGGTTGTTGCGCACATGTCCCAGGTGAAGCGGTTTGTTGGTATTGGGCGAGGAATACTCGATCATCACCAGCGGAGAAGCATCGGTGGCAGCCACTACGCCGTACTGCTTGTCTGCATGAATACCGTTCAGCAGTTCGATCCACGCGGAAGAAGCAATTGTCAGGTTCAGGAATCCCTTGATAACGTTGAATGCCGCTACCGAAGGCTCGTTGGCCTGCAAATACTCGCCTATTTCTTGTGCCGTCTGTTCCGGTCCTTTCTTCGACATACGCAGAAAAGGAAAAACGACCAGCGTGAGGTGTCCCTCAAATTCTTTCTTGGTCTTCTGCAACTGCACTTGTGCGGCAGGCACATCCTGTCCGTACAGCGCTTTCAGCCCGCTGATGACGGACTCTACCAGTTTTTGTTCTATATTCATGATTCCAAATGTATTTTCCGGGGGCAAAGATAGCGTAAACCAAAATCAGTACAAAACAATAAACCAAAAAAGGAGGCACTTTATAGCACCTCCTTTCTTTTTTACTTGAGTATACTTAACGCTTATTCAGCTGTCAGTTCTGCTCCCGGTTTGAATTTAACCACTTTCTTTGCCGCAATGTGAAGCGGCTGTTTAGTTGAAGGGTTAATACCCGTACGTGCAGCTCTTTCTGCAACAGAGAATGTTCCGAAACCTACCAATGAAACCTTTTCGCCGGTTTTCATTGCTTTACTTACTGATGCAACAAATGCATCCAATGCCTTCTTTGAATCAGCTTTCGTCAAGCCGGATTCAGCAGCCATGGCGTTAATAAGCTCTGCTTTATTCATAATGCTCAAATTAATTAATTATATGTTACACAAAAGATATTCTCTCTCTGCTTTCACAAACTTCCACAAAAATAGAGCAATATTTCTGAATATCAAATAAAAACATTAAAAAAAGATTGGAAATCAACGAAAAAAGAGGATTAGAACCGGCATTTTCTGTTATGGAACAGAATTTATTTGTACTTTTGCCACAAATTAGAATAAAGCAACAGATTATGAATACGATACCAACCGTTACTAAAAACCTCTTAATCATCAATGTGCTGATGTTTCTGGGCACCATTGTCGCCCAAAGTTACGGCATTGACCTGGCCAAATACTTGGGCTTGCACTTTTTCCTTGCCGGTGACTTCAATGCAGCGCAGCTGATTACATACATGTTTATGCATGCCGGATTTGCACACATATTCTTCAATATGTTTGCCGTGTGGATGTTCGGACGCATACTGGAACAAGTGTGGGGGCCGAAACGCTTCCTTTTCTATTATCTGGTGTGCGGTATCGGTGCCGGTGTGGTTCAGGAAATCGTACAATACATACATTACGAAACAGTGCTCTCTGCCTATGACAGCGTAAATACCGGGTTGTCCATCATTCCGATGAAGGAATATCTCAACATGATGACTACGGTGGGTGCTTCGGGCGCAGTATATGCCATTCTGCTGGCATTCGGAATGTTGTTCCCTAACCAGCAAATGTTCATCTTCCCGCTGCCGTTTCCCATCAAAGCAAAGTATTTCGTCATCGGATATGCCTTGATTGAACTGTATGCCGGATTTGCGAACAGTGCAGGAGACAATGTGGCTCACTTTGCACACTTGGGAGGTATGATATTCGGTTTTATCCTGATTATGTATTGGAGAAGAAAGAACAGAGGAAATGGCTACTATTATAACTGATCTGAAAGAGAAATTCCGCAAAGGGAATATATATATCCAACTGATTTACATCAATGTGGCGGTATTCGTCCTCACCACGCTGACGGAGGTCATGCTCCAGCTCTTCAACCGGAGTCTGGGAGGAGTATTCGAATGGCTGGAACTGCCGGCATCCCTTACACGCTTCATCTTGCAACCGTGGTCGCTGCTGACATACATGTTCATGCATGCCGGACTGATGCACATACTGTTCAACATGCTGTGGCTCTATTGGTTCGGAGCGCTGTTCCTGAACTTCTTCTCGGCCAAACATCTGCGGGGAACATACATTCTGGGAGGCATCTGCGGCGGATTGCTCTACATGGCAGCCTATAACATCTTTCCGTATTTCCGTCCCATGACGGACTACTCCTTCATGCTGGGTGCTTCGGCCTCCGTGCTTGCCATCGTGGCTGCCACGGCCTATCGCGAACCCAATTACCCGATACGCCTTTTCCTCTTCGGTACCCTTCGCCTCAAGTATCTGGCGCTGATCGTAATCGGCACCGATTTACTGTTCATCACTTCCAGCAATGCCGGCGGACACATCGCCCATCTGGGTGGTGCACTGGCAGGTTTGTGGTTTGCTGCCTCACTCAGCAAGGGGAAAGACATCACTGCCTGGATCAACAAATCGCTGGATGCACTTATTTCCTGGCTCAGTTTTAAACCCCGGAAGCCAAAAATGAAGGTGCACTACGGTGAGAACCGACAGAAGGATTACGATTATAACGCCCGGAAGAAAGCTCAATCCGATGAAATAGACCGCATCCTCGACAAATTGAAAAAGTCCGGATACGAAAGTCTGAGCACAGCGGAAAAGAAAAGCTTGTTCGATGCGAGCAAACGATAATCAACTATCAATCATCAACTAAATAGTGAAGCATCTCGGTACTTTTGTCGCTCTACTGATCTTGGCGGTCAATGCCCTGTTTACGGGCTTGCTGCTTTTCACCGCCTATAGCCCGCACATCCAGCCGGTCACGCATCCGGTGCAGTCGTGCCTGGGACTGGCATTTCCCATTTTCCTGGTGATAAACGGATGTTTCTTTATTTTCTGGCTGGTCATTCAGCGTTATAAATCGGCATTGCTACCTTTGATAGGCTTCCTGCTCTGCTACCCACAGATACGCACTTATCTGCCCATCAACTTCCGCACGGACCATTTGCCCGAAAATAGCATCAAACTGCTCTCCTATAACATTATGGGCTTTGATGGTGCCGTTAAGCAGGACGGCAAGAATCCGATACTGACTTATCTGAAAGAAAGCGATGCCGACATCCTTTGCCTGCAAGAATATGTCACGGTAGAATCGTCCCGCCATCTTTCGCAAAAGGATGTGGAACGGGAACTGAAAGCATATCCCTATCACCGCATCAATCAAATAGGCAAGGGGCATACCAATAAAATAGCCTGCTATTCCAAATACCCTATCCTCTCGGCGCGCGTACTCGATTATCCCAGCGAATACAACGGTTCAGTAGTATACGAATTGAAGATAGAGGGAGATACCGTTATGGTCATCAACAACCATCTGGAATCCAACAAACTGACCAAGGCCGACAAAGTAGTGTACGAAGACATGCTGAAATCTCCCGAGAAAGAGAAAGTGAAAAGCGGCGCGCGCCTGCTGGTACGAAAACTTGCAGAAGCTTCTGCAATCCGTGCCCCGCAAGCTGATACCATTGCACGCGAAATAGCCACCTCACCGCACCCTTACATCATAGTCTGCGGCGACTTCAACGATACGCCCATCTCCTACGCCCATCGCGTCATTGCCCAAGACCTGGACGACGCTTTTACCAAGTCGGGACGGGGGCTCGGTATCTCTTACAACCAGAACAAATTCTATTTCCGGATAGACAATATATTGATAAGCAAGAATCTGAAAGCCTACAACTGCACTGTAGACCGCTCCATCAAAGATTCCGACCATTACCCGATATGGTGCTATATCGCCAAAGAAAAGTGAAACAATTAATATCTAATACTTAAAGCATTATGTTCAAGAAAAGTATTCTAATTTTAGCAGCAAGTTGTATGATGTACTCCTGTGCCACACAGACGGAAAGCAATCCGTTCTTTACCGAGTTCCAAACCCCTAACGGCGTGCCTCCGTTCGACCAAATCAAGCTGGAGCACTACGAGCCTGCCTTCCAGAAAGGTATGGAAGAACAAAATGCCAATATCCAGGCTATCATTGACAACACCGAAGCACCCAGCTTCGAAAACGTAATTGCAGCCTACGACAATAGTTCGCCCATGCTGAGCCGCGTTAAAGGAGTGTTCGACAACCTGACGGAAGCCGAGACAACAGACGAACTGACTGCCCTCTCTATAAAACTTGCTCCGGTACTGTCGGAACACGAAGACAACATCTCACTCAACAAAGAGCTTTTCAAAAAGATAGATGCCGTCTATCAGCAGAAGGATGCACTGGGGCTGACCTCCGAGCAACAGCGTCTTTTGGACAAAACCTATAAGAACTTTGTCCGCGCAGGTGCCAACCTCCCCGCAGACAAGCAAGCCCGCCTGCGCGAAATCAACAAACAGCTTTCTACGCTTGGCATCACATTCAGTAACAATGTCCTGAACGAGAACAATGCATTCCAGCTCTTTGTTGACAAGGAAGAAGACCTTGCCGGCCTTCCCCAATGGTTCTGCCAAAGCGCCGCCGAAGAAGCAAAAGTTGCCGGACAAGAGGGCAAATGGCTGTTCACCCTGCACAATGCCAGTCGTCTCCCCTTCTTGCAATACTCCGCCAACCGCCCCTTGCGCGAGAAGATGTACAAAGCCTACATCAACCGTGGCAACAACAATGATAAAAACGATAATAAGAAGAATATCACCGATATCGTCAGCCTGCGCCTCGAAAAAGCACAACTGATGGGCTTCGACTGTTACTCCAATTTTGAACTTGACGTCAAGATGGCCAAGAATTCCGCTACCGTCATGGATTTCCTGAACAATCTGTGGAGCTATGCCCTGCCCAAAGCCAAAGCCGAAGCTGCCGAACTGCAAAAGCTGATGGATAAAGAAGGTAAAGGTGAGAAACTCGAAGCATGGGACTGGTGGTACTACACCGAGAAACTGCGCAAAGAGAAATATGACTTGGAAGAAGACCAGATAAAGCCCTACTTTAAACTTGAAAATGTACGCGAAGGCGCTTTCACCGCTGCCAACAAGTTATACGGCATTACCCTGACCAAGCTCAACGGCATCCCCGTTTATCATCCCGACGTAGAAGTGTTCGAAGTAAAAGACGCTGCCGGCAAACAGCTGGGCATTTTCTATACAGACTACTTCCCACGCCCCGGCAAGAGCGGCGGTGCCTGGATGAGTAACTACCGCGAACAGCAAGGTAACATCCGTCCGCTGGTATGCAATGTATGCAGTTTCACGAAACCCGTTGGCGACACACCTTCCCTGCTTACTATCGACGAAGTGGAAACACTGTTCCACGAATTCGGCCATGCCTTGCACGGACTGCTGACACAATGCCAATATAAAGGCACCTCCGGTACCAGCGTTGCCCAGGACTTCGTAGAACTTCCTTCCCAAATCAACGAACATTGGGCTACCGAACCCGAAGTGCTGAAAATGTATGCCAAGCACTACCAGACCGGCGAAGTCATCCCCGACAGCCTCATCGAAAAGATACTGAACCAGAAAACATTCAATCAAGGATTCATGACCACCGAACTGCTTGCAGCCGCCATCCTCGACATGAACCTGCACAACCTGACAAGCACTGAAGGTCTGGACGTAGTAGCCTACGAAAAAGAAGCAATGGACAAACTCGGATTAATCCCCGAAATAGCTCCGCGTTACCGCACTACTTACTTCACACATATCATCGGCGGATATGCAGCCGGTTACTATGGCTACCTCTGGGCCAATGTTCTGGACAACGACGCCTTCGAAGCCTTCAAGGAACATGGTATCTTCGACAAGCAAACCGCCGACCTTTTCCGTAGCAACGTCTTGGAAAGAGGAGACAGCGAGGACCCGATGACTCTCTATAAGAAGTTCAGAGGTGCTGAGCCTCAATTAGACCCGATGTTAAAAAATCGCGGTATGAAGTAAGATTTGTGAAAAAAAAGCTATATTTGCACCCTTGTATGCAACAGAAATTAATTAAAAAAGTAATCATAATAAACTAAAGTAACATGCAAAACAAAGGATTTGTAAGGGTTTTTGCGATATTGCTCACACTGGTGTGTGTGTTCTATCTCTCCTTCTCTTTTGTGACTCGCCACTATACCAATAAGGCAAAAGAGTTCGCAAAAGGAGATGTGAAAGTAGAACAGGACTACCTCGATTCTCTGGCTAATGAGAAAGTGTATTTTGGCAATTGGACGCTGAAACAATGTCGTGAGATGGAAATCAGTTTAGGTTTGGACTTAAAGGGTGGTATGAACGTCATCCTCGAAGTTTCAGTACCCGACGTAATCAAGGTACTGGCTGACAACAAACCGGACGAAGCATTCAACCAAGCATTGGCAACTGCCGCCAAACAGGCTACTACAAGCCAGGATGACGTCATCACCCTGTTCATAAGAGAGTATCACAAGATAGCTCCGGGTGCCAGTCTCTCCGAATTGTTCGCAACCCAACAATTAAAAGACAAAGTTAATCAGAAGTCTACCGATGCTGAAGTAGAGAAAGTACTTCGCGAGGAAGTAAAAGCCGCCGTCGAAAACTCATACAACGTACTTCGTACACGTATCGACCGCTTCGGTGTGGTTCAGCCCAACATCCAGAGTCTGGAAGATAAAATGGGGCGTATCATGGTGGAACTTCCGGGTATCAAAGAACCAGAGCGTGTAAGAAAATTGCTACAGGGTTCTGCAAATTTGGAATTCTGGGAAACATACACAGCAAAGGATGCCGCTCCCTACCTGCAAGCAGCCGACAGCAGATTGCGCGCCATACTGGCTAACGAAACACCGGCCGACAGCACTGCAACAGACAACGCAGCTACCGAAGCTCCTGCCGTAGCACAAGCTACCAGCACTGCCGACAGCCTCGCCGCTGCCTTGAAAGGTGAAAGCAAATCACAAGCTGCCGACCTTGCACAAATCAAGAAAGAACATCCGTTGCTGGCCATATTGCAAATCAACCCGAGCGGACAAGGTCCGGTTGTAGCTTATGCCAACTATAAGGATACTGCTGAAGTCAACAAATACCTTTCTATGCCGGAAGTTCTGGCAGAAATGCCGAAAGACTTGCGTCTGAAATGGAGTGTTTCTCCTTATGAGTACGACCCGAAAGGACAAACCTTCGAACTTTATGCCATCAAGTCTACCGAACGTAACGGTAAAGCTCCGTTGGAAGGTGATGTAGTGGTAAATGCAAAAGACGAATATGACCACTTCGGCAAACCTGCCGTTAGTATGTCTATGAATACAGACGGTGCACGCCGTTGGGCTCAGCTCACCAAGCAGAACATCAACAGAAGCATCGCTATCGTATTGGATGGTTATGTATATTCTGCACCGAACGTAAATAGCGAAATTACCGGCGGTAATTCACAAATCACCGGTCACTTCACTCCCGAACAGGCAAAAGACTTGGCGAACGTGCTGAAATCAGGTAAGATGCCTGCTCCCGCACATATCGTACAGGAAGATATCGTAGGTCCGTCATTGGGACAGGCTTCTATCAACGCCGGTATCATGTCATTCGTTGTGGCATTGATCCTGTTGATGATTTACATGTGCTCCATGTATGGATTCATCCCGGGTATGGTTGCCAACGGTGCCTTGATTCTGAACTTGTTCTTCACACTGGGTATTCTTTCGTCCTTCCAGGCTGCATTGACTATGTCCGGTATTGCCGGTATGGTATTGTCACTCGGTATGGCTGTGGATGCCAACGTGTTGATCTATGAACGTACCAAAGAAGAGTTGCGTGCCGGCAAGGGCGTGAAGAAAGCATTGGCCGACGGTTATGCCAACGCCTTCTCTGCTATCTTCGACTCCAACTTAACGTCTATCATCACCGGTATTATCCTGTTCAACTTCGGTACAGGTCCGATCCGTGGTTTTGCCACTACGTTGATTATCGGTATCCTGATTTCGTTCTTTACAGCTGTGTTCATGACACGTCTGTTCTACGAGCACTTCATGAGCAAGGATAAACTGTTGAACCTGACATTCTCTTCCAAGATCTCCAAGAACCTGATGGCGAACGTACACTTCGACTTCATGGGCAGAAATAAATTATGGTTGACCGTTACGGGTATTGCTGTAGTAGTTTGCCTCGGCTTCCTTACTACTCGCGGATTAAGCCAGAGTATCGACTTCACCGGTGGACGTAACTTCAAGGTACAGTTCGAGAACAAGGTAGAACCGGAACAAGTACGTGAGTTGATTGCAAGCAAGTTCGGTGACGCCAACGTAAGCGTTATCGCCATCGGTACAGACGGCAAGACAGTACGTATCAGTACCAACTACCGCATCGAAGAAGAAGGCAACAACGTTGACTCTGAAATCGAAGCATACCTGTATGAGACTCTGAAACCGGTACTGACTCAGAACATTACGCTGGAAACCTTCATCGACCGCGAGAACCACACCGGTGGTAGTATCGTCAGCTCACAGAAGGTAGGTCCAAGTATCGCTGATGACATTAAGGTTTCCGCTATCTGGTCCGTTGTACTTGCATTGATTGCTATCGGTATCTATATCTTGATCCGTTTCCGCAACATTGCATACAGTATCGGTTCTGTAGCTGCATTGGCTTGTGATACCATTATTATTCTGGGTGCTTACTCCATCTGCTGGGGTTGGATGCCGTTCTCTCTGGAAATCGACCAGACGTTTATCGGTGCTATCCTGACAGCTATCGGTTACTCTATCAATGATAAGGTGGTAATCTTCGACCGTGTGCGCGAGTTCTTCGGTCTCTACCCGAAGCGTCCTAAGTTCCAGTTGTTCAACGACTCTCTGAATACGACTCTGGCACGTACCATCAATACTTCACTGAGTACCTTGATTGTGTTGCTGTGTATCTTCATCTTGGGTGGTGATTCTATCCGCAGCTTCGCATTCGCTATGATTCTGGGTGTTGTATTCGGTACAATGTCTTCTCTGTTCGTTGCATCTCCTATCGCTTATATGCTGATGAAGAACAAGAAGGATGTTGAGCCGGTTACTGCTGAAGTAGCTGAAAAATAAGATTCTCCAAAGAATATAAATAAAAAAAGAAGGTATGCCTCACGGTGTACCTTCTTTTTTATTCCCATCGCTCTAACCGTGAAAGTTAGTTAAATATAGGAATACATAGGCTACAAGATATCAGATATTCTTTGTTTCTTTGCATTTGACTACCGTGTCAGACACAAAAGTTAAGCTATATAAACTTCAAAAGAATATGTTCAGAATAGGTCTTGATATTGGCTCTACCACCGCGAAACTGGTTGTACTTGATGAATATGACAATATCGTATTCTCCAAATATGAAAGACATAGCGCAAAGGCCAAAGAAACGGTTTTATCCTTTTTAAAGGAACTGCTCCCCATCATTGGAGACAAGGAGGTATCTGTCGGTATCACCGGTTCTATCGGAATGGGAATCTCAGAAAAATGCTCTCTCTTATTTGTGCAGGAAGTAGTAGCTGCAACAAAAGCCATACAAAAAAGCCATTCTTCCATAAATGCCATGATAGACATTGGCGGAGAAGATGCCAAAATAGTATTCTTCAAAAACGGTGAAGCCACAGACCTGCGGATGAACGGTAACTGCGCAGGAGGTACAGGAGCTTTCATCGACCAGATGGCAATTATTCTGGGAGTGGACATCGAAAAACTGAACGAGCTCGCCATGCATGCTGATCAGGTCTACCCGATAGCTTCACGCTGCGGCGTTTTTTGCAAAACGGATATTCAGAATCTGATAGCCAAAAACGTAAGCCGGGAGAATATTGCAGCTTCCATATTCCATGCCGTAGCAGTACAAACCACAGTTACTCTGGCTCATGGCTATGACATCAAAACGCCCGTTTTGTTTTGCGGTGGTCCGCTGACCTTTATTCCTGCATTGCGTAAGGCTTTTATCGATTATTTGTCCCTCAACGAAAAAGAGGTTATCTTACCGGCTCATGGCACACTACTGCCTGCTTTCGGCACTGCCCTGTCATGTACCGGCAGCGACAGGCACTTCAAACTTCCCCTGCTGATTGACTATATAGATACGAGTCTGAATGCAACCACCCATATATCCACCGGAGTAGAAACTCTATTCAGTAACGAAACCGAATATACCGAATGGATAAAACGAATTTCAGGCAAGGAAATTGTGCAGGCAGAACTGAAATCCGGAGAACAGGATGTATTCATTGGAATAGACTCCGGCTCCACCACCACCAAGATTGTGGTGACGGACACAGACTCCCGAATCCTCTATTCCTATTATAACGCCAACGGTGGCAACGCTATAAAGACTGTAGAAGAAGGATTAGAAAAACTGCGTGATGCATGCAATAAGTACGGTGCAGTACTCAACATCAAAGGAAGCTGTTCCACCGGCTACGGTGAGGACCTGATAAAATGCGCCTACCAACTCCATTCGGGTATCATCGAAACGATAGCCCACTACATGGCTGCGCACTATCTGGACAAAGATGTTTCTTTTATCCTCGACATCGGCGGACAAGATATGAAGGCCATCTTCGTAAATAAAGGAATCATAGACCGGATAGAAATAAACGAAGCCTGTTCATCCGGTTGCGGTTCATTCATCGAAACATTTGCAAACTCACTGGGGTATACCGCCGAAGAGTTTTCCGAAGCCGCTTGCCGTTCAACAGCTCCGTGCAATCTGGGGACAAGGTGCACCGTGTTCATGAATTCGAAAGTGAAGCAAGTGCTACGTGACGGGGCTACCGTCAACGACATCGCCGCCGGCCTTGCATATTCGGTAGTAAAGAACTGTCTCTATAAAGTATTGAAACTGAAAGACACATCCGTCCTGGGCAAAAACATCGTAGTGCAAGGCGGAGCCATGCGCAATGATGCCCTGGTACGGGCTTTGGAGATACTGACCGAAACCAAAGTATCCAGATGCAATGTACCGGAGCTGATGGGAGCTTTCGGATGTGCACTGTATGCCATGAAGCATCAGGGAACAGCAGTCCGTCTGGACGAAATGCTTGACAAGGCAAAGTATACTTCCCGCTTTCTCCGCTGCAAAGGATGCGACAACCAATGCCTCGTGACATGCTACAAATTTGGGAACGGAAAGAAATACTATTCGGGCAACAGATGCGAAAAGGTATTTACGAACGGAGAAAGCAGCGCCTGCAAAGGCAAGAATATCTATGAGTATAAGAACAGGCTCCTCTTCGACCGCCATGCCGAAATCGACTCTCCCCGAATGAGCATCGGCATCCCCAGATGCCTGAACATGTACGAAGAATACCCTTTCTGGCACACTCTTTTTACATCCTGCGGCATACAAGTCTATCTGTCCGATGCGTCCAACTTCCTAAGTTACGAACGCAATGCGCGCATGGTAATGTCCGATAACATCTGCTTTCCGGCCAAATTGGTACATAGCCACATCAGCAACCTGATACAAAAGAAAGTAAACCGCATTTTCATGCCTTTCGTCGTGTTTGAGAAAAAAGGGAAAGAAGCAAACAGCTACAACTGTCCCATCGTCTCGGGCTACTCGGAAGTGATAAAAAGCGTAACTTACAGCAACATCCCCGTCGATTCCCCTGCCATCACCTTCAAAGACCGCAAACTGCTGCTCAAGCAATGCCAAGAACTGCTCGGCAGCCTGGGTATTGATGACAGCACCATTCATACAGCTTTCAGCAAAGCCGAACAGGAGCAGGCGGCTTTCGAACAGGAAATGATTTCATGCAACGAGAAAGTATTGTCTGAAACGAGCGATCATGAAGCATTGACCATCATGCTTGCCGGACGACCTTACCACAGCGACCCTCTGATACAGCATAAGATATCAGACATGATTGCCGACTTGGGAGTGAATGTCATTACCGACGATCTGGTCAGAGACAAAGAAATAGATGTCTCCGATTCTCACTTCGTGACGCAATGAGCTTATGCCAACCGCATTCTGAAAGCTGCTAAATGGTGTGCCACCCAGGGCCGGGACATGCAGTTTGTAGAGATGACCTCCTTCGGTTGCGGCCCGGATGCTTTTCTGGCAGACGAAGTACGCGACTTGCTGATGCGCTACAACAAACCGCTTACACTGCTGAAGCTGGACGACATAAGCAATATCGGTTCCATGAAGCTACGGGTGAGGTCTATGATTGAGAGTCTGAAACTGGCCGGTACTGAACAGGCTGCCAACCAGGACTTCCAGAAATTCACCACCGTACCGGTATACGACGACACCTACCGCAACCGCAAAATACTGGTACCTTTCTTCACTCCTTTCATTTCTCCGTTAGCTCCTGCTATCTTCCGATTGGCCGGGTACGAGGTAGAAAGCCTTCCTATAAGCAGCAATGACTCATGCGAATGGGGATTAAAGTACTCGAATAACGAAGTCTGCTATCCGGCCACGCTGATCGTAGGCGATATTATAAAAGCATTTAAAAGCGGACGTTACAACCCTGCAGAAACAGCCGTTGCCATCACCCAGACCGGAGGACAATGCCGTGCCAGCAGCTATATCTCTTTAATAAAAAAAGCATTGGTAGACGCCGGATATACAGATGTACCGGTCATTTCCGTATCACTGGGCAGCGGAATAGAAAACAACCAGCCGGGATTCAAAGTGAATTGGGCCAAAATCCTTATGCCGACACTACATGCTGTACTATACAGTGACTGCATTGCCAAATTTTATTATGCAGCAGCAGCTCGTGAGAAAGAAAGCGGTGCTTCCGCCCGGTTGCGCGACAAATATTTGCAGCTTGCTTTCGAGGCTATCGTCCGGAAAGAGAAGAAGCAACTGATTCCACTTCTGCACTCAGCCGCAGATGAGTTTAATTCCATCTGCCAGGATCGTCCTACCCCCAAAGTAGGAGTAGTCGGAGAAATTTTCCTGAAGTTCAACCCCTTTGCACAGAAAAACATTACCGATTGGCTTATAGAAAGAGGGATTGAAGTCATTCCTCCTATCCTGACCGACTTCTTCATGCAGAGTTTTGTAAATCGCAAGGTGAATGTCGAAGCACATCTTGAAAAACGGCAGATGTCAGACCTTGCCCTGAAGTGGTTTTATAAAATAGCTCAAAGGCAAATAGATAAAATAAATGCGGTAGCCAAGCGATTCCGCTATTTTGTTCCCTTCAGCAATATATTCAGCGAAGCGGAAGAAAGCAAAAACCTGATTACCCCTTATGCACAGTTCGGAGAGGGATGGCTTCTTCCTGCCGAAGTTGCTTCCTTTGCGCACCAAGGTGTGAACAATGTAGTCAGCCTGCAACCTTTCGGCTGCATTGCCAACCATATCGTTGCCAAAGGAATTGAAAAACGGATAAAGACTCTTTACCCCGATATCAATTTTCTATCTTTAGACTTCGACAGTGGAGTCAGTGACGTAAATATAGTCAACCGCATGTTACTCTTTATCGACAACCTAAAAAAATAAAGACATGGCAACAAACGACAACAACCTGGAAAAGAAAATCATTGAAACGGCACAGCAGCTGTTCATGAAGAACGGTTTCGCAGAAACCAATATGAGCGACATAGCCGCAGCAGCAGGCATCAACCGCCCTGCACTGCATTACTATTTTCGGACCAAGGACAAGATGTTTCAAGCTGTTTTCGGAAACATCATCCTCTCCCTGGCTCCTGAAATCCAAGGCATCATGCTGCAAGACAAGCCCATCTCCGAACGGATAGGAAAAATTATCGACGCTTATTTCAATACCTTTTTCCGTAATCCCTACCTGCCGATATTCATGGTTCGGGAAATTGAGCGCGATATGTCTCATCTGGTCAGCACTGCCCGTGAACTACGTCTGGAAGGCTACTTCCAGGAAATAGCCAACGGATTGCAAAGTGAAATGAACGCCGGCAAGTTGAAGCAAGTGCCGTTGCATGTTGTGTTCCTTACCTTCTATGGTCTTCTGGTATTTCCTTTCCTCACAAGGAAACTGAGTACCGCTGTTTTCTTTGACAAAGACGAAGATTTTGAAGAGATGCTTGCTGGATGGAAATCGCAAATAATTATGCAGATGGAGCATCTGTTGTGTAACTAAAGCGAAATATCAACTTTATAAAACTGTTCCTCCTCAAATTACATGAGGAAGAACAGTTTCTTACCCTTGAAAACTTTTTTACCTTTGATCTTTTCCAGAAGCAACTCTTATTTCTTTTCAGCAGCCCATTCCTTAGCCCCTTGTTCTTTTAGTTTGGCAGTAAATGACAGAGCCTTCTCCATACTTACTTTTTCATCTTCAGGACTTGCATACGCATGTTTATAGCCTTCCACTACATTCCATTCACCACGGGTGAAATCGGGGAATTCCACGGCAGCACAGCCGTTATCCATGGAGAGTTCACCCAGTTCTGCAAGACAGCACCATTCAGCCAAATCATAGACATCCATATCCAAAGGAAGACCATTTTGCAAACAATATACCAAACGGCTGTCCATTATGAAGTCCATACCGCCATGGCCACCGACTTCCTTAGCCATCTCACCATATTTCTTCAAAATCGGATGCTGGTATTTCCTGACCAAAGCCTCCATTTCTGATTGTGGCAGGAAACCGTGTGAACTCAAATCATCAATCTTAGGTTGTACGCCCGAAGCACTCAGTTGTTCTGCATCGAGTGCATACCCTTCAACCGGATATTTGTTGGCAAAACCTTTAGTACCTGTAAGTTGATACAAACGGTTGTAAGGCTGCGGTGTCATTACATCGTGCTGGATTTCGATAACCTTTCCATTGGCTGTACGAATCATCGTTGTAGTATGGTCGCCGTTACGGAAGTCCTTACATTCCTGACCGGTTCTTTGCTCTACCAGCTCTTTGCCGACAACAGACTTCGTGTCCATGGCAACCAAAGTCGTCATGCGGTCGCCGCGATGGATATCAAGAGCTTGCGCTACGGGGCCAAGGCCGTGAGTGGCATATACATCACCACGATGCTTCATATTGTAGTCCAGACGCCATCCTAATTTATCGTTTTCACCGTTTTTCCAATAATAATCCCAGAAACTATCCAGATTATGTATATATGCACCTTGCGCACGAATCACTTCACCAAAGACACCTTGCTGTGCCATATTCAGCGTATTCATTTCAAACCAGTCATAACAGCAGTTTTCCAGAATCATGCAGTGCCTGCGGGTAGTCTCACTCAAGTTAATTAACGCCCAGCACTCTTCCAGATTCATGGCAGAAGGTACTTCAATAGCTACATTCTTGCCATTCTCCAAGGCACATTTGGCTACGGGAAAGTGGTGCAACCAGTCGGCAGCGATATAAACCAGATCTATATCATCACGTTTGCAGAGTTCCTCATAACCGGTAGCACCCGAATAAACGGCAGCCTTAGGTAGAGAAGCATTCTCTAAGAATTTTTGGCATCTCTCAGCACGCTCCTGCTCATAATCACAAAGAGCCACTACTTGTGTCCCGGGAATATAAGTAAAGCGTTCTACCGCACCGGGACCACGCATACCCAAGCCTACAAAACCTACACGAACGACTTCCATCTTAGGAAGCGTCAGCCCGATAACACTCTGCTGGCCTGCCGGACGCTCGGGAGTCTCTACTACTATAGTCCCTTTGTTCCATTGCCACTGTGTACCTTTATCATTAGTTTGCACACTGGTCACTGATTGCGTAGAGCATGAATACAACAATCCTGCTGCACATATACTCACTAAAAAACTTTTTATCTTTTTCATATTGTTACAATATATATTATTAAAGTATTAAAGTTTTACGAGCTGCTTTAGCTCGTAAAACACCGTTTTTCCAAAGATCAATAGATAACATTAAGTGAGAATTAAATAGATTTTTAGATTATATTTTTTAAGGTAGATGAATTGTGTTGTTCTTATTTTATAAATGGTTTATCTTTTATATAAATCTTATACGTTTTGATTGCTCCCGGAGCATTTTCTTCTGCCCGCGGCAGATAACGGAACCCACTAATAGTACATTCCTCTTTTAAGTCGATTACCAAAGAATGCGGATAAGCAACTCCGTAAGCCGTACTCCAGTAGGTAGATTCCTGCAAATCGTAGACTTTATCAGCAGTAAAATTCCCCCAGTCCGTACTCTCGCTATCAGCATAAACCACCTGCCAGTTCTGGCGAGAGAGTGTTCTTCCATCACTGCCCAACAGATAAAGTTCTGCAATAGAGGCATTATCTTTCCCATCTTGTGCATCCAACGCCTCCAGACAGAAATAACGACCGCTTACCGGACGATTGAACTTTACTTCCTGCCAGCCGTTGGGCACTCCCATTTCTCCCACAGTAACCGGTACCTCACCATTCAAATTCAAGACTTCCCCTTCATTACGGTGAGTGAGCGGCTCTTCCAAACGAAGCATATCCAATATAGGCTGCTTCAAACCAACAATAACTGCGCTGTCCGGTCCTAAAAGGTCAAGAACCACAATTTCATTCTTGCCTTTCTTCAACCAGCATCCCGGCATGTACAGTGTCTGCTGAGGACCGATCTTCCAAAAACGCCCAATCGCTTTTCCATTAACCCATACCATACCTTTTCCCCAAGTTTTCATATCCAGAAATACATCACCGGTTTCTTCCAGTTCGAACGACGCACGATAGTAGGCAGGTCCTTCTGTCCTGTCGCCTTTCTGAAAATCTTTCCGTGAAGCAAACGCAGCATCAGTCGGGAAACTGTACACCTGCCAGCCCTTCAGCTCTTTGCGGCTATTTTCGGTCAGCAATTCCACTTTTTCCGTGATACCTTTTCGGTCGTGGATGGCATAATCGAAGTTGACACGTCCCATGGCTTCTACCAGAATATCCAGTTGCGTGCCCGCTTCCAGTTGCGGCAGCATCAAACTGCTTTCACCCCGACGACGGTCCAGGTATCCCAGCAATTGCCCGTCTATATACACCTGCGCCCAATCGTGCACTTCATCTATCAGCAGAACCGTTCCTTCCTTTACCTCGGGCAATGTGGTACGATATAAGATAGTTCCCCAGCCCTGTTCGAAATCCTCCATAGGTTTCACCGTTTCCGTTTTTTGGGCTTTCGGCAGATTCTTAAACAAGGGAGCTGTCTCTTCAAAACGGATAGCAGATATCTCAATCAGTGGATTAGCTTGCGGAACATCGGGTATCACCTGCCCGGAATCGGCATATTGCATCAGCAGTTCACGAAGTTTGTAATACTTTGGAGTAGCCCAACCGGCTTCACTTATTGGTGCATCATAGTCATAAGAGCTGCACATGGCAGAATATGGAGGGCAGTTGGCGCCTCCCCAATGACCGAAAGTAGTACCTCCGTGAGTCATATATAGAGAGAAGGAGATGTTGCGGTCTAGCATGTCTCGAATACCGGACACCATTGTTTCGGCATCACGCGTTTCATGTTTCCGTCCCCAATGGTCGAACCATCCACTCCAAAACTCGCTGCACATCAAGGGAGTTTCCGGACGCGCTTCACGCAAGGCTTTAAATTGTGCGTCAATATTGGCTCCAGTACCGAAGTTGATGGTCCAAAGCAAGTCGTTCAACCCGTTCAACTGAAAGGTGGAACTCCAGTCGCACTGGAATAGAGGAACGTCCGTGAATCCTGCCTCTTTCACCAAGTCACGAATGTTCGTGATGTATTCCTTGTCCACAGCATAGCCGCCGTATTCATTCTCTACTTGCACCATGATGATGTTTCCTCCGCGGCTCACCTGCATGTCCGCCAGTTGCTTCCCGATTTCGTTCATGAACAGTTTAGTCCGCTCCAGGAAATAGGCATTATTGGTGCGTAGCCGAATGTCTTTCTTCTTCAGCAGCCACCAGGGCAATCCACCCATCTCCCACTCGGCACAGACATACGGACCGGGACGCAGCATGATGTACATGCCATGCTTCTGCGCCAACCGGCAGAAGGCGGCGATGTCGTTTTGTCCTTCGAAATCGAACTCACCGGGACGCTGCTCATGAATATTCCAGAACACATAAAGGCAGATTGTATTCATGCCCAGCGATTTGCACATCCTGATGCGATGTTCCCAATACTCCGCCGGAATACGGGTATAGTGCATTTCGGCAGCTTTGATAAGGAAAGGCTTCCCATCGAGCAGGAATGTCTTGTTTCCTATTTCAAAGTTCTGCGGTTTACTGGATGTGAAGCACCCCATGAGCATGGCAACAGAGAGAACCGCCAGCCCAAAGATGCAGGACTTCAATAATTTCATAATGTGATAGTTTTAATGATTTATTTCAATTTCAGTTTACGGGTGGTCTCCAGGTTCCCCGATACGGCTCTCAGCACAAGCGTCAGAGAATCGGTGGTTTCTACCAGGAACGAGGCTACACCTGCTTCCACTTTTACCTTGGCCGGACCATGCAGTTCGCCACCTTGCAGCACTTCAAGCGCTACTTCACGCTTGTTTTCTCCGAAGCAATCGGTGCCTTGCCTATCTTTCAGGTTGACATAGACAATGAGCAAGTCACGGCGCGAAGCAGGTACACCACTTTCAAAATAGGTAATGTCCATGGCATCGACATCGCCCGGGGTGCGCACCACGTGTTCAGCTACTGCCTTGCCGTCCTTGTAGCCTACAGCTTTCAGTTCGCCTTGTTCCCACTTCAGATTAAAGAAGGTAAAGGGAGGGCAATCGATGTTCGTGGCATTGCCGCCATCCGGACGGGACACATAGGCTTCGGTAGTCGGTCCGCAGTCGGGACGTTGGCGTGCCACCATGCGTCCGTTCAGCCACAATTCCACTTCATCTACATTGCCATATACCTGCAAGGTGTCCGAAGCCCCCTTCATCCAATGACTATTGACAAATACTTCGTACGACATAGGTCCAGCCGGTGTATAGCTACCAGCCGATACTTGAGTACGGAAATAAAACAAACCGAACTTGGGCAGACGGAACACATCTGCCAAGCCACTGTAGCAAATATTGTCACAGCATCCTCGGTTGTAGTCGTGCATGCTCCATACAGCTCCGCCCATGGTCCACGGGTAATAGGCACGATAGCGGTTGTGACTCCATTGGGCATTCCATGCATTTTGTATCAAAGCATGGTCACCATCTCCACGAGTCACACGGGTGGTGCTATAGTGACCACCGAATTCATAATCGTAATACTCACGGATAAAGCCGGGTTTAGCAGTCTTATTGGGGCGGTTGAAGCCTTCTTCCCAGTCATTATAACAGACATCAAAACCATCGTAACCATAGGTATCTCCCGACGTATAGCACTGGTCGCCGGGATACTCTTCATGAGCGGTGCGGATAGCCTGGTCCTTCCATTCCTTAGGCGGTCGTGACTCATTCAACGTGGTTTCCCACATAATAATGGAGGGATGGTTGCGGTCGCGGCGCACCAAGTCGCGGACATCCTTATAGGTATGGTCTATGAAACTCTGCGTCTTATTGAAGAATTGCCAGCCAGGAATCGGCTCGATAGCCAGCAAGCCCAGTTCATCGCAAGCATCGAGCACAGACGGGTCTTGCGGATAATGCCCCAGGCGCACGACATTGAAACCGTTGCTACGAATCTGGTACATATCCCGGTATTGTGCCTGGTCGGAAATAGCATTGCCTACGTATGGATATTCTTGATGGCGATTGCTGCCTTCCAGTTTCAGCGGCTTACCGTTGATGACGAATCCTTTCTCGCGTGTCATTTCGATGCGGCGTATTCCAATACGAGTATCTTCGCTGTCCAGCCGCTTTTTGCCGTCCAGCACCTCCGTGCGAAGCACATAAAGGGTTGGGGAATCAGGATACCACAGTCGGGGGGCATTTACCGTAAGTTGCTGCGTGTTATACAAGGTTGCACCGGCTGACACACTGACCGTTTCTTCTGTAGAAGCCACTTTCTTACCGCACCCTTTCTCCTTGCTCCATTCGTAAAGTGTCTGGCGTATGGCAAGACGCATGGGGGCGGTGGTCTTGTTGGCTACTTGCGTTTTTACATCCACCTCAGCTTCTTGTTCCGACACTTTAGGGTAGGTGACGAAGATACCTCCGCCTGCCACGTCATCCGCCATGATAGGATGGGTGATATATACAGGCCCGTTCACAATGAGATTCACATCCCGGTACAATCCTCCGTAATAGCAGAAATCGAGCGTCTCCAAAGGTTTGCCGGGAGGGATAAGCGGATTGTTACGGTTATCGAGGCGTACCAGTACCTCATTGGCACGGTCGGCACAAAGCAGACCGGTGACATCTATCACAAACGGGGTATAACCACCGGAATGTTGCACCAAGTGTTGCCCATTCACCCACACGTCAGCCAGATGCATAGCTCCCTCAAATTCCAACCAAAGCTGCTTGTCGATATCCTGCTTATCGATACGGAGTTGCTTGCGATAATAGCACACGCCTTGCCACTGATGCAACACGACAAGCGGTTCGACAAAAGGAGTATGGGGCAGGCTGACACGCTCCCACTGCCCATCGGCAAGCAACGCAAATTCATATTTCAATGTATCAGACGGCACAGCCAACCCTTTGTCCGACTGACTGACGTGTTCCACATTATATTGCGAGTTCCAGTCAGAGCCTTGGTTCTTGATGTCGGCTTGCCACTGTATTTTGTCCAGTCGTTGGAACTCCCAGGCGGCATTTATATTCTTCTTCTGTGCTCCAACGGGGAGGTACAGCAAAAGCAGGCACAAGGCCGTGGTTATTTTCAAATTCATGTCGTTTTTTTGTTTCAAATTATTAATATTAAGCATACCTATTGTTACATGGTTCATTCCTTGCCAGAGTACCTTCTGAATGAGGCCTTTCTTCGGCACCGAGGAACACCCCCTCCGGCACCGAGGAACATAGCCTTCCTCGGTACCGAACAAACAAGAAGGTGCGGCATTTAAAGATTAGTCTCTTTCTTTCAAGAGAATTATCCCCGGGAAATGTCTTGACGGACAAATGCCCGGGGAAAAGCATGGTGGAATATTATTTCTCAGCCGGCATGTCAGCTTGTGCAGGCCAATAAGGATTCTGATAAAGAGGCGACAACTCTATCGACGCATGGTCATTGGCCGTAAGAAGGAACTGACGAATGGGGAGCGGTTCCAAGTAGTGCGCCATGTGCCAGGTTAAGCCATCCCTGTAGGGATTACCTGAAGTAAGATTCTTTTCATGCGGACGGATATATACACTACGTTCAGGACTCGAAATGGTAGCATCGGCAGTACCGTCATATCTCAAGTCGTTGGCATCATACCATTCCTGCATCGGAGTGCTCCAGAAATGAATACCTTCAATATGCACAGGCTCACTCATCAACTGATCGTAAGAACGCCAACGAGCCAAGTCCATATGGCGCATGTCTTCACCGATAAACTCGCAGCGGCGTTCGCGACGAATATTATAGAGCACGGGATCAGTCAGTTGCACACCGCCGGTATAGCTTCCCCAATCACCTTTTTCATTAAACATGACAGTGGCATTGATAGTCACTTGCGGGTCAATAGCATTCCCCTGGAAACCGGCAGCCTTACGTACAGCTCTCCAATATTCCAGAATATGACCGGAATGAAGATCGCCCGTGAGTTCATATTGTGCCTCCATATAGTTGAGCAGTGCCTCTGTAGCACGGAATACTATACAACCGTTATAACTCAGACCATTCTCACACAACTTGCGGTCGAATGTTCCCCCTTTACGCAAAGCATACCCTGTGGGATAAGTTTTGGAAGACGTCAAAATGTTCGGATAAGGTTCTATTTCTACTACATGTGTCTCAGAACCGTCCATATTCTTAAACGCATTCTTTTGTTTCGGATCTTTCAAGAAGATGTGCAGGCGGGGGTCGGCATTAGTACGTACACCTTTGATGGTGGTATCATCATATTCAAAGTCATCATGTAAGGCATAAATCGGTTTACCGTCCGCCATTACGAAACTTTCCACAAAATTGCGCGTAACACCTATATCACCGTTACTTTGCTGAATACTCACCTCCACATAATGTGTAAGTTTAAGATCCAAACCATATTGACGCCACAGCAAAATATCAGGGTAAGAACTCATATCTACCGCACCAAACATATAAAAATAGGGGTTAACATCGCTTTCTGTTTGCGGTACAATACCAGTGTTAATAGTGAGACTGTTTTTGTACTTCTCAGCCACTTCTTCAGAGCACTTGGCAGCAACATCATAAAAATACGTGATTTCCTTATCAATACTTCCCGAAGGATATTCATAGGAAGCATTATATTCTTTCTGCTTACCCGGCCAACCTTCGCCGTTGGGAACGAATGCTGTACCTTTGAAACTCTTCAGCCAAGCAGCTTCAAATAATGCCACACGCGACTTGAACAGTGTAACCACGTCAGGCGAAAGGCGGTTGCGATAAGCAAAGAGTCCGTCAGCCATGTTTTCCAAAGCCTCATCAAGGTCCTCTAAAATGAAGCGTGCCACTTCGTTGCGTGGACTACGTTTGTTGGCATCCACTAAAAGTTCTTTGTCCACCGGCAGCGGTTCTTTGACAATAGGCAAATCACCGAAAGCACGCAGCATTTTGAAATAAGCAAATGCACGCAAAAAGTAAAGTTCACCGATGTAATGGTTTATTTTTGTTTCATTTCCCGTCACCAATCCTTTTTCCTGATTAGCCAGCACTGTACTAAGTGTGTAGTTAATGTTGCGTACGTTTTCCCATGCCCAAGAACCGCCTGTCATACTCACCTTCCATAAGTCTTGCGAGAAACGTGTGCTGGGAGTTGTATAGGTCTGATTATCAGTATCACCATCTTGGCCAAAGACCCCGTAACTGCCACTGTGTCCGGGCAATATCTCATAAAGTTTGTTGACTGCTGCTTGTATCTGGTCTTCAGTCTGATAATACTCTTCAGGAGTGACACCTGAAATGGGTTCCCTATCTAAAAAGTCTTCGCAAGATACGAGTAATGTGGTAAGTGCAAATGCACCGCACAAGTATATTAGTTTATTCAGTTTCATAGTGGTTAATTTATTATTAAAGTGTAATGCTTATACCGCACGAAAGGGTAGTAGACAAAGGATATCCTATACCACCGTAATCTCCACCGGTAAGTGTCTCAGGATCAAACTGGTCGGACACTCCTGATATAGTCCAAAGATTCTCGCCCGAGAAAAACACGCGCAGATTCTGTACCCCCAGTCTCTGCGTGAATGAGGCAGGCAGCGTGTAACCTATGGTAAGATTCTTTAAGCGCATATAAGCAGCATTCTGTAGGTAGCGCGTCTGACACTGACGATTCTTATCATTGTAGAGTGGACGAGGTAGAAATGCATTAACATTAGCCTCACGATAACCATTCTGTACAGACCAAGTATTTTCGTCACGGAAGTAATCACTGACAGCAGTGATACCTGCCGAACTCCACTCCGAATAACTCGAACCGAACATATAAGCTCCCCCTTGCCACATATCACGTTTCATAACACCTTGGAAAAAAGCACGGAAATCAAAACCTTTCCAACTTGCATTCAAGTCAAGTCCAAAAAGGAAGCGCGGTGTGCTGTTGCCTATGACTGATAAATCGCCTGAGTCACCCAGTGTTTCGGTTCCTGTGGATATTTTACCATCTTTATTTATATCAGCATACATGATGTCTCCTGCACGCCAGTCCGAACCAAGTGAGCTTTGTCCACCATTGGGTAAAGTAGCAAGATGGTCTTGCATTTCCTGATCGGTACGCGCCAGCCCTTTAGTCGTGTAACCCCAGATTTCGCCCATATAGTGGCCTGCCATATAGCTCCACACACTATTAGTGGGATTGTTAGGATAACGAGTAATCTTGGTACGCGCATCCGAGAGGTTGAAGTTTACTGAGTAGTTCAGTCCATTTTTCAAACGGTCTCTCCAGCCAAGACTCAATTCCCAACCTTGGGTACGAAGGTCAGTATTGTTGATAACAGGCACTTTAGCGCCTAAAATATTAGGCAGTTCAGGAGCTAAGCCTACCATATCTTTAGTGTCACGAATATAATATTCGAATGAACCTGTCAAACGATTATACAATAGTCCCCAATCCAAGCCTATATTATAGTTCTGAATAGTCTCCCATCCCAAATCAGTGGATACTAAATCAGGAGCAACAGCCGTATTGGGCCGACTTCCTCCCATAGGCCAGTAACCGTTAGATGCACCTAAAGAAAGAATTTGGTAAGTCTGATACCAATTAGTCGTATTCTGATTGCCCAAAGTACCGAATGACCCACGCAGTTTCAAAGAACCAACTACTTCAGTCAGCGGTTCAAAAAATTCTTCCTGTGCAATGTTCCAACCAATAGACACCGAGGGAAATACACGCCAGCGATTGTCACTACGGAAACGCGAAGTTCCGTCAGCGCGAACATTAGCTTCGAAAAGGTAACGACCTTTGAAATCATAGTTAACGCGACCAAAAAAACCTGCTGTAGCCCAATCATTTTGATTTCCATATATCGCAGGATCAGTTTTGTTGCCATCATAATCAAGTCCTGAAGTAAGATCAAGGAATGGTTTGGTGGGGAACATGACCCCATCACGTTGTACACTAAAATTCTTCACATCCAATTCTTCGGCCTGAAAACCAGCAAGTACATGCAGATTATGACTTTCGTTAAAAGAGTAGGTGTATTCCGAATAAGCATTAAGACTCCAATAATTTTCCTTAGAATTCTGTTCATACACACTCGAGTTCTTGTTATAAATTACTGGGCTACCGTCTTTATCATGATTATAAAGGCGTTGTGTATCCCAATGACGATTGTAATTATTGATACGATAGTTGAAATCAATATGTGTAACCCAGTTTTTAACAGGCTCAATCTTAAAACCTATTTGATGGAACGTATTGTCATTCTGCATGCGGTCCGAACCGCCCTCAGCCAGTCCCAATGCAGGTGACGGTGAACTATAATAATAACCATTAGGATCATAGAGCGGTAATGTAGGCCACCCCTGCGTAGTCATCACCTCATAGATATTTCCTGAAAGAGTAGACGGACGATAATAATCTCTGCGAGTGAAACGCATAGAGTAGTTGAAACGCAGCCAATCGGTAATTTCCGAGTTAATTTTCACCATACCAAGATAGCGGTTCATACCATCATCACCCAACTTGACCATACCACCCTGATTGAGGTAATTGAACGAAGCATAATAATTGAACTTTTTGCTTCCGCCGTTTACACTGAAGCTATGTTCTTGAGCAAATGTATGATCGTTGAAAATAGCACCTATCCAGTCCACATCATCTACACCGTTACGATAACCATCATCCCAAGTTCCATTGCTACGAGGTGTAATATTATTCAAGATGGTGCCATCTTTCGTAATGCGTTGTCCTCGTCCATAAGGCTTGGCATTATGATATGCCATAATATTTTCCATGCGTTCTTGATTGAAAAACACTGAATAACCTGCATTAGCAAAGTGGTCGTTCATCCAGCTGGCAAAATCCACAGAATTCATCATCTTATTCATATTGATGGGTGTACCAAAGCGAAAGCTATTATTGTAATTAATAGAAACTTTACCCTCACTTCCTCCATTTTTAGTAGTAACCAGAATAACACCAAACGGAGCACGTGAACCGTAGATGGATGAAGCTGCAGCATCTTTCAAAACAGAAATATTGGCCACATCCTGAGGATTCACCATATTGAGATCACCCTCTACACCATCGATAAGTACCAACGGAGCACCATTCGAACCTTCACCAATAGTTGCTGTACCACGTACATTGATAGTAGGCGATTCTTCAAGGCTACCACTGGTCTGCGTAATCTGCAATCCCGGTACCACTCCCTGCAAAGCTTGTGACAAGTTGGAAACAGGGCGTTCTTGCAGTTCCTCTGCTGTAATCACAGCTACGGAACCAGTCAGATTTACCTTCCTCTGTGTACCAAAACCTACGACTACCACTTCATCCAACATTTTCAGATCTTCTGTCAGCACAATATCCGCTGATGATTTATTTCCGATATTGATTATTTGTGTCTTATATCCTATATAGCTTATCTGCAGTTGAGTATCACCATTTGACAACTCCAACGAAAAATTACCATCAATATCCGTAATGGTTCCATTAGTAGTTCCCACAACCGAGACTGAAGCTCCAATAATAGATTCCCTCATATCATCTGTCACCCGTCCGGTCATTTTCCGTTTGCCATTGGTTTGCTGTCTGACAGCCTTGTACACTGAGATGCGTTTTCCACTCACTTCATAATTGATACCCTTGCCATCGAAAAGCATTCCAAGTACTTCGGCAACGGTTTTATCCTTTGCGTCAACACTCACCTTCTGATTAATATCCACATCATTGTTGCGAACCAAAAAAGAATAATCCGTTTTCGCTTCTATATCTTTAAAGACTTTACCCAATGGCACATTCTTTTGCTGAATGGTAATCCGAATCTCTTGCAAAGGTGATGCTACTATGGAAAGCGGTAGTAAAAAAGCTAAAAGGATAAACAAAATCTGCGTCTTTACAGACAAAATATTAACTCCGGAATGACAAATTAGATATGTCACTCCGCCATTTAAATGATTTTTTTTCATACATTTGTACCGATTTAAAGATTTTCTTAAAAGATAACTTAAATTCTGAATCGGAGGACATACCCCAATATGTTTCTCCGATTTTTGTTTCTACGTGCAGTTCTTCATAATATTCTTTTTAAATGTTACTACTTCATTTGTCTGTAATGGTAATTATGTTACCATTACGAGTCCAGCTATATTTATTGTCGACATCTATATAGTCCAGTATTTCCTCAACTGTAAGTTTAGGGCTGATACTCCCTGAGAAGACCTCCTTATCCATATATTTACTATGGATAATAATCCGTACATCATACTTACGCTCAATATCTTTCATTATTTCAGGCAACGATACATTAACAAAGCTCAAACGCCCGGTAGTCCATTGCGATGCTTGTGAAACATCGGCATAATGATGATACATCTTACCGCTTTTCTTATCATACGTCAACTGTTCATCAGGTGCAAGAATTACATTCCCATTGGTCTCAGATTTAGAGAACACGTTTACTTTTCCTTCCAACAGGCTGACTTCTATCGAAGAATCCTCCGGGTAAGAACGTATATTGAAAATGGTGCCTAACACTTTGACGTTTATTTCATCGGCATGAACTATAAAAGGTTTCTCAGGATTCTTCTGTACTTCAAAGTACCCTTCACCTACTAAATAAACTTCCCGATTCTTTTTACGCATAAAAGCAGGATCATACTTCAATACCGAACCGGAATTCAAGGTTACTGTAGTTCCATCAGGCAGTATCAGCTTAGTCTGTGACCCCAAAGGCACTTCCATTTGGCACAGTGCACCGGCATGAGAGGCATCTGCTACATCTCTATAGATATAGAATGCCGCAACTGAGGTGGTAAGAACCAACAAAACGGCTGCCGCCACGCGTGAGAAAGTGCGCCATAACGAGATTCTCGCCTTTCCCACATCTTTCTTCAATCCCAACTTTGCAGACAAAACATCATAATTAGCCCATTTTTCTTTTTCAAACCGGCCAATAAACGATTTTGCCCGTGTTCGTGCCATCTCTTCATATCTCTGCCGATAAAGAACATCTGATTTCAAGAAATGAAGCAACTTACGCTCATCATCTTTCGACAGCGTTCCTGCCAGATAATCAAGCATTAATTCTTCAAATATTTCAAGTTCATTTTCCAACATATTCGGTTCATTTATATATAATACACGTCTCAGTAGAGAAACATTTAGTCTAATAGATATTTTTTTGAAAAATAATTCAAAACCTCCAATCAACAGATGAAGTTATAAGTTTTCTTTTAGGAGAAGTAAAAGCAATATTCCGGTTGAAGAGCCGAATTGAAGTTTTATACAATCCATCGCATTTTTTATATGAACGCGCACGGTATTTACCGAAATAGCCTGTTCGTCGGCTATTTCTTGAGGCGACATGCCTCCATACAGATACTTTTCAAAGACAAGACGGCATTTGGCAGGTAACGAATTTATGACTGTATCAACTTGTTTTCGCAATTCCTCTACCTCCAGTAACTGCAACGGATTATTATCGTTCTCGCAGAAATCTTCCTGAAAAGCAAGCAATTCCTCCCGATATTCATCAAGAACCCGTTCGCGAGTATGTAAAGCACGAATATAATTCAGACAACGATTTTGCACTCCCCGCAGCAAATAACTATGAATAGGAAAACTTAAATGCCCCCTATTATTCCAAATACTTATAAAAACATCATTTACGACTTCCTTCGCCTCATCCGGATCGAACACATAAGTACTAGCATAAGCACACAAATAGCTAAAATAACAATCGTACAGGACAGAAAAAGCATTCTCCTTTCCTTTATTTATATCTTCAATTAACTGCTCGCTTATCTTAATAGTAGTCATATTTAAGGTAGTGTGACATTTTAGCAATAACAAAGTTAGTATTTTAACAACGACACAAATGCTATTTAAATTTATTTAATAAACAATATTATTCACAGACACTATCTCCTCAGTTAGCTATAAAAAGGCTACTATTGGTATTCGGCTAATAAAAAATAGAAAAAAAGAAAAGGACTAACCATTCTTAATAAATGATTAATCCTTTCTTTACTGTAGCCTCGAGGGGAATCGAACCCCTATCTAAAGTTTAGGAAACTTCTATTCTATCCGTTGAACTACAAGGCCTTTTGCATATATTCTGCATATCACAGTGTATTGCGGGCACAAAGATAATGTATTCTGTTGATTTTACGAAAAAAGTTTTGTTAATCCGATTAACTTTACGAAATTTGTCGGCTAATGTAAACACGCATTAATCCTGAAAATTAATCTATAGTAAATCGTAAGTTATGGCAAACGACATGATGGTCAAAGAACTGGAGCAAGTGGTAGTCCGCTTCTCCGGAGACTCCGGTGATGGTATGCAACTCGCCGGCAACATCTTTTCAACAGTTTCGGCTACTGTGGGCAATGACATTAGTACATTCCCCGACTATCCGGCAGATATCCGCGCCCCGCAAGGTTCACTCACCGGTGTTTCCGGTTTCCAGGTGCACATCGGTGCAGACAGAGTATATACGCCGGGAGACAAATGCGACGTATTGGTAGCAATGAACGCCGCCGCACTGAAAACACAATACAAGTTTGCTAAGTCCACCGCCTGCATCATTATCGACACAGACGCTTTCCAGAAATCAGACCTGGAAAAAGCAGCGTTCAAGACCGATAATCCTATTGAGGAAATGGGCATCAAGCAAGATGTTATTGCCGCTCCTATCTCCAAAATGGTGAAAGATTGCCTGGCCGATACAGGAATGGACAACAAATCCATGCTGAAATGCCGCAATATGTTCGCCGTAGGCTTGGTATGCTGGTTGTTCAACCGCGACCTGAAAATCGCTGAAGACTTTATCCGTGAGAAATTTGCCAAGAAGCCCGAAATTGCCGAAGCAAACATCAAGGTTATCCATGCAGGATACGACTACGGACACAATACGCATGCTTCCGTAGCCCATACTTATAAGATTGAAAGCAAAACCACCGTTCCCGGCCGCTACATGGACATCACGGGAAACAAGGCTACCGCTTACGGTTTCATTGCCGCCGCCGAAAAGGCCGGTCTGAAACTGTTCCTCGGTTCCTACCCCATCACTCCGGCAACGGACGTATTGCACGAACTTTCCAAGCATAAATCACTGGGCGTAATGACCGTACAGTGCGAAGACGAGATTTCAGGTTGTGCCACTTCCATCGGTGCTGCGTTTGCAGGCGCGCTGGCTGTGACTTCCACTTCCGGTCCCGGTGTTTGCCTGAAGTCAGAGGCCATGAACCTGGCTGTAATTACCGAACTTCCGCTCGTTGTCCTCAACGTACAGCGTGGTGGCCCTTCTACCGGCCTGCCTACCAAGTCCGAACAAACCGACTTACTGCAAGCCCTGTTCGGCCGCAACGGTGAAAGCCCGATGCCTGTCATTGCCGCCACCTCACCCACCAACTGTTTCGATGCTGCCTTCATGGCAAGTAAGATTGCTTTGGAGCACATGACTCCGGTTGTGTTGCTGACCGACGGTTTCGTTGCCAACGGTTCCGGTGCATGGATGTTGCCGAAGTTGGCAGACTATCCCGCCATCAACCCTCCGTATGTAACTCCGGAAATGAAGGACAACTATACTCCATACAAACGTAACCCGGAAACCGGTGTACGCTACTGGGCCATCCCGGGACAAGAAGGCTATATGCACATCCTCGGCGGTCTGGAGAAAGACAGCAATACCGGCGCCATCTCTACCGACCCGGAAAACCACAACCTGATGTGCCACTTGCGTGCCGAGAAGGTTGCCAAGATTCCCGTACCCGATATAGAAGTACAAGGCTGCGTAGACGATGCCGACCTGCTGATTGTTGGTTTCGGCGGTACTTACGGCCACTTGTATTCGGCTATGGACGAGATGATAAAGGCAGGCAAAAAAGTTGCCCTGGCTCACTTCACCTACCTCAATCCGCTGCCTAAAAACACGGAAGCCGTATTGAAGAAATACAAGAAGGTAGTGGTGGCCGAGCAGAACCTCGGACAATTCGCAGGCTATCTGCGCATGAAGGTAGATAACTTCACGCCGTATCAATTCAATGAAGTCAAGGGACAACCGTTCGTCGTAGCCGAACTGGTGGCTGCCTTCACTGAGATTTTAAACAAGTAATAACCCCGTAAAGAACGAAACATCATGTGCGAATATACAGCAAAAGATTTCAAAAAAGGACAACCTCGTTGGTGTCCGGGTTGCGGTGACCACTTCTTCCTGGCTTCACTGCACAAAGCAATGGCAGAAATTGGTATAGCTCCTTGGGAAACAGCCGTTATCTCCGGTATCGGTTGTTCCAGCCGCTTGCCCTATTACATGAATACGTATGCGATGCAGACTGTCCACGGACGTGCTGCCGCTATCTCTACGGGTGCCAAGGTTGCCAATCCCAACCTGAAGGTATGGCAGATTTCGGGCGACGGCGACGGCCTGGCCATTGGTGGTAACCACTTTATCCACGCCGTACGTCGTAACATCGACATGAACATGATTCTGCTGAACAACCGCATCTACGGTTTGACGAAAGGTCAATACTCACCGACTTCTCCGCGCGGTTTCGTCAGCAAATCGTCTCCTTACGGTACGGTAGAAGATCCGTTCCACCCGGCAGAACTCTGCTTCGGTGCCCGCGGCCGCTTCTTTGCCCGTGCGGTAGCTACCGATGCTGCCGGTACGGTAGAAGTATTGAAAGCAGCCTACAATCATAAGGGTGCCAGCGTCTGCGAGATTCTGCAGAACTGTGTTATCTTCAACAACGGTACGCACGACTCCGTAGCCAAGAAAGAAGACCGCGCCAAGAACGCCATCTACTTGGAACATGGCAAACCGATGATCTTCGGCGAGAACAACGAGTACGGACTGATGCAGGAAGGCTTCGGACTGAAAGTTGTGAAGCTGGGCGAAAACGGTATCACGGAGAAGGACATCCTCGTTCACGACGCTCACTGCATGGACAACACCCTGCAACTGAAGCTCGCCCTGATGGAAGGTCCCGACTTCCCGATTGCGCTCGGTGTAATCCGCGATGTAGAAGCGCCGACTTACGACGATGCCGTTCACGAACAAATCGAAGAAGTAACTGCCAAGAAGAAGTATCATAACTTCGAAGAATTGCTGATGACGAACGATACGTGGGAAGTGAAATAACGAACTTGCAATAATCACTTTGTCCCCCCTCACGACATTGAGACTATCCCTCAATACAGTGAGGGGGGATTTTGTTTTGAAAAAGCCACTGTCTGCCTTGAGTTTCATCCGGGGAATGAGCAGATAAATGATAATTTAGCGGCGTGTGATAACAAGTGTATCTCAAACTCCTCCGCCTGAAAGGGGAGGTGCCCGCTTGCGGGCGGAGGGGTCTTACATAAATAGAAAGTAACTTTGTGCAAGTCCCTTCGGATGTGAAACCCCTCCGCCCTACGGGCACCTCCCCTTTCAGGCGGAGGAATTTAAGATACTCCGCAAATTCCTATTTACCCCTTATGAGAATGCTGATAATCATTCAAAATAAATATCGACTTTCTCTTTGATAATAAAAGGATTATCGTATATTTGCACTTACAGTTCACCTCCTTATTATTGATGCTATGGGCCAAGAACATCCTTTTGACCGGTTTTCGCAGCAAGCTCTCCAGACCTTGCACCGGTATCGTGCCGTCATGTTCAGCCCTCCCCGTGTTTCCGATGTTTTAATGCCTTTATATTAGTGCCTTTCATTCAGAATCTAAAAACATGGAAACAATATGGAAAATAAACCCACTATCGCCGAAGTACACGACTGGGTACTGAAGCTCTATAACACTTGTGAACAAACCATCACGAACGAAGAACGGAAAGAACAACATAAGTACGCCGTCATGGTGCAACGCCCCCAGGACAAACGCTTCCTGGTGAAGATGCTCGACGAATCCTCGCAGATACGCGACCGCAAGAAACTCGCCGCCCGCATCAAAACCCTGATAGACCGCTACGGCGTGCCCGAGTTCCTGAACAAGCGCGATGCCTTCCTCTTCAAGATGTACCAAGCCTTCGGACATCACTTCGACTTCGTCGCCATACCTATTATAAAGAAGCGCCTCCGCATGGACACCTCCAAAGTGATCCTCGACGAAGCGCGTCCGCAACTGACGAAACACCTTGCCGAACGCTTCAAGCAGAAGATAGGCCAGAACGTAAACCTGCTGGGCGAAGTCGTACTGGGCAACGGAGAAGCCGACCACCGCTATCAGCACTACCTCGAAGCACTCGAAGCTCCCGACATCAACTACATCTCCGTCAAGATATCCGGCATCTACGCCCAGACGCATGCCCTGAATTACGAAGAGAGTTTCCCCGAACTGGTACGCCGCATGTCCGCCCTCTACCAACGGGCGATAGACTACCCTTACGTAGACGAGAACGGTGTGAAACGCGCCAAGTTCGTCAACCTCGACATGGAGGAGTACAAAGACGCGCACTTCACCCTGCGCCTCTTCAAGACCGTACTCAGCCTGCCCGAGTTCAAGAACTACGAAGCGGGTATCGTAGTGCAAGCCTACCTGCCCGACGCTTACGACTTCCAGACCGAACTGCTGGAATTTGCCCGTGCACGCGTAGCCGACGGAGGCGCTCCGCTCAAGATGCGCCTCGTGAAGGGCTGTAACCTCGAAATGGAAACCGTCATCTCCTCCCTGCGCGGCTGGCCCAACCCGATACGTACCTCCAAGACCGAAGTAGACGCCAACTACCTGCACATCCTGGAGCGCGCCCTGTTGCCCGAAAACGCACAGGCGCTCCACGTCGGCGTAGCTTCGCACAATCTGTTTACTATCGCATACGCCTATCTGCTGAGTCAGAAGTACGGCTCGGCCGAATACATGACCTTCGAAATGCTGGAAGGTATGGCCGACCACGTATGGCGTGCACAATCCATCCTCGGCAACCACGTCATCCTCTACGCCCCCGTAGTAAAGGACGAGCACTTCCTGAACGCCGTATCTTACCTGGTGCGCCGCATGGACGAGAACACCGCGCCCGACAACTTCCTGACGCACTCCTTCAACCTGAAACCGAACACCGAGACCTGGGACTTCCTCGAAAAGCAGTTCGAAGATGCCTATCGCATGAAAGATACCATCACCCACTTCCCCACACGCACACAGAACCGTCTGAACGACTACGCCCCCGTACCTCCCACCGAGCCGATGCAGAACGAACCGGACACAGACTTCGACCTGCCTCAGAACCAGGAATGGGTACGGAACATCTTCGCCCGATGGAAGAAGTCGCCCACTGATACTCCCGAAATCATCCCCTTGCAGATAGGCACCGAAACCGTAGTCTGCGAGAAGCGCCACAAATACATGGACCGCTGCCAGGACGACGAAGTATGCATCTGCGAAATGTCTCAAGCCGACAGTGAGCAAGTCCGGCAGATTATCGACATCGCCGAGAAAGACCCGGCAGGCTGGCGCAACACCACCCTCGAAGAACGTCACCGGATTATGTACGAAGCCGCCAACCGCCTGGGGCAGTTGCGTGGTGACCTGATAGGCTGCATGTGCGCCGTCACCGGCAAGACCGTAGTCGAAGGCGACGTAGAAGTTTCCGAAGGCATCGACTACGCCCGCTTCTACACCAACTCCATGAAGACCTTTGCCGGACTGACCGACGTAGACATCGCCCCCAAAGGCACCATTCTCGTCATCTCTCCCTGGAACTTCCCGTGCGCCATTCCTATCGGCGGCATCGTGGCAGGACTGGCGGGCGGAAACACCGTGATACTGAAACCGGCAACCGTAGCCGCCCCCGTAGCATGGATGTTTGCACAAGCCTTCTGGGATGCAGGCGTGCCGAAGGAAGCCCTGCAGGTCATCATCACCGATCGCGAAGCCCTGAAAGTGCTCACCACCGCACCGGCCATCAAGCATATCATCCTGACCGGCGGCACCGACACCGCTCAAAACATAGCCCGCAGCAATCCTTCCACTCCTCTTTCTGCCGAAACCGGAGGAAAGAATGCCATCATCCTTACCGCCTCGGGCGACCGTGACCATGCCATCATGAACATCGTCACTTCCGCCTTCGGTAATGCCGGACAGAAGTGTTCGGCCTGCTCACTGCTGCTGGTAGAACGTTCCGTCTACGAAGACAAAAACTTCCAGGACAAACTGAAAGATGCCGCCACCAGCCTGAAGGTAGGCAGCGTATGGAATCCCGGCAACATCGTAGGCCCGATGATAACCAACAAGAACGAAAAGCTGATCCAGGCACTGACGCTCGAACCGGGAGAGTCGTGGCTCGTCCCGCCCCGCTTCCTCGACAAGAAGGAATACATCCTGGCCCCCACCGTGAAGTGGGGAGTGAAGCCCGGCAGTTACTCGTTCCGCACGGAGTTGTTCGGCCCGATGCTCAGTGTAGTCTGCATTGAGAACCTGCAACAAGGCATCGAACTGGTAAACAGCCTCGACTACGGTCTGACTTCCGGTTTGCAGAGCCTCGATGAAACGGAACAAAAACTTTGGAAGAACTCCATCCAGGCAGGCAATCTGTACATCAACCGCGGCATTACGGGTGCCATTGTCAACCGCCAGCCCTTCGGCGGTATGAAGGCATCTGCCTTCGGCGGTGGCGTAAAGGCAGGCGGTCCCAACTACTGCGCCTGCTTTGTGAAGATTACCGACAAGCCCGGCAGCGACACCAACTATCAGAAGAGCTATGCCGAAGCTTACGAAAAAGAGTTTGCCCATGCCCGCGACATCAACAATCTCTACGGCGAACAGAACGCTTTCCGCTATCTTCCGTTGAAGAACATGGTACTCCGTCTCTTCCCGGGCGACAGCAACGAACAGGCCCAAATGATTGCCTTAGCCGCCAAAACCTGCCATACCCCGCTCGTCATCAGCTTCGACACCGACGACCGCACGGCAGCTCTGGCCTCAACCGGCTGTCAGCTGAAGAAGGAAACCTTCAAGGAATTCCTTGCCACAATGAAGGACTACGAACGCATCCGCACCTGCCGCGCCGACATCCCGATGGAGATGTACGAAGAAGCTGCCCGCATCGACAAGCACATCGCCACCGCCCCACCGGTGAAGGATGGACGCGTAGAGCTGATTCATTACATAAAGGAACAAAGTATCTCGTTCGAGTACCACCGGTATGGCAGTATATCGGAGGTTCCGCCGGTAGAATAAGAATGAACCAATTCCCAAAAAGTTATATAGAACTTTGGGATTATGAATAGAATAACTATTTTTGCACAATGCACTGAGTAAAATTACTCAGTGCATTGAGTAATTTGTAGAAGTATGTATAAAAGAGAACAGTATCAGACGATTACAAAGCGGATGAAAGAGCGCAGAAACTTCCTGCAAGTCGTATTAGGGCCACGTCAAGTGGGCAAGACTACAGTTGTCAAACAAGCTCTGAAGGATTTGGATATGCCTTTCCTTATCTATTCCGCCGACAATGTACCGGCTACTCAAACCTCCTGGATAGCAGATTGTTGGAGCACTGCCCGTACACAAATGCGTATAGAGAAACACTCTGAATTTGTTCTTGCCATCGATGAAATCCAGAAAATCAGGAATTGGAGTGAAGCCGTAAAGAAAGAATGGGATGCCGACACATTCAACGATATCAATATAAAAGTCATCCTGCTCGGTTCTTCGCGTGTTCTACTAGAGAAAGGCCTGTCGGACTCCATGATGGGACGTTTCGAAGAAATCCGTATGACCCATTGGTCGTATCCTGAAATGCACGATGCATTCGGCATGTCATTGGAACAATATATCTTCTTCGGAGGATATCCCGGTGCCGCAGTACTGATTGAAGATGAAGAACGTTGGGAACAGTACATCAGCAGTGCAATTATTGATGCCACTATCAATAAAGACATCCTATATGACTCTCCAATAAGCAAACCAGCCCTATTGAGACAAACCTTCGAGCTAGGTTCATCCTATTCCGGCGAAATCGTCTCTCTCACCAAAATGGTGGGTTCGCTACAAGATGCAGGTAATACGACAACCCTATCAGGCTATCTGAACTTGCTTAACGACAGCGGCCTGCTCACCGGATTACAGAAATTTGCCATAGACCGCTCACGCCAACGGGCCAGCGCACCGAAGTTCCAAGTTTATAACAGTGCCTTAAAGAATATCTATAGTAATCTCACATTCAAAGAAGCCATCCTGAATCCTAAAGAATGGGGACGTATCTTTGAATCTGCGATTGGGGCACATATCATCAGCAATGCTTTCATCAGTGGCTATGAAGTATTTTATTGGCGCGAACGCGACAAGGAAGTAGACTATATTCTTAAAAAGAAAAACCGCATCGTAGCCATTGAAGTGAAAAGCAATGAAGAAAAGTATAATGCAGGCTTGGAAGAAGTACGCCGAATGTACAACCCCTATGCAACAATGATAGTTGGTAAGGGAGGAATGAAAGCTGAAGATTTTCTAAGCGTCAACCCCACAAGGCTGTTCGAATCTTAAATTCACATCCTTGCTTCCACACCACCACCAACTCTTTGAAATCCTTTATTCATCGGCATTAGAGAAGGTGTGGAAGCAGTTTTAAAAGGTGGAAGCAAATTTTGCTTCCACCTTTTCATATAACTATAATATCGGCACAACAAGAAACTAATACTTTGCTGTACAATATATTAACTGCGTGTATCACATTCTATTAATATCGTGTCAGCACGAAGTCAATATCCTGTAAACACGATATTAATTTCCTATTTCTATCTTCAAATACACTCAAAGCGAATGCATGCAACTTACAAAAGCCAAGTCTTCAATATGTCTTTCCCCTATACTTTGTACGAAGAACACAAGTACTTTCCACGCTGAATGCAAAGAGTTAGCAGCATATCAACGGCCATGAGGCAATCGCTTTACGGCCATCAGCAGATTGCTTAACAGCCATCAAGCGATCGATTCATGGCCGTTAAACGCAGACAAATTCAAGCATATAGCAAGACAACTCTCTATGTATAAGCGGATAAGGCCATGTAGACAAGCTAAGAAATGCCATTGTATAATCTCCCTAAAAGCTTCTATCTACAATTCCTTTGCATACCAAGTTCGAAGAATAGAGGATCAGTCGCAAAACCTGGTGGATATCTTTCTATGAGTTATGTGATGCTTACTATTATTCATAGCGATGATAGAAATGAATGAAATGATAAACATGAGTATCTCAAACTCTCCCGCCTGAAAGGGGGAGTACCCCGTAGGGGGGAGGGGGTCTTACATAAGCAGAGAGTAACTTTGTAATACATAAGTCCCTGCGGATGTGAAACCCCTCCGCCCTACGGGCACCTCCCCTTTCAGGCGGAGGAGTTTGAGATACTCTTGCTCATATCCTGTCAGAAGTGAATGAAATGTCAACCAGTAGTAGCTTAAAACACCAGGTTTCGCGGCTGATCCAGAATAGGCATTTAAAAGTCCATATTTGCATTGGAATCAAACGGAGGCAGCGAAACCGTGAATTCGCTGTACTTCCCTTCCCGGCTTTCTACACTGACGTAGCCTCCGTGCGCACGGGCTACGTTCATCACATAGTTCAATCCCAGTCCGAAGCCGGAAACCTTTTTGGTATTTTCACCGGGTTTGGCAACCACACGTTCGAACTTGTCGAAGATGGTGCGCTGGGCAGCAAGAGGAATGCCGATACCGTTATCTCTGACTTTGATTTGAGTGTAGTTGTTGTAAAGACAAGAAGAAATTTGTATGTCAACGGTCTCTTTGGAGTATTTTATGGCATTGTCTATCAGATTGCTTAATGCTTCTTTCAAGTATTCTTCATCAGCGTACACACCTGTTTCTGCCAGGTCGAGACGGAACGAAATGGGTTTGCCGGCTTTGGCTGTGAAGGTATCTATCAGCGGCTCCAATATGGGACGAAGCTCTATCCAGTTCTTATCCAAAAGCAACTGACCGTGCTCCAGTTTGGAGATAGTCAGCACCTTGTTGGCAAGAGCAAGCAGATGCTGGGATTCGGTTTCGAGTATGTCGAAGTACTTTTCACGTTTCTCGGGTTTGTCGTCTACTTTGCCGCTACGCAGCACTTTGAGTCCCATCAGGATGGAACTGATAGGGTTCTTCATGTCGTGAATCATGGCATAAGAGAAATCTTCGCGTATTCGTGCCAGTTCGTCTTGCCGCTGGATGATGTTGACTTGTTTGCGGATGGCATACAAAAGGATGCACAAAGCCAGTATCGTTGCAAAGAAATAATAAAGCAACTTACCTATAAACTCGGCACGGAAGTTAAGAATATGCGCACGCACACCTTGAGTAGCATTAATAGGACATACAAAGGTATAATGCCGGTCTATCAACTTCTGATAATCGGCAAAGTAGTACAAGTCTTGTTTCAATACGACGGAACTGCCTTGAAGTGACACCGTATCCATGCGGAACTTGATTCGATTCAGTTTGACTTTGCTCAGTTCATCGCGGAAGAGGGAGGAAAGATTCTTTGCGCTGTCAGTTTCGTAAGCATCCGTAGCATGGCAATAGGCCTCGTGTATGCCACGTATCACTTGTTGTTTGTTTAGCGCAATGCTTCGCCCCATCCAGTTGCCCAGCATGAACAGAACAGCAGCGGTTGCAACAAAAGTCAAAAGTATATAATAGGATTTCTTCATTGCACATCCAGTATTTGGAGGCAAATATAAACAAACTTTTCCGTTCGTCTTAACATAAAGATAACATTCCGATAACCTGATATTATTTCGGAGGTACGTATCTTTGCAAAGTAGAAACTAATAAGAAGAAAGATGGAAAACCAAGAAACAAATACAGAAGTACTCAGCCGCCCGGAAGGAGTGGAAGTGAAACTCTCGGCAAAGGGTATTAATATAGTAGCATTCATTGGGGGCCTCTTCTTACTCTTGGTAGGAACCCTGCTATTTGTATATATATGGGGAGAATTTTCGGCCTACGGCGTAGGATATGAAATAGGTGATGCAGCCAAAAAGATCTACGGCGCAAATATATTGTTCTATGTGGTTTTACTTTTCATTGCTTACATATTTCTCCAGGCAGGAATCCTCTACTGGTTCAGCGGAAAAGATAGAAAGCTATTCCGCTGGCTGAACAGCTGGACCGCAATGGGTTTCTATCTGACTTGCCCGATTGCCTTAAAGTACTATCGGATTTCTCTATTGCTACCGGGCATATTGGTGGGAGCATTTCCCGCTATCCATGGTTTCTGCACCGGGAATGCAAGCATTTTCTACATAGGATTATGCGGAATAATAAGTGCCTCGGCCGATATTACTTTCTGGTACAAACTCCGTGCTTTTGATGACGAAGATCTGCTTCAGTTGCGCAAAGACAGTGGCTTTCAGGCCACTATTATCAAGCGCAATTACAGGAAAGGATAACCGGGTACATCATCTTACCCCCTTCATACCACCGACATTTTAATATATCTTAAGACTCCTCCGATAGGGAGATTGCCGGATGCGGCTGTCTTTAATGAAACAGATTAACTAAACTATAAATATCGGTTTCAATGAAAGACTATCGAAACGACCTGACAGGCGATATTGTCAAAGCCCTGGACAAGTATGCGGAACGCCCTGCATTTGTCATCAACGACACAACCTATACCTATAGGCAGCTGTCGGCAACCATACAACGAATATCCTCCTTCCTAAGCAGCAGGGAAGATAAAATCATCGGCATCGTGGCTGAAGACAAACTGGAAACCTACGCCTCCATACTGTCCGTATTGATTTGCGGCAAGACATACGTCATTCTTCATCCCGCCTACCCCAAGCACAGAAACAAAAAGATTTCCGACCTTGCAGGCATCCGCCTGGTGCTTGACTCAACTTCCTGCATTCAGCAAGCAGCAACGCTCCCTACCGTTCCCCACGTTGCAGAAGATGAAAACGCATACATCATCTTCACCTCCGGCAGTACCGGCGAACCCAAAGGCGTACCCATCTCCCGCCGCAACCTCAACGCATTCTACGCTGCCTACAGCCGCCTGGGCTGGCAACTGGACGAGCACGACCGCATGTTACAAATGTTCGAGCTCACTTTCGACGTATCCGTCGTATCCTTCTTATACCCTCTGACTTTGGGAGCATGTATATATACGGTATCTCCTGAAGGTGTGAAGTACGTCAATGTCATCGAAGTCCTCGAAAAGTACAACCTTACATTTGCCGCCGTAGCGCCTTCCTTGCTTCAGCTGCTGTTGCCCTACTTCCCGGAAATAAACCTGCCCGCACTGCGATACCTGATAGTCACCGCCGAGGCTTCGGACGTAGAACTGCTGTCGGCTTTCAGAAGATGCGCCCCCAATGCATCTTTTGTCAACCTGTACGGACCCACGGAAGGAACCATTTATTGCACCGCCTACCAGATACCCGCCTCTGCATGCAAGCACCACAACGGAATGGCTGCCATCGGCAAGCCCTTCTACGGAATAGATGCCGTGATAATGGACAGCAACGCCACTCCGCTACCCACAGGAGAAACCGGAGAGCTCTGGATCAGCGGTAACCAGGTGATGAGCGGCTATTGGAACAACCCGGAGAAAAGCAGGGAATGCCTTGTGCAGACTGCCGGCGGAAAGACCTATTACAAGACCGGCGACCTCTGCCGGATGGATGCCGACGGAGATATCATCTACTGCGGACGTAAAGACTCGCAGATAAAAATGCAGGGATTCCGCATAGAACTGAGCGAGATAGAGCACGTGGCGAAGAACTTCTTCAACGGTGAACACCGCGTGGTAGTCATCCCCAAATACAACGAGAGCAACCAGTGCGAGCTGCATCTGGTGATAGAGAAAAGAGACCTCGACAAGCAGCGCATGGAAGAGTATATGTGCAGCAGGCTACCCTTCTACATGATTCCCAAGTACATACACTGCTTGGAACAATTCCCGCTGAACACCAGCAGCAAGACGGACAGAAAGAAAATACAAGAACTAATTTAGACTTAACAATGGATACACAGACTATTTTGAACGAACTGGAACTGATCTTCCGCGAAGTACTGAAGCGAGACAACATCGCCCTTGCAGACAACACCACCGCCCAGGATGTGGAAGGCTGGGACTCACTGACCAATATGCAGCTGATAAGCAAGATAGAGAAGCGGTTCAACGTCCGCTTCACCTTCAGGGACATCATGAAGTTGAAGAATGTAGGAGATATCTGCAACGCCATTCTAACCAAAGCCCAATAAAAGATGTCGTTCATATCCCTGAATTTCGTCGCGCTGTTTGCGTGTACTTTCATCTTATATCACGTACTGCCTCCCCGATGCAAGAAAGCGGTATTGCTGGCGGCAAGTTTCGTTTTCATCGGTTTCTATCACGTTGCCTTCCTGGGGGTAGCACTGCTGATATCGATTGCCACTTACCTCTTCGGCCTATGGATGGGGCGGGTGAAAGATGAAAGGGAAGTAAAGAGAATCTATTTTTCAAGTGTGTGTTTTTTAGTTGCGAGTTGGCTGGCATCCCGGTATGCCGGCCAGCTTATCGGCTGCAACTTCATCTTTCCGCTGGGTATTTCGTTCTATACCTTCCAAGCCATCTCCTACCTGACGGAAATCTACTGGCAGGAAGAAGAACCGGAACGCAACCTGCCCGACTTCCTGGTGTATATGCTCTTCTTTATGAAGTTCCTTTCGGGACCTATCGAGAGAGCCGGGGATATGCTTCCCCAACTGAAGTCCGGCAAGGCAGTGGACTATCAGTCCATGGTCTACGGGCTGGAGCTGATTGTAGTGGGGCTGGTGAAGAAACTGATGCTTGCCGATTCTATAGGTTCCTATATAGACGGCATCTTCAACTCCCCGCATACCGCCTCGGGCATACAGTTGCTGACGGCATGCCTGCTATATCCGATAGAACTATACGGAGACTTCTCGGGATATACCGACATTGCGCTGGGAGGGGCGCGGATGCTGGGATTCAGACTCAGTCCCAACTTCAACCGTCCGTTCATTGCGCAGACCACTGCCGACTTTTGGAGAAGGTGGCACATGTCGCTTTCGTTCTGGGTGAGGGATTACCTGTATCTTCCTCTGTCTTCGGTCATGCGGGGATGGGGACAGTGGGGCGTGTTTCTTAGCCTGGTCCTGACATTCACCGGATTGGGCATCTGGCACGGCGCCGGATGGAACTTTGCCGTCTACGGACTGATACAAGGCATCATCATCTTCTATGAAATGAAGACTATGGCATTCCGCAATAAAGCAAGAAGCCGGTTGGGGAGACCGTTGTTTTCAACGCTGTCCGTCGTCAGGACGTATCTTATCTTTGCCCTTTCACTGATATTCTTCCGGGCAGCGTCTCTTTCCGAAGCATTCTATTACATCAGCCACATATCCTTCGATGTTCATTACAGCTGGAAAGAGATGGACTTGGGAATGCCGGACCACAACTGCATAGTGGCAGGCGGCGCCCTTGTACTGATTCTGGCCTATGAGTATTTTATGTCCAAGCGCGATCTGCTGGAAGCTTTGGGAAGACAGCCTGCGGTGGTGAGATGGAGCGTATATTACTTGCTGGCTATCATGCTTTTCACATTGGGGCAGTTCAACTCGGACAGCTTTATATATTTACAATTCTGACAACCGAAACAACATGATAAAGAAATACAGCGAACGAAAGGCAGCAGTACGTTTCGTAATGAAACTCTCCCTACTCTTCATACCTTTTATTGCCATATTAGCGGTGTACTTGCTGACCGATCCTTTTATGGTTCTGAAGCATTACAACCGATACGACCAGTCTCCGGTAATGTTAAACGAGGGCTATGTAGGATGGCAAACGTATATGAACAATCGGGATTCCATCCCCTTCGATTCCTTCATCATGGGGAACTCCTGCACAATGGCCTATCCCTGCCGGGAATGGGAGAAGTATCTCAATGGCGGTCGTGCCATCCGTCTCTTCGGGAATGCAGAAGGTATAGCTGCCGTTTCCCTGAAGTTACAGGCTCTGGATAAGGTCGGTGCAGACATCAAAAACCTGCTATTGATTGTAGACAAAGGAGCATTGCAGACCGACAGACTGCTGTCGGGGCACACCAATATACTGCCGCCTACCCTGTCGGGCATGAGCAACCTGGCATTTCAGGAGAAGTTCTGCCAGGCATTCTGTTTCCCGGATGTTCTGTTTCCGTACCTTGACTACAGGCTGTTCCATCAATACCGTCCTTATATGAAAGGAGTGATAAATCCTTATGGGCCTATCCGCGACCCTATAACCAATGACATGCTGAATCCCAGAGAGGAAATAATAAAAAAGGAAGGAGAAAAGTACTGGGAGAACCGGAAGAATGAATTTACCAAGAAAAGAGAGAAAGATTACAGAAACGGAAAGTACAAAGAAGACCTGAAAGTAATTGGGGACAAACAGCTTGAGTACCTGAAAGAGATAGCACAAATCTGCCAAACACACGGCACTGCTGTAAAAATCATCGTCAGCCCCAACTACAACCAAATCAATCTGAACCCCGCAGATGTACAGATACTCAAAAACCTTTTCGGCACCGGAAACGTCTTTGATTTCAGCGGCATCAACGAGTACACCGAGGACATCCACAACTACTATGAGAAGGGACATTACAGGCCTGTGCTCGGTGTACGGTTGATGGAAAGAATCTATTCTCTTTAAATCTTATCGCCGAACGCCAGGTCTCCCGCATCTCCCAAGCCGGGGACAATGTAGGAATGCTCGTTCATCTCCGGATCGATGGCTGCGCACCACAGTGTTACGTCATCTCCGGGGAAGAGATTCTTCAAATGGTCTACTCCCTGTTGGCTGGCAATGACACAGGCTATCTGCAACTTGGCAGGCATGCCCTTCGTGATAAAAGCCTTCCAGGCAAGTTCCATGCTCTCGCCCGTGGCAAGCATTGGGTCTACCAGCAGCAAGGTCTTCTTCGACAAATCCGGAGTGGCAATGTACTCGATGTGCACATCCACCGTGCGGCATTCCTTGTCCTTATAATAACGATAGGCAGAAACGAATGCATTCCCGGCACGGTCGAACATGTTGAGGAAGCCGGTATGCAGAGGCAGTCCGGCACGGAACACCGTAGCAATCACTACCTCGTCATCGGGTGTGCTGGCCGGCGCTACCCCCAGCGGAGTCTGCACCTGCTTGACGGAGTACGTCAGTTCCTTACTCATTTCATACGCCATAATCTCTCCGATGCGCTCGATGTTACGGCGGAAACGCATCCGGTCGCGCTGTATTTCCACGTCACGAATCTCCGCCACGTATTGGTTCAAGACAGAGTTTGTCTCGGCAAAGTTGATAACTTTCATATAAATGTAATGTATTTGTGTGCAAAGTAAACGATTTCCACTTAATTTGCAACGTTCAGTTTGCAGATATTGTTACGGTTTAATAAAAGATTTCCCATTAAAGAAAAATTTCTCTAATACGGCTTTTCTTTAAAAAGAAAGTATTACTTTTGTAGTCGAAAAACGAGGGGCCTACTAAAAGGCAACCGAAAAGAGAGCTTTTTCAGGCAGATTTCCTTCCCCTTGTAAGGCAAACAAAGAGAGATTATAAACCAAAATACCAATTTAAAATCTTAAAAAAAATGGCAAATTTAGATTTAAGCAAGTACGGTATCAAAGACGTAGTGGAAATCATCCACAACCCGTCTTATGATGTATTGTTCGCTGAAGAGACCAAACCGGGTCTGGAAGGCTTCGAAAAAGGTCAAGTAACTGAACTGGGTGCTGTGAACGTAATGACTGGTATCTATACCGGACGTTCTCCTAAAGATAAATTCTTCGTTATGAATGAAGCCAGCAAGGATTCTGTATGGTGGACTTCAGACGAATACAAAAACGACAACAAACCTTGCTCTGAAGAAGCTTGGGCTGACCTGAAAGAGAAAGCTGTTAAGCAGCTGAGCGGCAAGCGTCTGTTCGTTGTTGATACTTTCTGCGGTGCTAACGAAGCTACTCGTATGAAAGTACGTTTCATCATGGAAGTAGCATGGCAGGCTCACTTCGTAACTAACATGTTCATCCGCCCGACTGCTGAAGAACTTGCTAACTACGGAGAACCTGATTTCGTATCATTCAACGCTTCTAAAGCAAAAGTTGACAACTACAAGGAACTGGGTCTGAACTCTGAAACAGCTACTGTATTCAACTTGAAGACTAACGAACAAGTTATCCTGAACACTTGGTACGGTGGTGAAATGAAGAAGGGTATGTTCTCTATCATGAACTACAAGAACCCGCTTCGTGGCATCGCTTCTATGCACTGCTCTGCCAACACTAACATGGAAGGCACTGACTCTGCTATCTTCTTCGGTCTGTCCGGTACAGGTAAGACTACTTTGTCTACCGACCCGAAACGTAAGTTGATCGGTGACGACGAACACGGATGGGACGACGAAGGTGTATTCAACTACGAAGGTGGTTGCTACGCTAAGACTATCAACCTGGATAAAGAAAGCGAACCCGATATCTACGCTGCTATCAAACGTGACGCTCTGTTGGAGAACGTAACAGTTGATGCTAACGGTAAGATTGACTTCGCAGACAAGAGCGTAACTGAAAACACTCGTGTTTCTTATCCTATCTACCACATCGAGAATATCGTTAAGCCTATCTCTAAGGGTCCTCACGCTCACCAAGTAATCTTCTTGTCAGCTGACGCCTTTGGTGTATTGCCTCCGGTATCTATCCTGAACCCGGAACAAGCTCAGTACTACTTCCTGTCTGGTTTCACTGCTAAGTTGGCTGGTACAGAACGTGGTATCACTGAACCGACTCCGACATTCTCTGCTTGCTTTGGTGCTGCTTTCTTGAGCTTGCATCCTACTAAATATGCAGAAGAACTGGTTAAGAAGATGAATAAGGTTGGTGCTAAGGCATACTTGGTTAACACTGGTTGGAACGGTAGCGGCAAGCGTATCTCTATCAAAGATACTCGTGGTATCATCGACGCTATCCTTGACGGTTCTATCGACAAGGCTCCGACTAAGGTTATTCCTTACTTCGATTTCGTTGTTCCGACTGAATTGCCGAACGTTGATCCGAAGATCCTTGATCCTCGCGACACTTACGAATGTGCTTGCAAGTGGGAAGAAAAAGCTAAAGACTTGGCTGGCCGCTTCATCAAGAACTTCTCTAAGTTCACCGGTAACGAAGCTGGTAAAGCTTTGGTTGCTGCTGGTCCGAAACTCTAATAGAACCAGATTACATATTTTTAAGGCGGCTTCCGGCAACGGAAGCCGCTTTTTTTGTTAGATTTGCAGTGAAGCAAATCTAATATACAACAGATTATGAAGAGTTTAAAGTTAATGTTACTAGGCGCAAGCCTGCTATTGTGTGCCGGATGCGGCGCACAGGCACAAAAAGGAAGTGAAAGCACAAGTGCGGAAAACAGTAAAGAAAATGCAGTGGTAGAAACCATCATGTCACGCCGCAGCATCCGCAAGTACAAACCGCAAGCAGTGAACCGGGACACTATGCAGATTATCCTGGATTGCGGTATCAATGCCCCCAACGGACAGAACAAACAATCCTGGGAAATACGCGTAGTGGATAATCCGGAGTTCATCAACGGCATTACGGAAATCTACAAGAAGGAAAATCCGAATGCTGCCAGCGATCCTGACTTCAAGAATATGTTCCGCAACGCCTCTACGGTAGTATTCATTGCCAACGATCCTTCGTATGACCTTTCGCAGATAGACTGCGGCCTGCTGGGCGAGAATATGATTCTTTCGGCATGGTCCATGGGTATCGGCTCCTGTTGTTTGGGAGGTCCTACACGCTTTATGACTTCTACCCCGGCCGCTGCCGAATACATCAAGAAGCTCGATATCCCCGAAGGGTACCAACTGCTTTACTGCATTGCCTTCGGCTATCCGGACGAAGCGCCTGCTGCCAGACCGAGAAATGCAGCAAAAGCGAAGTTCATCGACTGATACATTCGTTCTCATTCCGAATGATGGAAAATTAAGAAGGAGTGCTCCACCTTGCGGCGGGGCACTCCTTCTATTTATATAACAACTAAAAAATGTACTTATCAGTTCTTATTGGCACGTTTGCGCTCTATCTCATCCAGAATTACTTTGCGCATACGCATTGATTTAGGCGTCACCTCTACGTACTCATCTTCCTTGATATACTCCAAGGCCTCTTCGAGTGAGAACTGCACGGGAGGTATCAGACGGACTTTGTCATCCGAACCGGAAGCGCGCATATTGGTCAACTTCTTAGACTTAGTCACGTTCACCACCAGGTCATTCTCATGAGAATGTTCACCTACCACCTGACCGGCATAAACTTCCTCTTGCGGGAAGACAAAGAACTTACCACGGTCCTGCAGTTTGTCGATGGCGTATGCAAAAGCTGTACCCGACTCCATAGCAATCATAGAGCCATTGGTACGACGTTCTATCTCACCCTTGTACGGCTGATATTCCTTAAAGCGATGCGCCATGATGGCCTCACCGGCAGAAGCAGTCAACACATTGGTACGCAAACCGATGATACCACGTGAAGGCATGTCAAATTCCAGGTTCACACGTTCGCCTGCACTTTCCATTTTCACCATCTCACCTTTGCGACGAGTCACCATATCAATCATCTTGCTGGAATACTCTTCGGGAACATTGATTGTCAGTTCCTCGATAGGTTCGCATTTCACGCCATCAATCTCCTTGAAGATTACCTGCGGCTGACCTACCTGCAACTCATATCCTTCGCGGCGCATTGTCTCTATCAATACGGAAAGATGAAGCACACCGCGACCGGAAACAACCCATTTGCCGTCTTCTTCACTCTTGCGCACACGCAAAGCAAGGTTTTTATCCAACTCCTTCATCAGGCGGTCATGAATATGACGGGAAGTCACAAACTTACCTTCCTTGCCGAAGAACGGAGAATCGTTGATAGTGAAGAGCATACTCATGGTAGGCTCGTCAATGGCGATAGGCGGCAATGCTTCGGGATTCTCAAAATCGCAGATTGTATCTCCGATTTCGAATCCTTCGATACCGACCAAAGCACAGATGTCACCGGAAGATACTTCCTGCACCTTCACGCGGCCCATACCTTCGAAGGTATGCAGTTCCTTGATTTTTGATTTTGTAATGCGTCCGTCGCGTTTGGCCAAAGACACGTTCATGCCTTCTCTCAAAGTACCGCGATGCACACGTCCTACGGCAATACGACCGGTATAGGAAGAATAATCCAAAGATGTAACCAACATCTGCGGAGTACCTTCCAACTGTGTGGGCGCAGGAATGTTTTCCAGAATGCAGTCCAGCAAAGCGTAGATATTATCGGTCGGCTTCTGCCAGTCCGTACTCATCCAGCCGTTCTTGGCGGAACCGTAGATTACCGGGAAGTCCAACTGATCTTCGGTAGCCTCCAGGCTGAACATCAAGTCGAACACCATTTCGTAAACTTCTTCCGGACGGCAATTCGGTTTATCTACCTTGTTCACCACAACGATAGGCTTCAGACCTATCTGCAATGCCTTTTGCAATACAAAGCGTGTCTGCGGCATGGGGCCTTCGAAGGCATCCACAAGCAAGATACAGCCGTCGGCCATATTCAGCACACGTTCCACTTCTCCTCCGAAGTCACTATGTCCCGGAGTATCAATAATGTTAATCTTGGTGTCTTTGTAATTGATTGAAACGTTCTTGGATAGAATCGTTATACCTCGTTCACGTTCCAGGTCGTTGTTATCCAGCATTAATTCACCTGTGCTCTGGTTACTGCGGAAGAGGTTTCCTGCCAGAAGCATCTTGTCAACGAGCGTCGTTTTCCCATGGTCGACATGGGCAATGATTGCAATGTTTCTAATATTTTGCATATAATACCTATTATTTCGGCAACAAAGGTACGAATTTTGCATTAGATATACAGTATAGAGGAGAAAAAATTGCTGAATATCATTGCCGTATAAAAGATAATGTCTATCTTTGCACGCTCGAAAGAGAGAAATATTATCAACTTTTTAATTAAACATTATGTATTTAGACGCTGCTAAAAAGCAAGAAATCTTTGGCAAGTACGGAAAGTCTAACTCTGATACTGGCTCAGCTGAGGCCCAGATAGCTTTGTTTTCATACCGTATTTCCCACCTGACTGAGCACCTTAAGCTCAACAGAAAAGATTATAGTACTGAAAGAGCTTTGACAATGTTGGTAGGTAAACGCCGTGCGTTGCTGACTTACCTGAAAGACCGCGACATCAACAGATATCGTGCCATCGTTAAAGAACTCGGCTTGCGTAAGTAATCACTTACGGGCAAAAACATTAAAAAGAGGTTTCCTTTTCAAGAAGGAAGCCTCTTTTTTTATAACTTTGTCTCCATGAAACGGATTATTTCAGCAGCAAACCTATCCACGGCACTCACATTCTTGCTGGTGGTGCTTGCATTCGGCTTCGGATATCGCAGTTATTCGCAGGCAGAGCGGCGCGTCGTTTCGGACTTGAACCAGGCACTGCGGCGCACCGTGCTGCAAAACGAAGATTTGTGGCTGAATGCAGATACCGTCCGCACCTACGCCAAGTTGCAGGAAGTGATGGGCGCTCCCGTCTCCGTCAGCAGTTCCAACCGGAAATTTGCGGCGGCATTGTATCTGCCGAAGTTAAGGGATGTTTCTACGCTATCGCTGCATATCTTAAAGAAAGATGATCCGGGCACTGTATTCAATGAGATTCCCGCCGGTTATCTGGCCAGTGACACCTTGATATGGCTTTCCACCACTGCCGATGCTTCGGGGCTGACGCTCTCCTTCCGGGGATATGCACGCTGCTCGACCACACTGATTTTCAGTATCTCCAAGCAGACGATTCCCGCTTTATTGCTGTTGGCAGCACTGATTTGGGGAACTTTCTCCTTCTTTTACTTCCACTACAGAAAACCTGCAGCCCAAGGCAACGGGCAGGAAAGTATCATCACTTTCGGCAATCTCTCACTCTCCCTCCGAGAAGCTTGTTTCTACAATGAACATCGGGAAAGGCTAAAACTCACCCCCATGCAATATGCACTGATGGAGATGTTTTATCTTTCGTCCTCGCATCTGCTCCCTAAACCCGATATCTGCCAATCCTTATGGCCGGGAAAAGACAACGCAGATGAAACCCTCTATACACTGATACGACGGTTGAAACCCATCGTTGAAGCGAACAGCAACCTGAAGATTATTACCGACCGCGGACGAGCCTATGGTCTGGCAATCGCAACTCCCTTACCCACCCTCTGAAACACTATTCCCTTTGATGCACAAGATGCCATCTTGTGTAGCATAAGATGCCATCTTGAACAGCACAAGATGCCATCTTGTGCATCATGACAATAAAGCTTCGGGATGACAACAAAGGGAGATACACCCGAAAGGAGTGTATGTTTCAGACGGCAGTAACCTGCGATTGAGTAGATAAGCACTAATAAAAGGCCTGCCAGACGGCATTGTCAGACTATTGTCAGGCAAATGTCAGACAATTATCCGCCTTTTGTTTCTGTTGTCTTCTCCAGAAGCCGATACCTTCGTGTCCCGAAAACAAAAAACAATTCGGAACATGAAACAGACAGTATGTATCATCACCCTACTCATAGGGTATATCGCAACCGCAATGGCACAAAAGGAACCGGTAACAGCAAGTATCCGGGGAAGAGTATTCACGGAAGACCGGCAACCGATAGAATTCGCCAACATCGCATTGCTGGCACCGGACTCCGCCTTCGTGCAAGGCACTTGCAGCCGCAGTGACGGAAGCTTTGAAATCATTCCCGCCACTCCCGGAGATTATCTGCTTCAAATCTCATCCATCGGTTACAAAACCCTTTGCCGCCCCTGCCGGACGAGCAGCACCGGCGAAGCAAGCAACTGGACATTGGAAACCGATGCCGTGCTACTGGACGAAACAGTGATAACCGCCGCCCGCCCCGTCTTCAAACTGAAAGGCGGCCGACTCGAAACGAAAATACAACAAACCCTGCTCGCCTCCCTGAACAATGCCAATGACGTGCTGAAGCACATCCCCGGACTCCGCTCTTCGGAAGAAGAAGGCTACACTGTCTTCGGAAAAGGTGCACCTATTATATACATAGACAACCGCCTCCTGCAAGACAACACCGAACTGGAGCGCCTCTCCGCCGCCGACATCGAGAAGGTGGAGCTCATCACCAACCCGGGAGCCGAGTACGACGCCACCGTAAAGGCCGTTGTCCGCATCCGCACCGTGCGGGGCCGCAACGACGGTTTCGGCGGAAACCTCCGTGCAGGCATCATGCAGCGCCGACGCACCAGCCATAACGAGCAACTCAGCATGAACTATCAGAAGAAGGGACTTTCCCTGCTGGGTATGCTCTACACAAATTATCAGAATACCAAGCGACTGCAGGATGTACGTTATCAGATACCGGCGGATGTGCAATGGGACATCAACAACCACGTGAACCTGGTCAACAAAGGACTCCTTGCCGGCGGAAGGGCGAGCATCAGCTACGACTTCAATCCGAAACACAGCCTCGGTGCTTCCTATGAATTCCGCCGCACCCCCGACTTCCATTCCAGCGACCACTCCGAATATACCGTCCGCGCAGACGACAACCTGACCGATCTCACCGCCTACACCTCCCAAAGTTTGCAACAAGACAGCAGGCATCAACTGAACGCCTATTATCAAGGAAATATCAAGCAACTGCAAATCAACTTCACCGCCGACCTGGTGCGCGGCCAAAGCTACAATCATCAGGAGGCACACGAAGAGAGCCGGACGGAAGGCAACCGCGACATCAGCTCCTTCAACCATGCCAAGAACCGCTTCTACGCCGCCAAACTAATCCTGACGCATCCCCTCTGGAAAGGCGAACTGAAAGCCGGTGCCGACTACACCTTCATCCGCCGCGAAGACAACTTCCTGAACCTGCAGGATATCCTCCCCAATACCGACAGCCGCATTGACGAAAACAAATCCGCCGCCTTCGCCGAGTACTCCCTGCCGCTGGGCAAGGTCAGCCTTCTTGCAGGGCTCCGCTTCGAACACGCCGTGTCCGACTATTGGGAACAGGGCGAATACATCCCCGGACAAAGCCGCATCTACAACGACTGGTGTCCCAGTCTTTCAATAGATTTCCCCGTCGGGCAGCTCCAAACCAGCCTCAGCTACACAACAAAAACCAATCGTCCCGTTTTCTCCCAACTGCGCAGCACACTGAACTACAACAACCGCTTCATCTACGAAGGCGGTAATCCGCTGCTCATCCCCGAAACCAACCACGACCTGCAACTGACCACCCTCTACAAATGGGTACAGTTCAGCTTCAACTACCAATACCGCCGCAACGCCATCGCCTTCATGACCAAAGAGTACGAAGAAAATCCGGATGTCGTCATCTTCACCACCGGCAACTTCAAGCGGATGCAGTACCTCACCGCCTCCGTCCATCTCTCCCCTACCATCAATTTCTGGAAACCGGAGCTCGGCATCTACTTTGCCCAACCTTTCTTCAAAGTAACCAATCAAGGAGTCAGCAAAAACATGAACCGTTCCAGCATTTACCTTTTCTGGCAGAACAGCCTGAGCCTGCCGAACGAATGGATTCTCTCTTTTGATATCGACTACCAAAGCGAAGGCAACTTCGGCGCCATGCTGCAACGTTCCTATTGGGGAGTGGATGCGGGTATCCGCAAGACATTCTTCAACAAGAAGCTCACCCTCAACCTGCAAGCCAACGACTTGTGGAACTCCCGCTACAGTTCTTTTATGCTGTTCGGTCCCCGGCTGACTTATACAAAGGAAGCCAATCCGGACTCGCGCAGCTTCTCGGTAAATATTAGTTATCGTTTCAACGCTACTGGCAAGGCTTATAAAGGGAGGCATGCTTCGGAGGAAGATTTGAGGAGATTATAGCATGAAAGGACTTATCAAAACATAAAACCAAACTTTTCACCAAAGATAGTTGCATCAAGTAAAACTTTATCTTATTTTTGCGGTTTAGCAACTATAAATCATAACCTTTTAGACTGAAAATACTATCATTATGGATACAAGTAAGATTGTAGGAGAAAAGATCAAGTCGCTCCGCGAAAGCCAATCCATCAGCATGGAAGAGCTGGCACAACGTTCGGGACTCGCCATCGAACAGATTGAACGTATTGAAACCAACATCGACCTTCCGTCGTTGGCTCCCCTCATCAAGATAGCACGCGTGCTGGGCGTCCGTCTGGGCACCTTCCTCGACGACCAGGACGAAAACGGCCCTGTAGTCTGCCGCAAGAACGAAGCGCAAAACAGCATCAGCTTCTCCAACAATGCCATCCAGAGCCGACGCCACATGGTCTATCACTCCCTCTCAAAGTCCAAAGCCGACCGCCACATGGAACCGTTCATCATCGACGTAGCTCCTACAGACGACAGTGACTTCGTACTCTCTTCCCATGAAGGCGAAGAATTCATCATGGTGATGGAAGGCACGATGGAAATCAGCTACGGCAAGCATACCTACTTGCTCGAAGAGGGCGACAGCATCTATTACGACTCCATCGTCCCCCATCATGTACATGCTTACGAAGGAAAAGCGGCAAAAATACTTGCAGTAATATATACACCCATTTAATTGACCGACACACATGCTATACGAAAGAACGCTCGGCCAGTGGTTGGAGCATTGGGCGGAGACAACGCCGGATAAAGAATACATTGTTTACTCCGACCGCAACCTGCGTTTCACCTGGAGCCAATTCAACCGTCGTGTAGACGACATGGCCAAAGGACTTATCGCCATTGGCGTGGAACGCGGAACGCACGTCGGCATTTGGGCAGCCAATGTACCCGACTGGCTTACGTTGTTGTATGCCTGCGCCAAGATAGGCGCCGTTTATGTAACTGTAAACACGAACTACAAACAAGCCGAGTTGGAATATCTCTGCCAGAACTCGGACATGCATACCCTTTGCATCGTCAACGGCGAAAAGGACAGTGACTTTGTGCAGATGACCTACGCCATGCTCCCCGAACTGAAGACCTGTGAGCGCGGACACCTGAAAAGTGAACGCTTCCCCTACATGAGGAACGTGGTATACGTAGGCCAGGAAAAGCACCGGGGCATGTACAACACTGCCGAGATACTACTGCTGGGCGACAATGTAGAAGAAAGCCGTCTGAGCGAACTCAAAAGCCAGGTTACCTGCCACGATGTGGTGAACATGCAATACACTTCCGGTACCACCGGCTTCCCGAAAGGCGTGATGCTGACGCACTATAACATAGCCAACAACGGCTTCCTGACGGGCGAACACATGAAGTTCACCGCCAATGACAAACTCTGTGTCTGCGTTCCGTTGTTCCACTGCTTCGGCGTGGTACTTGCCACGATGAACTGTCTGACGCACGGTTGCACGGAGGTGATGGTGGAACGCTTCGACCCGTTGGTAGTGCTGGCATCCATCCACAAAGAACGTTGTACGGCACTCTATGGTGTACCCACTATGTTCATAGCCGAACTGAATCATCCGATGTTCGATATGTTCGACATGTCCAGCCTGCGCACGGGCATCATGGCAGGCTCCCTCTGCCCGGTAGAGTTGATGAAACGTGTGGAAGAAAAGATGTATATGAAGGTAACCAGCGTCTACGGACTGACGGAAGCCTCTCCCGGTATGACTGCCAGCCGCATCGACGACCCGTTCGATGCACGTTGCAACACGGTAGGACGAGACTTTGAACATACCGAGGTTAGAGTCATCGACCCCGAAACCGGAGAAGAATGTCCCGTAGGCGTACAAGGAGAAATGTGCAACCGGGGTTACAATACCATGAAAGGTTATTATAAGAATCCGGAGGCTACTGCCGAAGTCATTGATAAAAACGGTTTCCTGCATTCCGGTGATTTGGGAATAAAAGACGAAGACGGATATTACCGCATTACCGGACGCATCAAGGATATGATTATCCGCGGCGGCGAAAATATCTATCCTCGCGAGATAGAGGAATTCCTCTACAAGCTGGAAGGCGTGAAAGACGTACAGGTGGCCGGTATTCCTTCCAAGAAATACGGCGAAGCTGTCGGTGCTTTCATCATCCTGCACGAGGGAGCGGATCTGCACGAATCGGATGTCCGCGACTTCTGCATCGGCAAGATATCGCGCTACAAAATACCGAAGTATATCTTCTTTGTCGACGAGTTCCCAATGACGGGAAGCGGTAAGATACAGAAGTTCAGACTGAAAGATCTGGGATTGCAACTTTGCAAGGAGCAAGGGATCGAAATCATATAATTCGACCTGTAGATAGAATAGAGGTTCTATTATTCACCCATGCAACATAATGACCCGTCTTTGGAAACTATTGATATGGGCATAACGGGCATAATGCGCTAATTTTGCAAACATAAACTTAATTCAAAACAAGATTTATGAAAAACAATGCAAAATGGCTAATCTGCCAAATGCTCGTAGCAATGATGGTAGCAGGGCAGTATGTTCAGGCACAGACCTCTACTCCGGTGCCCCGGATCATCCGGAAAGGCAATCATCACACTCTCGAAGTTGATGGAAAACCGTTTTTTATGTTAGGTGGCCAGGTTGGAAACTCATCCAACTGGCCCAGCATGCTCCCCGGTGTATGGGATACCATGAAAACGATGCATGCCAATACGCTGGAAATTCCTATTTATTGGGAAGAAGTAGAACCGGTGCAAGGGAGTTATGACTTCTCATCTGTCCAGCGCATACTGGACCAAGCAAGAGAGAACAAGGTACGCCTGATATTGCTTTGGTTCGCAACATGGAAGAACGGAAGCAACCACTATATGCCGGAGTGGATGAAGAAGGATTCGAAGCAATATTATAATGTAACTTCCATAAAAGGAACTCCGGTAGACTCTCCAAGTCCTCATGCCAAAGCAACCATGGAGGCTGATGCAAAAGCCTTCAGGGAATTTATGGCCTATCTCAAGGAAAAAGATCCGCAACATACCGTTATCATGGTTCAGGTAGAAAATGAACCGGGGACATGGGGAAGTATTCGTGACTATGGCAAAGAAGCCCAAAAGCTTTTCGCACAGCAGGTTCCTTCAGAAGTGTTCACTACATCTGTCTGCAAAGAACTGGGAGTAGATAAAAATGCAAAGGGTTCATGGGCACAAGTTTTCGGCGAAAGAGCTGACGAATATTTCCATGCATGGCATGTTGCCAAATACATCAACTATGTAGCACAAGCCGGCAAAGAAGTTAATCCTTTGCCACTATTTGTAAATGTAGCCTTGCGTGACCCGCTGACCAATCCTACGGCAGACAATTATGAAAGCGGAGGTGCCACAGACAATGTTATCTCACTCTGGAAAGCGGCAGCACCATGCATCGACATGGTTAGCCCCGACATTTACCTCAGAGGAGACGAGACAGTACTCAAGGTGATTGATCTTTATGCAAGAGATGATAATGCACTGATGGTTCCGGAAACCGGAAGCGCTAATTCAAAATACTTGTATAAGGTAATAGAAAAAGGCATCGGTTTCTCGCCTTTCGGCGTTGACAAAAGGAGACAGGCGCTTGGTAACGCCACACGAGACGCCCTTTCCTACGAATATGAATTGCTCGATCCGATGAATCAGGAACTGGCCCGCTGGGCAGCTGAAGGGAGAATACAGACTGTAATCGAACCGGAAGACCACAGCGAACAACATATCTCACTGGGAGAATGGGAGGCCATAATCATTTTTGGCGGCGGTCGTGGAAACAACAGTGCACAGTCGGCAGAGCGTGCTGCTAATGGTAAAGCCATGATCATCCGGCTTTCGGATAATGAATTCCTTGGCATCGGGACAAACTGCCGCTTCACCTTCAATACAGCAGGAAAGAACAAAGGTCGTGCATGGCAGTACCTGAAGGTCAAAGAAGGGAAATGGGAAAACGGGGAATTCAAAATGAGCCGGATTCTTAACGGTGACGAAACCGATTGGGGAGGGCCTCAAGTTGGTGAAATTCCTAATCTGCTTCACTTCACTCTCGTTGCACGATAAAGTATCTGAAACTTATATCTGATTTTTGTATGAAGAAAGAGGGCTGCCTAACTTTGTATTGTTAGACAGCCCCCTCGTTTAAAGTTCAGCCTTGCCTTTCTTTACTTCGCTTGCTCTATCTTCTTTGCAATATAGAACACATAACCGTAGAACTCCTTATACTTGGCGTATAATTCTTCTTCATAATGCTGAAACTTCACCAATTCTTCGGCTGTATCGTTTCCTGCATACTTATCAAGAAATAGTTCGCGGGCTCCGGCCAGCGGAGCAAAGTAATGTTCGGTCCAGCACGTTTCCGGCAAAACGAAGGTAGCAACGGGAAGATAACCCGCTTTCTGCACTTGAGCCACCTTATTGGGAATCGTATCTACCTCCGGGTAACTCTCCATCCAGAAATTATGAATCTCTGCCGGACGTTCTTCGGTAAACCATGAACATTCGGAAACGGCGATATATCCGCCTGTTTTCAGATAGTTACGCCATTCGTTCAGTCCCCGTTCAAAGCCGATGTTGTAAATGGCCCCTTCCGACCAAATCAAGTCCAAAGACTCCTCTTCGAAAGGAAGGTTATCCATTGAGCCGACGATACCTTTCACCCTGTCCTGAAGATTCAGCTTTCCGGCATTGCAATTGAACCGGTCAACGAACCCCGGAAAAAAGTCAAGACCGGTGATATGTCCCGGCGCATGCTGAGCCAGTACCATCGTCTGTCCACCCGTTCCGCAGCCCAGGTCGGCAATGAGGGAATCCTTGGTAAGATTATCTATAAAGCTTAAAGCCTTAAGGGTGACCTCGGGACTTCCGGGTCCTTGCCGTTCTGTATTCAAAAAGAAATTGCAGATTAAATCAACGTCGATTCCGAAAATAGTATTGTTATCGTTATTCATTATCTTAATGTATATAGCGTACATGCTCCAAGCACACCAATGCTTCCGGGCACTGCACACTGGTTAAAAATTAAATTTATAAAGACATAGAAATTCCTCCCAAAAAGAATCATCCGGGAGTAAACGAAAGGACAATCTGCATCAAAAGAACAGATTGTTTACAACACCAAATCCGATAATGTAGTTCTTAGCATGGCGCAAATATACAGAATCTATTGTTTAGTTGAAAGCTTTTCTTTAAAAAATGACAAAGCTTTTGCCCTACTAATCAGAATGCTCTATCTTTGCATCACTTTTTATTTTAAAATCAAATAGATATGTCTAAAGAATTATTCTCTACTCTGCCCTATAAGGTGGCAGACATTACGCTTGCCGACTTCGGTCGCAAGGAAATCGATCTGGCAGAAAAAGAAATGCCCGGCCTTATGGCTCTTCGCGAAAAGTATGGAGAAACAAAGCCGTTGAAAGGTGCACGCATCATGGGTTCGCTGCACATGACCATCCAGACGGCGGTATTGATTGAAACTCTCGTAGCACTGGGTGCCGAAGTACGCTGGTGCTCTTGCAATATTTATTCCACCCAAGACCATGCCGCTGCTGCCATTGCCGCAAGCGGCGTACCGGTATTTGCCTGGAAGGGCGAAACGCTGGCCGAATATTGGTGGTGCACACTCCAGGCACTGAGCTTTGCCGGCGGCAAAGGTCCTACGGTGATTGTAGACGATGGTGGCGATGCAACCATGATGATACACGTAGGCTACGAAGCCGAAAGCAATGCAGCCGTACTGGACAAGGAAGTACATGCCGAAGACGAAATTGAACTGAACGCCATCCTGAAGCAGGTGTTGGCCGAAGACCAGGACCGCTGGCATCGTGTAGCCGCCGAAGTCCGCGGTGTATCGGAAGAAACGACCACCGGCGTACACCGCCTCTACCAGATGCAGGAAGAAGGCAAACTGCTGTTTCCGGCATTCAACGTAAACGACTCCGTAACGAAGTCCAAGTTCGACAACCTGTACGGCTGCCGCGAGTCTTTGGCCGACGGCATCAAGCGTGCCACGGACGTGATGATAGCCGGCAAGGTAGTGGTAGTCTGCGGCTATGGCGACGTGGGCAAAGGCTGCTCCCACTCCATGCGCTCTTACGGTGCCCGTGTATTGGTGACCGAAGTAGACCCCATCTGCGCCCTGCAGGCTGCCATGGAAGGCTTCGAAGTCGTTACAATGGAAGAAGCCTGCACAGAAGGCAATATCTTCGTGACGACAACAGGTAACATCGACATCATCCGCATCGACCACATGGAGAAGATGAAGGACCAGGCCATTGTCTGCAACATCGGTCACTTCGACAACGAAATCCAGGTAGATGCCCTGAAGCACTACCCCGGCATCCGCTGCGTCAACATCAAGCCGCAGGTAGACCGCTACTACTTCCCGGACGGACACAGCATCATCCTGCTCGCCGACGGTCGTCTGGTAAACCTGGGCTGCGCCACCGGCCACCCGTCTTTCGTCATGAGCAACTCCTTCACCAACCAGACGCTGGCACAAATCGAACTCTTCAACAAGAAGTACGAAACCGGCGTTTACCGTCTGCCCAAGCACCTGGACGAAGAAGTAGCCCGCCTGCACCTCGAAAAGATAGGCGTGAAACTGACCAAGCTCACCCCCGCACAAGCTGCCTATATCGGCGTAAGCGTAGACGGACCGTATAAGGCAGACCACTATCGTTATTAACGAAGTTGAAAGTTGAAAGTTGAAAGTTGAAAATTACTATGCAGCCTGATAGCGCAGCCTAATTTTCAACTTTCAACTTTCAACTTTCAACTTCATAAAATCTTCGATTTTATGAAAAAGATTCTCCCCGACCTCATTGCCATCCTGGCATTTGCCCTGCTCTCGTTTGCCTACTTCTTCCCCGCAGACATAGAGAACCGTATTCTGTTCCAGCACGACACCGCTGCCGGAGCGGGTGCCGGACAAGAAGCGATACAGTATCATGAACAAACGGGCGAGCGTACCCGTTGGACCAACTCCCTCTTCGGCGGCATGCCGACGTACCAGATAGCTCCTTCGTACGACTCCACCAAGCCACTGCAATGGGTACAGAAAGTCTACCAGCTTTTTCTGCCCAACTATGTATACCTCACGTTCATACTGATGCTCGGCTTCTACATCCTCTTGCGGGCATTCGGCATACCCGCCTGGCTGGCAGCATTGGGAGGAATCATGTGGGCGTTTTCGTCCTACTTCTTCATCCTGATATCCGCCGGACACATCTGGAAGTTCATCACATTGGCCTATGTGCCGCCAACCATAGCGGGTATCGTACTTGCCTACCGGGGCAAGTTGTTGCTGGGAGGCATCGTCACAGCCCTGTTCATCGCCCTGCAAGTAACGTCGAACCACGTACAGATGTCGTACTACTTCCTTTTCGTCATCCTCTTCTTTGTAGGAGCGTACTTCGAGAAGGCGTGGCGCAACAAGACGCTACCACAGTTCTTCCGTGCAAGCGCCGTACTGGTAGTGGCAGCCCTCATCGGTGTGGCAGCCAACATTTCGAACCTTTACCACACCTATACTTATAGCAAAGAAACCATGCGAGGCAAGAGCGAACTGGTGCAAACCGGCGATGCCGCCAAGCAAACCAGCAGTGGCCTGGACCGCGACTACATCACCAACTGGAGTTATGGCATCGGCGAAACGCTGACCCTGCTTGTCCCCAATTTCAAAGGCGGATCATCGGCCGCCACCCTCGCCCAAAGTGAAACCGCGATGGAAAAGGCCAATCCGATGTACGCCGGACTTTACAACTCATTCCCGCAATACTTCGGCGACCAGCCCTGGACGGCAGGCCCCGTCTATGTAGGCGCTTTCGTATTGTTCCTGTTCGTCCTGGGATGTTTCATTGTGAAAGGCCCTCTGAAGTGGGCATTGGTAGGAGCCACCTTCTTCTCCATCGTTCTGGCATGGGGCAAGAACTTTATGCCGCTGACGGATTTCTTTATCGACTACATCCCGATGTACAACAAGTTCCGTGCAGTATCGTCCATCCTCGTCATTGCAGAGTTTACCATACCGCTGCTGGCAATCTTCGCCCTGAAACGCGTTCTGGACGAACCGGAGATCGTGAAGAAAGACCGGAAAGCCTTCGGCATCAGCATCCTCCTGACGGCAGGCATCGCCCTGCTGCTCGTCATTGCACCGGGCAGCCTCAATTCCGGCTTTGTACCTGCACAAGAAGCGCAGATGTTGCAAAATGCAGTGAACCAGCAGATGATACCCGCCAACGAGCTATCCGGTATTCTTGCCAATCTGCAGGAAATGCGTGCCGAACTTGTCAGCGCCGATGCCTTGCGGAGCTTCATCATAATAGCTATCGGCTGCGCCCTGCTTTTACTCTACACAAGAGGCAAACTGCGCAGTTCGCTGACCATCGCAGGTATCACACTGCTTTGCATCGTCGACATGTGGGGCATCAACAAGCGCTATCTGCACGACGATCAGTTCGTTCCCAAATCCATCCAGACGGAAACCTTCACCAAAACGAAAACGGATGAACAGATTCTTCAGGACACCTCGCTGGACTATCGCGTGCTGAACTTTGCAACCAGCACATTCAACGAGAACAACACTTCATACTGGCATAAGAATGTAGGAGGCTATCATGCCGCCAAGCTGCGCCGTTACCAGGAGATGATAGACCATCACATTTCTCCCGAAATGCAGGCTGCCTACGGAGCCATTGCTGCTGCCGGCGGCGAGATGGACAGTGTGGATGCCGCCAAATTCCGCGTACTGAACATGCTGAACACGAAGTACTTTATCTTCCCCGCAGGACAGCAGGGAGGAACAGTGCCTATCCTCAACCCCTACGCCTACGGCAATGCCTGGTTTGTGGACAAAGTGCAATACGTGGATAACGCTAATCAGGAGATCGATGCACTGAACACCATTCTGCCCACGGAAACGGCTGTGGTAGACGTCCGTTTCAAAGATATTCTGAAAGGTGCGACCGACGTTCATAAGGACAGTCTTTCCACTATCCGCCTGACGAGCTATGCTCCGAACCGGTTGGTATACGAAACCGACAATGCCCGGGACGGCGTTGCCGTATTCTCCGAAATCTATTACCCCGACGGCTGGCAAGTCACCATCGACGGACAGCCCGCCGAGCTGGCCCGCGCAGATTATATCCTGCGCAGTATGTATGTCCCCGCCGGCAAGCATACCATCGAAATGCGCTTCGACCCGAAGAGCCTGCACGTAACAGAAGGCATCGCCTATGCTGCCCTGGCATTATTGATAATCGGAGTAATGGCGGCAGTGCTGATAGCACGAAAGAAGTATTCCACCAAAAAGTAATTCATATTATTACCCTTCATCCTTTCACCCACCCTTGCAGCAGCCTGCGGGTGGGTGATGCGGGTGAAAGCGGGGCGATATGCCCGGTTTCAAGGGTTCACCCTATTATTTAATCTCACCGCCCCTGCGCCCCATCGCGCGACATCCCGTAATAGCCGGGTGCCGGGCGGTAAATGGGCTGTGTGCGCCGTCCCACATTTATCAGCTTGCCCTCGTCCTGAAGGCGACGCAGGTGTCCGTTGGCAGTAGTACGGGACATGCAGCACAATTCTTGAAAGTCATAGCGTATCATCACGTCGTGTTCGGCAAAGTAATCCTTCAGGCACATATCTATTTCCACTTCCGACAAATGCTGCGCAGAGCGGGTGTATTTGCTCCGGGTGATTTTAACCCCTGCCAACGCTGACTTCAGCCGGACGTCCGGCCGAAAGCTGATACTTTTCAACCGCAACTTTGTACTCTTATTTGAGGTTTTGCGGGTCACCTTCTCCGTGGCTTGCAGCGTGGGGGCAAAGTATCCCAACCCTTCAATGTGCACTTCCCGACCTTCGCGCAGTTCTTCGCCGAAGAGTTGCGCCAGTGTGTTCAGAGCGCTTTGGGCATCGCCCACGGTCAGCGAACTGCGTGCGTGTATCCATTCGCACAGTTGGGCTGTGCTCACTTTGCCGTTGAGAAAAGGACGCGGATGCAATCCCTTCTCCTCTGAATCCCCTTCGGCATTGGGGTTCTCATACCAATCGTAAACAATAGACATAGGCTTTTTACGTTTAAAAGATTCTTGATTTTCAGGTTGAAAGCGCCGAATTAGAAGTGAACGACTCCAGTCGGCCGATCGACCGACTCCAGTTGTTCGATCGAACGACTTCAGTCGGTCAGCTGAACAACTCCAGTCGGTCACTTCTAACTCACCGTCAAAGATAGGATAAAAATAAGACATTTACACCTTAAAAGGCTATGTTTCTCACGACAAACATTTTTATAATAATTTTCAGGCAATCGCTTGCAAAACGCCTCCCGACAGTAGTAACTTCGTGGCATCGGTACCGACAAAACTAAGTTTATAAATCATCAAAAAGAACAACTGAAATGAGAAAAAAAACAATGACACTGGAACAACACTGCCTCCTGAGAGAGGTGAAACAACTGATAACAGATTCCAAAGCAGACGGCAAACATGCCAAAGCAAAAACGATCCGTTCTGGACAAGAAGTTTCCATACCTGGATGCTTGCCCTGACCGCACAGTGGGCAGGTATGCAGAACATACACGCCAACAGTGTAGCCCCCATCCTCGTCAGCAGCGAACAGGGACGGCAAAAATCCACCTTTTGCAAGGCATTGATGCCACCCGCTTTGCAGCGCTATTATTCCGACAACCTGAAACTGTCCGCACAAGGCAATCCCGAACGCCTGCTGGCAGAAATGGGACTGCTGAACATGGACGAGTTCGACAAATACGGCGCCCGGAAGATGCCTTTGCTGAAGAATCTGATGCAAATGTCCAACCTCAACATCTGCAAGGCCTATCAGAAGAATTTCCGTAACCTGCCGCGCATAGCCTCTTTCATCGGGACCAGCAACCGCTTCGACCTGCTCAGCGACCCCACCGGCAGCCGTCGGTTCATCTGCGTCGAAGTGAAGCATGTGATAGATTGCAGTAACATAGAGCACGGACAAATCTATGCGCAGCTGAAGGCCGAATTGCTGGCAGGGGCACGCAGTTGGTTTACGAAGGAGGAAGAACATGAGTTGCAGCGCCGCAATGCCGCCTTCTACCACACCCCTCCCGCCGAGGAAGTATTTCACACCTGCTTTCGCCCCGCCGCCCCCGAAGAGAAGTGCGAGCAGCTTTCTGCCGCCGATATATACAAAGCGTTGAAGACCCGCAATGCTGCCGCCATGCATGGCAGCAATCCGGCTACCTTCGGGCAGGTGCTCCTGGCAATCGGGGTAAAACGGAAGCATACCAAGTATGGGAATGTGTATCTGGTGGTGCGGCAATAGAAGTCAGTACCGCTATATACCTGCTATTTCACAATGAACTTTTTCGCAAGGAAACGATGATAGCCAAGCAATAAATCCTATCTTTGCGAAAAAGTTCGCATTGAAAAAGTTCGCAAGATGGAAAACCCCTTTAAATTCGGTACAATAGTGGATGGTAGCTACTTCACAGACAGAGTGGAAGAGCAACAAAAAGTAAAGCAAGTCATATCGAGTGAGAATCATTTGATATTGATAAGTCCCCGTCGTTTTGGCAAGACAAGTCTTGTGCAAAAAGTAATGAAAGGACTCGCACGTCCGGTTTTTCAGTTGAACCTGCAGTTGGTGACAGACACGGAAGACTTTGCCTCCCATCTGCTTAAGCAGGTGCTTCACAAATACCCTTTGGAACGTTTAAAACATTTGCTGTCTCATTTCCGCTTCATCCCTACCATTGCCACCAATCCGATGACAGACGGCATAGAGCTGTCGTTTCAGCCTTCTGTAGATAGTTTCGTGCTTTTGGAGGATGTTTTTACGCTTATTGATAGAATAGGTGAAAAGGGAGAAAAACCGATTGTGGTCTTAGACGAGTTTCAAGAGGTAAAGACATTAGACAAGAATCTTGACAAGAAGATGCGTTCCATACTTCAGTTACATAGTCATGCCAACTACATCTTTTTAGGCAGTCAGGAATCTATGATGGAGGAAATATTCGAGAAGAAGAAATCTCCTTTCTATCATTTTGGCTATCTGATGAAATTGAATAAAATTCCTTATGATGATTTCTTCCAGTTTCTGAAGAAAGGTTTTCTGTTGCTTGGTGGAGAGGCAGAAGTAGAGAATATGAGTCGGCAAGTGCTTTCGTTTACTCAATGCCACCCATATTATACTCAACAATTGGCTTTTCAGGTTTGGGCACTTTGGCAGCAGAAAGGGTATGCAGATACATTGGTGCCCGATGCAATTCTCCAGTTGACGCAAGTGCACGATATGGATTACGAACGGTTGTGGGCAACTTTTAACCGTACCGACAAGAAAGTCTTGATAGGTTTGAATATGAACCTCGGCTCTCCTACCAGTTCTTCTTTTCTTAGAAAACAAGGCATAGAATCTTCCAGCACAGCTTTCAGTAGCTTGAAGCGATTGAGTAAACTGGGCTATGTCATCAAGAATGATGTGTATGAAATGGATGATCCTTTCTTTGCACAGTGGATTATGAATCACAGGTAACCATAAAAAAACAGCATCAATACAGGAAACCGAAAAGCCAAAGAGGAACTCTGTTTCCTGTACCGTATTCCACACCATCTATTGCCAAATAGCTATCAGGGATATCTTTTACCTGCTCAAAGGTCTTGTATTTCCCACCCACTTCAAACGTATAAGTATCGTCTATCCTAAAGTCTCCCTGCCCGGAGAATGCTATTTGATGGTTCTGTTTCAATTGATTGGCAAAGAATGTTTCACGGATGTTACCGATATCTGAAGTTGGAGAAAGCGCATACATCAGATTGGTATTATCCAAATAAACTTTCTCCGGCTTGGCAAGCTGCTGCATATTGCTCTTCCCGGAATATAGCGTAATAAGCAAGGCTGCGCGTTCCAGAATCTGAAACATGCGGACTACCGACTGGCGTGTCGTTTCTATACTCTCGCCCACCTTAGTCATATTAGGTGTAAAAGGAACCATCTGCGAAAGAATTACCAACAAACGCTTCATCTTTTTGATAGAAACATATTCTACCTTTTCTACAGCAGGCAAATCATTTTCAAGTATAGTAGTGACAACTTGTTGCAGCCGCAGTGGATAAGAAGCAGGAGCTTCCTTGTAGAAAGGATAATAACCATGCTTCAAGTATTCCTCAAATAGCGGAATAATTGTAACCTGCGAAACTACATCCGATGCAATCGCCAGATGTTCCTTCAATATCTGCTCTAAAGTGAAAGCAGGAAAGACACCTTTCTCTTCAAATGCCAAAAACTCTCTGAACGATAGTCCTTGAAGAGTATAAAAAACACATCTACGAGACAAATCGGCTAACGAAAAATCTATTTGCAATAAGGAAGAACCGGTAAATACGATATGAAGGCCTGGATAACGATCATAAATATTCTTTAGTTCCTGTATCCAGTTATCATAAGGATAGCGATGCACTTCATCTACAAACAGATGTGTTCCACCATGAAGGAAGTGATATTCTGCCAGGTCTATCAACCGATGTTCCGTGAACCAAAGATCATCCAAAGATATATAGACAGCTTGTTCTGTCTTAGGAAACAACTGCTTGATGCGTTGCAGCATAAGCGTAGTTTTTCCAACGCCACGCGCTCCTTTTATACAAATCATACGCGAGTCCCAATCTATTGCATCATACAAGTAACGGATGTGGGACATGCCAACCGAATTGACCAAACGGGTAGAATTAATATAAATGTCTGTTATTTCCATCTTTACACACTTATTATTTGTAAAGGCAAAGATAAGAAATGTTTTTTGTAAAGCACACATTTACTCCAAAAACGTGCTTTACAGATAACGTTTATGCGAGAAAAACGTGTTTTACAGATAACAGTTCGGTTACTATTCTATGAATTTTTTCAGTGTAGAAACGATGAAAACCAAGTAGTAAATCTTATCTTTGCAATAGACGAATCAATAACAAACCGACTATGAACCTACGCTTAATACTTGTATCAATACTTACTATCTTGCTTGCTGCCTGCACAACACGACCCGACTACAATAAAGTGTTGGTACAAGCAGACTCACTAATGATATCACGACCCGACAGTGCGCTGCACTTGCTGAAAGATTACGCAGTAAATAACTTAAAAACAAAGGCAGACAAAGCCTATTATGCACTACTGCTGACGGAAGCACAGGATAAAAACTACATTCAGCAAACGGATGATTCACTGATACGGACAGCCGTGCGCTACTATGACGCACAAGAGGATGCCGCTATGCAGGCGCGAGCATATTACCTTTGGGGAAGCGTTTACCGAGACAAGAACAAACAAGCAGAAGCTGTAGAGAAATATCTCAAGGCGACCGGTTTTGCACAAAAAGCAGAAGACAAAGCATTACTTGGACGAATATACGCCAATGCGGGCTACATTTATTACCTGCAAGAGTTCTATGAAAAAGCAGATTCCGCTTATAGGCAAGCTGAGCAAATAGGTCTCCAGCTAAGAGACACTTCCCTTTGGATTTCAAGCCTCACCATGCAAGGAGAAATGCAACTTTATCAGAAGCACTATCTGCAAGCAGAAGAAAAACTGCGGCAAGCGCTAAAGATTTCAAAAGGCTTTAAACAGAATGAGATAAAAGCAGGCATTTATTCTGCACTAAGTTCGCTATATGCCAGAACCGGAAAAGACTTGAAATCACTACACTATGCCAAGCAGAACTTCAGCCTGCAAAGAGACACAATGCATTGTTATCGCACTTTCTTGAAATTAGGAGACGCTTATTACCAAACGGGACAATACGACTCGGCCACCATATATATAAGGAAAAGCTTGTCATCACCCAGTCATACCACTAAAGCCGGAGCATATATGCGCCTGGCTGATATCGCAAAAGCTCAAGGCGATGTCGCACTGTCTCTTAACATGGAACGACTATATTCAGCCTATAAAGACAGTGCAAACTTATCTCGGCAAAAAGCCGAAATCATAGAAGCCGAACAAACCATAAAGATACAACATCAACGGACACGACACGAATATTACTTGAAAGAATATCGTTATTACATCCTCATTTTGATACTCATTGGTATTCTAAGCATTTGTCTACTACGAAAGCGCTATCTGAAGAAACTCAACAGACAAAGAGAAAAAAACCTCTTAAAAGAAAGAGAGCTGCACCAACAATACCTTTTATCGAAAGAAGAAACGAAACGGAAAGAAGAACAAATAGCCATCTTGCAACAAAAAATTGAACAGCACTACTTAGACGAAGTTCAAAAAGAACAAATGCAGAAGAAACTAAAGGAATTGAACAAGCAACACACCTTGCTGCTAAAGAAAACGCTGCAATATTCCGATGTCTATACCAAAATGAAACGAATTATTTCAGACTACAGAGAATACAGGAAGTCCAAGGAATCATTAACAGACGACGAATGGAGTAGATTCATGGTAGAAACAGATAAAAGCGGCTTTCTCCTGAAACTGGCCGCCGAACATAAACTTAATAAAAAGGAAATCTATTATTGCCATTTACTATTAGCCGACTTTTCTATAGAGGAAAGAATGCTGATTTTGCAAATTGCCCGTGCCACTATCTATCGGATAGAGCAACAAATCTTTCAGAAAATAGGCGTCCCCTATCAGGCAAAAGAATTACCCAAGCTACTAAGAGGCATAATAAGCAGCGTTTCTACCAATGTATGAGACATGTCTCATGCTAAATGAGACAAATTACACCCAAAATGAGACATTTTCTATTTGACAAATACAAAAAAATCACACTAACTTTGCCATAACAAAAAACAAAGAAGCATGAAACGAATCTTATACCTAACAGCTTTAGCTTTGCTCTTTATAATAACGAGCACAACAACTTCCAAAGCCGAAGAACTCGTTAATAACAGCAGAGAGATTACACTCACTGTAACCCAAGATGACACAAGAGATTTAGGGCAAGGACATGATGTGGAACCGGACGATATTAAAGTACCCCGTAGCATCATTCTTCAACCTGCTTATGCTTATCTATATAATAATGTGGTAAGTCTTGATTTCACTGAGACATTCTCTGCTGTCATCGTCACTATAACCAATAATGCAACCGGTGAAACCGTCTATTCAGAGACCTGTAGCAACCCTGCCACTCTTAACATAGACCTAAGTAGTGAAAGCAGTGGGAACTATCTCATTGAGATAGAAGCAGATGACACCCGATTGGAAGGAAATTTCTCTCTATAACAACATTAATATTTAGAATCACTTATGACGGCAGTTGATAACACCGGCATCGTTCTTTATCGCTATTTGCGGGCTTTGTCCGTAAAAGTGAGCCGGAGCACTGTGTCCCGCCTGCTCGATACCCCCGTAGGCAGTAGCATACGGGGTGTCAGCGATGCACTGGACGCACTGCACATAAAGAACGAGGTGTATCAACTCCCACCGTCACCCGATTACTTTTTCCAATTGGATGCACCCTTCATCACAATGCTGCAAGTGGACAAAAATCCATTCTGCGTAGTGACAAAAAAGGACGATTTCATCGTAGAATTCTCCCGTTCGGAGGGCAGAACGCAATGCATAAAAGTGGACACTTTTCTGAAGAAATGGGCAGGAACAGTGCTACTGGGAGAAACTACCGGAGAAACTCCTTCCGATTCTTTCTATATCTGGAAGAACATCGGCTACCGCCTCTTTAAGTTTAAAGCCGTAATTGCCCTATTCTTAATCTTGGCTTTGGGTTTTCTCTGTACGTTCCGACAAGAATATTCCCCAACCTTAATTGCTTATTTAGCAACATTAAGCCTTGGCATATTTGTATCCATTGCCATTATCTATAAAGAACAGTTCAATGACAGCTTTCTGGAACGTTTCTGTCATATCGGGCGAGCAGTGGACTGTAATAAAGTACTCCGTTCCAAGGGAGCAAACATAGCAGGAGTAAGTTTAGGAGAACTTTCCTTACTCTATTTCTCCACTTTATTCCTTTTCAGTACTTTGTGCCCAACGGACTTCTACGGTATAGCCTCCCTTTGTTGTGCGGCAGCCCTTTGCTTCACCCTCTATTCCGTCATCTATCAAATTTTCATCTTCCGCAAAGGTTGCATGCTCTGTATGCTGGTGAACATTACGATATGGATAAGTGCCGCTATACTCTACGGAAGCAGTCGCAATCTGACATTCCCAATTTCTTTGTCTGCTTTATCAACGTTAGCAGCTATCGGATGTATTTGTTTGATTACCGGAATATCCATAAAGGCTTTACTCAAAGACCGCAAAGAAAAAATTGCATTGCAACGTAGGATAACATCCTTACTAAAGCCTGAAGTATTTCAACGCTTGCTACCGATCGAAGCACATATAGAAAAACCGATAGCAGCGGAATTAGCTTTATCAAATCAAGGCGGGAACAGCAATCGCCTGATGATTGTCACTAATCCGAATTGCGGAAACTGCGCTAAAGTACACCGGCATATCAAGGAACTCGCATCAGCCGTTCCCATGGCAATGGTGTTACTGACTTTTCCGAACGACAAAGTGGGTGAGCACGTTGCACAGACCATCATCACAGCCTACCGGGCGGAAGGATGGCAGCGCGCCATGCAAATGCTGGAAGAGTGGTATAAAAACAAACGGATAAGCGAAGCGGACAAATATCCCGTTACTCCCGAAGCCGAACAGATTTGGAGAGAGCAGCAGGAGTACTGCCGGAAGCAAGGGATAAACAAAACCCCCGTTGGTATAGTTGCTGGGTATTATATATCGGATGTATATCCGCTATCGGAATTAAAATATGTATTAACATAAAGATATTGGTTTCGCGAACCAAGCAGGAGATTAAGGGACGCCAAGAATCTCAAGTTAACTTAATTATTAATCTTAAAATAATTCGTATTATGAAAGATTTTGCTAAATTTGAAGCATTTAGACTTGAAAAGAGTCAGATGGCTAAAGTAAGTGGAGGTGTAACCTGCCAAGTATATTACAGCGATGGAATGGGAGGTTCTTTTGCTCAATCTTACGATACTACTGATGCAAAGGCTATGCAGGAAGCTTTACAGAAACAACATCCGGATGGAAAAGCCTCTTGTTGGTAACAAGTGCCCGTTACAATCTACGTAACTTGCCAAAGAATTCGGGGAAGATGGTTATCCCTTTTCCCCGATATTTACAACAATTTCACAACAACATACAACGTCATGAAATATTTTATTTATTTATTCGCAGTGCTAATGTTCTCCTTTGGATTTCATCCTAACGAAACTTCCAAAGACAAAGAGTTAGTGTACAAAAACACGAAAGTGATTCTAAATGTAGATGATTATATTTGCAGCGAAGATCAGTGGGTATATGTTCATGACTATAAATGTTGGATTTCCGGAAATGAACATTTTTTTTTCGATTCGGCGTTTATTGCAAAAGGTCAACACCAAGTAGAACTCAACTTTAAAATTCCGTGTGCTATAAAAGCTAGATTATCATTTTCCAAAAATGGCCCTTTGGATCTTGGATTTGTAGCAGAGCGAGACTCTTGTCTTATTCTGAATATAGATGAATCTTCTCCTTATCTAAATATTGATTGCTGCATAAAGGCAGTTCAAGGAACTCTACATAACTTCTTCTACAAATTGACTCAAGAAACTAGTAAGTTTAGAAACAAGATACAACTTTACGCAGAAAAAGATCAGATAGACAGTATTCGCATATTAAGTGACCATTACCTTCAGCAGCTAACAAAGTGTATAGATGAAACAACTGAACCTGCAGTAGCATACGAGTGTCTTGCAATTATGAAATACGTTATTCCGGGTGTAAATACAAGTGAACTCTTTCCTAAATATGCTTCGAAATTTGATTGGTATCCTGCCCTAAAATCATTTTATGATCCATCGGCTGTCGTACCGCCTTCCGAAGAAGCCCGAAAATCATCTGCCCGATATGGAAAGTTACGTAAAGAAAGAATGCAATGTACTCTGATAAATAAAGATTTAGGCAATCATTTGGACTTAACCTTTAAAGATGTCAATGGAAAGGAAATTGCCACCAAGGATATTAGCACTCCCTATATATTTGTGGATTTTTGGGCAAGTTGGTGCAGGCCTTGCAGAAAAGAAATTCCCAACATAAAACAGGCTGTAGCCAAATATAAAGATGACCTGACCATTTATGCCGTTTCTTTGGACAATAAACGGGAGGCTTGGCAAAAAGCCATAAAGGAGGACAGCACTCAAGAATTCCTGCAAGTGATAGGAACTCTCCGAAACGAGTCACCCACACTCCTGCTGAGACAACTGGACATACAAACAATTCCCGCAAACTTCTTGCTGGATAAAGAAAGGCGCATTGTAGCCAAAGACTTACGTGGTGAACAACTGATGCAAACACTTGACAGCCTTATCAATCAATGAAATCTTTCCCCCATTACATCCAGCACGATGTCATGGATTGCGGCCCCACCTGCCTACGTATGGTCTCCGCCTTCTACGGAAAGCGTTATTCATTGGAAGGATTGAGGGAAAAGTCATTCATCACCCGCGAAGGAGTCTCCATGCTGGGTATCAGCGAAGCGGCGGAGAAACTCGGCCTGCGGAGCATCTGCGTGCAAGTAAGTTATGAAATGCTGCTGGAAGCTCCCCTGCCCTGCATCGTGCATTGGAACCAGCAACACTTCGTAGTAGTCTACCGAATAAACAGCAAGCATGTTTGGGTAGCTGACCCCGGGGCAGGGAAACTGAAATATACCCGTGAAGAATTCTGCCGTTGCTGGCTGAGCGCAAAGAAAGACGGAGAAGACACGGGAGTGGCATTATTGCTGGAGCCGACACCGGAATTCTACATCATGGAAGATGAAGGAGAAGCGGTGAACTATAAAGGTTTCGGCTTTCTGTACTCATACCTAAAACCTTACAAACAACTGGTGGGGCAACTGCTATTGGGCTTGTTGCTGGGCAGCATGATACAACTTATGCTGCCCTTCCTCACGCAGAGCATCGTAGATTTCGGTATTAACAACCAGAATCTCGGCTTCATCTATCTGGTACTCATCGCTCAACTGATGCTCACCTTCAGCAGCAGCGCCGTAGAGTTCATCCGAGGATGGATATTGCTGCACCTGGGCACACGCATCAACATCGCCCTTATCTCCGATTTCCTTATCAAACTGATGAAGCTCCCTATGGGATACTTCGACACCAAAATGACGGGCGACATCCTGCAACGCATCAACGACCACACCCGCATACAAAACTTCCTGACAGGAAGCAGCCTCAGCGTAGTGTTCTCTACCTTCAACATCGTGATATTCGGCATTGTACTGCTGGTGTACAGCGGCATGATATTCCTTATCTTCATGGGAGGAAGCGCCCTCTACATAGCCTACGTATGGCTCTTCATGAAGAAGCGCGCGGAGCTGGACCACAAGCGTTTTGCACAACAAAGCGCCAACCAGAGCACCGTAGTGCAACTGGTGAACGGAATGCAGGAAATAAAGCTGAGTGCCTGCGAGAGGCAGAAGCGCTGGGAATGGGAGCGCATCCAGGCGCGGCTGTTCAAAGTAAATATCAAAAGCCTTGCCTTGAGGCAATATCAGGATTCGGGAGCAGTGCTCATCAACCAGACAAAGAATATCGTGATTACAGGTTTGGTGGCCTCGCTGGTGGTGCAAGGACAAATGACGCTGGGTATGATGCTTTCCGTGCAGTACATCATCGGGCAGCTGAACAGCCCGATAAACGACCTCATCGCCTTTGCCCGTGACATGCAAGACGCACGCCTCAGCACAAACCGGTTGAGCGAGGTACGGGACAAGCCCGACGAGGAAGATCCGGCAAAGGAGTTGATAAGGGAGATACCTATAGGGAAAGACCTCAGGATAGAAAAACTAAGCTTCAAATATGATCCGCTGAATGAAACACCCACGCTGGACAACATCAGCCTGGATATAGGATCGGGCAAGCAGACCGCCATCGTAGGCATGAGCGGGAGCGGAAAAACCACATTGGTAAAACTGCTGCTGGGGTTCTATCCGCCTGCAAGCGGGCAAATATTGCTGGGCGATATACCTTTGGAGAACTTCAGCATCAGGGAGTGGAGAAAACGCTGCGGCGTAGTGATGCAGGACGGCTTCATCTTCTCGGACAGCATCGCGGGAAACATTGCCCCCGGAGTGGAGCACATCGACAAGGCACGGTTGCAGCATGCGGCAGAAGTGGCGAACATACAGGGATTTATCGGAGACTTGCCGCTGGGCTACAATACCCGGATAGGCCAGGAAGGACACGGACTGAGCCAGGGGCAGAAGCAGCGTATTCTCATTGCCCGCGCCGTATACAAGAATCCGGAATTCATCTTCTTTGATGAAGCCACCAACGCACTGGACGCCAACAACGAACGCATCATCATGGAGAACCTGCAAAAGTTCTTTGAAGGAAGAACATCGGTAATAGTAGCCCATCGGCTGAGCACTGTGCGCCATGCAGACCGGATCGTAGTAATAGAACAGGGACGGATAGCCGAAGAGGGAACACATGAGGAACTGATTGCAAGGGAAGGAAGATATTACAAGCTGGTGAAGAATCAGTTGGAGCTATAAGTGGGAGTGGATGGAAAAAGAGACGAAAGACATAGAATTGAGATGCGAGGAAGTGCAGGAGATACTGACACGACCGCCGCATACGCTGATACGGTGGGGCATCACGGTGTTCTTCATCGTGCTGGCCCTCTTCTTTATCGGCGGCTGCTTCTTTAAATATCCCGACGTGATAAGCGCCCCGGTCACCATCACCACGGAGCATCCGCCCGTATGGATTGTGGCACGGGGAAACGGAAAGATAAAAGAAGTGTATCACAAGGACCGGGATTCGGTATGGACCGAAGACATCATTGCCGTGCTCGAGAATCCGGCTGCAACGGAAGATGTGCTGCTGCTGAAAAAGGAATTGGATGCCTTCAGCCCGGCAGACAGCAGCGTATGCACAAAGTTGTTTCCCGAAAGACTGATATTGGGAAGCATACAGAATGCATACGCCTCATTCCTGAAAAGCCTGACGGATTACCGGAATTTCCTTTCGCTGGACCTCTATAAGCAGAAGATAGAGGCCACCCGAAAAGAATTGCAGGAATACCGGAACTACATAGCCCACCTGAAAAAGCAGGCGGAACTGGATAAGGAGCAGGTGCAGATAGCCGAGACTTCGCACCGCAGGGAAAAGAAACTCTTCGACGAAGGGCTGACCGCACAGTCGGAATACGAAGAAGCCAAACAGACCTTCCTGAACAAACAGCAGGGGCGGGAGCAGTTAATGACTTCCCTCTCGTCCGCCAAAATACAGGAAGCGCAACTGCAACAGAACATCGTAGAAACCCAAATGGAGCAAAGCCGCGAAGCCAACAACCTGCTGACGGCATTGAAGGCCGCCCGCAATGAGTTACAGGTCAGCATCAACGACTGGGAACTGGCATATCTGTTCACGAGCCCGGCAAGCGGCATACTGTCCTACAACAATATCTGGCAAAAGAACCAGAACGTCAACAGTGGAGACAAGGTATTCTCGATAGTGGCACAGGAGACAGGGGACATCATCGGAAAGATAAAACTCCCCGTCGGCGGTTCGGGAAAAGTGATGCCCGGTCAGCGGGTGAACATCAGTGTAACGGGTTATCCGTACATGGAATTCGGCTTCCTCACAGGCAAGGTTATGTCTGTCTCCCTGCTGGCAGATGACGAGAGTACCTATACCGTCACCATAAGCCTGCCGCAGGATTTACGCACTTCATACAACAAGACGTTGGAGTTCAAAGGAGAAATGACTGGCACAGCGGAGGTGATGACAGACGAACGGAGCGTAACCGAGAGATTGCTCAGTCCGCTACGCTATTTGTGGGAGAAGTATTTATAAAAAAAGTAAACCGTTTCTGCCCTCGCGGGTAAAAACGGTTAAGTCAATAATACATGAAAAAACGCTATTTAGAGAGAGTCTCTTCTATTATGAATAATCTATATCAAGATTGTTCTCAGACCGGAAGAACTTTCATAAAGTATCAATTCTTCAAATCCGATACAAAGGTAAAGAATCCCGAAGAGACTAACAAATAAAATCTACCAATTGGCAAATATTATCGACCAAAAGCCTCCGGAGTGCAAATGAAAAAAAAAGTATAAATAGCGCACTGAATAATATATTTACGTAACTTTGCTCTCTAATTCAAAAAAGAGAATCGTATGGAAACTACCAGACAGAACAAAATAGCCCGCCTGCTCCAAAAAGAGTTGAGCGACATCTTCTTGTTGCAAACCAAGTCAATGCCCGGTATACTGATTTCGGTCAGTGCCGTACGCATCAGCCCCGATATGAGTGTGGCACGTGCCTACCTCAGCGTATTCCCTTCGGAAAAGAGCGAAGAAATCATCAAGAACGTCAATGCGAACATGAAGTCCATCCGCTTTGAACTGGGCACACGTGTACGCCACCAGTTGCGCATCATTCCCGAGCTGAAGTTCTTCGTGGACGATTCGCTGGACTACCTGGAACGGATTGATGAATTGCTGAAATAGTGAATCTTCCGTTCTACATAGCCCGCCGGTATCTCTTCTCCAAGAAGAAGCACAATGCCATCAATATCATCTCCGGTATTTCGGTATGCGGGGTGGCGTTGGCAACTTTGGCGCTGGTGTGTACCCTCTCCGTGTTCAACGGCTTTCAGGATATGGTAGCGGGGTTCTTTACCGCCTTCGACCCCGAACTGAAGATTACCATCCGGGAAGGAAAAGTATTCGACCCGAATGAAGGGCGCGTCCGGCAAGTACGCGCCCTGCCCGAGATTGACATCTGGACGGAAACCCTGGAAGAGAACGCCATGGTGCAGTATAAAGATCGCCAGGCCATGGCCGTCATCAAGGGAGTGGAAGATAACTTCGAACAGCTCACCTCCATTGACAGTTTGCTGTACGGCACGGGAGAATTTATACTGAAAGATTCTCTGGTAGATTACGGCGTGCTGGGAGTGGAGCTGATATCCGAACTGGGAACGGGCATCCAGTTTGTAGACCCGCTGCAAGTCTATGCTCCCAAGCGAAACGTACGGGTAAACATAGCCAACCCTACCGCTGCTTTCAACCGGGATTACCTCTTCTCGCCCGGAGCAGTCTTTGTAGTGAACCAGCAAAAGTACGATGCCCGCTATATACTGACCTCCCTCAGCTTTGCACGCCGTCTGTTCAATTATGATACGGAGGTTTCTGCCATCGAACTAAAGCTGAAACCCGGTTCCAACGTCAACGCTGTGCAAAAGAAAATGGAGAATATACTTGGCGACCGCTTTGTCGTGCTGAATCGTTATGAACAGCAGGCCGACGTTTTCCGCATCATGGAAATCGAAAAGTTCATTTCTTACCTCTTCCTTACCTTTATACTTGCCATTGCATGCTTCAACGTCATCGGCTCACTGTCCATGCTGATACTGGACAAACGTGAAGACGTGGAAACACTCCGCAACTTGGGAGCGGACGACCGTCTCATTGCCCGCATATTCCTTTTTGAAGGACGACTGATTTCCGTCTTCGGTGCATTTTTCGGTATCATTTTAGGATTGCTACTATGCTTCCTGCAACAACACTTCGGACTCATTTCATTGGGAGGAGGCAACGGTAGCTTCGTGGTCGATGCCTATCCGGTAAGTGTACACCTGACGGATGTGATACTGGTATTTGTGACTGTCATCGCCGTAGGTTTCCTGTCTGTCTGGTACCCGGTAAGGTATCTCAGCAAACGGTTACTTTAGTACTTTTTTACAAGGAAAGCAGGCATTCCTATTACGCTACACATCTTTTAACGCTTATTCTCACTTTATTTGAATTTAATTCGTACTTTTGTAAAAGATACAACAAAACACAAATTGTATGAGATTCTATATTTCCCTATTACTGTTAGTATTTCTTCCTTCTGTTGGTTATGCCATCAATGACAGCTTACAGATAGAAGCCGATAAATATATGCAGGCACAACAGTATGAAGCGGCTGCAAAGTTATACGAAGAGATCGGGAATAAATCGGATTCCGCTTACCAAGAGGCAAACTCAAAAAAAATAAATGACCTACGCAAGGCTTATTCCATCAAAGAACTGGAGCTTGCCAATAAGCAACAACAAAATCATATCCTGCTACTAGCACTAATCATTCTGCCTATCGGCATTTTTATTGCCGTCGGCAGCATCATCTTCCTGAGCAAACAAAGAAAGAAACTCACCCTCTCGCAACGGAAACTCCAAGAGGCGCAGAAGGAAGTGGAAAAATCCATATACAATAAAAGCCTGTTCCTGTCGAATATGAGCCACGAGATACGCACTCCTTTGAATGCGTTGTCCGGCTTCTCGGATATACTGACGACTCCGGGCATCGACGAAGAAACACGCAAACAATGTAATGACATCATCCAGCTGAACTCCCGCTTGCTGTTGAATTTGGTAAACGACATAGTGGACATCTCCTGTCTGGACCTGACGAACATAAAGTTTAACCTCACAACGTGCGATGCAATTCCTCTTTGCGAAGGCATCATCCAGACACTGGAAGGCATCAAGCAAACACAGGCGGAAATCTCTTTCGAATCGTCACTTTCCGCACTGGAGATAGAAACCGATACCATGAGGCTGCATCAAGTGCTCATCAACATATTGGTGAATGCAACAAAGTTTACCAAAGAGGGCAGCATCGTCTTGGGACTTGAACTGAACGAACAGGGCATGGCCCAGTTCTCCGTGACCGACACCGGCTGCGGCATTCCGCCGGAGAAACAAGGCAAGATATTCGAACGCTTCGAGCGCGTCAATGAGAAGGCACAGGGAACAGGACTCGGTCTGTCCATCTGCCAACTTATCATCACCCGTCTCGGAGGGGAAATTTGGATCGATCCGGAATACACAGACGGATGCCGTTTCGTCTTTACTCATCCTTTAAAGCAGGAGGAAAAGAAATGAAGAAAGCAATACTCATCCTCCTATTTTTGAACGCCGTTCTTTGCGGAGGAAAGATACAAGCATCAGAATCCGACACTGATCAGTCACGCGACAGCATCTTCCGGGTAGCTGCCTCGCAGCCTAACGACACATTGCGTTCCAAGTTCCTCAGGGGGATATTCGAACAGCAAATCAGCCGGGAATCGGCTATGGAATATCTGGATTCGGCGTACGCACTCAGCATCAGGAAGCAGTTGAATACTGAAGAACTATGGGCACTCTTCGACTATTGCCGCCGCTATGAATTCTGCAGCGACATAGTCAATATGGATAAGTATCTTCAACTGCTGAAAGATGCCAGCAGCCGATATAAGATATATACATTTTACTATACTGCATGGATGGCGATGCTCCAGATGCGATGTATGCAGGGAGACACCGAGTACGCCATCCTGGAAGCCAAAAAAGTGCGTGAAGAAGCCGCTTCCTTAAAACAAGAGAACGGCGTTTTCATCGCTTCCCTTGCATTGGCGCAGGCATATTACTTTGCCAAACAAGATAAAGACGCCATCGAAGTCTACGAACGGGTTTTAAAAGAAAATCCCGACGCAAACAACAACGCATTGTTGTCTATTTACGGCAGACTGGCCGAACTCTATAAAAAAGAAAAGAAGTATCCGGAAGCTCTTCATAAATTGCAGCAACGACTTGATGTAATGAACAAGATAAGTGGAGGAGCTCCGCTATCGGATACGTACAGAAGTGTATTCTTAGGAATAGAGAATGCGTTCTGCACCATCTATATGGAAACCGGAGATAGAGAAAAGATGAGACAGCATCTGGAACAGGCCCGGAAATATTGCGATGAAAGCAGTTTCTTTGCAGGGATGATGGACTATTATGCTTTGTGGGGAGATTACTATCGACTCAACAAAGAGTGGGACAAGTCTCTCGCAGAATTCGACCGGGCGCTTTCTATATGTCGGGAAACGGCCCCCCTCCGCACAAACAATATACTCAAAATGAAAGCGGGAACCCTCATGGAAAGTGGCCGTTATAAAGAAGCTGCCGAAATATATCGGGTAGCCGCCCAAAAGAGCGACTCCCTCAACCGGGACATCATACTCCGCCACGAAGAGACTTATGACGCCAACTATACGATACAAAATGCACTGCTTCAAAAAGAAGAACTAAAGAAAGGATATCGACTCGGACAAGTAATTACCGCCGGCATCATTCTAATCTTTTTAATTGTCGTCATAGTCCGCGCCATACATTTAAGAGAATTGTTGCACCGCTCGGAAAAGCAGACCCGCGAAGCGTTCGAAATGATGAAAGCCTGCGACAAAATGAAGGAGCGCTTTTTGCATAACATCACCTTCGAGATACGCATACCGCTGAATAGCGTAGTGGGTTTCTCCGAATTGTTGTCTTCGGAAAGTGGTTTGCAGGAGAGCGAAATAGAGGAATATTCGCTTGCAATAAAAAAGAATTCCATCAAGTTGCTGGCATTGATTAACAATATCCTCGATTTATCGCGCCTGGAAGCCGGCATGATGCGCTTCAATGTGCAGGAATGCGACATCGTACAACTTTGCAAAGAAGCCAAAATGATGATAAACATGCAGTTCCCTCAAATCGTAGAACTGAACTTCCGAACAGACTTGGAGGAATTGATGATCCAAGCGGACAGCAAATGGTTTCTGAAGTTACTGACTGCTCTCTTCTCCGTCCCCGGAGATTATACAGGGGAAGGGTGCAAAGTAGAATATACATTAAGTAAAGCCGGCAAATATCTGACTGTTGTTGTGAAAGGAAGCCCGCTCTACCAATGCTGGGAGGATGAACAAGAACAACGCATCCTGCACGACATAAACCGCCTGTATGTGGAAACTTTCAAAGGGAGCTATCGGGTACTTGGAAAAGAAAATGAGAAGATAGTAGATATTACCTATCCTATCTCCTGATGCCTATTTCTTACGGATGATAGTCAGACCATCACGAAGGGGAAGAATGACTTTCTCGACGCGGACGTCTTGCGCCACCAGGTCGTTGAATGCTTTGATGCCGATAGTTTGCAAGTCTGTGCGGTGGGGGTGCTCTTCGAGCACATGACCGTCCCATAAAGTATTATCGGCGATAATATAGCCACCATCGGAAAGGCGGGCAAGTACCATTTCATAATAATCGATATACTTGCGCTTATCTCCGTCAATGAAAGCAAGATCGAAAGTAAGATCCAACCGAGGCACAAGTTTCAGGGCATCACCAATGTAGAATTTTATTTTATCGGCATAGGGAGACCGCTCCAACCAGGGACGGGTAAAGTCTTCCTGCTCGTCATTGATTTCGAACGTATGCAGTATTCCGTCCCCGGGCAGCCCCTCGGCAATGCAAAGGGCGGAATAGCCGCTATAAGTTCCTATCTCCAACACCTGACGCGGACGTATCATCCTGACAAACATTTTGAGCATGCGTCCCTGCAAATGACCCGAAGCCATGCGGGGATACAGCAATTTGACATGCGTATCGCGATAGAGGGCTTTCAGATAATCGCCCTCTTCGTCGATATGTTGCAGGATATATTCGTCGAGTGTCATAGTGGGTTATAAGTATCTGTTGCTGTTGGGCAACACGCTATCTTCGGCATGCTTCAAAGCATCTTCTACTACATTGATTTCGAGGAAAGAAGTCTGTGTACCTTCTTTGCCGCTACTCAAATAACCCACCATATCGGTAGGACACAAGCGGCCTTCCTTCAACAGGCGGCGCAAAGCGGCAAAGTAATATTCCTGTCCGTTGGCAAGTTCGGGCATATAAATAGCCTCTACACCGTAAGAAAGGGCAAGGTGACGCATCGTCTTTTCCTTGTAGCAAATAGCAAGTACCGGATATTTACCGCGGAAAGCAGCAAGATTGCGAGCGGTACGTCCGCTGTAGCTATCTGTAATAATGGCACGGATTTTCAACTTGGAAGTAGCTTTAACGGCTTGCTTGGCCAGGAAGGCAGTCACGTCGTTACTGTTCTCATCCAAAGGAATACGTATGTCATTATCGGCCAGTTTATCCTTCTCTGCCTGGGCGGCAACCTTGGTCATGGTCTTGACGGCTTCTACAGGATACTTTCCGTAAGCAGTTTCACCACTCAGCATCAAGGCATCCGTACGGTAGTAGATGGCGTTAGCAATATCCGTTACTTCTGCACGGGTGGGACGTGGGTTGGAAATCATGGTGTGAAGCATCTGAGTGGCAACAATAACCGGCTTCTTGGCAAGAATACACTTGCGAATCAGCATACGCTGGATGCCGGGAATACGTTCCTGCGGTACTTCAATGCCGAGGTCGCCACGAGCCACCATCACACCATCCGCTACTTCGAGGATTTCGTCGATATTGTCTACACCTTCCTGGTTCTCGATCTTGGCAACGATACGGATGTCGCTGTTATGAGCATCGAGAATAGCCTTGATATCAAGAATATCCTGCTTGTTGCGTACAAAAGAGTGGGCAATGAAGTCGATGTTCTTCTCGATGGCATAAAGGATATTGATACGGTCTTTCTCCGTCAAGGAAGGCAAATTGATGCGGACACCCGGTACGTTGACACTCTTGCGGCTGCCCAAAGTAGCCTCGTTCTGCACTTCGCAAAGCAGGTAGTCGGGAGTTTTCTCTACAACAACCAGCTCCAGGTCACCATCATCAATCAGGATATGCCCGTCTATATTCAAATCGTGTACAAAGTTGGGATAAGAAACGGATATGCACTCACGTGTAGTTTCCTGATCGGGATTGCCCACTACCTTTACACGGTCGCCCGTCTTAAAAGGAATAGGCTCGGCAAGGATAGTTGTACGCACCTCAGGGCCTTTGGTATCCATCAGAATGGCAATACGGTTGGACACCGCACGTACATTATTTATCAACTTCTCGGAACCTTCGCGGCCAAGATGCGCAGTGTTCATACGCACTACATTCATGCCGGCTTCGAACAACTGCCTTATAAAATCGACATCACAACGCTGGTCAGAAATCGTTGCGACAATTTTGGTTTGCTTTAATAACATAATCTATACCTATCTTATTTACTAATTTATTACTTGGAATGATCCAGCAGCGCTTCCAGAGCCAGACGGTAGGAATTCAATCCGAAACCGAGAATAACTCCCTTGCACGCGCAGGAAATCATGGATACATGGCGAAACGACTCGCGGGCATGCACATTAGAGATATGCACCTCAATCACCGGAGAAGTGACCGAACGGATAGCATCTTGCAGAGCAATGGACGTATGGGTGTAAGCACCCGCATTCAAAATGATGCCGTCCACATCAAAACCTACTTGCTGTATCTTGTCTATCAGCTCTCCTTCAATGTTGGACTGGAAATAGTCAATCTGTACATCCGCATACTTTGTGCGAAGTTCGGCAAGGTAGTCTTCAAAAGTAACACTACCATAAATGGAAGGTTCACGCTTACCCAACAGATTTATGTTGGGACCGTTGATAATTTGTATCCTCATAACACAATTTTTTATACCTTTGTCTCTGAAAGGAATCCGATGCATATCAAGCACGACTGAAATTCCTTCCATACTAAATCAGGCTGCAAAGGTAGAAAAAAGAAATGAAATCAGAAGAAAAATCAACGAATAAGGAGAGACAAGCGCTGATAATCAGAAAGTACCAGCAATACTTGAAGTTGGAAAAATCATTTTCAGCCAACACACTGAATGCTTATCAAGCGGACTTGGAAAAGCTGTTGCATTTCTTGGAAGGAGAAAATATAGGTGTCCTGGACGTCACATTGGACGACTTGCAACGCTTTGCCGCCGGACTGCACGATATCGGCATCCATCCCCGTTCGCAAGCACGTATTTTGTCCGGCATCAAATCGTTCTTTCACTTCCTTGTCATAGCTGATTACCTGGAAGGAGATCCCAGCGAACTGCTCGAAGGCCCCAAAATAGGATTCAAACTGCCGGAAGTATTGACCGTAGAGGAGATAGACCGGATTATAGAAACCGTAGATATGGATAAGAAAGAAGGACAAAGAAACCGTGCCATTCTTGAAACGCTCTATAGCTGCGGTCTGCGTGTATCTGAACTCTGCAATCTGAAACTATCCGATTTATACTTCGACGAAGGCTTCATCAAAGTAGAAGGGAAAGGAAGCAAGCAAAGGCTTGTCCCCATTTCTCCACGCGCCATCAAGGAAATAAAATACTGGCTCATTGACCGCAATCTGGGTAAAATCAAAACAGGATTTGAGGATTATGTGTTCCTGGCACGCTGGGGCAACAACATTTCACGTATCATGGTCTTCCACCTGATTAAGGAATTGGCAGAAAAAGCAGGTATCACCAAAAACATCAGCCCGCACACTTTCCGCCACTCTTTCGCCACCCACCTGCTGGAAGGTGGGGCGAACTTGCGCGCCATACAAAGCATGTTAGGACATGAATCCATCGCTACAACAGAAATTTACACCCACATAGACCGTAATATGCTGCGCAGTGAAATCATAGAACATCATCCACGCAACATAAAATACCACAAAGAGCAGGGAATTCATTAAATTATGATAAAATAGGCTCGCGAGTTAACAAATTGTAAAGGGATTTAATATCTTTGCGTTGTTGTGCGCGCACAAAGACAGTGCACAACAACAGAATAGACAAATTTCAATTACAAACAATTAATTTATACCTAAAATGACGAAGAAGTTGTATTTGCCTTTGTTAATGGCTATGTTCGTTGCATTGCTAACATCATGCAGCAGCAAAATGGGTGAATTGTCATCAGACTATTTCACAGTGACTCCCCAAGTATTGGAAGCAGTAGGCGGTAAAGTACCTGCTACTATCAACGGTAAATTCCCCGAAAAGTACTTCAACAAGAAAGCAGTGGTAGAAGTAACCCCTGTCCTGAAGTGGAACGGTGGCGAAGCCAAAGGCCAGTCAGCTGTATTCCAGGGAGAAAAAGTGGAAGGTAACGACCAGACTATCTCTTACAAAATGGGTGGTAACTACACCATGAAGACTGTTTTCGACTATGTACCCGAAATGGCTAAGTCTGAACTGTATCTGGAATTTAAAGCTACTGTCGGCAAAAAGACAATCACGATCCCTGCCGTAAAGGTAGCCGATGGTGTAATCGCAACTTCCGAGATGATCGGACAAACACTGGGCAGTGCCAATCCTGCTAACGGTGACGATGCTTTCCAACGCATCATCAAAGAAAAGCATGACGCTAACATTATGTTCTTGATCCAACAAGCCAACGTACGTGCCAGCGAGTTGAAGACTGCCAAGGAATTCGGCAAAGAAGTACAGGATGTGAACAATGCTGCCAACAAGCAAATCAGCAATATCGAAATCTCAGCTTATGCTTCTCCTGATGGTGGTGTAGGTCTGAATACCAAGTTGGCTGAAAATCGCCAGGACAATACTGCAAAGATCATCAGCAAAGATCTGAAGAAGTCTAAGATTGATGCAGCAGTAGATACCAAATATACTGCTCAGGACTGGGAAGGTTTCCAGGAACTGGTTTCCAAATCAAACATCCAGGATAAGGAACTGATCCTCCGTGTTCTGTCCATGTATTCTGATCCCGAACAAAGAGAACAGGAAATCAAGAATATCTCTTCTGTTTACAAGACTCTGGCTGACGAAATCCTGCCGCAACTGCGTCGTTCTCGTCTGACTTTGAACTATGAAATCATCGGTAAGTCTGACGACGAAATCGCAAGTCTGGCTGACAGCGATGCCAAGCAACTGAACATCGAAGAACTGCTCTACGCTACAACGCTGACAAAAGATCCGGCTAAGCAAGAAGTTATCTTCACGAAAGCTACTCAGATCTATCCGAACGACTTCCGTGCTTATAATAACTTAGGTAAGTTGGCTTATCAGGCAGGCAACCTTGACAAGGCTGAAAGCTATTTCAAGAAAGCCGCTTCTGTGAAGGATGCTCCCGAAGTAAATATGAACCTCGGTCTGATTGCTTTGACTAAGGGTGACAAGGCTGCTGCTGAAACTTACATGAGCAAGGCTTCCGGTTCTAAAGAACTGAACGAAGCGCTGGGTAACCTGTACGTAGCTCAAGGACAATATGACAAGGCAGTAAGCTCATTCGGCGACACGAAGACCAACAGCGCAGCTCTGGCACAAATCCTGGCTAAGGACTACAACAAAGCTAAGAGCACACTGGCAAGCGTTGAAAAACCGGATGCTTACACCGACTACCTGATGGCTGTACTTGGCGCAAGAACCAACAACACTTCTATGGTAACCAGCAGTTTGAAGAATGCTGTTGCCAAAAAACCGGCGTTGGCTAAGAAAGCTGCTTCTGATTTGGAATTCTCCAAATACTTCACGAATGCTGACTTTATGAATATCATCAAATAATAAAGGTCAAAAAATGAAAAGAACTTGCCCGGCATAGAAATATGTCGGGCATTTTTTTTTATTCACACCAAAAAGAAGTACTTTCGCAGCAAAGTATCAGTAAAAGAACCGGAATGAAGAAAATCTACCTTGCATACTTTCTGCTTATCGCCTTGTCTGCCTGTAGCAACAAGGATGCAAACTCTGTCAGCCTCAACGGTGAAATAAAAGGACTGGGGAACGATACTCTTTACATCTATGGAACGGACAAGCTATACAACCGTATGGATACATTGTTCGCCAAGGACGACAAATTCTCTGCTACCCTTACCACCGATACATTGGTTTCCACCTGGCTACAGTTCAGTGACGGAACGGAATACCCCCTCTTCCTGAACAAAGGAAACAAGATAAAAATCAAAGGCTCTGCCACCGACCTAACTGCACTGGAGATAACGGGAAACACCCCGAATGAAGAGCTGACCGCCTTCCAAAATGAGATGAAAGGTTTGGGCAAACCTTCAGAAAAGGTACTGGAGGAAAAGGTGAAAACATTTATCAGCAGCCATCCCTCCTCATTGGTGAGCATCTATCTGCTGGAGAAATACTTCGTACAGAAGCCTCAACCCGATTTCACTGTTATCCAACAATTGACAGACCGCATGACCGGTGAGCTAAAAGACCGTCCCTACATAGATGAACTGCTTGACCGCATCCAGGAGGAAGAAAAAGTATCTATCGGGAAAACGGTTCCTTACATCCATCTGCCCAATGTCAAAGGCGAACAAATCAGTCGTAATAATTTTAAAGATAAATATCTGTTAGTCCACTTCTGGGCATCTTGGGACCTTCAAAGCCAAGAGGCAAATGCCACCTTACGTCGTATCTATAAAAAAACAGAGAAGAACAAGAAATTTGCACTTTGGGGGATTTCTCTGGACATTGACAAGAAAGAGTGGGAAGAGGCTATCAAAAGGGATACGTTGAAATGGGAACAAAGTTGCGATTTCTCCGGTTGGAATACATCATCGGTAAAACAACTTGCCATACAGACATTGCCCGCCAATATATTGCTCAATCCTTCCGGAAAGATCGAAGGCAAAAATATGAGTGAAGAGGCAATAGAGAAGAAGTTGAAAGAAATAGAACAAAAAGAGAAGGAGAAAAAAGAAGCGGAAAAGAAAAAAATAAAACGCTAAAGTTTTTCTCTGATTTTATAACTCAAAATAAATCATTTAACGTGCTGATTAAAGTTTTTGGAGCGGCTGTTCAAGGTATTGATGCCACCCTTATCACTATCGAAGTCAACAGTTCCAGAGGTTGTATGTTTTATCTGGTCGGCCTACCGGACTCTGCAGTTAAGGAAAGCCACCAACGCATCATTTCGGCCTTGCAAGTCAATGGCTACAAAATGCCTACCAGCAATATCGTCATCAATATGGCTCCGGCAGATATCCGTAAAGAAGGTTCGGCATACGATTTACCTTTAGCTATCGGTATGCTGGCTGCCAGTGAAGTAATCCAATCCGACAAGTTAAGCAAGTATCTGCTGATGGGCGAGCTTAGCCTTGACGGTAGCCTGCACCCCATCAAAGGCGTACTCCCGATCGCTATCAAGGCCAGGGAATTGGGATTTGAAGGAATGATCGTACCTTTTTCGAATGCACGCGAAGCTGCCGTTGTGAACAATCTCAAGGTCTATGGAGTAAACAATCTCAAAGAGGTCATTGAGTTTTTCAACGAGAAACGGGAACTATCACCGACGCAAGTCAATACGCGTGAAGAATTCTACGCCCAACAAAGTAATTTTGATTTAGACTTTGCCGAAGTAAAAGGACAAGAGAACGTGAAGCGTGCTTTAGAAGTTGCCGCAGCCGGAAGCCACAATATTCTTCTCGTTGGTGCACCTGGAAGCGGTAAGTCCATGTTAGCAAAGCGCCTTCCGTCCATACTCCCTCCATTATCATTAGGAGAAAGCCTTGAAACAACCAAGATACATTCCGTTGCCGGAAAATTGGGCAGAGACGGTGGACTCATCTCCAAACGTCCGTTCCGCGATCCGCATCACACCATCTCAACAGTAGCCATGACCGGTGGAGGGAGTTTTCCCCAACCGGGTGAAATAAGTCTGGCTCATAATGGAATTTTATACCTGGATGAATTACCCGAATATAACCGCAGTGTACTGGAAGTGCTTCGCCAACCGCTGGAGGATCGGAAAATTACTGTAGCCCGCATCAAATGCAACGTTGAATATCCGGCCAGTTTTATGCTGGTTGCTTCAATGAACCCCTGCCCCTGCGGATATTACAACCATCCAACAAAAGCCTGCGTGTGCAGCCCGGGGCAAGTGCAGAAATACCTGAACCGTATATCGGGACCTTTGCTCGACCGCATAGACCTCCAAATAGAAGTTACCCCACTCCCATTCGAGAAGATGTCCGATAACCATCCCGGGGAATCGAGTGCCACAATACGGGAACGCGTAATGCGTGCCCGCCAGATTCAGGAAAAAAGATATGCCGACATTCCCGGAGTCTATTGCAATGCCCAGATGAGCAGTAAACTGCTTTCCCTGTACGCCCGCCCCGATGAGAAAGGACTCACCCTGCTCAAGAATGCAATGAACCGGCTCAATCTTTCAGCGCGCGCCTATGACCGCATCCTGAAAGTATCACGCACCATCGCCGACCTCGAAGGCTGCGAGGCAATACAACCTTCACATCTGGCAGAGGCTATTGGGTATAGGAATTTGGATAGGGAGGATTGGGCAGGCTAAATACCTGCCTTCCACTCCATTTCCAGATCAAGAGGGTAAGCCGGACGTCTCACCTTAGTAAAAGGTAAAGAAGGCATATCCAAATTACAAAATCCTGAAGTAAGGGCCATTAAATGAGCAGGAGCAATATCACGCAGTTCCGGATAAAGATAACCAAGCTTCACCACCACAATTTTGAAGTCTAACGGATTAAGGCCTATCTCTTCAAAATCTTTAAGAGAAACAAACGAGCGCCGACTATTAATGATTGCTATTTTTACACCCTCAGAGTGCACCAACGCTACTCCATGCGAAGTAGAAAGAAGAGAATCTGGTGATAAAGCGTCCACCGTAATATCCAAAGTTAAAGGAGAACCGAACACTGTGTCCTTCTTTCCTCCCATTGTCAGACGAATCGTATTGCCAACACCGGCTTCAATGCACTTCTGGTAGGCTTCCTCGTCTACCAACCCGGCCACCAATGCATCATGCGCATTATTTTTAAGTAACGCCCGAATGACCTGAGGATTATCTCCTGGTGCTCCGGCAGTAGTATTATCACCCGAATCAGATATAAATACAGTTTTCTGTGGTAACTGATAAGCACGTTTTATCATTTCATCAATATTGCCGGCCTCGACATCCAGTTCCAATCGATGCCGTACATCCCAAATATTCTGCGCCAAACTATATGCCTCATGCTTCGCCTTATCGAGATAAACAGAATCTTGAGCCACAACAAATACCCGCATTGCAGAACGAGGAAGATCAGCCCAGGCATATCCTACAAAAATAGATGCATCCAGAATTCCTTTCTGTTTCTCCAATGTATCCAGTCTGGCATAGATAGAATGGAGTGGTTCTACCTCGGTGATGCTCTTTTCACCCGGAACAAGAATAGGTATGTCTACATGTATAATCCGAGGATGCTCATGTTGGCGAAGCACTCTTACCAGATTTTTCACAGCCCGAAGTTTTGTTTCCTCTCCATCACGATGTGGGGCTGTACGAAATCCCGTAACCAGATTCAGTTCTTTTACAAACTCATCGGACAAATTACCATGAAGATCAAAACTACCACTAATAACGACCTCACTACCCACAATTTTACGGATTGCTTTTATCAAATCGGCCTGCGCATCTTCATAACCATCGACGTGTAAAGCACCATGCATATCCATATATACGCCATCCAGATCGCCAGCTTTTCTTATACCTTCCAAAATTTCACTCTTGAAGGTTTCATATGCTTCTTTCGACACAACTCCACCTGGCCATGCATAGGCATGAAGAGTGGGTATTATTTCTACATTCTCGGCTTTCAAATACTCGCTCCACAAATGTGTATCCTGAAGAATTTCCTCACCACGCAAAACATTAAAAACATCTATATCTGTTACCAAAGTGGAAAAAGTATTCGACTCATGGCGAATACCACAAGTAAGAATACGCAATTTCTTCTCATCAAGCCGAGTATTGCAAGATGCAATAATCAAACCTGCTAACAACAAAAAAATTAACTTTTTCATATATTCCTCATTATGTTCTTAGAATCATATAAAACTTAAAACAGAACGGTACCTCAGGAAAAATGGCACAACAATACCAGCCATATTAGATAAAGGCAAGATTTCTTCAGGTAGTTCAAATCCCAAACTTTCCATAAATCGGCGCCTGGCCATGCAGCGTTCATATACTTCAGGATAGCAGTTTTTTATCATACAACGGAGTGTATAGTCTGCAATAACAACCCCTTCTTCCATACGTGAAGATGAAAACTGCGGCGACCTGGGAATAATATCTATTTGCATATACATGCCGGAATGTATTATTTCTTCAGACCCCTCATAAATAGGAGAACTTATCCATTCATCCAAGTGTATCAGATGTCCGGGATTAAGAAACACTGCAAATTGCTCAAATGGCAACATATCTGCAATCAACCGATACAATCGCCCACCCGAAGTACCAATCCTCAGATGCTTAAGCCATTCTCGAATAGCCAGAAAATAAGGAGCTGCAAACTTCTCTATATAGCCTTTTGCATGATTGGGTAAATCTTCCTCACTTTCGGCAACCCACCCTGCCCGACAAATGTTACTGCCCCAATGAGCAATACTTACAGAACAAGGGTCGCCTCTGTAAATAATGCTACCTACAGGGCTGGACAGCCCATAATGCTGATTTCCGCTGCTCTTGATACTTATATGACAAGACAATGGGAAACCACTATATTGCAAAGCTTTTATCTGCTCAAAGTCTGTAATACCTTCTTTAAAATCTCTCAGAAGAGATTTCATCGCCTCAGAACCCAGCACATTTGAAAACTCAAAGAAAGCAACTTCATAAGGAGACAGAAAAGTACGCATACCATAAGACGGCGCAGTAAACAGATCAGTTGCATTTATGAGCCTATTAACAGGCACCAATGTCCTCAAAACATCTATTATATAATTAGGAACATCGCTGGCATACAAAGGAAAATCAAATTCTGAATCGGAATAGTATTTCCAGCCAACTATACCGATATATGCTTCTTCAGTGATTCCCTCCTCACGGAAAATGACATCAAGACGTCGGCTTGCATTCCGAGGCTGATTCATCAAAGAGAAGGTCTGAAAACGTTCATGTCGCAATTCTTTTGCCAAGTGTAAAGGAGAGATTCCCAAATGTCCTTCACATTCATTGCCAACCAAAACAAGCGGTTTTTCTGTCAATCGTAGAACCAACAATGCTTCCTCAAACCTCGGATCAAAGTTTGTCAGATACATCAGATTAGCAAAATGCTCCCGATCGCCGTATACCAATAAATGAGTCAGCCCCCGTTGCTCCATCATTTCCCGGCAACGAATTATCCGACAACTCAGCTCCTCCACAGTAGGAGGAGGCAAAGTTGAAGGTTGAGAATAAACCGGATAATCAATATCTTTGATAATAACCTTTGGCTTCATTGTATGTTATTTCAGAAACGGATGATCGTCAGATAATCAATAAACCAGTCATTCAGGTTTTCTTTATTGAAGGACATATTGTTATCAAAGCCGCGTTGTTCCGGATTAACCGTCAAAGACACAGTATGCTTTCCGGCCGACAGATTACGCAACTGAATATGGTTGGTATGTGTCCACTCACTCCAATCTCCATAGGCTTCCAAAATCACAGTAGCATAATCCTTTCCATCCAAAGATAGTGAGCGGATAGTGCAGAAAGTGTCATGTGGTCCATTTCCATTGGAACCGGTGAAGCGAATCATGTAATCACCTGTCTCAGGCACTTCAATATCTATTGAAAGATTGGCGGGAGCAGCAGAACAGTCTTTTACATAACCGCTACCGGAATATCCTTTTGATTTCGCCTCAATAAAAGATGATTTGGCAAAATCTTCAGCCTCATACCGCCTTTCATAGAAGGTATAAAGTACCGGATTAGAAAGATCGGATTCCACTCCTTTCTCATCTACTGCACAAACAGCGTAGTATCCGGGTTTCTCTTTCCGCAGATTATAGGGAGAGCGCACTTCCTTGTTTACTCCTATACCCTTTAGACGATATGTTACTCCTGGCTGCATAGACCAATGAATGTATTGATTCTCAAGGCGAATAACCGGTTCTATAGGTGACCAGCAGTTACGCGGCCCTGCAGTAACCATATTAATATCTGCGTTGCTATCAGTATCTCCGGTCACCGTCATGACAATATTATAAACTCCTTTCGCATTAGCAGGCAGTACATAAGAGGGCTTCTTTTTCTGTCCATTTACAATAAACGATGTTACTTTTGTCCCTTCCCCCTTCACTGTGATATTAAGAATAGCATTTCGATACTTGAAATTATCCAATTTGATTTCATTCCCCACCCAAGCAGGCAATACAGGATTAAAACGTACCCCTTCCATCGTCAACTCCATTCCGAAAAGTACACGATATACCATACTGATGTAAGAAGCAACCGACCAAAGTTGCCGGTCAGAGTTCAACGCAGTATTACGGTCATAGCCCGTATCATAAGTCATATTCTCTTTATGCGTCAGAAAAAGAGCCGACTGGCGGACAAGCGACTTCATCAAATGTTCTGTCACAGCAAAGTTTCCAGAGGTCTTGGCAGCATACATCAACGGAGTCTCCCAAACCGGCCATACACTTTTATTATGATAGGCAAAATCATCCGGAATACTCGGATAAAGAACTGCTGCGCCATACGCATACATCGGTGAGTTCTTAACAACCTTATCAATCTGCTCGGAAGAAGCCACTCCTAAGATGGCAGCCAAACCATTGGACATACAACCCACCCTTTGTGAAGGTATATACCCTAAGAATCCGGGATATAAATAGCATTCAAACAAACCTTTTTCTTCATTCCAAAAATGTTCATTCATTCCTTGCTTCAGCTTTTCACCTGTGTTTTTCCATAACATCTGCTCTTCCGCCGGAACTTTAAGAATACTCCCGGCATTAGCCAAAAAGCGATAAAGAAAGAAATGCAACGCATTGGTACCACTGGAAAAAGACTCACCGATATTCACATTCGTAAACCAGTTGGGGTATGTATGAGTACGCCAATCCATGGAACAAGTTTCTCCTTTGAAAAGATTGGCATCCGCGTCAAAAGCTATATGCAGGTCCTTTAAAGCCGTATTGCGTAGCCCTTCATAGGCCTCTTGCAGCCAAACCTTGTCACCCGTCACCAGATAATACTCCCAGGCGGCAACAGCCCATACCACACGATCGGTAGAGATAGGATAAGAGCCACCACTGCCGGTATCTTGCAAAGCTTCACGTGGATTTCTCAGTGTCTGCTTCTCTAAGGTACGACGGGAAACTTCAGGCATAATCCATGAATAGGAGAAATAAATGCTATACACAGCATCACGTGTCCAGGTATCAGGCCATAAAGCCCCGGCCATATACGTAGAATCCTTACGAATATCCAACAACATTTCCTCCAGTGCCATATTATAGAGAGCAGGAACTAACAGATTACTTTTAGCTGTGAATTTTGGGAAAGCAGATATATCACGCGAAAGCTTCCAACGGTTAGTACCATGATAGTTCGATACAATTTCCTTTTCAGAAATAGCCTTGGCCATACGTTCTCCCAAAAAAGAAGATTCTACAACCTCATTTGGAGCCAAAGTAAATGGAAGACTTGCACTGTTCTGGCGGACCGGAGTCCAATGGGCATTAAAATCTGCATATCGTTCTATCGGCAAATATCGGATTTCTCCATTCCGGACTACAAGATATGAAGCTTTATCCCCTTTTGCATTGCTCAAAGTAAACCAGCCACAATTAGTCATATATTTATGAGTAAAACCTTCATAAGACCAGATAAAAGAACTGTCCCATGTAATCGGCATCGGTGAAAGCCGCACATTATTATTATCATCCAGCCTCAAGTACTCTCCTGTCTGTTTATTGCGGATACGTACAGATTCACTGTCAGTAGCTTCTATCAGCCAAAGGTAACTTGCATCATGCGGTTCTTTTCCCACTTTCAAGTCCTTCCCACTTCCATACATATACTCATCAGTTCCACGAATATGGAACATCCATTCAGATACTGTTTGTGCAGTCATTTGCAAAGCAGCTGCACAAAGCAGTAAAAACATAAATATGAGTTTCTTCATTTTCAGTTATTTATTACGTTTAACAAAGTCTGTTACTTAAGATTACGCGGTTTGCCACCTTTACGCCAAAAATCTTCAATCTTCTCCAAGGATACACCTTTAGTTTCGGGCACAAAGAAGTACCCCCATACGAGAGCCAGTAATGCAATGATTCCATAGAAGCCAAATGCTCCTGCCGGATTCCCCACTTGCTCCTCACCTATCATGATTTCAGTACCGGGTATGGTCAATGCATTGACAATCTTGAAGAAAGTGAAAGAAACAATACTGTTAAATACCCACACTGAAAGCGAGCCTACTGATGCACCCAATCCACGTACTTTCTGCGGAAAAACTTCCGAAATGATCAACCAGCCAAGTGGTCCTATGCTGATAGCAAAGAAAGCAACATAAAGAAACATGAAAATAACCGTCATCCATTGGCCGGTGCCACCCAGTTCGCCAGCAAATACAAAACTCATGGACAAAGCAATCAGAGACAGCACAATCCCCGTCAATCCGGTAAAATAAAGTTTACGACGCCCCAATCTATCCACGAAATAGATTGAAACAAGCGTAGCTACAACATTAACTACCCCCACACCAACAGCAGCCCAAATGGCAGAGATTGCTCCGTCAAAACCAGCCATAAAAAAAATTTTGGGACTATAATAAATAACAGTATTAATGCCCACAAACTGCTGAAAGAACATGATTCCTACAGCTATAAAAAGTGGTGTACGCAGCCCCGGCTTTATCAACTCGCTCCACTTTGAGATCTCATCCTTACTTTTTTCTATTTCCTCGCTAATGGCATGTGCAACTTCTTCAGCATTACTTTCTCCTTCTATCCTATTCAAAATATGCATCGCCTCTTCCCTGCGTCCTCTACTCATTAACCACCTCGGACTCTCAGGCATAAAGATCATCCCAATCAATAAAATAAGAGCCGGAAGCACACCTGCATAGAACATAGGACGCCAACAAGTAATATCCGTTTCATCGGCAAAAAACAGATCGGACAGGTATGAAACCAGCACTCCCAATGTCACCATCAACTGAAACATGGACACTAAAGTTCCACGAATATTTGTTGGTGATATTTCTGCAATATAAAGAGGAACTGCAAATGATGACACACCTATTGCTACCCCCAGAAAAAGACGAGCCAGAATCAAATTCATAGAATCCGGGGCCAGCCCCGACCAGACAGCACCTATTGCAAATATTACAGCCGATGCAAATATCACTTTTTTACGTCCCAAATAGTCGGTAACCTTACCACAAAACAATGCACCCGCAATTGCTCCTACAAGTCCGGCAGTAGTAATAAGCTCTATCGTACCGTCATCAATGCCAAAGTCTTTTTGCAAAAAAGGGATGGCTCCCGAAATAACACCGGTATCGAATCCAAACAGTAATCCTCCTGTAGCTGCAATAATAGCTATTACATAGACTATCATTGGATTTTTATGTTGACATATTGGTTTCATTTTCTTAGTATTAGTAATTAAGGTATAAAACTCTTCCAGACATCTTCTTTCAACTGAGGCGAAGGGACATACAAGAATGTATCGGGATTCTCCTCAAAAGTTTCGTAAATGCTCTTACCCGGCTCTATGCCCAAAGCAGAATAGTCATCCGGAGTCTTACATATCAACTCAGACGTCTGATACCTTGGGTTAGCTTTCCATTCTATTTTATTTTCCGCATTGAAAACAGGGAACCAGGCAATTCCTCCGTGACCACGGACCCCATCGTAAACAAAACCATAATCACGGTCACACCAAGCACCGAACGTTAGCGGACATTCAGGATTTGCACTGATCGTAGCATGTGCCCAATAGGGAGGTACAATAACAACTTCTCCTGCTTTGGCATGCACGGCAAAACAACGCCCGGGAATATCTTCAGCATATTCTTGCATATAAATAATCGCTTCACCCGACCAAATTTCATACACTTCAGGAGTAGACCATCCACTGTAAGCCGAAACCTTATGTATATGTCCTTGGCTACGAATAGGCTCATCCCCCAAACGTCCGGCAGCATAAGTTACAACTCCATATAGCAAATGCATTTTTTCCAGCAGCGCTTTATGCTTCTTCTTGCCTACATCCATAGCAATGGAATAAACCACCTCAGGACCTTTACAAGCCGGATTCATCAAACTTTTCCGAATGTCATCCAGCATTCTATTCTCAACTTCAGGACCAAACACATCCTCTCCATATTCAAAGCCCATTGGCAGAAATGTCGGGGTAATATCAAACCCCGGATTAAAAAGCATCTTTTTACAATCTATCATTTTCGTATATATGCTTTAATGGTTGCACATTCTTTTCCTTCCGATTCTCCGTAAGGACGTATAGTATAAGAACCTACTACTGCCGGAATAATAAATGTTTCGGCATAATGAACTACAAAAGGAGCAAAAGCATTTACGGGACTTTCTACTATAGCTTCACGGCCTTCTACCAAATTCAAGACCTGTACTGACCCATTTGTATCATGAGGAACTCTTCCCGTGAACCAATGGCGGCGTGTTTCAATAAACTCACGTTCATGAAGCCCGGTAGCTTCTTCACGCCACCCTTCGCCTTCAGTAATAGGAACTAAACAGTTAATCGCCTCTTTCTTTACCCAACTTTCCGTACGATTCCATTGAATGACATGTTTTCCATGCTCGATATTGATGGGACGTGGACGTCCATCCAGTCCTAAACGCCCCCAATCCCAAAGTTTGAAGGTGAAAATATAAGGGGTAGCACTGATTTCAAGTACCATGCTGTTCGAGCCTGAACAATGTATTGTACCGGGAGGAATCAACACATGGTCGTGCTTCTTCACTGCATGTACTCCTACATGTTTCTCCGCATCGAAAACTCCAGTTTCTTGCGCCTGACATAATTCATCTATCATAGCTGCCGGATCAACATTCTCCTTTAGTCCCAGATAAACTTTGGCATCTTCTTCCGCATCCAAAATATAATAACTCTCCTCCTGAGTATAATGCATTCCAAACTTCTCTTGAATATATTCAATCAAAGGATGAACCTGAAGGCTTAAATTTCCACCTTCCATTGTGTCCAAGAAGTCAAAACGAATAGGAAATTCATCGCCAAACCGACCATAAACATTAGGCCCTAATAGCTGAACCGGATGAGTAAATACCAAATCAATGGAAGGTAACTCAAAACGTACCTCTCCAAAGCCTAAATAAAGACTGTTTTCTTCAGGAACACAATCAAAGCACCAAGCATAATTCACAGATTCCTTATCAAGATCACAGACTTCTTTCATCCATTGCCCGCCCCATGGTCCCGGATCGAAAAACGGCACAACACGGAATGGGCGAGATGCAGCAATATCCAATCCTTTGAAGACAGCAGCAGCAGGTACCATCTTTGGTTCTCCGGCTTTATTCGTATCAATGAAAACATCAATCTGTTTCAGAATCTGCTTTTTCCAACGGTCGCAAATACGCCAGTCCACGAAAAATGCCTGCTTGTATTGCAATGAAGCACGTTCCGCTTTATTTTGAAATCCCACATTCGAAATCTCGTCACGACGAAAACGAAGTTGTATCTCCCAACGTGCCATATCCAGATAGGCAAGAAAAGCAGATTCCTGCCAAACATAAGAAGCCCCTACTCCGTAAACAATAGTACACTTAGCTAAGGATGCTGCTATCAGACCACGCATACGTTCCACCTTGGCATCATCAAAGTAAATTCCCATCGTATGCCGCGTCATATAACCGAAGATCTCATCGTCTGTTACATCATCTTTAATTGCATCGTATAAAACATGCTGATCTTTCATTGCCAATGCAGACTCAAAGATGCAGGCTTCCGGAAAGCCGTCACGCAACGCTTTCAGTACTTCATCTTCATATACCCCTTGATAGCATTCCACAACCAAGATGTGCTGTTGTTGTTGCTGTAACAGAGAACGCAACGCAGCGGTTACGTTCTCCCAACCTGTTACACAACTATGTTCTTCTCCCGGGACTTGCACTACCGGAAACTTGTCATAATTCGATTTTCTGTTATTCTGCAAATATTTATTCATAGTTTTATCTTTTATCGTCTTTTAAATAATACTCTGCAGCAACTAATGCTGCGTCATCACCCAATACAGAAGCTACAATCTCCACCTTTTCGTCAGGGCACCAAGCCAATGAACCTACTTTCTTACGTATATAAGGCAATATTAAATCTTTACTTTTCACAATTCCACCTCCCAAAATAATAGTTTGAGGGTCGTAAGCATGAATGTAGTTCACAATGGCAGCACTCCACACATCCATGCAACCCTCTACTACACACTTGGCATCTGCAACACCAGCAGCAACTTGCACGAATAAACTCTTGAAGTCATAATTAACTGAATCATTGCGAAATGCCGGACTAAGCTTTTCGTTTTCCCGGATAATCTGTGGCAAGAAAAAGGAAGATGCGTGTGCTTCTACACAACCCACATTACCACAAGTGCACTGCCTGCCCTGATAATCTACAATCAGGTGTCCACCCAACGAACCTGCCCGATAATGCTGTCCATAAAGTAATTTACCTTCAAGAATTACTCCGGTACCAATACCTGTACCAATGGTCATCATTACCACATTCTCTTTTCCACGGGCAACACCAAACTGCCACTCGCCAACAGTCGCTGCACGGGCATCATTATCAATAGCAAACGGAACATCCCAACGTTCAGAGCACCATTGCTGCAGATTAATGGAAGGAGCATCATCATACTTAGCATTAGTAGATACAGCCCGCTTAGTACGAGCATCTACAATACCAGGAAACGCCAGGAATACGCCTTTGAAGGCATTGACGGAAATATTGGCTTCGGCCAACAAGCTATCTATAGCACTGGAAATTAGCCCCAAGCGAGGTTCCAAGCCATGTATGGAATCTGCTTCAAGCCTTTTAGTGCCAATGACTTTTCCTTGACTTACCAGCCCCACCTTTATAACAGTACCGCCTAAATCTATTCCTATATAATACATTTCAATCTTTCTTTAAATCAATTTCGGTTTACCATTCACTTCTTTCAAACGACGCGCAAATCCTCCCCGGGCTATTGTTTCGTAATTATGCCCCGCATCCGAAGGCCAACTGGCAGCAAACGTCAGCATACCATTACCTACATTAGCCACACGATGGGCAACCCCTCCCGGAATATAGTGTAAACTCCCCGGATACATACGCTCCGCCCAAACCTCACGCGCCTCATTCATCAGGATAAGCATACCTTCACCTTCCACACCCCAATAAAATTCAGCCCGGTCAATATTCGAGTGGAAATGTCCCTTTGTCATAAAGTATTCATCACCCACCTTACCAGGCATCAAGTAAGTGATGCCCATAAACAAACCTCCCGGTGTCCCCTCCTTTACCGGGAAAGTACTGGACACATGATAAACAACCTGTTCAAGGTCCATAATCTCAAATGCAGTTTCATCTTCGTAAACTCCTTTTAGATCAATCAGTTTACGAGTAGATTTCTCGACATGTTCTCCAATCAGTTCTTTACCGTTGAAAAACAATTCAGGCATAAATATTTTTACATTTTCCATTGTTGATAGTAAGTTATATATTAATTTTCAAGTTCTATCCTCAAGTTGTTGGAACAGGCTGGGTTCAAGCTAATACTGTTTTTTCCGTTCACTTTGCCCCAAGACCCCGTATGCACAACCAATTTTTTGCACAAGTTATCGCCTAATGGTTCAACCTTCATTTCGGCTATTTTTCCATCCTGGCTCACTTCTATAGAAAAAGATAATGGACCAAACGGAGTAGCTACTCCACGAAGAGCTGTACGCATTCCTGCTTTTAGCCATTCCCGAGGCATCCCTTCCAGAAGATGCAAATCATTCCCCCTATCCAACTGGAGCAAATGAACCACTAAACGGATAAACTCCGCACTTCCCCAGTTGTGGGGCATGTCACCTACAAAATCACGTTGCAAATCGCGTGGATTATGCTCCTCACGCCACAAGTATACAGGAGATGCATGATTTGCAAAAGCATACAATGATGCTATAGCACGTTCCGGCTCCCCCATCCATAGACAAGCATGTCCATAGAAACTGGCAAAATAATTCCAAATTCCTTCAATAATCCATCCTGTTCCCATCACCATGCCTTCCTGCAGGGTAGTATGTAACATCTTCATCGTACCAACTGCAATTGAATCATTCATCTCAAATATCTGTCCCGGATAGATGCTTTGACAAAATGCCCACAATGCACGTTGTGGCAGACTCCGGTGTTCAGGAACCATCATATTGTTCAAATAATAATTGCCAAAATCATCAACCGCCATATCTCTATGAGCGGCTTTGTGGAATGCAGCAAAGAAATCATCATACTCGGCTTGCCATTTTGCTGCATCTTCCTCAGCGCCAAGCCATCTGGCAGCCTCGATCATACTCTTCAAACCAGCAAGATTCCATACTGTATTCGAATATTCCGGTTGATCAACTCCACCATTCAATCCTCCGTCAATATACCCGGGAGGGATAAGCCCATCATCCAATGGCGTTTCGTTTTCATAAGAACGCTGCCGCAAGACTTTGATATAATCAACAGTCTTGCAAAGGGTCGGCCAAACAGCATGCAGCCATTCTTTATCTTGTGTCAACATAGCATGGCGAACACATGTCCAAAGCACAATGCCATTCTCTTTCCAAAAAGTCTTGTTCAGTTTAGCAAACTCCCCCTCCTTACCCTGGAAGGATAATGCATATTCAATGCCTTTACGTGCTTCCACACCACGTCCTAACAAAGCAGCAGTCTCAGCAAGGAAGGCACCATCTACAATCCACAAGCCACGATAGCAAGTAGGACCTACCTGAAAACTGATTTGCCCATCAACAATTTCCCTGGCCTGCCAAATTCCACGAATGGAAGCATCTACCAGGTTCTGAATTTCGCGGTCAGGCACCTCTATCCTATTATACGGAATGTTTGAATCGTTTTCCCAGAATGCAACAACCTTTTTGCACATGTCAGGGAGCCTGCATAGCAATTCTTGAGGCTCGGACAGCATGGAAGTCATCAAATCCGACTGCAGACCATTATCATAAACCCCAGCCAACAAGTATTCATCGCCCGGGCTTAATGTAACCGGAGCGAGCTCCACAATCGTCTTAAAACTTGCAAGATTCCTACGTACACGAATAACCGGCAGAGAAAAACAGAAATGTTCCTTATCTCTAATTGTAATCATCCGTCCTTCCACCTTTATCTCATGCTCCGAGTTCACCACGACTAAAGGAAAAAATGTATGCTCGGAAAGAGTCCGGTTCTTGATGGAAGTCATCAGAATATCTTCACGATTATCAGTTAGCGGATGCACCAACTTTTCACCAGTCTGCAGCGATTTAGTTGAAGAGTAGACTTCTTGCGTAACTTCCATCCCATAAACAGAACTCCTCGTTGTAGCTATAGGAATACGGGCAGAACGCAAATACTGTGATTCAAAGCGCTGATTCTCATCAGCCATCATATGAATAACTGTTCTGAAGCCTTTCCCCAAAGCATAAGCAAAAAACTTTTTACCTCCATAATCATAAAATAACTGCCCTTGAGGGCCGACTAAGGTTTTATAAGAATCATCGGGTAAAGCCGGCGTCGTCAGATGCCAGTCCGGAGCATAACGATAATCAACCGTCATCTCTTGTCCGACAGCAGGCATGGAACATACCCAAGAAGCTAACAATATAATGATATACCTATCTATTCTCATTGGATACTATTATTTAATTCATGCTTATTTTTACCAACAATACGTCCTATAATCTCCTCACCGAGCACACGAGTCGTTACGGCTGGAGTAATCAAAGTATAACCTCCTCCGCTGTCTCCATGTGCGATGCGTACAACACATGGATATCGTTCCGTTTCCATAGGATAGAGCAAACGCTCATGAGTCCAAGTATAGGCCAACACTTCAAATTGGAGAGGTGCAAAAAGAGCAAAATCCGTATAAGCAGTATTGACAGGCATATCAACTTCGGGTAATCCGGCAAGCACCGTCCCGTCCATAAACTGAATGCCTCGTCCGTTTATTGCAAAGCCAAACAGCCCTTGTTTAGTACTCCATGAATTAAAGAACTGTTCATTTCCCCAATAATTAACTCCCTTCCGCTTCGATACTTCAAGACCTATTTCAGGTAAGTCTTCATCTAAAGCCTGCCAAGCATACCGAGCACCTTCAATACCAACATTTGGACGATTTTTATCTGTCAATCCTTCGCATAACGCATCTTTCATAATACGTATTTCTACCTTATTCTCTCCTCCAAAATTGAAGGCTTTATAAGCAGGCGATGCAGGAGTAAAACGATATATGCGACTAACACGTTTATATTTATGGGAATGCCGGTAGTCAGTACGCGTAGGGTATTCTTGCTTCATATACCGATCCATATCTACATACGAAGCCACAAAGTTTCCATTTACGAAAATAGAATCCAAACCAACAATCTGCCCGATCTCAACAAACAATTCCTTACCATTGAAGTATTGAGGTATTTCAACCGTAGCCTGATAATTGAATGTTCCATTCTTTGAATCCCCTACAGATTTCCAGCCATGAAAATATCTTTTTTCTCTTGCCGGCAGGTACTGCTCCCAATCTACAATGCCACATTGTTCTCCCAGAATACCAGCTCCATCCTCATCATTCTTTTCATTTACTGTAGCACCATAAAAAATCACATTACCACCTCTAGCAACAAATTCTTCCAATGCCACTCGTATTGAAACTCCCTTCTTTGTAGCCAGTGGTAGTCTGTTACCCTGAATAATAAGATGCCGAATATCAGAATGAGCAATCTCAGCCAATCCTTCCACATCTACTTTTTCCGTAATAAACCCAATCGGTTGCACATGAAACTCCGGATCAAAGAACTGGGCATATTTACCAGCTTTGAGTGGCATTACTTTTTTCTTGGTCACCGGAACATAAGACACACTAATGTTTTGGGGGACTTTCTCAACCACCTTCTCAGCTCCAATCACATTTATTTCCTCTACCGTAAATACTTTCTTTATCAACTTACTATCTACAGAAACAAAAACCTTACCTCCTTTGGCTATAATCCTGATAAATCCGCCAGGAACAGGCATCTGACAAGAATAGTCAGTCCAAGTGACCGGTACCTTCGGAACAACGCGTATCCCTTTCCAACCAGGAATCACCACTTCAATTCCCATCAAATCTTTTACAACCACATCCATCAAGTTACCGGCTGCCGTAGGAAAAGCATTCCCCCCATAAGTTGTTCCATCCAAAGCAAGAGTTTCTTCCATCAATCCCGGATATTTTTCATCCTTAATAGTATTGGCTGCCAAACTAAGCAGTCTGTACCCCCCTTCAGGATCTCCATGTTTAAATCGAGCCTCAGCTTCCCAAAGATTCCACCAGGGCCACACTTTCACGTTCTGATCATTAGTAAGAGGCACATGATTCATTTTAGGTAAGATAGTTATTGAACCGAAATCGTTCCAATTATTTTGCTTCAGAAAATCCAAGGTCCGGCTGGTACGCTTACCATCTGTTGCTCCTATCTTCAAAAGCATACTCTGCGAGGGCTGTGCACTACGCTCGCTAATGTTTCCCCATAAAGCCATATTATTGAAATATCCTTTCTGGTCATTCCAATATACAGTATTTATTGCATTTACCGTCCGCTGATACAAAGACTGATAATAAGCTGCTTTGCCGGCATTTCCCAATTCCTGCTCTATCCTATGTGCATACTGCAACATACCCGAGTACATAGCGTTGGCTGCAAGCGTAGAGACTCCATTTGTTGTAAGCATCATAATCATGTGATCCATAAACTCGGTCACATCGATAATCAAACCATCCTCATCATAATCACGGGTAATCCAGAAATCGACCCAAGGGCGCATGATGCAAGCATCTTCAGCCAGTTGCTCCTTGTTGCCGGAATAGAGGTAATAATTCCAAATGGAACGTACTGTCCAGCCGATACCCTCAGCAGTTCCTCCCTGAGACGGGTCATTTGAATTTTTACAATCAGCAGGAGACATCAAATTATAGCGTTGCAAATCATATTCCAATGATTTGCGTGCCTTATCGGCACGACCAGAAGCCAATGCTCCAGGAAGAAGCCCGGAACCCAAATCTCTTGCCCAAATATCAAGCCACCGAAAGAGTTCACACAACATAAACTCTCCATTGAATCCTAAGTCAAGGAGATATTGCGAGAACTGTACAGCCATATCAAGAGTATGATTCGGTGTATTGATTACCAATTTCTCCTGATAGGGTTTGTACAAAATATCTTTTAAGGCTGCATATGTCAATGAACCGGCGACATTCCTTTCCGAAAAAAAGGTTGTACATTTTTTAGCATTTCTGTTTAATCGTTTTTTAAGCCGAGAAGCAGATCTATCCTGCAATACAACTTCTGTTGCAAGATTGGTCTCAACAGCCAAAATAAATCCATACTTAGGGGTAACTCCATAAAGCACGCGCGTACCGTCACTGCCAACGTACTCCACTCCACCGGGAAAAAAGAAGGAGGTCGGATCGTTCAATACAGAAAGCTGAAAAGAATCTGCAAATATCTGCAAACTACCTTCAATCTTCTTTCCCCGCACAGATTTGAAGCTATCAGGATGCGTTTGGATCAAAAAAGTTCCATCTCCCACAAGCCCGGCAATAGATTTGTGAGGGTACTCCAAGGACATTGTATGCTGTGCGAGAAGTAAGCTCCACCCACAAACAAAAATCAGAAATATCAGGCTTTTTTTCATTGACACTCAGCATTTATTGTTAATGGAGAAATTGACTTTCAAGCCACAGTCAAACTGAAATTACTGCAAATCAATTTCTCCATCAAATATTTCAATTAATAACCCGGATTCTGTACCAGACTAGGGTTCTTTTGAATCTCAGCAAGAGGAATAGGGAATACAAAAGTATGCTTATCCGCATCATCTTTATTTGGCTTGAAGTCCCATGTATCGCCAAACGTTCCAAACCGGATCTGGTCATTACGTCTCCAGCCTTCAAAAACAAGTTCAAATCCACGTTCATCAAGCAAGACTTCAAGAGTGAGCTTTTTAATAGCCTTATCCTCTGTCCAAGGATCAAAATTGCGAGATCGCACTTCATTCACAATGGCACGTGCTTCCGGCTCATTGGCTTCACTAATACGAAGCAAGCATTCAGCCTTCATCAATAGAACATCCGAATAGCGGAATATTGCAAAGTCATTGTTCAAATGATTATGCCCACCTTTCTCCGGTTCCCATTTATACAGTCTGGCACCTTCAACCTCTGTAGCATTCTCGAAATTCACCATATCAATAGTAATATTCAAATCATTGCCATTACGGTCTTTAAGCTTTTCTCCTGACGGGCCGTACTGCTGTCCATACATAAACCATTTTTTCCGAATATCTGCTTCATCATACTTATGAACAAAACCGGGTACGGCACACGGTCCATTCCAACAGTCACAATCGAAATCAAAAGTCCTATTGTTGGAATAATGCCATGACATCTGATATGGGATAAAATAACCACGGAAGTAATTATAATCATACGGCACTATCAAAATGTTTTCTTTCGAACCTTCATTCTTCACCTTAAAGTTCGTATTGATATCAGGTTCAAGAATATACTGTCCTCCCTCAATTACTTTATTACAGCAATCCAATGCTTTCTCCCATTGAGGAGTTCCCGTATACACTTCCGCATTGATATAAAGTTTTGCCATCAGAGTATAGCATGCCCATTTGGTGAACTTTCCATAAGTAGTAGTAGTAACCTCCCCTGTCAGTTGATCTTTGATTGCCAACAGTTCACTTTCTACAAAGTCATAAACATCCTTACGGGTAACCCCTTTATTGGTTGGCAGCCCTTCTTCGTATTTGGTTACAATAGGCACACTTCCAATGCCATCGAGCATAACGAAATACCACAATGCCCTCAAACCGCGCAGTTCTGCCATAATACGGTCCTTATCCTGAATATCAACTGTCGTTGTTTCCAAGAGGTTCAGCGTTTTATTAATCGTTGTCACATCAGTGAAATGCCACAAGTTGGGGCACTCTTCTGCCCGCCATTCATGACGATGATAGCGCAGATAAATACCTCCTGAAAGCCAGTCCAGACCACGAGCCGGAATCATATACTCATCCGAGCTAACCATGGTATACCAAAACTGATCATTCACCCAATTGACAAGAGTTCCATAAGCCGGGCCTATAAGCGCATTCATTTCCTCTGTTGTCGTACCAAACTCATCTTGCGGAATAACGCTATACAGACGTTCATCCAAATCTGTACACGACGTACTGAATACAGATACGGTAAAAAGCGTAGCAAAAGCTAATTTATTGATATTTTTCATGATGATTATCGATTTAATTAAAATGTTACATTCAGTCCTAAAGAAAAGGATCTTGTTTTAGGATAATAATTACGCGCATCAATACCAAAAACCAAACCGTCCTGACTCACCTCCGGATCAATACCACTATATTTGGTTATGATAAACAGATTATTGGCTGTTGCCGTCAACTTCAGATTCTTAACCGGCGTTCCCGGTCTGAACTTGAAATTATACCCCAATTGAATGTTCTCCAACCGCACAAAACTGCCATCCTCAATATAATATGAAGAGTATACAAGAGGCTGTTTAGCTATTTTCAAGCCTGTATCAAGAATGTTACTACCCGGCAAACGGTTTGCATCATTCAAATACAAAGCTGTACCATTCAATACATCATTTCCAAATACACCTCTTAATAAGAACGAACAGAAGAAATTCTTATATTGGAAGGAGTGACTCATATTGATGGTAAAGTCTGGTTGTGCACAACCAATTTCCGTACGGTCATCCGCATAAACATATTTTCCATCACCACTAATATCTGCATATTGAAAAATGCCATTCTCATCCTTGCCTATATATTTCGCACCATAAAATGTTCCAATGGGAGAACCCGGTTTAAGAATCTGAGAAGTCTCCTGCAAACCGGTTATAGTTTGGGCTCCAGTATATACAACATCACGTTGGAACTCATCATTTGATAATGACTCCAGCATATTTTTATTGTGTGCCAGGTTTACGCTTACATTCCATTGAAAATCTTTAGTCTGGATAGGAGTCGATTCCAACGTAATCTCGAAACCTTTATTCGAAACCTCACCTACATTGGCCATCATTGTACCATATTGATAGGGAGGAGTCGGTACAGGATAGTTATACAACAGATTTTTAGTATACTTATCATAATATTCAATGCTACCTCTCAGCAATCCATTCCATAGATGAAAATCAAGACCGATATTGAACTGTGAAGTTTGTTCCCACTTCAGATCGGGATTGGCGTTCTGGTTCGGAGTATATTGTGTATAGAATTGCCCGTTACTGTAATAATAACCTCCTGTACCATACATTGCCAATGTCTTATAATTGGGAATATCCTGATTACCTGTAACACCATAAGATACACGCAACTTAAGATCTTCTACAAAGTTGAAGCGATTCATAAACTTCTCCTGAGAGATGCGCCATGCCGCTGAAACTGACGGAAAATATCCCCACCGATTATTAGCACCAAACTTTGAAGAACCATCACGACGCAAGGTTGCAGTCAGCATATATTTGCTGTCATAGCTATAGTTCGCACGTCCATAGAAAGAAATCAAACGATTAGAGTTTTTCTGGCTCGAAATATCACCTGGCAAAAGATTATTACCTGCACCTAAATTATTATAAGTGAACAAATCTGTAACAAATTCACGATTTTGGGCACTAAAACCTTCATTAAAGAATTCCTGAAAAGAATAACCAACAACGGCATTCACTTTATGTTTTTCAACAAATGTCTTGTCAAACGTCAGGTTACCTTCAAGAAGCGACTGATTATCCTCTGAAGTTTCACGCCTGGCAATACCTTTTGCAGCTTCTGCCGGACGAGAAGTCCTGGGAGCATAATATCCCCATAAAAAGTCATTACGCGACATTGACCCATTTAGACCTATTGACAGAAAGGGAAATATCTTATAATCAGCAGCAAGGCGTCCCTGAAGATAATTACGACTTTTATCGGAAGTCAGCTGATTCAGAATGGCAACAGGATTATAATTGAGCATTCCGTTTTCTTCCTTATAACCACCGTTTTCATCATAAATGGGCATTGTCGGATTCAGATTATACGCATAAGTATATACATTTCCATCAGGCACATCATGCCACTTTTCAAATGTACCGTTCAAAGCCAGATTGACGGTCAATTTATCATCAAGCGCTTTTTGTTCTAATGAGAAATTGGCATTGAAACGTTGCAAATCATTACTAAGCATAATACCTTTTTGGTCAAGAAAAGTCACACCTGCACGATACTTGCTCGTCTTACTGCCACCGGTAAGGCTAAGATTATGGCTCTGAGAATATCCTGTACGGAAAATCTCTTTATGCCATTCCGTATTGCCTCCATAATCTGTAGCATTCAAATTATTCTCTTTCACATATTGCCTCCACTGGTCAGCAGACAGCATATCCAGATTATTGGCTATATTCTCAATACTGAAATACCCATTGTAAGAAATGCTTGCCGACCCCTCACGTCCTTTTTTCGTTGTAATAATGATAACGCCATTGGCAGAGCGGGCACCATAGATGGCAGCAGCCGAAGCATCTTTCAGCACAGAAACAGACTCAACATCTTCCGGAGAAATAATATTCATAGAAGCCCCGGGAACACCATCAATAACTACTAACGGGCCATTTCCTCCCAAAAGGGACGTAGTACCACGCAAACGCATCGAAGCGCCAGTTGTAGGATCTCCTCCCGGCTTTGTTATCACAAGACCAGCTACCTGCCCGGCTATCAACTGATCGACAGAAGCCACGACACCTTTATTAAAATTCTTATCCGAAAGATTAGTAACCGATCCCGTCAAATCTTTTTTACGCACTGTACCATAACCTACAGCTACAACCTCTTTCAATGTTATAGATTCATCTTGAAGAGTGACCTTCATTATACCATTAGAGGGAATTTCAAATTCACTTGTTCTCATTCCAATATAAGAAAAGCGCAGACTCTTAAATTCTGCAGGAACTTTCAGTTGAAAATTACCATCCAAATCAGTAATCGCGCCAATATTGGATGCACCTACAACCAGCACACTGGCACCAATAACAGCTTCTCCATTAGTATCCAGTACAGTTCCTTTTACATCTCGCTGCTGTGCAAATGTCGTTACAGTACATAACAGTAACACAATAGCCACAGCTACAAACTTAGAGTAATAACTCCATGTGTTTTTCTTCAGGTTCATAGTTTTCATTCTTGTAAATTATTATATTTAAACAAAGTAAGATAACCACTCATGAAATTAACAGAATCATAAATCTATTTTGCCCGGACAGTTCAAGAGGCAAGGTACCGATACCTCCTGGTATTTATTGCAACTATTATTTTCACTATATGATTTCTACTCTATTTTCTCTATACAAAAGCTTCACTTTTCAAAATGTTATCCTGCAAACAATCCTTTCACTAATCTTATATGTATGAACATATAATTGATTGTGCAAATATATAGATTACTTTTTTATTTCAAAATAATATTTGGATATTTTTTCAAAAAAGAGTAATTTTGCCACATATTTACTTAATTAACAGATTATGACTATAGATCACAACAGCAATAAACCTCTTCATATTCAAGCAGAAGAAGTATTAAGAAAGTTAATAGAAGATGAAGAATACAAGAACGGAAAACTTCTCCCGAACGAGGTTGAATTGTCTGCACAATTAAACATATCAAGGAACACATTAAGGCAAGCTATTAATAAGTTAGTTTTTGAAGGGCTCCTGATCAGGAAAAAAGGATATGGAACGAAGGTAGCCAAGAAGGGGATTGTAGGCGGAGTAAAGAACTGGCTCAGTTTCTCCCAAGAAATGAAAATGTTAGGTATAGAAGTTCGGAACTTTGAGCTTCATGTCAGTTTGAAGAAACCATCTAAAGAAATAGCCAATTTCTTTGATATACCCTATGAGAACAATACAAAACGCTGTGTTGTACTCGAAAGGGTGAGAGGCAACAAAGACTTTCCTTTTGTCTATTTCATCTCTTACTTCAACCCGATTATCCCGCTTACCGGCGAAGAGAACTATACACGCCCACTCTATGAACTATTGGAGACAAACTATCAAATCATCGTAAAAACGAGTAAAGAGGAAATAACCGCCCGCCTGGCAGGCGAACTTATTGCCGACAAATTAGAGATCAAAGCCGATGATCCTATACTTATTCGCAAAAGATTTGTATATGATATTAACAATGTACCGGTAGAATATAATATCGGCTACTATCGGGCAGATAGCTTTACATATACAATAGAAGCAGAAAGATAGAGTATGTTCATACATTATAATCAGGAATGCAACCTCTTATAATGGCAGAACAGCAACTCCCCCTTATCATCCCTCAGATGCATACCATTTCCTTCGCAATAACGGAAGAAATTACAATCTGCGCAGGTACCTTTCTTCATCCACTTCCGGTTGCGGAAAGGCTGGAAACGATTCTCCCACACATCCATGAAATCATCCTGATAAATATTGCCCTGATGGAAATTACTGCGGATGCTGGGACAGGCAGAAATAGAACCATCTGCCAGAACAGAGCCCACGCTGACACCTGCATTGCAAGAAAAGAAATAATCACGTACCTCTCCCTCATAGTTGCCCAAGAAACCCTCACAACCATAATTCACATGCATTTTCTTCTCTCGGCGAACACGCTTGATGAACTCCATGACACCGGTAAATTCCTCATCTGTCAGCTGAAAATCAGGATGTTCTGCTGCACGCCCTACGGGAAAAACAGTGAACAACCGCCAATTGCGGACACCTATAGAATAGAGGGAAGTTTTCAGTTTATCCAGGTAGGGATAATTACGACGATTCACACAAGTCACCACATCCCATACCAGTTCCCGCTCGTGCACCAGCATCTTAATGGCAGTCATCGCCCTTGAATAGCTTTCGGGATGTCCACGCATCCAATTATGGTCTTCGGCAAGACCATCCAGACTGATGGTAATGGCATGAAGTCCGGCAGCCATCAAGCTTTGCAAACGTTGCTCAGTAAGATAAAGTCCGTTAGAAACCATGCCCCACGGATACCCTCGCCGGTACAAAGCCAATCCTACTTCCTCCAAATCATCCCGTACCAATGGCTCTCCACCAGTAATAACAATATTCACTTCATTCGGGTTGACATGCGGAGTAATAGAGTCGATAACCCGCAGAAAAGCTTCAGCAGGCATATCTTTGATATCCGATGTACGCTTACAATCACTGCCGCAGTGCTTGCAATGCAGATTGCAACGCTGCGTACACTCCCAGAAAAGCTGCTTCAGCGGATGCAGCTCCTTCCTGTTCTTACGGATTTTCCGCGCAATCTCCAGCGCCAGACGTTTACGGATAGAAAGAGTAGTCACTGAACTAATTATTCTTTGTTTTCCTTTTTCTTCAGTTTAAAATTCACTTCTTCTTTGCCGGTACCTTCAAACCAGTCATGCCCACCCACAAGTTTCGGGGTTACATCTGTAGAGTCGGCTTTATACACCCCCGACGGATCTTCACAAACGACGCGAAACCTATCAGTCACTCCCCCATTTGTTTCATAAAGATAAGTTCCATCTTTTCCCGTATAAATCGTATCGCCCGAAGGAGCAATACCTATTGCATCCCCTCCGATGAGTACCGCCCTCTTCATCAGAACCCGTGCATTGGACACAGGAGTGTCTTGCTCGGCGTCCACAACTTTACCTTTGATTTCATACTTAGCATAAGGCGACCCGTATTCATCAGGAGACTCCCCTCCTATGCAAGATGCAAAACCCAACAAGGCCAAAGCACCTGACAGCAGTTCATTACTGAGAACCAACAAATTTCTTCTCCCCTTCTTCATAGTATTTCTCTCTGTATTAAAAGTTATAATCTATAAATGCAATCTACAAACAAATACTGCATCAAAAGTATACTTTTTCTATGAATCAATAAGGTTTTATCGTAAAAATATAGAAAATAGTTATTATCGTTCTATTCTTATGCGTGCATCCACTGCTATTATTTGCTTTTCGGTTGCAAGCAACGGGTTGATGTCCATTTCCTTGATTTCAGTAGCAAAACGCAGCAATGTGGAAAGCCGTACGATAATCTCTGCAAATTTATCTTCGTTCACCCCTTTTTGTCCGCGTGTGCCTTTGATTATCTTGTAGGCGCGAAGCGAATGAATCATGGAGTAAGCCTCTTCGTAGGACAGCGGTGCCAAACCGGAAGACACATCCTTCAGCACCTCTACGAAGATGCCACCCAAGCCACAAAGTACCACATGCCCGAACTTCTCCTCATACTTAGCACCTATGAACAACTCCGTCCCTTGCAACATCGGCTGAACCATAATGGCATGCGCCTCGGGAATCTGCATCATACGGTCAAATTCCAAAGCCAAATGTTTGTCGCTCTTGATGTTCAACACTACGCCGCCCACATCCGACTTATGTACCGGCCCTACTACCTTTGCCACAACCGGGAAACCCGTGCGACGTGCAAAGGCAAGCACTTCCTCTTTATTGTCCGATACAAACTCCTCCACAATAGGAATACCTGCCGAACGAAGCAAAGCTTGCACATAATGCGGGGCAATATAGCCGTCCTCGGGGATAGAATCGATGATGCGGCGAATGCGGGGCACATCTACTCCGAACAATTCAATTTCATTATTAGCAGGCCGGGGAGCATTCACAATGCGCGAAAGCGCCGTACCCAGCGTCACCTCATCTGCAAAGTTCACATGCCCTTTGGCAAGAAAAGCCGAAACCTCTGCCCCTGCCGTATTGATGGAAGGAAGGATCGGGAAGATAGGCTTCCGGCAGTTCTGCATCTTCTCGTGCAGCACATCATACATCTCGAACATGGTGACCAGGCCCGGCGTACCGAAAATAGCCATCACAGCATCAATCTCATCGAACTTCTCTTCGCAATATTCCAGGCAGAGACGCAGATGCTCCGGCGTACCTGTAGCAAGGATGTCTATCGGATTCCCTACCGCGGCACCGGGGAAAAGTTTGCTTTTCAGCTCTTCCGCCACCGGGCCTTCCAGCTTCGGCACATTCAGTCCGCCTTTACTCAAAGCATCGGTCAGCATCACTCCCGGACCTCCGGCATGCGTGATGATAGCAAAATTCCTGCCCTTCAATTCCGGCAAGGTGAAGATACAGCCCACCGTCGTCAGCTCCTCACGCGAATAGCATCGCACAATACCTGCCTTACGGAACAAAGCCTCTACCGCCGAATCACTGCTGGCAATGGCTCCCGTATGCGAACTGGCCGCCCGGCTACCGCTTTCGCTGCTGCCTGCCTTGATGGCTGCAATCTTGCAACCTTTCTTAATGAGGGATGAAGCATGAAACAACAACCGATCCGGGTCGCCGATGCTCTCTATATAAAGGAGTTTGATTTTAGAATCCGCTTCCGGGTCAAAGTGCTCGTCCATGTATTGCAGTACATCTTCCACACCTATCTGCTTGGCATTGCCCACCGACCAGACGGAGTTGAACTGCAAGCCTTTGGTCACCGCACTCTCCAGGATGAATACAGCCGTAGCACCGGAACTTGATATCAAGTCCACACCCTGCGGATGCAGTTGCGGGATGGGCTGGCTGAATACGCTGTGATGCCAAGAGTTCATGAAGCCTATGCAGTTGGGACCTATCAGGGAAGCACCATATTTGTTCACGGTATCCAGAATCCTGTTCTCCAACAAAGCACCTTCGTGCGTTTCTTCCCCGAACCCGGCAGAAAGAATAATAAAAGCCCGCACCTGCTTTTCCGCGGCAAGCACCTCCACGGCATCAGGACAAAGCGCAGCCGGAATAGCAAGTATCGCCAAATCCGTATCCGGTATATCCTTCACATCGGCAAAGGCGGCAACGCCCTGCACTTCGGTCTCTTTAGGATTCACTGCACGAAGCTCACCGGTATAACCACCGCTAATCAAATTCTTCAGAATAGCGCCTCCCGGCTTATGTACATTATTGGATGCCCCCACCACAACGATGCTGGCAGGATGCAGCAATTGGCTTGTTATCATAGTCAGTTTGCATTAAGTTAATGAATAATGCACAAATATACATTTTTCATACGGAAAAGCAATCTACAAAAGGCAGTTTCACTATAAATTCCTCCTCATTTTTTATAACCTCTATCTGTCCGCCGTATAAACCATACTGCCGTTGCAGGTTTTTCAGCCCTGCCCCATTACTGGCCACATAGTTGCGCAACTGAAGGTTATTGCGGACTACAATCCCCTCACCACCTATCGCCACACGGATCACCAGCGGCGATTTCTTTGTACTGATGTTATGTTTCAAAGCATTCTCCACAAGCATCTGTATGCTGGCAGGGATGACAAGCCGGTGATGGTTCTTCAAATCATCTTCTATCTGCACATTCAGAGCATCGCCAAAGCGGATATGCTCCAGATACAGGTACGATTCCACAAAAGCCAGTTCCTCCTGCAAAGTAACCGTAGGCTGGCCGTGCGTGGTGAGCAGATAACGATAGACGGTGGACAACTTCTTGGCAAACAGATTCGTCTTCTCCGCATCCTGATAGGCCAGAGAAGCCAGCACATTCAGGCTGTTGAACAAGAAATGAGGATTAATCTGGTTCTTCAACACCTCAAATTGATAAAGTGCCTTCTCCTTCTCCATGACGGCCAACTGCTTCTCTATCTCCGCACGTTGCAGGCTGTAGAAGAATATCTCTATCTGCAGAACAATGATCCAATTCCACGGAACCACCGGCAAAGACCCCTTCAGAATGTACCAGCCATTTACACGCATATCTATAAGCAAGGCATTCAAGGCACATGTCAAAAGAAGCGTCAGAATGGTAGTCAAAACCACGTCCAGTAGGATTCTTATTGCATTGTTACATAATTTCAGCTTCTTGTATATCAAGTTAATAACCCAGAAATCGACAAGTCCTATTCCGAGGCACAACGGAAAGTTCAAGAAAAACTGAGCCATGAAATTCTTGTGCCACGGATTTCCGCCAATCAGGTTATAGATGCATCCAAAGACAAACAGCGAAATAGAGATTGTCAGGATGAAGAGGAATATATACTTCTTATGCTTCATACGACCCCGTCCACCCATTTTAAGAAATCCGCCACGCGACTGCGACTTACCAACACCTCATGCGGGCACTCCGGTTGAAAATAAAGCTTCAACCGGCTACCGAAGTATCTGGAACTTTTACAGAGTGATTTGATATTAGCGATACAATTCCTCGAAACGCGGAAGAAGACACAGCGGTCCAGCATGCTTTCCAGCTGTTCCAGCGAGTAGTTTATGATATACCGCTTGCCGGAAAACAGATGCAGGTACGTCAGTTTGTCTTCACTATAAAAGAAAGCGATGTCGGCAGTTTCCACATAGCGGAAGGTATCGCCCACCTGCACCAGGAAACGGTTCTTCTTGTTTGCCGCCAGGTAACCCATTTCCAGCTGCTTGCATTCGGGGGCGGCAGAGCGGAGCATGCCGTTGCGCTCAAACTTGCACAAGGCAGCTTCGAGGTCGCATTCTTCAATCGGTTTCAGCAGATAGTCGATGCTGTTCACCTTGAAAGCCTTGATGGCATATTCATCATAAGCAGTGGTGAAGATGACAGGCAAATCTACGGGACATTGCTCAAAGATTTCAAAGCTCAGTCCATCGGACAGACGGATATCGACAATCAACAGGTCTATGCCGCCTTGCTTCAAGAGCAGTACGGCTTGCTCCACACTCTCCGCCCAGCCAGCCAACTGATAGTCGGGCCGTAAGCTTTGCATCATCCGCTTCAACTCTTCATACGCGAAGCGTTCATCTTCTACTAATAAATACTTTATCATAAGTCGGTCTGCTTTATCCATATACCATTATATTCACCAAAAGTACGATTTATTGCATTATCTTCCGGGGCGTCCGGCATAAATTATTAAAAACCATACCGGATTCCCGCCGTAAAGCGTGGAGTTACTCCAAAATAAGGATCATTCTTATTCCCTTTAAAATTATCGAGGAATCCTTTCAGGCTGCGGTCCGATGTACTTATCCCACGTATCCAGTTGCCGCCTATCCCCAGATAAATGCTCGTTTTCTTGCCCAGTTGGTACGAAGGGCTGATGTACGACCTCATCATTACGGTAGAATAGATTTTCGACTTCCCGTCCACCTCCATCACAGCGGCCATTCCGTCCATGTCGATACCCACCAACTCTATTTTCAGCCGTTTGTTCAGCCAGGTTGCTGCAGACACCTTTATGCCGCTGGACATATCCACTTTGAACTCATACTTGCCCGCATTTCTCCAGCTGAAGTAAATCATGGGGAGTATCATCGGGATGCCGTACGAGTTGGTCAGCCCTGCTCCAAAGCCCAGGTCAAGGTTCTTCCGCAACTGATAGACGAAAACGATTCCTCCGTTGGCAAGTATACTTTTCGTAGTCACCTCATGCTGCGGAGCATAGATACCGCCGCCTATCGAAGCAATCATACTCCATTTGCCGGACAGGGGCCGGATGTGGGAAATATTCAGGCTGGCATTCAGTATCTTGTCCGGGTTCAGTTCGTCGGCCTGCCCCTTATTGCTGAGGATACCATAAGTACCACTAATAGTTGCAGACCATGCCACCAGCCTGCCCTTGTCGTCGTGCCTGACGGAAAGCGGCAGATTATACCGCCCCGACATCACCATCATACTTCCCGACCCATACTTATTGCCCAAATCGTCCCTCAGCGAACTTTCGGGCATGTAGTCATAGCTGATATAGCCTTGCCCCAGGCAATACTGCGGCCACATAGCGAGCCCTAACATCAATAGAATAACAAAGATTGTCTTCATAAGATAATTGCTAATGTTTTCTGCAAATATACCCCTATGAAGTGTGGCGGGGCAAGTGCTTTTGGATGAAGGGCAGAATGGAGGTGCTGAAGTTCAAGAATCAGAAGATGAATGGTTTCATCAATACCAGCCTTCATTTTGTTCTATTTCTCTTCTTTCTCCTACCTGAACCCTGTTTTCTTCTTGTCTATACAGAGGGAAATTACAAGAAGCAGGTAAGAACAGGGTAAGACTCGGGTAGGAAGGAGGTAGAGAGGAGGTGAAATTGGTCTGTTTTTCGGGTGAATAAAAACAGCTACTTCATAAAACTACTTTCCTTTATATCGTCTCATTTTCCCCCTCTCATCCCCCTTTAGCATTGCAAATATTCTACCAGTAAGAACAAGAGAGTTTTCCTCGTTTAATTCGTCATTTCCGGAGATTTTTACTAAGTTTGCAAAGAACTAAAATGTATACGCATAAAATTGAAAGACAGCCATACAGAAAAGATACAGACAGGAGGTGAAGCCACTGTACTCTGCATTTTGGGTGAAGGTATGTCGAAGAAAGGGGGCAGGGATATGAATATAGAAGTACAGAAACTTATCGGAGAAGCAACTGCTTATGATAAGAAAGAAAAGTTGGAACGTAATAAGCCTAAAAGTTGGATTAAAAGTGTTTCTGCTTTTGCCAATGGCGAGGGCGGTTCACTCATATTTGGTATTTCTGATGAAGATGAGCTTGTGGGACTTGCCAATGCTGAAGAAGATGCAGAATGCATCAGTGAAGCTATTAAGACCAAACTTGACCCTGTTCCTGTTATAAGTCTTGAATTTAAAGAAGTTGAAGAAAAGAAACTCATAATACTGCATGTCAATGCCGGACAAGAAACTCCATATTATTACATTGGAGACAAACAACGCTTAACGTATGTACGTATTGGGAATGAATCAGTAGTAGCAGATCGTCTTCAACTGAAAAATCTTGTAATGAAGGGCTCTGGTCGCACTTATGACAGCTTACCATCTTCATATAAGTTTGAGGATATGGCATTCTCTAAGCTTAAATCTGTTCATTACAAACGATTACAACGCTCATTTGAGGACAGTGAGTTTACATCTTGGGGTATCATAGACGAAAATGCAAACTTGACAAATGCCGGAGCACTGTTAGCAGATGAATCTCCAATGAAGCAGTCACGAATATTCTGTACACGTTGGAATGGGTTAACAATGACCAGCGGCTTAAATGAAGCAGTGGATGATGTAGAATTGGAAGGCTGTGTAATCGGACAATTGCAGGATGCCGTATCTTTTGTAAGAAACAACTCCCGTAAGAAGTGGTGGAAAGAGGATGACCACCGAGAAGAACTGCCTGACTATCCCGAACGTGCAGTAACAGAAACGATAGCCAACGCAATCATCCATCGTGATTATATGCAAATGGGAAGCGAAGTGCACATTGATATGTATGATGACCGTTTAGAGGTGTATTCCCCCGGTGGAATGATGGATGGTAGACTCATTCAGCAACTCAACCCCATGACTGTACCCTCAAAACGCCGCAACCCTCTACTTGCAGATTTCTTCAGCCGCTTGGGGCTGATGGAACGCCGTGGGAGTGGAATGAAGAAGATAATCGATGCTTATAAGCAATACAAACATCTGATCGGTTATCATGCTCCAGAGTTTACATCCAACGCTTCCGAGTTTCACGTAACGCTTTGGAACCTTAATTTTGAGGATCAAGTTATTAGAGAAATCACTCCCGAAGAAGTTCCGATGATAAAAGAGTTCGTAAAAGACAATGGTGAGGTGTTCGTAAAAGAGTTCGTAAAAGACGCTCCAAGGTTCGCAAAAGAGTTCGTAAAAGCAAGTAGGCTGATTTATAAGTTGATTTCACAAAACCCTCAAATAAGTGCTGCCCAAATAGCTGACTCCTTGGGATTGTCAACACGTCAGGTCCAAAAATATATGAAGCGATTGCAAGAATTGCAGAAAATTGCTCGTGTAGGAGGACGTAAAACAGGAGAGTGGAAGATAATTGATGAAGAATACGAAGGTTTCTTTGATAGGATATAATGACACTTGTGAGGCATATCTAGTATAGCCAACTTCTTGAGATTGATAAGGTAGTGATTTTTAGGAGGCAATAACATTGGTTGCAATGTAATAGGATAAAGTTTGAGAATGTTATAATATAAAAGTTTTAAAATACATGCAAGGTTCATATATACAAGTCCTGCCCGCAAGGCATGGCGATGCCCTTATCCTACATTGCAGCAAAGGTATAAACAAGGGTGTAATTGTGATTGATGGGGGACCATATGTAAATCCAAGATTCAATCTCTTCGTCTCTGAGGTAGAAAACCACCTACCTATAGACTTAATGGTAATGACCCATTTTGATGATGATCATCTTGTGGGTATAAAAAAATTCATAGAGAAGCATTGGAACGATAACCCATTTCCAGTTAAAAGAATTTGGGCTAACTGTGCGAAGCATGTCCATTTTACTCTCTCTGAAAATCTTTCTTCCAACAAGGCAAGCAAGATGGCTGATGTGCTTTATGGAATATCAAAGAGATGTCCTTTGGATTGGGAGGAATATCGCTTGAATGGATTTGTCGACAGTTCGATAGTTTTTGCAGACATCGATATTTTAAATCCACGGGATGATCTATTCGGACGTTTTATTTCTGAATACAAAGAGGGATATGGTGTTGAAGTCAAAGAAGAAAACTTATCAAATTCGAAAGATGGTATACGAGATATAGATATTGATATGCATGATTTGGCAAAACGCGTCAAAGCCCCTGGCAACCCTAGTGAACCTTCCGAGCTTATTAACATGGTTTCGCTGAGTATGATTATACGATGTGATGCGTTCAGCGTGTTAGCTTTAGGCGATTCTTTCCCTCAAGAGATATACCATTCTCTTGTTGAAAGAGGTCACAGCAAAGAGAATAAACTTCGTGTAGATTTCGTAAAGATGCCCCATCATGGTAGTGCTGAAAACATCAGTAATGACTTGCTGGACATCATAGATTGTGCCAACTATATCATAACAACCGATGGTGGGAAAGGGTATAATCATCCGCATCGCGAAGCTTTGGCAAATGTGATTTGCCATCCAGAAAGAGACTATGGAAGAATGATACATCTATATTTCAACTATCCTCTCGATACGATAGTTGCTAATAGAGGAGAAGAGCTTTTCAATGAACATCTAGACCGAAATTTAAATTTTGAATGTCATGAACCCCAAGAAACTGATAGATTTGTCATATTGCCCAAATCCGACAACGCTTGAAGCCCTTTCCGTAAAAATAGAATGTTTGAATAAGGAGAAGGACATAAGTAACAATGGGACTGGTACGCTGTTTTCAAGTGATGGTTCTTTCTTTGTGATTACTGCGGCTCATTGTATAGAGGATGGAGAGACTACAAATCATGTCGATAAAAGAGATATTAGAATAAGTCTCCCACGTATCAGTAAAGCTGTTATTGAGGTTAGGGAGATATTAGACTTCAATTTGGAAGAAAAGTATGATTTCGCACTTATGTCTGTGAACTTCAATTCCGATTGTTTTCATAATGACTTTGATTATGAGAATAGAATTAAGTTTATTGGTAAAGATGAGTTTGGATTAAATACTTGTATTTACGGATACACATCGAGTGAACCAATAGGACGATTATTTAGGACTCATATGGTGTCATCAGACACTTATACGATAGAGGATAGCATATCACCAACTGGAGCTGAGTTTTCACGTGTTATGAAAGGTAGCTCAGGTGGCGGTGTATTCGTAGAGTATGAAGATTGTATTTACTGCCTTGGTTATGTAAAGAGCCGTATGACAGATACGGATAGATTGGATGATATAAAGATTCGCAGGATTCCTGATATAAACAAGAAACTTGGAGGATTTGCTTGGTTGCCATCAATTTTGCAAAATCAAGTAGTCGGACGTTCTATTGCAGGTAGGTCTGGCATTGAGATAGATTATATCAACAAATGGAGTGAGTTGAGCAGAAAACTCTCTAACAACGATGAAGCTAATAAAATACTTGACGAGATTGCAGACTTAAGGAAGAAATACCCTTATGTTAAAATCATAGTAAATCAAGAGAATGTCATAAACTCATTGTTGAGGAAAGACGAGCAATGGAGCGCTTGGGAACAACGTGCTTTTATCTATGCATTGAAAGATAGAGGTCTCTGGCCTGCACTTTACGGGCAGTTACCAAGGGCCGGAAATTTGCTTGATGTTCCCGAAACGAAATTTATGATGCTGCGTAACTCGACTTTCACTTGTAGTATGCAAGATGGAGATTTTGTTCTTGACAGCAATACCGATGAAGGTAGATACGAACTGATACTTAGAGAAGCTTATAAATTTGAATTTGACACAATGTATGAACTTGTGAAGACCTGGGAACCGACAGGGACTTGGGTTACAAAGAAAGCTTTTCTTATGAATCTCTTTGAAAAGAATGAAGACAGCCTCGTACCTGTTAAAAAATTTATAGAAAACAAAGAAAATAATGAAAGCGATAGGTTTGTTGCAACGCTTATATACAATGTGGTGTGTCAGGAGTTTCCGCAACCATTCAAATATAATGAATTTTGGAAGGATGGAGTTGAGAGCCCGAGTGAGATAATGTCATATATAGCTGATCATATTGATAAGACAAAGGTTCAGCCTAAAATTTTTGGCGTTCATACCACTCAAATTTGGGGAGGTCAAGACTCAACCTCGTTTCCCGAATCATTACGTCTGTTGCAATATGTAGTAAATGCAGGTTTAACTACAAAATTCGGCATCTTTAATATCGTAAATGTCGAGCATTGGATGAAGATATTTCGTCATCTGATACACTTCATTCCTTATCCTACAGTATATTATACTTTGCATTATGCCGAGGAAAAGATGTGTCGATGGGCTGGACAGATGATTGCATATAGTGATGATGAATTTATGGCTGAGGTACGTCCAAATTTGATAAGGTCATTATTGAAATCAATGCGTATGGAGCATCTACCGAAGTTTTTACATTTAGGCTTGTACCACATGACGCAGGAACTTTATACATCGGTTCATGAGGACGTATGGTATGAGGAGTTTAAGCAGTCGGTTTTGGATTACTTCGTCAATGAAATTGATGCCAAGAATATATGTTCTTCAGATTCTATATACAAGAATTTATTTGCTGCGATCCAGTGTATCAAGAATACAGAAAGAAGAAAAGATATCTTTGTGCTTCTTACATCGAAGATGCCTCAGAATGTTCTTCTCATCAGTAAATTGTTCTGTGAGGCTTTGTGGGTTGACGCCATATTTGCAGTCAATGATGAAGTGTCAAAATGTCTATGTACTATTATATCGAACTATCCTATTTCGCAGATATATGATGCGTTGTGCGAGTTTAAAAGGGTAGGTGCTCTTACCGATGAGAAGAATGAAGTTATTGACAAAAAGATTATTAAAGAAGAGTTGTCGTTTGCAAAAAAAGACTATCCTGCACTTATCAATCTGAGCTATCTTGCTATATCATCAGACAGTATTAATAAGATTAAACAAACAGCGCTGTCCGGCGATATTTGGAACTGTGGCATCACGAACTCATATTACACTAATCCTTCACCATATCATATCGAGGTGTTCGATGAGAAAATTGTGTGGACGGAAGAGGAATGGCAGCAAATACAATCAAACATGTCAATGAATCTTGATCTCATTGAGAAAAAAAGGGTCAAGGGTGAGTCTTCAAATTTCTATAACTGTATGTATCTTGATTTGCTGACCGACATGAAACTTTTTATGGTACGTTTGCAGCAAGCGAGTCACATCAACGTAAACGAAATGCTTGAGAAAGTCGATGCTGACATTGCCCTATTTAGTGGTTTTGATAATCTGTTAGAAGCCCTGTCTTCAGATGACTATAACAAGGTAAGCGTTGCCCTGAATCTGCTGAGTGTCTATTTAAAAATATATGATTTTGAAAAGCATAAATCTGAGATAAATTTTATAATAAGCAAGGTTGCTCTCAAGCAATCAGCAAATATCAACCATTGTATTAAATTCATCGTATTCCTCATGCAACGCTATCCCGCAGAAATGAAAGCGAATTTTAGCAATCTGTTATTGTGCCTATTGAAGAACTATGCAGATTATGATTTTGAGAATATGAATTTTAGGGTTCCAATCGTCAATCATAGATTAAGTCTTATCGCCCATTACATGAAGCCAGAGTTCGAAGATAAAGCACAAGTTCGGCATTGGACATCAGATGAGGTTGTTAATCGTTTTGGAGGATTAGAATGTCTAAAATAAAGTTTGAAAATATCATTCCCTATTAATTTGCGAGATTTGTGGAGGGGAGGGCGCGGATAAGTGTATCGGAGTGATAAACCGAAAGGGTATCCCTTCTTCTTTCAAAACACCAAAATTTACGCCATGTTTTTTGATAAAATGGTTAAAAGATAAGTATGAAAGGGAAAAGCAAGGGCATACTCCCAACAATATACAGAAGAAGTTGCTCGGACGATGAACATCTGCCGGAGACATACCAAACTTTCCACCATCCCGTGGAACGCTTTCGCCTTTTTAATTTGCAGGAGAAAAACGCCCACCCTATCTTTGCCGACGTAACGGAAACACAAACACCGTTTCTGCCGAATGGACGACACGAGAAGATTGCTGCAGAAGTCTTTTTAGCATTCATCGACAACACAAACTTTATTTTATTAATTAAAACTAGATTTTAAAATTATGGGAACTATTAAACAAGGAATCCTGGGAGGCTTCTCGGGCAGAGTAGGTACTGTGGTAGGCAGTACATGGAAATCGGTACACTACATGCGGGCATTGGCAGTAAGCACCAACGACGCGAAGACGGAAAAACAGCTATGCCAACGGGGTAAATTCTCGACAGCACTCAATTTTCTGAAGTCAATGACACCTTTCGTACGCATCGGCTACCAGAACTATACGAAGGATCAATCGGCATTCAACGCAGCCATGTCATACATGCTGAAGAATGCCGTGAAGGGATGCAGCGTAAATACCATCATCGATTATGAGAAGGCATTGGTGGCACGAGGCAATCTGGCTACAGCCTTGGATGCCACGGTTACAGTGACGGGCAACAAAGCCTCTTATGTATGGACGGACAACAGTGGAACAGGAGATGCCCAAACTACAGATACCGCTATGCTGCTGGCTTATAACAAGAATAAAAAGGAAGCTGTCTACAACGTGAACAGCGCTACACGCTCCAAAGCCAAGGCAGAACTGGCACTACCGGCAAGCTGGAGTGATGACGCACTGGCCGTTTATCTGAGTTTCTACAGCACGGCCAGCAGAGATGTTGCCAATAGCGTATGCCTGAAGAACGATGCGTTCAGCGGTGACTCGGGTGATAGCAATCCTGATCAAGGCGGTTCGGGCAGCGGCGGCTCTGACGGAGACCAAGGCGAGAATCCTTTGGGATAGGGAATGAGTAAAAGAAAAGAGGTGCATCCGGCGGTTTTCGTCAGATGCACCTCTTCTTAATATAGCGGGAATTCTACACAATTTTAGAAGATTATCGAAAAATATATCGTACTTTTGCATCCAATACAAACTAATATAAAACGATAATGAAACACTACTCAAATCTATTCCTGTTATTAGTCCTATTATCAGCTTTTACTATGGCAAAAGCACAGACTCAGATACGCCCTTATAGCCAATGGGAAGCAACGCAATTTATTGCAGTAACCGGACATCAACCTGAAGACTATGTAATACCGGATAATAATTGGGAAATACTATACAATTTGCGAACCCCGCATACCCAAGCAGAACTCCGCGAAATGGGTGTGAAATGTTCCGATAGCCAATTGTTGTTATTGGAAGTCGGTGGGCTTATCAGTAAAACAAAAGGCAAATGGAAAACAACAATACCTATTCTTGATAAAGAACAAACCAGTTCTTTAAGAAGTTTCAGCAGAGAGATTGCCGAATCTATGTATACAAAGACAAAAGCGGATTTTATATCGCTGACCCAAACTATCAGTGAAATGGGATTCAGAGATAATACGCTCTCACTCGTCTTTTCGTATCTTTTGGATGGAAGGATGTGGACAAAGCTGGTTCTGTTTGAAGATATCGACAGCCATACAAGTTGGAGTGGCTGTTATTGGGTATTGTATGAGCCAAGAAAAGGTCCTGCATGCGGTACAAATGGCTATGGAGAACAGAATTTGATTTTGACTTACGTCAACAGTGATATTGCTCCCAGTAACAAACTTATGGATCAGTGCGCAGATGAAATAGCAAAGTTTGGGAAAATAACAGATACCCAACTTATCTCCGGATTAAAACCTTATGGACTGGTAGACGATAATGGGAATGTATTAATCCCTATCATTAAGAAACAGCAAGATAGCTTTCATCAGATAAATGATAAGCTGGTGAATTCTATCAGTGATGAACTCAAGGATAATTGTAACTCCCTGGCTGCCCGATATGGCATTGATGATGAAAAAGTAGCTATGGTAATGTTATATCATGAAGTCATGTGGAACTTAGTAGATAAACTGATTCAAGATAAGATAATTTCTATCCCAGCCATTTTCAAGGATGAAAAAGCAAATAAAAACCGATTAAATGAGGTACTTTTCTTTATAGAAGGAGGGTTAATGCAATAAGGTGCGTTTATCGGAGAGCTGCATTATTTTAAACAGAAATTCAGCTATTAATTCTGGTAGCAAAATATTATGTAAATAAGATCTAATGGTTACATTTTTTATTACCTTTGCCAGCCAAATATAAAACGATAATGAAATATATAAACCCCAGCCTAATCAGCCATCTTTCCAATGATGAAACAGAACAACTAATAAAAGACTACTATAACGACATTAAAATAAAAGATATAATAGAAACATATAAAATAAATTGTCAACCTTCATCATTTAGAAAACTATTACCTGCAATAGAAACAGAACAATTGTGTCCCTATTGTAATCATAAGTTGCAAATCCAATACTTACCTCGCAATCATTCTGGTATTAACCTTCTATTAATTTGCCCAGAATGCAGACATGAACCGGAATCCGGATATTGTTGCTGCAAAACATGCATAGAGAGAGCGAGACAAGAGGAATTTGAAGAGCAAAAAAAGAAATATAAAGAAAGGCTAAAAATCGAACAAGAAAATAAACTACTTATTCAGGAGTTACTCTATTCTGAACAAAATCAAGAAAGAGATATAGCCACATTATCTTTCGAAGAAAAAGTATATATCGGAGCCGTTTTGAGAGGAGGAATTGATGAAGATTATAACATTATCAAACCATTCAGCCAATTTCATACACCCATAGCTCCGACCCCAATGTTTTCGAAAGAAATCACCGATATGCTTTACCAAAATAACATCCTAAGAGTTTCTCCCGAAACTGATTTAGAGTGCTTCGCTGATATAGATATTGAAAAAAGAAGATATACATTCTATACAAATAAAGTATATTGGTACCTTAATCTTAAATCGCCCTATTTAGAGAAAGTTACGCTTATAGATTTCCTGGTCAATCCTCTTGAAGAAGCGAATGCATATGAAGCATATTGTCTATGGAGAAAGATTGCTTTAAATGAATGCTTGGAATATCTTCTATACAGTATAAAGGAGATGTTTAATATCACCTACAAAGTAGGCGATAAAACAAATGGGGTATTAAATGACTTATTGAATGAATATTCTGTCGGACAAATCTATTACCTTATTTACAATGCTACAAATAAAGCATTGAGATTCAAAGAAGAAAACTGTGTAGGAAACAGTCACGCAGCTAACTCAATCATTGAGTATATGCAAAGTTTAGGAGAAAGGGCCCAAAATAACCATTGGGTTTTAAATAACTATAGCCGAGTGAAAGATTGTCCGCAATCACTTGTTAGCAAGTTCTTTTTTGAACGGATATTGAAAATTAATGAAATGGGATTTACCCAAAAGCCGCAAATAATAGGTGCTGAATTCTATTAACGTTATGAGTCTGAAAAAAGACTTATTCTTTTGCTAAATGAAGGTGTGCTCTAATTCTTACTTTTAGCACACTTTCATTTTTTAATATAGAAGGCCGACCATCCAAAGCGGAATGCGATTGTGATGCCCTATCTCGGTGGCATCTACAGCAAGGTAACTGTCCGGTATATCTTTTATCTGCTCGAAGGTCTTGGTACGTCCGCCTACCTCGAACAGGTATTTACGATCTACAAAGAAATCACCGGTGGCAGGAAGCAGGACTTCGTGGAAAGCACTGAGCTGATTCAGAAAAAACGTTTCCCGTATGTTGCCGATATCTACGCGAGGAGACAATGCATACATCAGGTTTGTGTTGTTGAGGTATATCTTGTCCGGGCGTGAGAGACTCCGGTAGTTCTTTACTTCGGTTGTCAGCAATGCCAGCAATCCGCCACGCTCCAAAGCATACAGCATTTTAAGACCTTGTTCGCGATTTGTTTCCAATTCCTTGTAGAGCTCGGACATCTTCGGAGTATGAGGCACACGCTCTGCCAAAATCATCAGCATCTTTTTTACTTTCTGAATAGTGATGTATTGCACGTCTTCTACTGCCGGCAGATCGGACTCAATGACTTGACGGACTACTTCCTGTAATCTGAATTCATATCCCTCGAAGGTACTTTTATAGAAGGGATAATATCCGATTTTGAGGTATTTCTCGAACAAAGGCAATATCTTGGTACCGGATGTGATGAAGGATGCTATCTCTACATGCCGCGATAATAACTCTTCCAAAGTAACCGGTTCGACTTTTATATCGTTCTCAAAGTACAGGAACTCACGGAAAGACAAGCCAGCAAGATGGTATACAATCTGTCTTCTGGAAAGATCGCCTTGCGAGGAGTCTATCTCAAGCATGGACGAGCCGGTGTAGACGATATTCAGATCCGGATAATCATCGTATAGATTTTTAAGGATGGTTTGCCACTTAGGGTAACGATGTATTTCATCCAAAAACAAGTGAGTACCTCCGTGGGTGTAATGGTACTCTACAAGGTCTGTCAATGAGTGGGTGGTAAACCAAAGGTTATCGAGAGAAACATACAGTGCTTTATCACGGTCGGGGAAATGCTCTTTGATATGTTGCAATATCAATGTGGTTTTTCCTACGCCCCGCGCTCCCTTGATTCCTATCAAGCGGTCATTCCAGTTTATCTGGTGGTATAAATACCGGATAAATGTAGTGGGAACTGCATTAAGCTTCCTATGAAACAGACGATAAATGCCTTCTACTGTATTTTCTTCCATACTTTACTTCTTTTTTTATATCGCAAATATAAAGAAATAAATTATCAAAGTGCTTTATTTGATAGAAAAAACAATCTTGAAAAGTCTTTTTTATCTCAAAAATCAATCTTGGAAGATTTATTCAAAGCTTCCTTAACTTTCTCTGTCTTTTCTTTTGTACTTTGATTTTTTATCTTTTACTTTGCAATACAAAGTACTTTTTTATGGATAAGAATAAGGCATTAGAATCAGTAAATGAGATAAAGGAGTTGATGGAAAAGTCCTCCAAGTTTGTATCTCTCAGTGGAATGACAGCTGTACTGGCCGGCACGTATGCATTGGCCGGTGCTTTTGCAGTTGGCAATTTGTTGGGCTCGGACAGCAGCCGGGAAGAATGGATTGCGGTAGCCTCACTTGTATTGGTAGCATCTATAATTACGGCATGCATCCTGTCTTGGTACAAGGCAAGAAAGATGGGGCAGAAATTATTCAGCAAGTTGACGTACCGCATTGCCTGGAACTTTGCACTTCCGTTGCTGACGGGAGGACTATTCTGCATAGCATTGCTGCTGCATGGAAATTATGGTTTGCTTTCATCGGTTATGCTACTGTTCTATGGACTTTCTCTGGTCAATGTATCCAAATTCACCTATTCTAATGTAGCTTGGTTGGGATATGCCTTTCTCTGCCTGGGCATTTTGAACTGTTTTCTTGAAGGGCACGACCTGCTTTTCTGGACCATCGGTTTTGGTGGATTCCATATTCTGTATGGAGTATTGTTTTACTTACAGTACGAAAGGAACAAATGATAGAAGCATTTCAAAATATAAATAAAGCCTTCGAAAGCAAAGTCCGTTTAGGCATCATGGCAGTGCTGATGGTAAATGAGGACGCTGATTTCAATACGTTGAAAGAGTTGCTTTCATTGACTGACGGCAACCTGGCCAGCCATACGAGGGCCTTGGAAGAACTTGGCTACATCGTCTGCCTGAAGAGCTTTGTGGGCAGGAAACCCAAGACTTCTTTCCAGGCCACCCCGCAGGGGAGAGAAGCTTTCAAAGCCCACATAGAGGCATTGGAAAGTTTCCTGAAGTCTACTTAAACCTATTATGGGGAAAAGCGAAACGATACCTATTATATACTTAATATCATTCTATTATGGACAGCTTGAACGATGATTTAAACGACAAAGTAAACGGGAACTTAGGTGAAGTAGGAAAACAGGCAAGCGGCTGCATGCACCGTTTTTCAAAATCGATTAAGGTAGTGGTTATTGCCTTCCTGGTCCTGTTGTTGCTGATTCCGATGGTCATGATTGAAAACATGATTACGGAACGGGGACAGACACAAGCAAACGCTATCGACGAAGTGAGCCAGAAATGGAGTTTGGCACAGACTATCACAGGTCCTTACATCAATCTGCAATACTCCATTGCGCAAGACGATAATGGAAAGAAGAAGGCAGTTGCGGGAGACGTCATTCTCTTTCCTGACGAACTATCGGTAGACGGACAATTGCAAACAGAAATCCTTCAAAGAGGCATTTATAAGGTGAATGTGTATCAATCGGAATTGCTCCTCAAAGGTTTCTTCAGCCCGGAAGAGCTCAAGAAAAGCAATGTCGATATGGAAGCACTTGAGTACGACAAGGCCGCCGTATGCCTGAACCTGACGGATATGCGCGGACTCAGCGAGCAGGTCAGCATTACTTTGAACGACTCTGTCTATGTGTTTGAACCGGGGATGGACGGACGGGGCATTGAGAATATGGGCGTTCATGCCATTATCAACCTTTCCGCTTTGAAAGAGAACAAGAAGCTGCCGTATGAAATGAGAATCAAGTTGAAAGGCTCCCAGGCTATTTATTTCACCCCATTGGGAAAAACCACTCAGGTCAAGCTAAAAGCCAATTGGGGCACTCCAAGCTTCGATGGTAATTTCCTGCCTGAGAAAAGAGACATAACGGAGAAAGACTTCTCGGCCCAATGGCAGGTGCTGAACCTGAACAGGAACTATTCGCAGGTGCTGGTTAATTCCAAAAGTGCCAATATACGCGATATAGAAGATTCTAATTTCGGTGTCAACCTGAAGATACCGGTAGAGCAGTATCAACAATCCTTGCGTTCGGCCAAGTATGCCATTCTTATTATCTTGCTGACTTTCACGGTGATTTTCTTTACGGAGATTATGGAAAAGACCCGTATTCATGCCTTGCAATATTTACTGGTAGGATTGGCACTCTGTCTGTTCTACAGCCTCCTGCTTTCCATGTCGGAGCATATCGGGTTCAGTCCGGCTTATGGTGTGGCTTCCCTGCTTACCATCGCTCTGGTAGGTGGGTATATGCAGGGAATTATCAAAAAGAAAAAACCGGCCCTTATCATGGTAGGTCTGCTGGGCATTCTTTATATCTATATATTCATCCTCATCCAGTTGGAGACTTTTGCACTGCTTGCCGGTAGCCTTGGACTGTTTGTGATATTGGCTTTGGTGATGTATTTCTCTAAAAAGATTGATTGGTTCAATGAATAAACTAAAGAATTACACATTTTACGTTACATACTTTACGTAACGTAAAATGTGTAATAATTCTAAATATAATGCAGACCTTAATTCGTAAGCTACTCATCAAACATCACTAAAACAAGATTTCTACGCCTATAGACCAATTATTATAAATAAGATTATTATATTTGCAATAATCTAAAATAGAATAATCATGAAGAGTGTGCAAACCAATCCCTTCGTCATAGGCGCCTACGCAGGTAGCCATTACTTCTGCGACCGCGAACAGGAGACAGCCGAATTGACCCGCGACCTGAATAACGGCCGCAGCGTAGTCTTGATAGCCCAACGCCGCATGGGCAAAACCGGCCTGGTGATGCACACCTTCCAGCAAGAGGAAATCAGCCGTAACTACTACACATTCTTCATCGACATCTTTGCCACCTCCTCCCTCCGTGAGTTTGTATACGCTTTTGGCTGTGCCATTTTGGAACAACTGAAACCTCGCGGTCGCAAGTTCCTCGACCGCTTTCTGCAAACCATTGCTTCCTTGCGCCCTGCTGTGAAGCTCGATGCCATGACAGGAGAACCGTCTTTAGAGATAGGCTTGGAGAATATACCTTCAGTAGAAACTACATTGGATGAAATCTTTGCCTACCTGAACGGAGCTGACAAACCCTGCATTGTAGCCTTCGATGAGTTCCAGCAAATACAGAATTACAACGAGAAAAACATGGAAGCCTTGCTGCGCACACAGATACAGCATTGTCCCAACGCCCGCTTCATCTTTGCAGGCAGCGAACCGAGTCTGTTGGTAGATATGTTCAGCCGTGCCAATCGTCCTTTTTATCAAAGCACTTTCACTTTGCATCTTGAAAGCATTCCATTGGACAAATACATAGAATTTGCCCGAATGCACTTTCACGAGAACGGGAAAGAAGTAGAAGACAGCTTGATAGAAGAGGTTTATACCAAATTCGAAGGCATCACCCTCTACCTGCAAATGCTAATGAATGAAATCTACCTGATGACGGAGAAAGGAACAACAGCCACTCTCGATTATTTTGAAACTGCCCTGCTTTCTCTCATCCGAAAGCAGAACTTCATTTATCAATCCCTTTTTGCCGGCTTGACAGAACGGCAACGTGAGATAGTCCGAGCCATTGCTGCCGAGAATGTAGCAACGAATGTTACTTCCGGTGAGTTTGTGCAGAAGTATCACCTGAAATCTCCCAGTTCCGTACAATCGGCCTTGAAAGGATTGTCCGGCAAGGGAGTCGTAGAGAAAACAAACGGTGGCTATGTCATCACCGACCGCCTATACAAGTTCTGGCTTCAACGATAAATAGTTCCGTCCATGCCTTGCGAACGCTTGTTCGCACAGTGCGAATACATATTCAAGCCTTGCGAATATCCGTTCGCAAGGCTTGAACAGAGAATTGTTACTGAACAGAGCAAGTTTTCTTCCTATACCCAGGATCTTTTTTCTTAATGTCGAAGAACTTTTCTCTATACATCAAAGAACCCTTTGGTATACAAACCACCCGCTTTCGTCTACAAAACCGGTAGCATCCTTCTACTATACCTACTTTTGCCCATCATTAAAAACTAAAAGTAGATATGAACATGACTAAAGTAAAGGAAGTTGCACGCAAGATGCAAGACTCTATCAAGGGAAGAGCAGGAATCTGTCTGTTAATGACATGCTTCTGCCTTCCCTCCTCCGCCCAACACCTGACGCAGAACATCAGAGGCACCGTAACAGACAAAGCATCGGGCACACCCATCGCCTACGCCACCATCCAACTGGAAGATGCTCCCGACCGAGGAGCCATCACCGATAGTATCGGGAACTTCCTGCTGAAAGGCATCCCGGTGGGACGCCACACCGTAAAGGCAACCTTCATCGGCTATGAGCCCAGCCTCATCCGTGAGATATTGGTATCTTCCGCCAAAGAAGTCTTCCTGGACATAGCAATGACCGAAAACACGCAGGAGTTGAACGAAGTAGTAGTACGCCCGCAAGTAAACAAAGAGCAAGCGCTTAACAAAATGGCACTGACCGGAGCACGTATGTTCAGCGTAGAAGAAGCCTCGCGCTATGCCGGAGGTATGGATGACCCGGCACGCCTGGCAAGTTCCTTTGCCGGAATATCATCGGGAGTGTCGCAAAATGGTATTTCCATCCACGGCAATGCTCCTCACTTGCTGCAATGGAGGCTCGAAGACGTAGAGATTCCCAATCCCAACCACTACGCCGACATCGCCACACTGGGCGGCGGCATACTGTCTTCTCTGAGCAACCATGTACTGGGCAACTCGGACTTCTTCACCGGAGCCTTTCCCGCCGAATATGGCAATGCGGTATCGGGCGTCTTCGACATGAAGCTGAGAAACGGAAACAACCGGAAAGTCGAGAACACCATTCAGGCAGGAATACTGGGCATAGACGTTGCCTCGGAAGGCCCTTTGAGCAAGAAGCACAACGCATCGTACATCGTCAACTACCGCTACTCCGCCACCGGACTGCTGGCCCACCTCAATATGGTGGACCTGGGAGGTGCCTTCGACTATCAGGACCTGAACTTCAAGTTCAACTTCCCCACCCGTCGCCTGGGCACCTTCTCCATCTGGGGTACCAGCCTCATCGACAAATACGGCAGCGACCTGGAGAAAGACATCAGCAAATGGGAGTATCTGGGCGATGGCTCGGAATCCAAAACCGACCAGTATATGGCGGCAGGAGGAATCAGCCACCGTTACTTCATCGGCGAGAACGGGTTGCTGAAGACGACCATAGCGAGCACTTACTTCAAGAGCACCGCCTCCATCGACATGTTCGACACCGACCTGAACTCTACTCCCTATCTGGACATGAGTAGGGAAAACACAAACCTGGTATTCACCACCTCTTACAATCATAAGTTCAGCGCCCGGTTCACCAACAAGACGGGAGCCACCTTCACGCAGATGTTCTACGATATGGGGATGAGCCTTGCCCCCTTCGTCAACACGCCCCTGAATGTCATCTCTATGGGCAACGGCAATACAAGCTTGTTCTCTGCCTACACCAGCAACTCCATCGGCATAGGCAATAACTTTACCCTGAACCTCGGACTGAACACCCAAGTACTGGCACTGAACAAGCATTGGACACTGGAACCCCGCATCGGCATGAAGTGGCAAGCCACTGCCAAAACCTCGTTTGCACTGGCCTACGGCCTGTACAGTCGTATGGAGAAAATGGACGTCTACTACACCCGGACACCGCAAACGGGCGACGAACTGGTAAACAAGCACCTCGACTTCACCAAAGCCAACCACTTCATGCTGACCTTCGATTACAAAATCTCCGACGACATGCTGCTGAAGATAGAGCCTTACTTCCAGACGTTGTTCGACGTGCCCGTCAGAGCCGGCGACTCTTATTCCGTACTGAACCGGGAGGACTTCTACGTGGAAGATGCACTGGTAAACAAAGGGAAAGGAAGAAATATCGGAGTAGACGTGACTTTGGAGAAATACCTCAGCCGGGGATATTATTATATGTTCACCGGTTCACTGTTCGACTCCCGCTATTGCGGAGGCGACAAGGTGTGGCACAACACCAAGTTCAACCGTCATTACATCCTCAACCTGCTGGGTGGCAAGGAATGGATGATGGGGCGCAACAAGCAGAACATACTGAGCGTGAACGCCAAACTCACCCTGCAGGGAGGCGACAGATACTCTCCGATAGACGAAGCCGCTACGATGGAGCATCCCGATAAAGAAGTGCAATACGATGAAACAAGGGCATACAGCCAACAATTCTCACCCATCTTCCTGACAAACTTCTCCGTCAGCTATAAGATAAACAAGAAGAAGTGTACGCACGAGTTTGCCGTGAAGCTGCTCAATGCCACGAACTATAAAGAGTACGGCGGGCATGAGTACAACATAAAAACGAAGAAAATAGAGCCGAATAGATTTGCCATGTCCTTGCCGAATATCTACTATAAGGTTGAGTTTTAAAGATAAAAGCATTACTTTTGATGCCAAAGATACGATATGGATAATTTCGACAATACAACTTCCTCCTCTTTTCTGCGTAAGTTTTTGCTCTCCCCCGGATACAGAACGGCAAGGCATCTCTTGCTCATCTTTATCATGGTGATCACTGCGCTCAACCAGTCGTTCATGACGATGAGGGATGGCATGGAAAGGTTAGGGAATGGAATTTTCCTCCAAGCTGCCTTTATATTCATTACTTATATGGTAGCTTGTTACTTCAATCTGTGGGTATTGCTTCCGCGCTACTTATTGCAAAAGAAGTATGTACGGTATGCACTCTGCCTGTCTGCTACCGTCTTGCTGCTAATCTTTGTCCAGACGATGGAAGAGCGCGCCGTACTCATCCGCTATGACATATTGGACGGATTCTATACGATGCCGCGAATCCCCATCACCATCCTGTCCTCTTTTGCCTTGGTGTTGCTTTGCATATCAGGCATAAGCATGACAGTGCTGCTGAAGAACTGGCTTTTGGACAACCGGAAAGTGAACCAACTGGAAAAGCTGCACATACAATCGGAAGTGGAGCAGCTGAAAGAACAAGTAAATCCCCGCCTGCTGTTCAGTATCTTGAACCGTACCGGAGTATTGGCGTCGCAACGTCCCCAAGAGGCTTCGGACATGCTTATCAGACTGAGCCAGTTGCTCAGATACCAATTATACGATTGCAGCCGGGAAAGAGTGCTGCTTAGTGCGGAGATAAAGTTCCTGAACAACTATCTTACGCTGGAACAAATGTACTCCGGAATATTCAGCTTCAATATCCAGTCCGACAAGGGATGTTCGCATATACTGGTTGCGCCCCTGCTGCTTATCTCTTTTGTGCAATCGGCCATAAGCAGAATCTACGAGGCGGACAAGCAGGCTTCCATAACGATACGGTTCGAGACTACAGACGATGCGGTAACCTTCACTTGCCGGTGCGAACCGGAAGAAGTCTTCTTCGACATGGATTTCTCCAAGGTCTGCAAGCGGCTCGATTTCCTGTACGGCAACCGTCACTCCCTGACAGTGACCGGCAAAGAAGTGACATTGAATTTAGAAATATAAGCAAGACGAATGACTGATATAGATAAGAATATAGTACCCGGCTTTCTGCAAAACCCGCGTTATAAGGTTTGCAGGCACATCTTGTTGCAGCTTATGATACTTGCACTGACCATCAATATATCTCTGGACGGCGAATCACAACTCTCCCGGGACACAACAGCCGTCCTGTCCTGGTTCTGCTATTACCTGCTCATCAACGGAGTTATTTATTTCAATCTCTATGTATTGACACCCCGCTATCTGGAGAAAGAAAAGTATCAGAAATATCTCATGGGAGTAGCCGGACTGATTCTTTTCACACTGTTGGGAATAACCATACTGCAAGCTACCCTGTATAGTTTCAAAGGCATCCAGGAGCTTTACTACGTCTATCTCATTGCCTTGAACCTGACGTCCTCTACCTTCTCGATAGGCTTGATGATTGTAGGCACATCTACCTTATTATTATTGCGCCATTGGGTTACTTATTCTCAGCGCATCAGCGAGTTGGAGTCCACCACACTGCAATCGGAGTTGAAGCATCTGAAACGGCAGATTAATCCGCACTTCCTTTTCAATATGCTCAACAACGCCAATGTGCTTATCAAGAAGAATCCGGCCGAAGCATCGCAACTCTTGTTCAAACTGGAAGACCTGCTACGCTATCAGATAAATAACGGCTCGGAAGATAAAGTTTCATTAAGTTCGGACATTCATTTCCTCAATGACTTCCTTAATCTGGAGAAGATAAGGCGGGATAAGTTTGAATATACTATATCCAAAGAAGGAGAAATAGAAAAGATATCGCTTCCTCCGCTTCTGTTCATCCCCTTTGTGGAGAATGCCGTGAAGCACAATCCCGACAGTGAGAACGAATCGTACGTACACCTTTCTTTCAAGGTATGGAAGAATGAACTGCTCTTTCAGTGTATAAACTCCAAGCCTGCGCGTCAATCGGAAGAGGATAAGCCGAAAGTGGGCGGTTTGGGACTGAAGAACATTAAGCGCCGCCTGGAGTTGCTGTACCCGGGCAAGCATACGCTGGAGGTGGAAGAGACTGAAGTTAGTTACAAAGTTAATTTACACTTGACATTATGAATTGTATTATAGTAGATGACGAGCCGCTGGCACGCGAAGCGATTGAATTGTTAGTGAAAGACATCACCTATCTAAGCCTGACGGGTACTTTCAACAACGCCGCCTCGGCAGCCGGGTTTATGGAAGAACATACGGTAGACTTGATATTCCTCGATATACAGATGCCCGGCATCACGGGGATAGACTTCGCCAAGAAAATATCCAAAAGAACACTTATCATCTTTACAACTGCCTATTCGGAATATGCTTTGGACAGTTACGAGGTAGATGCAATAGATTATCTCATCAAGCCCGTAGAACCGGAACGCTTCCGCAAAGCCACCGACAAAGCCCTCTCTTACCACTCCCTGCTGCTGCAAGAAGAAAAAGAAAACATAGAGCCTGCTGCCGACGATTATTTCTTCGTAAAGTCGGACCGCAAGTATTTCAAAGTGAACTTTGAGGATATACTCTTCGTAGAAGGGCTGAAGGACTACGTGATCCTGCAACTGGAAGAGCAGCGCATCATCACCCGCATGAATCTGAAAGCCATGTACGAACTGCTGCCCAAAAGCCTTTTCCTGAGGGTGAATAAGTCGTACGTAGTGAACACCGCCCGCATCGAAGCTTTCGACAATAACGACATCTTTATCAAAACTCACGAGATAGCCATCGGCAACAGTTACCGCGACAGTTTCTTCGAGGAGTTTGTCATGCGCAAGAAAAGGAAGTAAAGGTTTATGGTAGTTTGAGCGAAAACCGCTATCTTTGCACATCCTAAAAGCGTTCATAACAAAAGAGATACATATAATACAATGGAAAAGAAATTTAAACGTACCACCGTGACATCGGCCCTGCCGTATGCAAACGGTCCAGTTCATATCGGACACCTGGCAGGTGTCTATGTTCCGGCAGATATTTATGTCCGCTATCTGCGCCTGAAGAAGGAGGATGTAGTCTTTATCGGAGGTTCCGACGAGCACGGAGTGCCCATCACTATCCGTGCCAAGAAAGAAGGCATCACTCCGCAGGATGTGGTAGACCGCTACCATACGCTTATCAAGAAGTCTTTCGAGGACTTCGGCGTTTCGTTTGATATATACAGCCGCACCACTTCGAAGACGCACCACGACACGGCTTCGGAGTTCTTCCGCGAACTGTACGACAAGGGTGAGTTCATCGAAAAGACCAGCATGCAATACTACGACGAGGAAGCCAGGACTTTCCTTGCCGACCGCTACATCACCGGCGAATGTCCTCACTGCCATGCAGAAGGTGCTTACGGCGACCAATGCGAGAAGTGCGGCACCAGCCTCAGCCCTACGGATCTGATTAATCCGAAGAGTGCCATCAGCGGAAGCCAGCCCGTAATGCGCGAAACGAAGCACTGGTATCTGCCGTTGGACAAGCACGAAGGTTGGTTGCGCCAATGGATTCTGGAAGATCATAAGGAATGGCGTCCCAACGTTTACGGTCAGTGCAAGAGCTGGCTCGACATGGGGCTGCAACCGCGTGCCGTGAGCCGCGACCTGGATTGGGGTATTCCCGTACCGGTGGAAGGTGCCGAAGGCAAAGTGTTGTACGTATGGTTCGATGCTCCTATCGGTTACATCAGTAACACCAAGGAACTGCTTCCCGACTCTTGGGAGAAATGGTGGAAAGACTCTGAAACACGCCTGGTTCATTTCATCGGTAAAGACAATATCGTATTCCACTGCATCGTATTCCCCGCCATGCTGAAAGCGGAAGGCAGCTACATCTTGCCGGACAATGTGCCGAGCAACGAGTTCCTGAACCTGGAAGGCGACAAGATTTCCACATCACGCAACTGGGCTGTATGGCTGCACGAATATCTGCAAGACTTCCCCGGCAAGCAGGACGTTCTTCGCTATGTGCTCACTGCCAATGCACCGGAGACGAAAGACAACGACTTCACCTGGAAAGATTTCCAGGCTCGCAATAACAATGAACTGGTTGCCGTATACGGTAACTTCGTGAACCGCGCGTTGCAGCTCACCAAGAAGTACTTCGACAGTGTAGTTCCTGCCGCAGGCGAATTGACGGATTACGACCGCGAGACGCTGAAAGAATTTGTAGATGTAAAAGCAGAAGTAGAGAAGCTGCTGGATGTATTCAAGTTCCGCGATGCACAGAAGGAGGCGATGAACCTGGCACGTATCGGAAACAAGTACCTGGCAGACACCGAACCCTGGAAGATTGCCAAGACAGACATGTCCCGCGTTGCCACCATCCTCAACATTTCGTTGCAGTTGGTAGCCAATCTCGCCATTGCTTTCGAGCCGTTCCTGCCGTTCAGCAGCGAGAAGCTTCGCAAGATGCTGAATATGGACAGCTTCGACTGGGCAGAACTGGGACACACCGACCTGCTCCCTGCCGGACACCAACTGGGAACTCCCGAACTGCTGTTCGAGAAGATAGAGGACGACGTTATCCAGGCACAAGTAGACAAGCTGCTGGCCACCAAGAAAGCCAACGAAACTGCCAGCTATAAGGCTAATCCTATAAAGCCGACCATCTCCTTCGATGACTTCGAAAAGCTCGACATCCGTGTAGGTACAGTCTTGGAATGCGAAGCCGTACCCAAGATGAAGAAGTTGCTGAAGTTCAAGATTGCCGACGGACTGGAAAACCGCACCATCGTAAGTGGTATTGCACAGCACTACCAACCGGAAGAACTGGTTGGCAAGCAAGTGCTGTTCATCGCCAACCTGGCTCCGCGCCAATTCAAGAACGGACTGGTGAGTGAAGGCATGATACTTTCTGCCGAGAACTACGACGGTTCGCTGGCAGTAACTTCGTTGCTGAAGGAGGTAAAGCCGGGTAGTGAGGTGAAATAAATAAGTACGATGAGCGAATCATCACTGAAAGAAAAAACCGCCAAAGGATTATTCTGGGGAGGATTCAGCAACGGCATACAGCAGTTGCTGAATCTGAGCTTCGGAATAGTCCTTGCCCGTTTATTGGACAATTCGGACTACGGTATGGTAGGGATGCTCACCATATTCTCAGCCATTGCCGCTGCATTGCAGGAGGGCGGTTTTATTTCAGCGCTCACCAACCGGAAGGAGACTTGCCATAAAGACTATAATGCAGTATTCTGGTTCAGTACATTCTGCGGAATCACGCTCTACATCCTGCTTTTCCTTGCTGCACCATTGATTGCAGACTTTTATAAGACTCCCGAACTGATTCCTCTTTCCCGTCTTTCTTTTCTGAGCTTTGTTATTTCGAGCATGAGCATTGCGCCACGCGCCTATCTCTTCAAGAATCTGAAGATCAAGGAAACCACTATTATCTCTATTACCAGCCTGATTGTTTCGGGCATTGTCGGCATAGTGCTGGCAGCCAACGGATTTACATACTGGGGCATTGCCCTGCAAAGCATCTCGTTCGTAACCGTGGTTACGATACTCAACTTCTACTTCTCCCACTGGAGACCCAGCTTCCGGTTCGACTTCACCCCTATCAGGGAGATGATCGGATTCAGCAGCAAGATAATCATTACCAATATCTTCACTATCATCAACAACAACCTGTTCTCCGTATTGCTGGGCAAGTTCTATTCGGAACGGGAAGTAGGAGACTTTAACCAGGCCAATAAGTGGAACGCTATGGGGCATACCCTGATTACCGGAATGATAAACGGCATTGCGCAGCCCGTCTTTACAACCGTAGCCGATGACCGGGCACGCCAATTGGCAGTATTCCGGAAACTACTCCGGTTTACAGCCTTCATCTCCTTCCCCGCCATGCTGGGGCTGAGCCTCGTTTCGAAAGAACTGATTGTGATAGCCATTACAGAGAAATGGATGGGCAGTGCCTATATCCTGCAGATACTCTGTATATGGGGAGCCTTCCTCCCTATCATCAACCTCTTCTCCAATCTGATTATCAGCCGCGGACATTCATCCATCTACATGTGGAGTACCATCAGCCTGAGTGTGCTGCAACTGATAGCTGCCTGCGCCATGCACCCTTACGGGCTGGAATGGATGCTACGCATCTTCGTAGCAATCAATGTCGGCTGGCTGTTTGTATGGTTCGGCTTTGTGAGGAGAGAGATAGGGCTGACCCTGCGGGACATGCTGAAAGACATTTCCCCTTACCTTATACTATCCGTGGCGCTGGTTACGGTGGCGTATTATGCCACCCGCCCCATCGGGAACCTATATCTGAGCATAGTTGCCAAAGTAGTAATCGTTGCCGGACTCTATGCATTGACCTTATGGAAACTGCAATCCGTCATTTTCCGGGAAAGCATTGACTTCCTTTTAAAGAGAAAAAGAGCATGAGCCGCATAGCCTATATCATATCCGCATACAGAGATGCATCCCACCTGGCACGCCTTGTCGACGCCTTGAATGAGGATGCCGACTTCTACATACACATCGACCGGAAGGCAGACAGCCGTCCCTTCAGGGAACTGCTGAAAGACAAAGCGACCTTTGTACCCAGCCATTGGGTGAGCTGGGGAGGTTGGGAGCAAGTGGAATACCAAAAAGAATTGCTCGCCGCCGTACTGCATAGCGGCATACCTTACACCCGCGTAGTATGCCTGAGCGGTCAGGACTATCCCTTGTGGTCGAATGAGAAGATACACCGGTACTTTGACGAGCACAAGGAGACAGAATTCATTATGGGCATGAACCTCACCCGCTCTGCCGACAAGCGGTTATTATCCAAAGTAATCCATTACCACTTCTTCCGCGATTTACGATGGAAGAACCTTTGGTTAAAGAATAAGTTCATCGTTGCCTCCCGCAATCTGATGAAGCAGCTTCCGTTCAAGAAACAGCCTGTAACAAAGATAGGCCATAAGGAAGCCGACATCTTTTTCGGTTCCGACTATTGGGGTCTCACCTTGCCTTGCGCCCGATACGTCTACGAGAAGTTATGTACCGAAGAAGGACTGAAGCGCTACCTCAAAACAAGCTTTGTACCCAGCGAATTGTGCATACAGACCCTTGTCTTCAACTCCCCTTTCGGCAAGCACGCATTGCTCCGCGAAGGGAAGTACGGCGGACTCTTCACTTTGACTCCCCTGCACCACATCGTATATGGCAAGTCCATAAAGACCATGAGCCTGGAAGACTGGCCTGCACTGAAGCAATCCGGCAAAATGTTCTGTCGGAAAGTAGTGAGTGGAGCCTCCGACTCTCTTGTGGAAACCATTGATGCAGAACGAAAACAGGAAACCCTATGAAAATACTCGTTATCATCGTATCCTATAACTTTGAGCGCTGGATAGACCGTTGTCTGGGCAGTCTCCGCCAGTCGGAGCAACAGGCAGACGTCATTGTGGTAGATAATGCATCGCAAGACCACACCGTCCGGCTCATCGAAAGCCATTACCCCGAAGTACGCCTCATCCGGAGCAAAGAGAATCTTGGATTCGGCCGTGCCAACAACATCGGCATGAAGATTGCCCTGGAAGAAGGATACGACGCCGTCTTCCTGCTGAACCAGGACGCCTGGATCGATGCGAAAGTGCTCGGAACATTAAGTGAACTCAGCCTGAAATATCCCCGGTACGGCATTCTCTCCCCTGTACATCTGGCGGGTTCCGGTGAGAAGCTGGAACCAGGCTTTGCCGGTTATGCCGGATTGAACGGCCTGGAAGAAGTAAAAAGATGGGAAAGCCAGCAACAGGCAGGCGCCCTGCAACCACCTGTTACCCTCTCCTTTATCAATGCCGCCTTCTGGATGATCCCCGCTTCCGTGCTGCGAGAGGTGGGAGGCTTCTGCCCGTTGTTCTATCATTACGGCGAAGATGTGGACTACGTCAACCGCCTGCGCCACTACGGTTACTCGGTTGGATATTCGCCTGCCGTATTCGGCTGTCACGACCGCGAGTACCGCAAAGTAAGCCGTGAGGCATGGCTCCGGTCCGAGCAGGTTTATATGCTGGCGGAATATGCAAACATCAACTATTCGTTTCCGAAGGCTTTTGGTTTCGGTATACTGGCAGGCATCAAGAAATCCTGGAAGGCATTGATGAAGAAAGATGCCCGGACCGGCATGGCCTACATCGGAATCACCTTCCGGTTGTTGGGGCGCACCCGCGAAGTTCTGCACTACCGGAAAGCAAACCTGCACAGCAAGAAGACCGCGTTGTACCTGACTGATTAATATATGTGAACAAAAGAGCCATCGCATTCACCAAAAGCATTATCTTTGCCACATATTCATCCATATAAGCAAAGTGACCATGCCCTACGCTCCTATTCTCCTCTTCGTATACAATCGTCCGGCACATACTCGGCAACTGATAGAAAGTCTGCTCACTAATGCGGAGGCATCCCAAAGCCCCCTGATAATTTATTCCGATGCTGCCCGTGACGATTCCGCCCGGCCTGCCGTGGCAGAAGTCCGGCGTTTCATCCGTACCATCAGCGGTTTCGGCTCCATCGAAATCATAGAGAGGGAGGAGAACTGGGGACTGGCACGCAACATCATCGACGGCGTGACGACACAAATCAACCGCTACGGACAAGTCATCGTGCTGGAAGATGACCTCATCGTGGCTCCCTACTTCCTGCGCTTCATGAACGATGCACTCGACATGTACAAGGACGAACCGCGCGTAGGGCACATCCAGGCCTGCGACTTCACAAGAGACCCCTCGTTGCCCGACACGTTCCTCATCAAGTGGACCGGCAGCTGGGGATGGGCCACCTGGAAGCGTGCCTGGCAGCACTTCAATCCGGACGGCAAGGCACTGCTGAGACAACTGGAGGAACGCCGGCTGACCCGCCTCTTCGACTTCGACGGCACTTACCGCTTCACCCGGATGCTGCGCCGGCAAACCGAAGGCAAGAACAACTCGTGGGCCATCCGCTGGAATGCCAGCCTGTTCCTTGCCGACATCCTTTCGCTGAATGTGGGCCGTTCGTTGGTACAGAACAACGGTTTCGACGGCAGCGGAACCAACTGCGGGGGTGGCGGACTGTACGACTCGTCCCTCTGGCAGAAGCCGCTGCCCGTAGAAAGAATCAGCCCGATTGCCGAAAACCAGGAAGCCCGCCGTGCCTTCGCGCACTACTACCACCGCACCAACTGCTTCTGGGCAAAAGCCCTGCGGAGGATAAAACGCACCTTGAAAGGAGATTTTGGTGCCTGACCAAATGCATTTCTCAGTGAAAAGCACTACTTTTGTCCAAACATTCTGAAATCCCCCGGTAAGAGAAGCAATGAGAGTACTACTTATCAATACATCCGAACGAATCGGCGGAGCCGCCATCGCCGCCAGCCGACTGATGGAGTCGCTCAAGAACCACGGTATCAAGGCCAAACTGCTGGTGCGCGACAAGCAGACGGACCAGATTACCGTCGTATCATTGGGGCACAGTTGGCGGATGGTATGGAAGTTCGTTTGGGAGCGCATCGTCATCTGGCGCGCCAACCACTTCAAGAAAGACAACATCTTCGCCATCGACATAGCCAATACGGGTACCGATATCACTTCGCTGCCCGAGTTCCAGCAGGCAGACGTCATCCACCTGCACTGGGTCAACCAAGGCATGCTGTCGCTCAGGAACATCGAGAAGATACTTGCCTCGGGCAAGCCCGTCGTGTGGACCATGCACGACATGTGGCCCTGCACCGGCATCTGCCACCACGCCCGCGAGTGCACCCGCTACCAGCAGCAGTGCCACAACTGTCCCTTCATCCACGGTGGCGGCAGCAAGAAAGACCTCTCCTACCGCGTGTTCCTGAAGAAGCTCGACCTGTACAAAGGCCGCCACATCAACTTCGTGACGTGCAGCCACTGGCTGGAAGGGCAAGCCCAGAAAAGCGCCCTCCTCTGCGGCCATGCCGTGACGTGCATACCCAATCCCATCAACACCAACCTCTTCAAGCCCCGCAACCGGCAGGAGGCCCGAACGAAGTGCCTGCTGCCCCAAGACATGAAGCTCATGCTCTTCGGCTCGGTGAAGACGACGGACAAGCGGAAAGGCATAGACTACCTGATAGAATCGTGTAAACTGCTGGCAGAGAAGCATCCCGAACTCCGGGAGCAACTGGGCGTCGTCGTCTTCGGCAACCGCTCGCAAGAGCTGCAAAACCTGCTGCCCTTCAAGGTTTATCCGCTGGACTTCGTCAGCAACGAGCACCAACTGGTGGACATCTATAATTCGGTAGACATATTCGTCACCCCCTCGCTGGAAGAGAACCTGCCGAACACCATCATGGAAGCCATGGCATGCGGCATCCCCTGCGTAGGCTTCAACGTAGGTGGCATCCCGGAGATGATAGACCACCTGCACAACGGCTACGTGGCGCAATACAAGTCGTCCCAGGACTTTGCCAACGGCATCTACTGGACGCTGACCGAACCGGATTATCCCAGCCTCTCGGAGCAGGCCTGCCGGAAAGCCGTTGCCCACTACTCGGAGAACACCATCGCCAAGAAGTACATCGACCTCTACAACAAAGTAACCGGAAGAAATGCATAATCATCCCACACCGAAGTTCAGTGTCATCACCGTGACCTACAACGCCGCATCGGTATTGGAAGATACCATCCAGAGCGTTATCTCACAGACCTACCACCATGTGGAGTACATCATCGTGGACGGTGCCTCGAAAGACGGCACGCTCTCCATCGTCGACCGTTACCGTGACCGCATCACCCGCGTAGTGAGCGAACCGGACCGGGGACTGTACGACGCCATGAACAAGGGCATCTGCCTGGCCACAGGCGACTACCTCTGCTTTCTTAACGCCGGCGACAGCTTCCACGAGGACGACACCCTGCAACAGATGGTGCACACGCTTACCTCCCTGACCGAACTGCCCGACGTGATATACGGCGAAACAGCATTGGTAGACAAGGAAGGGCACTTCATCCGCATGCGCCGCCTTCAGGCACCGGAAGTGCTGACGTGGCGCAGCTTCAAGCAGGGCATGCTGGTATGCCACCAGGCATTCTTTGCCAAGCGCTCGCTGGCAGAGCCTTACGACCTGCAATACCGCTTCTCTGCCGACTTCGACTGGTGCATCCGGGTGATGAAGAAAGCCCGCACGCTGCACAATACCCACCTTACTATTATAGACTATCTGGAAGAAGGCATGACTACGCAGAACCGGAAGGCCTCGCTGCGGGAACGCTTCCGCATCATGGCGCGGCATTACGGCTGGATAAGTACAACAGCATACCACGCGTGGTTCGTTATACGCGCGGTGCTGAAGAAGTAGGACTTAGCCCTTCAAACACTGGAACTGAGCATATCTCACTCTAGGACTTAGCACCCAAAACATCCGGATCTTTTCACCCAATACATCCGGATCTTTTGGGGTAAAACATCCGGGTCTTTTACCCTAAAAGATGGGGATGTTTTCAGTGCTAAGTCTTAGAGTGAGGCATGCTCAGTCCTGGTATGCAAGAGCCTAAGTCCTAACCTTTCGTGTCCTGACTACTTGCAAGGCGCGCCGTCAACTCCTTTACTCCTTCCGAAGCTCCCTTTTGAATGACGTGTATCGAGCGCATGGAGTGCGTATCTACAGGCTTGGGGTCTATCAGATAGACTTCGGCAACGCGCGGCACGTAGTTCAGCAGTCCGGCGGCGGGATATACGTTCATCGAAGTACCGATAATGACGAAGATGTCCGCCTTCTCTACGTAGTTGATGGCTGTTTCAATCTCCGGCACCGCCTCGCCAAACCATACGATGAACGGACGGAGTTGCGAGCCATCGCCCGCCAGGTCGCCCATCTTCACTTCATACTCTTCGGGACGGAGTTGCTTGACGTAGTGAGGGTTGTAAGGGTCACGACTGGAACAGACTTTTGTCAGTTCGCCGTGCAGGTGGATGACTTTGGTGCTTCCTGCCCGCTCGTGCAAGTTATCGACGTTCTGGGTAACAACCGTTACATTGAAGTCTTTCTCCAACGCAGCAAGCCCCGTGTGGCCCGCGTTCGGCTCTACCTCCAGCAACTGCTTGCGACGCTCGTTGTAGAAGTTGATGACCAACTCCGGATTGCGCGCATAACCTTCGGGCGTTGCCACCTGCTCCACCGGATACTTGTCCCACAATCCGCCTGCATCGCGGAAAGTACTGATACCACTCTCGGCACTCATGCCGGCACCGGATAAGACGACTAAGTTCTTCATGACAGTTCTTTTAAGTTAGGATATGAATAGATGACACAAAAATAGCAGTAATCTACTAATCTCTATCAAAAAAACAGAAGATTCCACGCTATCCAATACTATATTTCACTATTTTTGTCCCACAGATAAAAGTCATAACTACTTAACTTCTAAAACTAAAAAGCATAACATGAAACAAAGACACCTCCTGCCACTACTCTGCCTGCTGCTTGGAGCATTGCCTTTCTCTGCCTCCCTGCAAGCCCAGAATGAATTCTCAAGAAAATCAGTCTTGACCTTGAACGTCGGCCCCTCCTGGTACAGCGGGCAGTTCATGGGGATAACGAACGATGCAGGCAGCTACAGCGATGACCTGAGAAAAGGCATGGCCTGGAGCCTGGGATACTGGTATCAGGGCAAAGCGCCCACGGAAGAAGGGCTGAAGATAGGCCCCGGCTTCATCTACCAGGGAAGCTCGTACCGGCAGACGCACGAAACCGGCTCCGATAAGATTGGAATGCACTATCTGGCTCCCCAATTCGGAGTCTTCTACCTGCGCACGCACTACCAACTGCAATTGTCCACCGGCATAGGCTACCAGTTCTACAACGACAAGAGCACCGTATATGGCAAATCGCGCAAGGTATCGATGGACAAAATAGCCTACAACCTCGCCCTGGGCGGAGAATACTACCTGAGCCGGCAATGGGGCGTATCTGCCCGGCTGAACTGGCTGGCCTCCAACACCGAGAGATATTCCGTACGCTATAACGGAAAGACCTGGAACATAGAACATCCGGAGAATGGCGAAGGGTACTTCGGCCAACTGTCCCTGCTTTTCGGATTGAATTATCACTTTTAAAAACACTGCTACATCATGAAGAAACTATTATTTCTATTCGCCACCCTTCTCCTCTGCTGCGCCTGCCAGGACGAAGACAAAAGCATTGACCCCACACTGATGCCCGAAGCTACAAGCATGGGGAAAAACACCCTGGGCTGCCTGATAGACGGCTGGATATATACAAGCGGACGATTCGGAAAGCCCACAGCCCGCACTGCCACCGGCAAAGACAACACACCGCTGGTCATCATCAGCGCTCCCGTTGATGCGATGGCCACATTACAGTTTACACTGGTCGACCCCAAGCAGGGGCAAAAATGCCGCTACATCGACACCCGGTTCAGTGACGGAGTGCCGGGAGACGGCGAAGCACACATCAGCCGCATGGACGGAAAAGTGATAAGCGGCACGTTCAGCGGCGAAGGTATCTCGGAAGGACGTTTCGACATCATTCTGGAGAAGAGCGACACGGAAGGCGGAGGTGCAGCGCGCTGAACAATCAGCACTCCCGAAGCGTGAAATTGCAGATTAAGTGTAGCATTAGTATAGGAAATAAGAAAAATTAAAGAACTAAAAGCAGATTCATTCAAATAAAAGACGTACTTTTGCCACTTGTTAATTTGCAATAGGCTGGAAAAGAAATCAATCCGGCCGTCAACAAGAACTTTTTTATGGATAAATTTAGTTATGCTATCGGCCTGGGAATAGGTCAGAATCTTTTAAGCATGGGTGCAAAAGGCATCGCAGTAGATGACTTTGCACAAGCAATCAAAGACATATTGGAGGGTAACCAAACGGCAATCAGCCACACAGAAGCCCGCGATATAGTAAACAAATACTTCGAAGAATTGGAGAATAAAATGAATGCCGCCAACATTGAGGCCGGCAAGCAGTTCCTCGAAGAGAACAAGAAACGCCCCGGCGTCGTTACCCTGCCCAGCGGACTGCAATACGAAGTAATCGAGGAAGGAAACGTTGGCCACTACGCCAAAGCAACCGACCAGGTGCAATGCCACTACGAAGGCACACTGATTGACGGAACACTGTTCGACAGCTCCATCAAGCGCGGACAACCCGCCACGTTCGGTGTAAGCCAGGTGATCCCCGGTTGGGTAGAAGCCCTGCAACTGATGCCCGAAGGCGCCAAGTGGAAACTCTACATCCCCAGCGACCTGGCCTACGGAGCACAAGGCGCCGGCGAAATGATTCCTCCCCACAGCACCCTCGTCTTCGAAGTGGAATTACAGAAAATCTTATCTAAATAAATAACAAGTAAAAGTAAAATGAAAAAAGTAACAATTCTCATGGCTCTTGCAGTAGCTGCCGGTTTGGCATCTTGCACTGCACAAAGTCCGAAAGCAAATTTGAAAACGGACATCGACTCATTGTCTTATGCCATCGGTATGGCACGTACAGAAGGTTTGGACCAATATCTTGCACAACAAGGCATCGATTCTACCCAGATGGGCGACTTCCTGAAAGGTTTCAACGAAGGTGCTGCCAAGACTTCCAAGAAAGACGCAGCTTACATGGCAGGTCTGCAAGTTGGACAGATGGTAAGCAAGCAATGGGTAGAAGGCTTCAACCAACAAATCTTCGGCGGTGACTCTACACAGACCATCAGCCGCGAAAACCTGCTGGCAGGTTTCGTAGCAGGCGTTCTGGGCAAGGGCGGCGCAATGGATATGGCTAAGGCTCAAGAGTACATGCGCACTCAGATGGACGCCATCAAAGAAAAAGCTACCGCAGAGAAATATGCTGAGAACAAGACTGCCGGCGAAAAGTTCCTGGCTGAAAACAAGGGTAAGGAAGGCGTTGTAACCACTCCGAGCGGCTTGCAATACAAAATCATCACCAAAGGTAACGGTGCTATCCCTGCTGATACAAGCAAGGTGAAAGTAAACTACAAAGGTACACTGATTGACGGAACTGAGTTCGACAGCTCTTACAAGCGCAACGAACCTGCTACTTTCCGTGCCAACCAGGTAATCAAGGGTTGGACGGAAGCCCTCACCATGATGCCTGTAGGTTCTAAGTGGGAACTTTACATCCCCAGCGAGCTGGGTTACGGTTCAAGAGAAACCGGCGGTCAGATCAAACCGTTCTCTACCTTGGTATTTGAAGTAGAATTGCTGGGCATCGAGAAGTAATCAGAAAATAATAAGCGATAGGGTGATAGGGTGGTAAAGGAGTGTTACCACTTTATCACCCTATTACTTTATCGCTTTTATCACCCTATCACTTTATCGCTCCTTATCAACTTATCACCCTATCACCTTATCGCTTATCCTCTCTTTTATTCATTTTTCCCTCCGTTTTCATAGATAAATTAAAATAAAGTTCTATATTTGCTTACTATTTGATAACAACAAGAACTTTACTTATTTACCATTATGGAAAAAATAGACAATCTTGACAGACAGATTCTGGAAATAATCTCCCAGAATGCCCGCATCCCCTTCAAGGACGTAGCTGCCGAATGCGGTGTATCACGTGCTGCCATCCACCAACGCGTCCAGCGTCTGATCGACCTTGGCGTAATTGTTGGTTCGGGCTATCATGTAAATCCCAAGTCTTTGGGCTACAGAACCTGCACCTATGTAGGAATCAAGCTGGAAAAGGGTTCCATGTATAAAACGGTAGTCGCCGAGCTGTGCAAGATTCCCGAAATCGTAGAATGCCACTTCACCACCGGCCCGTACACGATGCTGACCAAAGTATATGCCCGCGACAACGAGCACCTGATGGATCTGCTGAACAACAAGATGCAGGAGATTCCGGGTGTAACTGCCACCGAGACATTGATCTCCCTGGAACAGAGCATCAAGAAAGAGATTCCTATTTGTCCGGAGAAGTAATAACAGGGTTATTAGTTAAGTAAGTAATCATAATTAGTGTATAACGTTCACTATCTGTCATTAGCTTCGCTCAAAAGAGGTTTTGAGCGAAGCTAATGACAGATAACTAATAACTCACAACGAACAGTAATGGATTTCTTAAACGAATATCACTTGGCAGGGCTTATCATTGGCATCTGCACATTTCTCATTATCGGCTTGTTTCATCCCGTAGTGGTAAAGGCCGAATACTATTGGGGTACCAAATGCTGGTGGATTTTCCTGGTATTGGGTATCGGTGGCGTCATTGCTTCCCTTTGCACGGAGAACATCATGCTCGCCTCCCTCTTAGGTGTATTTGCCTTCTCCTCGTTCTGGACCATCAAAGAAATCTTTGAGCAGGAAGAACGCGTGAAAAAAGGCTGGTTCCCCAAGAACCCCAAACGTACTTATAAGTTCTGAGAACAGATGTTATAAGGATTTTTAGTTGAAAGGCTTGCATATTTCAATAGAAAATACTACTTTTGTCCCCGCTATCCAAGCAAGGATACATCGGACTTGTAGCTCAGTTGGTTAGAGCAACAGACTCATAATCTGGAGGTCCCTGGTTCAAGCCCAGGCTGGTCCACAAAGTAAAAGGCTCATTCCTAATGGAATAGAGCCTTTTTAATTTGTGTACCGCTCCAGTTAGAGTCCGTTGCTCAAACCAACTTCACCCCCTATTTAAAGCATTTGTTGACTAATTGTTGACTAATTAAAATGCTACTAACATGCTAACAATCAGAGCAGAAGTTAAGAAGGGAGAACTTAAAGTTGACGGAACTTACAATGTCAAAGTCAGAATTACCCTTAATCGCAAAGTCAAGCGATTATCTACAAGTTTATTCATAACTCCGCAAGACCTTACCAAGTCCTTGAAATTTAAAGAAGGTACACCAATTAAGAGAGAGATTGATAAACTTATATATACCTATCGTGAGAAATTTGCTAACTTACAGATTGATTTGAATAACTACACTTTAGAGGATGTATGCCAATACCTCAACAATGAGCGTGAGAAACAACAGACGATAGACTTTATAAAGTTCAGCCGTGAGTGGATAGCCTCTGCCACGATGCAGGGTACACCGAACTATACCACAGCTTTAAATGCCCTTGTCCGTTTTATTGGTAAGGAAGAACTGGACGTTAATCTGATTACAACGGAATTCTTAGAGAGCTTCAAAGCATTCTTGGATAAGGAACGGGAAACACGTATCAAGGCACTAATACAGCAAGGTAAACGTATCCCTTCCAATCGTTCACTCTCCCTCTACTTGGTAAGTATCAAACGCCTATTCAATGAAGCCAAGAAGAAGTACAATAAGAAGGATAGGAATTTAATTCTGATACCCAACAATCCATTTGAAGAGTTTAAAATACCCAAGCAGGAAGCTACACGCAAGAGAGCTATATCCGCAGATATTATAAAGAAGGTATGGAAGCTACCTTATAAGGATGTGAAGAAAGGCTATAAAGCTACATGCCGCTACAACTTAGCTAAGGACTGTTTTATTCTCTCATTCTGCCTCATGGGGATGAATTCAGCAGACCTTTATTATGCTACTGAAATGGAAGGTAATACAATCATTTACAATCGCACCAAGACCAAAGACCGCAGACTGGATAAGGCTCAAATGAAAGTTGATATACCTAAGTTAGTCCAACCTCTGATAGAGAAGTACAGAGATAAGACAGGTAAACGCCTCTTCAACTTCTATCAGTATTACGCAGACGAGAAGGGTTTTAATAAGGCTATCAACTACGGACTAAAAGAGATTGGGACATTGTTAGAGGTTGACGACTTGGAGTATTATGCAGCGCGCCATTCGTGGGCTACTATTGCTATTAATAAGGTGGGCATTGATAAATATACAGTCCATGCAGCACTCAATCACATTGACGAAGCAATGAAAGTCACTGACATATACATTGAACGTGACTTCGTGAATGAGAACAGAGCTAATACCAAGGTCGTGAAATACGTATTTGGGAAATCGTAATACACTCTACTCTAATTTATAATGCCACTCTGTTGTATAATGGGGTGGCATTTCTTAACTTTACGGCATTAATACTGATACACACATGGATATTATAGATAAATTCAAGATTAAGAGAAATCAGATAGATTGCTTTCCTGAAGAGTTGGAGTATATAGAAGAGTACTGCATTAAATTCTATCCGTGTATAGACTTTGACGATGCAGGAATACCATGCATTTGTGGTACATCTGTGCCTTCAATATTCTCAACTCGATATGACCGAAAGGAATTAAGTTGCAATATTTCTATTAAGAAATATGAAGGAGATAAAGAATTACCCGGATATATTAAGGAATTTAATCTTGATGTGAAGAAGTTCTACTACTTCCTACTTTTCATAAGTGATTACTGTTATGATACTACCGCTAATTTATTAGTGATAAATAAGTCTCCCATTGACGAAGTCAATGACTTTATAGAAGCCTATGAGAGTGATAAGCCTATGACGTTAACCCTTAAAGTTGGAAGAAAGAGTTATCCCATTAATAACCTATCAATTATAAACTCAATAACTAAGTTTCTGCAAAGCAATCTGAATGATTGGAAGGATATAGAACCTTTAACTTATAGAATTTTCGATATAGAAGTTGAAGATGCTCATCTACATAATTCTATAACGATTGCTTATTTCGCTAAATCTATATTACAGTTTTTCAATATGCAGCCTCACATTGTATTGAATAGGAGGAGTGGGGCAGCCTCCTCCGAGAAAGAACTACTATTCATATCAAAACTTGTTCACTTCATAGGATTTTCCAAACATGAGAGCCTATTGACAAGCACAGAACTGATTAGAAGTTATATGAAACAATATAAGAACTATAAATTCCCTACTCACTCTAAAACTTACATGTATTAATAGCGCTGATTATCACTAATTTATATCTCTCTCAATGTATATTCCATTCATTCAAGGAATAAAAATGAGAGAGATTTTTATTCTGTGTGGCTCTGAACTATCTCACTTACCTTTGCCTATGCAAACATGAGAGTAATCTCTGATTGTATGGTTGACATATCGTCAATCATAACTTAAATTTTTAATAGCTATGGCAAAAAAAGAAGCCTCTATTAACCTTCCTACAGAGGAAGAGCTTGACGCAATGCTGGATATTGCAAGTGGTAAATCTGCATCCGTGAATATGGATGTTTTACAAAGTGTGATGGAAGGAGTATATAACGGTGGAGAATTAACTCTCATACCTTACGTTCCTAACAAAGTACCCGGCATCTATGCCGTATTGACCTACTCCGACAATGAAGAGGAGTATGAAGAATGTGGCTGGACATTCGTGGATAACACTGCTATAAGTATTCTAATCAAACTGTTATCAACTGAATGTGATGCAGACGTAAAGGAATTGGTGAAGAAGTATAATGACTACTTCAAGAGTGATGTACACGTTGTAAACCCTAATGGAAACTATCTACTGGACTTCTTTGAAAGGCATTCTAATGCGAATGACAAGAAGCTTCACAAGCGGATAAGGGGTAAGGCTAAGAATGTGCCTTCCAAACAGACTGGGCATATTATCCATGCGGAGAATATATTCATAATAGAGAAGGAGTTCCCTAAAGGCTCTGTTCGCTTTCGCCTATCACTGGATGATGATAAGACAGTGCAGTATTTGCGGGATAAGCATTTCTTACATGAACGGAAGCTGTTTTAACTATCAGTTTGAGAGATTGGGGAGTTCGCTCCCCTTCCTCTCTAAATCCCACTCTTAAACATACTTCTACATTAATAATTACAGTTAGGAGCAAATTTGTAAAGGGGCTATATAAGCAATATTTAAAGAATTTCCTCCCTACATAAATCATAAGATATGCAACTCTCATTTGATATAATCAATCTCGAACGTGAAGAACTGACAATTAGTAAAGGTGAAACACTCTTAGACCTCTATAAACGGGAAGGTTATCCCGACAACGGCACTCCAACCAACCGCATTATTGAGAAGGTTGAACCGGGTATCGGTGCTACTTATGCCGAATTGGAATGCAACCGTAATTCAGTTATTATTGAGCCTAATGTACCCGTGATTGTCGGTAAGACGGAAGGTACTGACTACTTGGGAATATACGAGAAGACTACTCCTAAGAAGATAACAGATTACTTGCAGAATGATAGATATACTCCTAAGAAGTTGGTTACCACTCCCGAAGGGTATAAGACGAAGCTGATACCTACATTTAAGAAATTAGGGATTGACTGGCATAAGGATTATTTCTGCCTATATGATGAATGTGAGAAGTTGATACAAGACACTGGGTATAGACCGACTATCCGCATTAAAGACTTCTTTGATTATGAACATAAGGCATACGTTTCGGCTACTCCGTTAGGAACACGTAACCGTAAATTTTTAAATGGTGGTTTTAAATGGCTGAAAGTAACTCCCGACTATGATTATAAGAAGGATGCTACTCTAATCATCACCCGTGAATTTAATAGAACTTTACTTGAAGAATTGAACAGATTACTCCCCATTTCCAAATGTATCTGCATCTTCTATAAGACTACCGACGGTATAGCCACCATTGTACAGAAGCTATTGGCAGAGAGATTGATTAAGGACGGAGATTATAAAGTATTCTGTTCGGATGATAGTGTAAAGAAGTTGAAGGGCATGGAGTTACATAACACGCATGAACAGCTACAATTACCATTAAAACGTGTTAACTTCTTCACTTCACGCTTCTTCTCGGCAGTGGATATTAAGATTAATAAGCTGGCAGACATACTCGTACTTAGCAATTACAAGCAAGCCAATCACTCCATGATAGACCCGTTCACGGAGGCAGTTCAGATACAAGGGCGTTTCCGTAACAAGTTGGACGGTGATAGAAGATATACCTCTCTGACATTCATTACTAATACTAACGATGAATTAAAGGTTAAGAGTGATGAGGAGATTGAAACGGAGATTACAACTCAACTTGCAACATACGCCTCTATCAAGGATAGATACGATAATGCTACTAATGCAATCGAGAAGGAAGTTATTCAGAAGGATTTGAAGAAGCTTAGCTTCAATGACTTCTTGGATGATGATAACGAACTTACTGAGGAAGTTATAGACCATGTATTTAATGAAGAGCGAGTTAAGAGTTATTATCAATCTCCACAAGCACTAATCAATGCCTATAATGAAACGGGGCATTTCAGATTACAAGTAATAGATAACAGTCATGGGGTTGGAGAGGATGATAAGATGCCACTAAAAAGACGCACGATTAAAGATATATGGAAGTATCTTATTAACCAGTTGGAGCGATTGGAGCATGATAAGCAAGTTATTCCCAATTTCGATTTCGATGCGGAAGTTCGGAAGTTGGAAGCGATACACAGTGAACATCATTTCATTATTGATGCTTACTTGAAGATAGGTAAAGCTCCGATTGAAGGTGCAAATTATGCTAAGAGGAAGGTTGAAGCTGAACTGAAAGCGTATAATATCCAACAAGGTGAGAGGTTACGTTTTAGCCCGAATGTATTGGCAGAGATAGAGGATGAGTTTAGGAATGAGGTCAAAACTCAATGCTACATTACTAAATCCGATTTCATTAAAAGACTTGGACGAGTATTGGCAGCTAACGGCATTACCTTCAAAGTCCACGGTGACGGTAAGGCTGGGTATAAGGTAATGTGTAAGATTACAGAGGACACCGTTAAAGATTACTTTGATTACAAGTCCTATAATAGTCAAACTCCACCTTCATATAAACTTCAACGCTTTAAATCGGAGTTAGGAGCAAATTGATGAAGGGGCTTATATAGCATAATTTGAAGAATTTGATACCAAAGAAGTCTATGAATTGAAGTAACTCTCTACACCGAATAAGAAACTCCACCCTAAAGAGGTATGGAGTTCTTGGTGTTTATAGGCATTATTTATCCGCTTTCTTCTTACGAGGGACTAATTTTGTGCTCCCCTTCTTAGAACTGGGTTTACGGAATGGTACATCTTTACGGGGTATCAATTTAGGGCTATCTATTACAGATTGATTTACTTGGTGAATGATTTCATGGGTAACTTCATCTGTAACTATGGTTGTCGCTTCGGGGAATACTGGGATTTCTATTCGCATGGTAATTTTGTGTAATAAGTCTTTCTAACGTGGTTAATCTGTTTACGTATCTTGGTGAACCCCGATAACCGTGCCCATACTCCAATATGAACCCGATTATCAGATACACCCGCTTTTATAGCTATATCTCTCAATTCTTCATAACTAAACATTTCATTCATTATCATAGGCGATTGATTAATGGCAAGTAATCTGTGTATTATGGCAGAGTTATCTACGGGCAGCTATATCTATCAAATGAAGTCGGTAATAGGATAGCTTATAAGCAAGTTGATAAGTGACTGCAATTATATATCCGATTTGAAAATGGAAGTTCGATTTGCTGATACCTTATAAATACGGTAACGGTAAACTGCATTATATATTTGAATTACAAGCCTAAGAGACTGACATTACTAACTTCCCTTACCCACCTTAAAGATACTACATATTTGGAACTCCGTAAAATGAAACGGATATAACTTGTAAGATTGTGGCGCATATCAGAGCCACTTCATTATTAATGGCATCCAGTATCGCAGATTGGAATATACAGGAAAGAGACACGCATAATATAACGGGTACTTCATTACAGATACCCCCATCTATCCGATTCAAAGTGGAAGTATATATAAAGCCAATTCCTTATAAATAGTCAGAGCCTCATCCATAAATACGTCACGTAAACGTGACTTGACATCCTCTCATGACCCCTCCAGTGGAGTGATATAAGAAACAACATTTAAAACAGTTCAATTTATGGAAGGGCAAAGATTACTCCGAGTTAGTGAGGTAAAACTCACTTATCAACCTAAAGTTAAGGCATCCGAACGCTACTACATAGCGCATAGTGAGGACGCTTACAAATTATTAAAGGAACATTGTTACGATGAAAGCACTCTCCTTACGGATGAAGGTATGTTAAACCGTTAATTCATGGCATTATGAAAGATGTATTCTACTTTATACTCTCGCTTGCAGCAGCATTTGCTATCGTATTACTGTGTCCGTTATTTGCGGTCGCATTAATAATTTGGTGGATTATATGGATAGGTAAGGAAGTCTCGAAATATGACGGACTTTAGTTATTAATCAGAGTGTTACATGAATTGAACGTTCGTTTAGCTCGTGTAACCACTCTTAAAATATGTAAACGATGAAGACATACATAGCGTATTTACGCCAATCAACCATGAAGCAGGAAAGAAGTGGGCTTGGAGTTGAGGCTCAAAGAGAGATTATTCATAACTTCATTAAAGAGGGGGTTATCCTACATGAATTTGTCGAGACTGAAAGCGGTAAGAGGACGGATAGACCTAAACTGCAAGAGGCGTTGATAATGTGCCGTAAGACCAACTCTATTCTTATTGTGGCGAAGTTAGACAGATTGAGCCGTAATGTGGCATTTACTTCCAAGTTATTGGAGAGTGATGTGGAGATTACCTTTTGTGACTTTCCCCAAGCTAACCGCTTGATACTCCACATTATCAGCAGTATCGCTGAATATGAAGCAGGGTTAATCAGTCAACGCACGAGGCAGTCATTGCAAGCTAAGAAGGCACGAGGGATAAAACTGGGTAAATCGGATAACTTGATGAACAAGCATAAAGAGGCTATCGCTAATAGTAACCGTACCAATAGATTGAAAGCGGATAGTAACCCCAATAATATGCGGGCAATCGCTTTACTACGCTCGTTATCAATGGAAGGTAAGACCTTATCCGAAATGGCAGACCTACTCAACGCACAAGGTTTCGTCACTTCACGAGGCTGCAAGTTTCAGAAGGTACAAGTGAGCAGGTTACTTGCTAAACTCTGATTACTTTAGTTGGGAGGAAATCTTTAAAATTCTGTATATATAGACCGAGTTACAATTTCCTCCTAACCTTGATTTATCAACGGGAGACTATTCTCAACTATTAATAAACAATAGTTCTTGTCAATCAAACGTAATTTAGTAACTTTGCAGCAATTCCAAGCCCCTAAAGTGATAGAGGACTGGAAGGACATATAAGTTAACGGAGAGCGTTTAAACATATTATCCCTTATTGGAATCTCGACAATTTCAACGCACAAGGATAATGACAAGAACGCTCACGCTTACTATGTTGTTATATACCTTCTCTACGGGAGAACTATATACCTTCATAGGAGCGTGGGTTTATTGTTTATTACTTGTGCAGGCAGTCGAGAGCCCCAATAAGGTAATATTCAATAATTCCTGCGCTTCTTCTATTATTAACAGCTAACATTCGGGAATTGGTTAGCGTAATATATTGGATAAGAAACGGATATATAGTTTACTACTTACAACTACTTTATTAATGATATGTAAGCCTATTAATAGGATGCTGCCTTACATACATATATTTCACGTTGCAACCCTAAGCAGCAGGGATGCACTTATATGATTAACTTATGAAGACATTAAGATTATTAGCGGTATTAGTTATCGCAATGACTGCATCTATATGCAGTGCACAGAACGGGTATAGAGGTATGATTGAAGGAGGACGAACATTCCACCTTGATGAGACAGCTTTACACGCCACCGAGTTTTCTACTACACACGGGTATCAATTCAACCCCTATTTGTTTGTCGGCGCAGGAATGGGGTTTCACTTCACATCTTCGGATGCAGAAATGACTTATATGCCGTTATATTTGGATGTGAAAGCCAACCTTATGCAGACTAAGGTTGCTCCGTTCATTGACGTAAAGGCAGGCTACTCCGTACTGGATGCTAAGGGAGTATATCTAAGCCCGAGTGTGGGAGTTAACTATAACTTCTATAAATGCTTATCTGTATATCTGAAAGTGGGTTATACCTATCAGAAAGTGGATAGCCCTATATATGCTAACAGTGATAAAGAAATCAGCAATATAGGCGGTATCACAGCTAAAATCGGATTTGAATTCTAACTATATTACTAATTTAATCAATTAATTAAAGATGAAAACATTAAGATTTATTGGAATGGCTATCATAGCCGTAATTTTGAGTGTTAACTTCACAGCTTGCAGCGATGACGACGACGATGAAAGTAAAGATGCTGCAAGGCTTGTGGGTAAGTGGAAGATAGAGAATATTGTTTATGAAGGTGAGACAGAGGAATGGGACGGCTATCCATATTTCGTTGTAACTACAAGCAACATCTATTTCACGGATGAAGCAGGAACAGCTAAGTCGGACAACTCAACTTATACCTACGATGTTAAAAGTAAGACTATCACAGCCAAGTATGTGAATGGTGATGAAACTTATATTATCAAAGTGGTTAAATTAACCGATACTGAACTCCAATGGCAATGGGATGAAGATGATAAGAATAAGTGGACTACATTCTATTGTAAGAAAGTGGTATAAGACTTATATGTAAGAGTAAGGCGGCATTGAAGAAATTCAGTGTCGCTTTACTACTTATTAAAGCAGAATTACTAAATTTGCAATCGTAAGTCAAGTTGACTAATAGTTGACTAATGACCTACACAGAGAATATTAATAAGTTGATTAAATGCTGCTTAGGAGGCTAAAGAGTGAAACTCATAATCTGGAGGTCCCTGGTTCAAGCCCAGGCTGGTCCACAAAGAAAGAAAGCCTCATAAACAATGGTTTATGGGGCTTTTATATTATAAATAAGCTCTGCATGAAACATGGAGTAACCCAACATACTCTGCTCTTTACCGCCGGAACGCTATGGTTGTTGGCGGGAATAAACATACTGCGCATCGGGCTAGTATGCTGGATAAGTGACGATCCACGTTCTTGGCTGTTTAAAGTCTGCGAAGCCAGTCTCGTTTTTCTTCTATTCTTCTGTATCATCTTTCACAAGCTATATAAGAAACATACATTCCGTATTTCGCAAAAGAAAGGAAAGCACTGTCCCTTCTCGTTCTTCGACGTAAAGGGATGGATTGTCATGATATTCATGATTACAATAGGAGTCATAGTACGCGTTTATCATCTTCTGCCCGATTCTTTCATTGCAGTATTTTATACCGGACTGTCGCTGGCACTCATTGGTACGGGACTGCGTTTCATACGATATTGGTGGACGAACAAGAAGAATTCACCGATTTAAACCCGGAGTTCATCGGTTTTCTGGCTGTAATCACCTGAAAAGCATTTAGTAAGGCAAAGATTTCGCTTACCTTTGAGCCATCAATCATAATAATAGAAACAATGGAAGAAAAACAAAAATTCCCGCATCACAGAAGCTCCGGCAAAGTACTGGTGGCTTCACTTTTCATCCTTTCAGGAGCACTGCTGTTTGCCCGCAACATGGGCTGGATTACTTACGAGCTTTTTGATATTGTGGTTTCATGGCAATCTCTCCTTATTATATTAGGTGTGTATTCCATGACACACCGCCATTATATCGGAGGAACTGTCCTGATATTAGTTGGAGCGTACTTTCTTGTAGGAGGGTTGTCATGGTTACCGGCAGGCTCCCAAGCAATGCTCTGGCCATTGGCTCTGATATTAGTCGGCATTCTCTTTCTTACAAAGAACCGCCGCAAGGAGCACATGCGGAGAGGACACAACTTCTCCTCCGCCGGTACCGGAACTGAGGCTGAAGACGATGCCAATACCCAGCAATGTGAGTCGGAGAACGGTTTCCTGCGTTCCAACAACACTTTCGGTGCCGTGCGCCACGTCGTACTGGACGAAATCTTTAAAGGAGCCAGCATCCGCACCTCGTTTGGCGGAACAACCATAGACTTGCGGCACACGCATCTTGCACCCGGCGAAACTTATATCGACCTGGATTGCAGTTGTGGAGGGGTAGAACTCTTCATCCCTGCTGACTGGAAAGTAGTAATCAAGTGTAATGCCTTCTTCGGAGGTTGCGAAGACAAGCGCTGGCAAGGGGCAAATATCAATCCGGACTCCATATTAATAATCCAAGGCAACGTTTCCTTGGGAGGTCTGGAAATTAAAGACTAACGTATGAAAGCACATCCGATAATAGATTATCCCTATCGCTGGGTCCCGGCACTTGTCCTGGCAGTGCTTCTGGTAGCCGCACAGACGGTTTTGCTGCGGTTCTACACGGAAGCAGAGTGGCTGCCCGCAGTGATAGATGGAATTACAACGGTTGGATGGTTTATGGCACTGGCTTATTTGACGTGGTTTGTTGTTGGCATCGTTTCTATACCGAAGAGCAATCTTATCACGATTACAGTTGGCATTCTACTCTGGCTGGCGGGAGGATTTATGGTATATGATGTCACAACAAAGTTTGCAGGCATATCGTATATTCCTTTTGCACCCACAATACCTTTCCGGCTTCTGTTCGGCATACCGGCATGGATAGCTGTCACACTGTGGTATCATTTGCAGGTAGTAGAAGATGAAACATCCCAGGAAATAGAGTTCACAACCGAAGCCGAAAAGCCAGCCCCCCAACCACAAGAAGAATATATCGACCGCATCACTGTGAAGGACGGTTCAAAGATTCATATCATCAAGACAGAAGAATTACTATATATCCAGGCGTGTGGAGATTATGCCACTTTGGTTACCCCTGCGGGAGAATATATCAAGGAACAGACAATGAAATATTTCGAAGCGCACTTGCCGGCAGATAACTTTGTACGTATTCACCGGTCAACGATAGTGAACGTAACGCAGATATCCCGAGTGGAACTGTTCGGCAAAGAAACCTATCAATTACTGCTGAAGAATGGAGTTAAGTTGCGGGTCAGCCTTACGGGCTACCGATTGCTGAAAGAACGATTGGGGATATAAAAATTACTCATTAGAGTCCGATTGCTACTGTCATTCAGAGCGAAGCGAAGAATCTCTTCTTTTACATAAGGAGAGGAGATTCTTCGCTTCGCTCTGAATGACAAAATACAATTTTATCCTTATCGTATTGTTTCACTTTTTAGTGATGAGGGCTCTGAATAACAAGTTCTATTTCTTCTTATTCGTTTCCGGCTTTTCCTCCTTCTTCTCTTCCGGTTTGTCCTCCGGATGAATAATGCCTTTCACTGTTTCTCCGATCGGCAACTTATCCAGCACTCCAAGACTCGGAGCAACCGTCTTCACCAATGAACTCAGGAAATTGCTCGTACCGCCGTTTCCACCATCGAATACGGTGATATTTCCCAAGTTGATATGTTCGAATGCCTTCACCTGTTCTCCGGCAATTTCCTTCCACTGGTCTACCATCTTATACTGGATGGCAATGGCCGGATTCGATTCTGCCGCACGTACCATTGCTTCGAAGCCTTCGGCCTCGGCCAGCAATGACTTCTTCTTACCTTCCGCCTCAGCTTCCAACTTCATCCTGATGGCCTGTGCTTCGGCCTGTGCCTGCGCCAACATGGCCTTTGCACGCGCTTCCGCTTCACGGGTTATCTTCTCGGCAACGGCATCTGCCTGAAGAACAGCTTCCTGCTTGGCAATCTCTGCCGGTACAATCTTTTCCGCTTTCAAAGAAGACTCCACTTTATTAGCTTTAGCTTCTTCTACTTCTTTCTGAGCAACCTCACGTGCCGTCTGCACCGATGCTTCCGAACGTGCGGCAGCCTCACCGGCTTGTTTGTCGGCATTGGCTTGTGTAACAGCCAGTTCGGCATCCGACTGTGCAATGGCTTTCTGAGCCTCGTTTCGTCCGATAGCCGCTTTTTTGGCAGCTTCTGCCTGCTTGATTTCCATGTCGGAGTTCAGTTCGGCAATGCGGCTTTCCTTTTCCGTATTGGCCTGCTCAATCCGTATGTTCTTCTCTGCTTCCGCCTTTGCTACCTGAGACTCTTTCTCTGCATTGGCAATGGCAACCTGTGAAATACGATCCTTATCAGCATTGGCAACCGAGATCTCCTGCAATTTCTTGGTTTCGGCAATAGCGATATCCTGGTCTTTGCGGGTTTCGGCAACCTTCGTTTCACGTTCCTTTATCTGATTGGCAATCTTGATGGCACCCAGTTTCTCCTGTTCTTCTATATTCGCCTGGGCTTCGTTCAATGCCTTACTTTCAGCTTCCTTACCCAAGTTGACGATGTAGTTGGCAGCATCACGGATATCACTGATATTGATATTCATCAGATACAAACCGAACTTGCGTAGCTCCGTATCGATGTTGTCCTTCACCTTAGACAAGAACTTATCGCGGTCGGAGTTCAACTCCTCAATCGTCATATCGGCAATGACCAGACGCATCTGTCCGTAAACCACATCGGTAATCAGGTTCTGCTTGTCGTCCATAGACAAACCCAGCATACGCTCGGCGGCGTTCTGCATTACCTCCGGATCGGTGCTGATGGCAACTGTAATGGTAGTGGGCACATCCACACGGATGTTCTGGGCAGACAGCGCTCCCGTCAGTTTGCAGTCAATCTGCATCGGCTTCATGGAGAGAAACTCATATCCCTGGATGATGGGCCATACAAAAGCGGCACCGCCATGATACAGTTTGGCCGATTTCTTGTCGCCCCCGGTTTTACCGTATACTACTAAAACTTCGTCACTCTTACACTTGCGGTAACGCGAGAGGATACCGACAAAAGTGAGCAAAACGACCGCTATAAGTATGGCGGCCATAATCATCATTTCTTGTGTCATAAATCTATGTGTATTTAGTTCTATTATTGGATATATAAGGTTCCATCCTTATAAGTCGTGATTACTGTCTTATCTCCGGTCTGATAGGCCTTGCCGGTTTCCGAAACAACATCCACCTCGCGCATGGCACCGTCCTTACGGGTCTGCACCGTATATCTTCCCTCTTCTTGCCTGAAGTAGATGGTACATTCACGCCCCACAAGCTGCTCCGTCTTTTCAGAACGGTTGACTTGCTGCAATTGGTAAGCCTTCTTATAAAGAAACCATACGGCAAAGACGAAACACAAACCTACCAGAATGCCGACAGCATAGTTCTGAAGTTCTGTACTCCCCACCAGGAACATATACCAGCCAAAGCCGATGCCAAAATGTGTAAGTCCTTTGAAGGACACTACGCTGCTAAGGTCTACATCCACGTCTACATCGGCATCGATGTCTCCAAAAAAGATAGAGAGAATGAACTGTATCACAAAAATCCCGGTTGTGACAAGCGCAATGATAAGGAAAATATTACTGCTCATAGGAATTTGAGTTAGTGTGTCTTATGATATATTTAGATATATTATCCAAATATACACATTTGCAGCACACATACAAAAGAATGGTTCGCTATTTAACAAAGTTTTCTTGAAAGATGGCAGGAGATTGCAGCGGCTATTTCAAAATAATATCATCATGCAGCAAAATCCGACCATATCGGGTAAGAAGTCTGTTCAAACCTTGCGAACGCTTGTTCGCACAGTGCGAATACATATTCAAGCCTTGCGAATATCCGTTCGCAAGGCTTGAACAGAGAATAGTTACTAAACAAAGCAAGTTTTCTCCCTATTGCCGGGACTTTTTCTCTATATACCGAAGAACTTTTCTCTATATACTCTGCGTGAGGGGTGGATATATCCCGAAGAATATGTTACCTTTGTGTCTGCAATGTTATACTTAAAAGTCTTCGAGCCATGGCAACAAATGATATTAAAGCAATCCCGTACGGGTTGAGTGACTACGTTACTCTCACACGTGACAATTGTTACTATGTAGATAAAACTCACTTTATCCCCCTGATAGAACAAGCTGCACGTTTCTTCTTCCTGATTCGTCCCCGACGTTTCGGCAAGACACTGCTCATCAATATGCTCGATGCTTATTACGATATCAACAATGCCGACCGATTCGAAGAACTCTTCGGGGAACGGTGGATATACAATCATCCTACGTCGCTGCGTGCCAAGTTCATGATACTTCGCTTCAACTTCTCTGCCGTAGATGCTACGCCGGGAAGACTGGAAGAATCATTCGAAGAGCATTGTACATTTTGCTTCCTTTCCTTCCTCAATCGCTACGAGCACTTCTTCGATGCCGACTTCCGGGAAAAACTAATGCAATGTAGCAATGCTTCAGCCCGCCTGCAATATTTGGATACTTGCGCCAGCAACCTCGGCTTGCGCCTCTACCTGATTATCGATGAATACGATAACTTCACCAATACCATTCTTTCTACATACGGTACGGAGGCTTACCATAAAGCAACGCATGGCGAAGGCTTCTTCCGCTACTTCTTCAACGTAATTAAAGTCATGACTTCTGCCAACGGAAGAGCGCTGGAACGGATGTTTATCACCGGTGTATCGCCCATCACGCTGGACGATGTAACGTCGGGATTCAATATCGGATCGAACTTCACCACCGACGCACAATTCAATAATATAGTAGGCTTCTCCGAAACGGAACTGCGCACCATGCTCGAATATTATCGCGAACAGGGAGTGCTCCAAATGGATATAGAAGAAATGATCGAGCAAATGAAACCCTGGTATGATAACTATTGCTTTGCCGAAGAATGCCTGGGTGAGAGCATGTACAACTCCGATATGGCGCTTTACTATATCAGTAATTGTCTGCGTACGGGCAGACCTCCCCGCGAAATGGTAGACAAGAACATCCGCACGGACTACAACAAAATCCGTCACCTGATACGCATCGACCGCAAGCTGGGAGTAAACTTCTCCGTCATCCGCGAAATAGTGGAAACGGGACAGACAACAGCGCTTCTCAACAGCGCCTTCCCGGTAGACAAGATGGTAGACCCTAACAACTTCCGGTCCTTACTCTACTACTTCGGTCTGCTCAGCATCAGCGGCACCGATGCCGGAGAAGTAGTATTGACCATCCCCAACCATACCGTCCGCGAACAGATGTACAGCTATCTGACGGACACCTTCGAGCAATCGGACATCTTCCGCCTGGATTTCTATAAACTGGGGAAACTGATGAAAGACATGGCCTATAAAGGCGATTGGCACCCCGTCTTCTCCTACATCGCCTCCGAGTTGGAGCAACAGAGCCGCATCCGTGAGTTCATAGAAGGCGAAGCCCACGTAAAAGGTTTCCTGCTGGCCTACCTGGGATTGCTGAACTACTACTGCCTGATGCCGGAATACGAACTTGGCAAAGGCTATGCCGACTTCTACTTCCGCCCCAACCCCCAGCAGCCGGACATTGCCTACGCCTACTTGATGGAAGTGAAATACATGAAGCGCGATGCTCCCGACTCCCAACTGAAAGAATTGGAAGAAGAAGCCCGCGCCCAATTACTGAAATATGCCTCCGATCCGGTGATAACTTCCACACTGGGACGGGCACAACTACGGCTGATTACCGTCGTGTTCCGAAGCTGGGAACTGGTGGAAATGAAAGAAGAAGAATATAAATAGACACACACATGAATACCGATTTTATTAACTTAACGACAGAGAACCTTGCCGATGAGCACCTATGCTGCATCATCCGCAGCCGGACGCTTCATCCGGGCATTGAAGCAAAGCGACAATGGCTTTCCGAACGACTGGGTGAAGGCCATGTATTCAGGAAGCTGAATGCAAAGGCTACGGTTTTCATCGAATATGCTCCTCTTGAAACCGCCTGGGTTCCCATAACCGGCAATAACTATTACTACATCTATTGCTTATGGGTATACGGCAATCCCAAAGGGAACGGATATGGAAGGTCGCTGATGGAATATTGCCTGGCGGATGCCAAAGCCAAGGGTAAATCCGGCGTTTGCATGCTCGGAGCAAACAAACAGAAATCCTGGCTTTCCGACCAATCATTTGCGAAGAAGTTCGGCTTCGAGGTGGTTGATACTACCGATAATGGATATGAACTGCTTGCACTCTCGTTTGACGGAACAACGCCCAAGTTTGCACCGAATGCCAAAAGCCCGGAAATTGAGAACAAAGAGCTGACTATTTATTACGATATGCAATGCCCCTATATCTATCAAAAGATTGAAATGATAAAGCAGTATTGCGAAACGAACCATGTCCCTCTATCCTTAATCCATGTAGATACGCTGCAGAAGGCAAAGGAACTGCCGTGTGTTTTCAATAACTGGGCTGTGTTCTATAAAGGACATTTTGAGACAGTGAATTTGTTGTCGGACACCAACCACCTAAATAGAATACTGAAGAAATGAAAAAGATTTTAAAACTGTTAGGAGGCTTCATCGTTGGAGCCTGTATCGGCGTCATAGGAGCATACGTCGGAACATACATTGCTACAGGCATGTCCTTCGAGACTTTCGGAGAGAAGTTCGTCACCATAGATGTACTGCAAATGGCAGGAATCATAGGAATAGCCATCGCATTCCTGCTCCTTTCCGTTTTTCTGCAAATCATCCTGCACGAAGGCGGGCACCTGGTCTGTGGACTGGCAACGGGCTACCGTTTCGTATCCTTCCGTATCCTCAGCCTGACATTCATACGCCTGGACGGGAAACTGCGCATCAAAAACTTCAGCATTGCCGGTACAGCCGGGCAATGTCTGCTCACCCCTCCCGACAAGCCACTACAGGATATCCCATACATCTTATACAATTCTGGCGGAGTGCTTGCCAACCTGCTGACAGCCGCCATCGCCATCATCCTTCTACTCACCGTGGACGAGATGCCACCCCTCATGGAGATATTCCTCCTTCTGTTTGCCCTTGTTGGCATCATACTGGGATTAATGAACGGAATTCCCATGAAAATAGGCGGTGTTGGCAACGATGCGTACAATATGCGCCTACTGCGGAGAGACGAGAGAAGCAAACAGGCGATGGTAACCATGCTACGCGTCAACGCTTTGATACAGGAAGGCATACGTCCCAAGGATATGCCCGAAGAATGGTTCAGGCAAGAATATGACATAGACTACAGGAACACCCTTCAGGTCACCATCCGGCTTATGTACATCGGGCGCTTGCAAGACCAGTTCGAATGGTGGGACGCATACAATGCTCTGGAAGAAATGATGACGCACAAGGACGAAATCATAGGCTTGCTTGCCAAGGAAATAGAATGCGAAATGGTGTTCACGGGATTGGTAATAGCCGAGTTCGAGTGGGTGAATAAACTATATACCAAAGAACTCTCCGACTACATCCTGCAATACAAAAATGTGATGTCTTCCAAGCAGCGGATACTCTGCATATTGGCGCTCTACCACGGAAATGCGGAGGTAGAGGAAGCAAAGGAAATCTACGAGACTGTGTGCCGCCGGAAAGATAAATACCTGATGCAGGGAGAGGTCAACTCGGATATAGCCCAAATGAGATCAATCCTTGCCGATGAATGTATTGTGCCAAGATGAAGAAATACCTTTTACTCCCGTTGTGCCTGCTGCTGTGTAGCTTCCTGCTACACGGTTGCGGCGGCGAACAGCAGCAAGAGCAAAAGCAACCTCAATGCCTACGTGCGGAAGAAGATCCCGCGCACGTAGATTCCCGGGCTCACTGCCCCATCGGAAGGCCTGCCCAAAGCCGTACCGCCCGCTGCCTCGACTCACTCGGCTTCATCAGCATTGCCGAGGCAGACAGCACAATTGCCATAGACCTGATGTACACCCGTGCCGACAACTTCACCGGAACCATATTGTATGAGGATTTAAAAGAAGCCTATCTGCATCCCGAAGCCATGGAAAGCCTGAGTCGTGCACAGCGCCTGCTGAAAGAGCGCCGCCCCGGTTACAGCCTCATCGTCTACGACGCTGCCCGCCCCATGTCCGTGCAGCAGAAGATGTGGGATGTGGTGAAAGGAACTTCCAAGTATATCTATGTATCCAATCCTGCCCGTGGCGGCGGCTTGCACAATTACGGCCTGGCGGTAGATATCAGCATTCTCGATGAAGAAGGAGTTCCCCTGCCGATGGGTACTCCGGTAGATTACCTAGGCAAAGAAGCCCACATTACCGAAGAAGCCCAACTGGTAGCCCAAGGCAAAATCACCGAAGCAGAACGCGAAAACAGATTGCTCCTGCGACAAGTGATGAAAGAAGCCGGCTTCCGCCCCCTGCCCAGCGAGTGGTGGCACTTCAACCGCGTAAGCAGGCAGACAGCAAAAGAAAGGTATCAGTTAATCCCCTAAACACATTTCTTGCTATCTTTGCAGCTTCATTCCAACAAGTCTTTATTATGGCATTGAACGAAGATACCCTCCGCTTTATCCGCATGCACCGCCCGGATGACGTACGCAGCCTCGCCCTGCAAGCCCGCCGATATCCTGCGGTAGACATGCCCGCCGCCATCACCCAGATAGCCGGCTGGCAGGTGGCACGGGAGAAAGTGCCGACATGGGCTGCAAACGAGCACATCCTCTACCCCGTCCACCTCTCCCTGGAACAATGCTCCTCGGAAGCCACGGCACGCTACAAAGCAGAAGTCATCGCAGAATCGGGAAGCCACCACGACACCCTTACCGACCTCACCGGGGGCTTCGGCATCGACTGTGCTTTTCTTTCCGCCTGCTTCCGCCGGGCCACCTACGTAGAGCGCCAAGAGCCACTTTGCCGGATAGCTTCGCACAACTTCCCCGCCCTCAGCCTGAATCATATCTCCGTCTGCCACGAAGACAGCGTCCGCCACCTGCAACAGATGCCGCCCGTGGACTGGATATTCATCGACCCCGCCCGTCGCGACGGCCACGGCGGGAAGACCGTTGCCATCGGCGACTGCGAGCCCGACGTCTCCGCCCTCGAAGAGCTGCTGCTGGAGAAGGCTCAACACGTACTGGTCAAGCTCTCCCCTATGCTCGACCTCACCCTTGCCCTGCACGACCTGAAGCACGTGCAAGAAGCCCGCATCGTCTCCGTAGGCAACGAATGCAAGGAATTGCTGCTTGTCCTGGGCCACGGCGAAAGTCTGTCGGCAGAAGATATTCCCATCCACTGCATCAACCTCACCAATGCCCCGGAACGTCAATCGCTCACCTTCACCCGCCGACAAGAGAAGGCCAGCGCCTGCCCCTGCACCCCCGCCCTGAAGTCTTATCTTTACGAGCCCAACGCCTCCATCCTGAAGGCGGGCGCCTTCCGCAGCACCTCCCATATATATAAGGTGGAAAAGTTGCACCCCAACAGCCACCTCTACACCTCCGACCGCTACATCGCCGACTTCCCCGGCCGGAAGTTCCGCATTACCGGCAGTTGCAGCCTCAACAAGAAAGAAGTAAAGGCGCTGCTCGGCACAGAGCAGAAAGCGAACCTCACCGTACGCAACTTCCCCGCCAGCGTAGCCGAACTGCGCAAGCGCCTGAAACTCGCCGAAGGCGGAGATATCTACCTCTTTGCCACCACGCTAGCCGATGAAAGAAAGTTGCTGGTACGCTGCCAGACTGTTGGCTAAGACAGCGGACATTGTTGGCTAAGACGAACAGCAATGCTGGCTAAGACGCGGAACACTGCTTCCTTCCGCCCATAACTCCCTTACCTTCGAGGTAGAACACTATACCCTTTACTGCACAAGATGCCATCTTGTGTAGCATAAGATGCCATCTTGAGCAGCATAAGATGCCATCTTGTGCAAGGAAGGCTATAGAGTTACAGATGAAAGGTAGTAATGGTTCAGATGAAAGGTAGTAATGGTTCAGATGAAAGCCTATAATGCTTCAGATGAGAAGCAAAGGAGTTACCGTCAAAAGAGAATAGACCCAAGACAAGTATCCCGCTTCTTCTTCCGGGAGGAGAAGCGATTCGTGCGGTTGCAACAAGCGGCAGTCAATTGGTCGCACGAAGACGGAACGTTTAAAAAAAACCGAAACACAAATGATATATTGGGTTGAAACTATTACTTTTGCATAACACGTTAAGCTTAAATCACTCGACAGCGTATGAAGGACAAACTAATATTTTTTATCACACTTCTTCTTTTCCTTTTGGAGGGAAGCCTTCTTTACTCGACGAATCCTGAACTCTTGTTCAAGAGATATCAGATGGCCGACGGATTGTCTAACAACACCGTATGGTGCGGTATTCAGGACAGCTACGGATTCATCTGGATAGGCACCAGCGACGGTTTGAATTGCTACGACGGCCTGCGTACCAAAATCTATCGCAACGTGCCCAGCGACACCTGCTCGCTGGGAAACAATTACGTCTGCTCACTGCTCGAGGCGGACGGGGACCTCTACGTAGGCACTAACTTGGGACTTTACCTCTACCATCGCTCCACCGACAACTTTTCACCGTTTCACAAGTCCACCAAATACGGCGTTCGTGTCAGTAGCGAAGTGAGGCGCATCATCAGCACCCGCAACGGCTTGATATGGATTGCCACCCTGGGACAGGGCGTATTTGTCTATAACCCCATCCGCGACGAACTGATACAAAGCAGCGTACATACCTCTTTTATATGGGACGTCTGCCAAGGCGCCGACGGGTATGTCTATGCCTCGTCCATGGACAACGGTTTGGTGTGCTTCAACGACGAAGGCACTTTTTTACGGAACTGCTGGGATGTATCTTCCCCTACGCGAGAGGGACAGGGAGAGAGACTGAATTGTCTCTTGAGCATCGGAGACAAGATTTGGTTTGCTATGGAGAACAATTTCATGGGCTATTACCGTCCGGAGGACGCTACTCTGCATACTTTCGACATCACCGCCCAAGGCTTCGGCTCCGTCCGCAGCCTGATGGAGTACGATGAACACCAACTGCTGCTGGGAACCGACAACGGACTCTATCTCTATGACCGCACCACGCAGCAGTTCCGCCGGGGCGATGCCGCCGGGGGATTATGGGCATTGAGCGATCCCACCGTCAATGCCTTGATGCGTGATGTTGAAGGCACGCTTTGGGTGATGACCTATGCGGGTGGGGTCAACTATATGCCCCGTCAGCTGAGGCGTTTCAACTACTACTCCATCCCTTTGCCGGACAATGCTTCGGATGCCGAAAAAGAAGTGGGACCCTTCTGCGAAGCTCCCGACGGACAAATATACGTGGGCACGCGCTCCGGTGTATGGCTATTCAATCCGCATACCGCCACCTTCTCGGGCGAAGTGTTCAGGCATCTGGGTATGCGCCGCGAGGTGCGTTGTCTGATGCTGGACGGCGACCGCCTTTGGATAGGCACCTACGGCGACGGATTGAAGGTGCTCAACCTCCAAACGGGAGCGGTAAAGAGCTATACCTACCAGCGCACCGTGCCCAATTCTATTTGCGGTAACGAGGTGCTGAGTCTTTGCAAAGACAACTACGGACATGTGTATGTGGGCACCGGCTGGGGACTGTGTTTCTATAATCCGGTAGCAGACAATTTCACGAGCGTCATCCACATCGGTTCCATGAATTCTGTCACCGACCTTCATACAGACCGTGCAGGCAATGTGTGGGCAGCCACCTCCAACAATGGTGTGTTTCGCCACATCCCCCGCGAGAGCTATTGGAAGCACTTCGAATATGTACGCGGCGATTCCACCGCCCTTACGAGTAATTCGGTCAACGTCTTATTTGAAGACAACGAAGGTACGATGTGGATAGGCACCAATGGCGGAGGACTTTGTTCCTTTGTTTCCGAAACCGAACGCTTTGTCCATTTCGACCCTACGGGCCGGCTGCTGCCCGACGGTGTGATTCATTCTATCGAGCAAGATGCCGACGGCAACCTCTGGATTGCGGGCAATTCAGGACTCTACCGCATCCATCCTGCTACTATGGATAATTTCCAGCTCTTCACGTTGGACGATGGGTTGCAGGGGAATCAGTTTACACCTCGCTCTTCGCTGGTATCTTCTATGGGGCGGTTGTATTTTGGCGGAACGGGTGGCTTCAACAGTTTCACGCCGAGCCGGTCCATCCACAACAGCTATCAACCGCCGGTGTACGTGGCCGGCATCAGCTTTCCGGACTGTCCCGACGAACAAGAGGCCAAGCGCTTATTGGGCTTGAACGCTCCCTTCTATCAGACCAGGCAAATAAAGCTTCCCTACGCCCGCAACAGCTTTACGCTTCGCTTTGTGGCATTGAGCTACGAAATGCCCAACAAGAACCGTTATACCTATCAGCTGAAGGGGGTAGACAAGGAGCCGATTGCCGCCACTGCGAGCAACGTGGCCCATTACACCCATTTGGCGCCTGGCGAGTATGAATTTGTGGTTCGAGGCTCCAACAACGACCTTTGCTGGAATCCCGAGCCTGCCACGCTGCACATTATCATCACTCCCCCGTGGTGGCTTTCCACGGAGGCCAAGCTGATATATACGTTGCTTTTTATGAGCTGCGTCTTTGCCGTAGCCTATCAGTGGAATCAGTATGTCAAGCGGAAATACAAGCTCCGCATGGAGAGGTTTAAGGCCGGTAAGGAGCAGGAACTTTATAAGCAGAAAATCAATTTCTTCGTCAATTTGGTGCACGAGGTGCGCACGCCTCTCAGCCTCATTCGCCTGCCTTTGGAGAAGTTGCAGGAGGCGACGGTTACAGCCGGCGAGAATAAATACATTGCTATCATCGAGAAGAACGTCAATTACCTATTGGGCATCACCACGCAACTGCTCGACTTCCAGAAGATGGAGAACGGAGCGTTGCAGCTAAACCTGCAATCCACCCACCTTCAACCGCTGCTCACTCAAATTTATAATCAGTTTGTGGATGCTGCCGCGTTGAAAGGCATAGCAATGCGGATAGATATGCCTGCCGAAGAGGTGCGTACCCGGCTGGATGCCGAGAAGATAAATAAGGTAGTAGTCAATCTGCTGAGCAACGCATTGAAGTATGCCCATAGTTCCATCGAAGTCACCTTGTCGACAGAGAAAGAGAAAATCTTCATCATCGTGAGTGACGACGGTGCGGGCGTGCCGCGTCCGCAGCAGGACAAAATCTTTGAGGCATTCTATCAGTCGCCGGATGACCCCGTGGCCACCACCGGCACTGGCATAGGGTTGGCCTTCTCCCGTTCTTTGGCCGAGGCTCACGGTGGCACGCTCACTTTCAGCGAGCGTGAAGGCGGAGGATCATCATTCATACTTTATCTACCCCTATCGGTGACTGCCGAAGGAGTGGAGCAGGCCGAGACTTCACCCGTAGAGTACATTGGGGATGACCGGACAGAGGAAGAAACAGAAGCAATGACTTCCGAATTTGGAGACAAGCGGTTCACCGTACTGCTGGTGGAAGACAATGTGGAGCTGCTCCACCTCACGCAAGAGTCACTGCGCACCTGGTTCAAGGTGCTTTGTGCCACCAATGGTGTAAAAGCATTGGAGGTATTGGATCGTGAAAGTGTAGATGTGATAGTGAGCGATGTGATGATGCCCCAAATGGACGGTATTGAACTGTGCCGACGTGTGAAGCAAGACTTTGCCTACTCGCACATCCCATTGATATTGCTTACTGCCAAAACCACACTGGAGAGCAAGGTGGAAGGTATGGAGAGCGGAGCCGATGCCTACATAGAGAAGCCTTTCTCCCTCAAACAGCTGCGCAGGCAGATAGAAAACCTGTTGAAGCTACGCTTGGAGTTCCATAAGAAGATGAGTAAAGTCGTGGGCAGTTCGGTATCGCCTATCGCCGACGATGCCTTGTCGCAGCGCGATGTGGAATTCTTGGAGAAGATAAACTCCGTATTGCAACTCCAATTGGCCGATGAGAACTTCTCAATGGACTCCTTCGCCGATGAGATGAACATGAGCCGTTCCAGCTTCTTCCGAAAAATCAAGGCACTCTCGGGCATGTCACCAGCCGATTACGTGAAGAACTTCCGGCTGAACAAGACTGCCGAACTGATAGCGAGCGGCATGCGCATCTCCGAGGCTGCCGAGCAGTTGGGCTTCACCTCTTCCTCCTATTTTGCCAAGTGCTTCAAGGCAAAGTTTGGTGTGCTGCCCAAGGATTATCAGTCGAGATTATTGGAGTAGGTGATTTTCGGTACGAACTGCGGCGGCTAATTTGCAGGCTTAGCCAGCATCGTCCCTTCTTTTTGCGGGACGCCCAGTACCGGCATACCTTCCGCATCCCAACCAATCTTTTGCAGATGGATGCACCGGTGGTTATTAGAAAATATATCGTGTAGCGTGTGGTGGACATGATAGAGCATAAACCACTCTTCACCGTTGGGTGAGGGTACGAACGATACATTCCCCGGTCCGTAAACCTCATTCTCGGGTGCTTGCGTAAATACAGGCTCGCTCCGTTTCTTCCATGATTCCGGGCAGAGCAGGTCGCTGTCCGCATCGGCTTCCAAGAGCCCAAGACTATAAAAAGGAGTCCAAGTTGCACTGGCAGAATAGTAAATCAATAGTTTGTCGCCATTCTTAGAACGAAAAAAGCAGGGTGCTTCATTCACGTGGATGGGATAACCGCTCTTGCTGCCATCTATGCTAATCCATTGGCATTCCCATTCAAGGTCGGGACGGGAAATCAGAACGCGCTCCGATGCCAGCGTCCATGGATTCTTCATTTCGGCAATGTAGATGCACTGCGTCTCTTGATATGCCCTTCGGCTGGGCCATCCGCTCCAAATGAGATAGCGTTTGCCACGGTGCTCAAACGAACTGGCATGAATGGCCCAATTGTTGCCTGCATCGGTTGCCACCCGTCCTTTCATTACAAACTCTCCCTCCAAGGGAGTGGGTGAGTCATTTTCCAATACATAGATTTGATGATTGTCCGTATTACCATCATCCGCACAATAATAGATGTACCATTTGCCATCTATCCACTCTATCCGGGGTGACCACAAGTGATAGGCATTCAATGAATCTTTCGGAAACCATACATCTTTCTTCCTTGCCTTTTCCAATTGGGTTATATCATCAGTCTCCCACAACGTAATGCGGTCGTGTACGGTTTGCGTATAGTAGTATTTCCCATCTTTGAATATGGCCCATGGCTCTGGTCCCCAAAAGATATGGTTTACATACATAGTGGTTGAATCAATAGCTTCTGCTTGTTCTGCTTTCTTGTATTGGCAGGAGGAGGTACAAACCGTAGAGAGTATAAAAAGCAAGTAAAGTAGATTTTTCATAGTGCTTTTCCTAATAATGATGTTCGTTACAAAGGAAACAAAATCTCTGCAAAAGGACAAATAAAAGTAAAAGTATCCTCGTTTGCTTCTGTCTTTTCTCCCTCTGTTGTATTTTGAACAATTCTTTCCCTTTATTGATCTTCAATTATCCTAACGCTATCGCACTTTGCCCATACATTTACAGCGCTTTATTGATGTTTGTGTTAGACAATGCACATATTTTAATTTTAAAATCGTTTTATTATGAAGAACAAGAAAAGATGTTTAAAGGCATTTTGTTTGCTTGCTTTGCTTAGTTGTCTCATCGGCTGTAAAGACGATGATATAAAGAAAGATTCGACGGCATTCAATAACAATTTGCCTATTGAGATTGTGGGTTTTGAACCACAAGAAGTGACTTCTCGTTCGCAATTTCTTATCTACGGGAAGAATTTCGGGAATGATCCCTCTTTAGTGAATCTGAAATTAGGAGGGGTGGAAACAAAAGTGGTGAATTGTAACAACGAATGCCTCTATTGTATGATTCCGCGTAATTCGAACAGAGGAACTATTGAAATCTCTATTGGCGACCAGACTGCCATGGCCGAAGAAAGGTTCACTTACATTTCTAATACGCAGGTTACCACCTTGTGTGGCTATGTGGACGAGACAGGACGTTATGAAGTGAAGGATGGTTCGTTTGATGAATGTGGCATGAACAATCCCTCTTGGCTCAGTATTGACCCTAAAAATCCGAATCATATTTATATGATTGAAGAAGCGAACAGCATTCGCTTGATAGATATGGAGAAAAAGGAGATGTCCACTGTAATAACGATAGGACAGATGAATATTACGAGTCCGCGTAATTTGAGCTGGAGTGTGACCGGTGATACGCTGTTTGTGAACAACTGGGCAGACTGGGAAGCAGCCCCCATATCCATTACCATGCTTCTGCGGAAAGAAGATTTTAAAAAGCCACATGTACTTCTTTCCGGTTGGAATCACGTTATATCAGTAAGTGTACATCCCCAAACCGGCGACATCTATTTTTGTCAAGAGTCTGATGGCGGCGTTTATCGCTATACCATGTCCACCGGAGAGGTGTCTCGAATGTTCACGGTGGGAGGATCCTGGATATGGATATATCCTTATTTCCACCCATCGGGCGATTTTGCCTATATCATTCGCCCGCGTGATGGTGTTATCTTAAAATCACATTTCAATAGAGAAACCAAAGAATTGGAATACCCCTCTGTTTTTGCCGGAAACTGGAATTGGGGGCATAAAGAGGGAGTAGGAACCAATGCCAGTTTGGGAGTTCTGTGGCAAGGAGCCTTTGTGGAAAACGACGAGTATGTAGTTCAACATAAAGAAGATACATTCGACTTCTATGTAGCTGATGGTGAATTATGGGGAACGCATCCGGGAGATTTGATATGGCGGATTTCTCCTACGGCAGAAGCAGTTCGTTATGCCGGTCGTGGAAGCACGGCAATGGATGGCAATCATTGGGGCTATGTAGACGGTGATTTGCTGAAGGAAGTCCGTTTCGATGGACCGCACAGCATTGCATACGATGAGGCAAATAAAATCTTCTACATCGGTGACCAATATAACCACCGTATTCGTCAGATCATTGTTGAATAATTAAATCTTATACAAATTATGAAGCAAAAACTATGGGCTATCGTAACCTTCTTATATTGTTTTACGTTAGGTATAGCTGCCCAGCAAACTAATCAAAAACAGATTGTGGTATCCGGTGTGGTGACCGATACCAATAGAGAGCCATTGATTGGTGCCAATGTGACGGTGAAGAATGTGCCGGGATTGGGTGCCATCACCAATGTCGATGGTAAGTTCACCATCAAGATGCAACCCTATAACCGTTTAGTGTTCTCGTACATAGGTTTTGAGACACAAGAAATCCTGGTAAAAGAAGAGCACACCATCAATGTGGTGATGCAGGAAAATACGGAAACGGCATTGGACGAGGTGGTGATTACCGCTACCGGTGCCCAGAAGAAACTGACTGTGACGGGCGCTGTCACCACCCTCAATGTGGATATGCTGAAGGCATCGCCTTCGGGCAGCATCTCCAACTCATTGGCAGGGAACGTGGCTGGTGTGATAGCCCGTCAGACCAGTGGCCAGCCGGGTAAGAATGTTTCTGAATTCTGGATTCGCGGTATCTCTACCTTTGGAGCCGGTGCAGGTGCATTGGTGTTGGTAGACGGATTTGAACGCGACATGAACGAACTGAACTACGAAGACATTGAGTCGTTTACCGTACTGAAGGATGCTTCCGAAACTGCTATCTACGGTTCACGGGGTGCCAACGGCGTGGTTTTGATCACCACCCGCCGCGGTAAGGTGGATAAAATCACCATTGATGCCAAAGTGGAAACCATGTATAACACCCGTACTATTACTCCCGACTTTGTAAACGGTATCACCTACGCCTATATGGCCAACGAGGCTCGTCGCACGCGTAACCTTGAACCGATTTATACTGGCAACGAACTGAAAATATTGGAACAGGGCCTCGACCCCGATTTGTTGCCCAATGTAGACTGGATGGACGAATTGCTGAAAAAAAGTGCTATGAGCTATCGTGCCACGTTGAACCTGAGCGGTGGTGGACAGAATGCACGCTACTTTGTTTCCGCCAGTTACCTTGACGAAGGCGGTATGTACAAGGTGGACAAGTCCATGAAAGACTACAACACCAACAGTAATGCCAAGCGTTGGAACTACCGTATGAATGCGGACATTAATATCACCAAGACCACACTCTTGCAGGTAGGCATCGGTGGAGCGTTGAAGAAGATGAACGAAAGTGGATTGACTTCCGACCAAATTTGGCAAAGCCTGATGTTCCAAACTCCTACCAGTATGCCTAAGATGTATTCCAACGGCTATGTGCCTACTGATGCCAACGGTAACCTCAACCCCTGGGTAGCCTCCACTCAATGCGGGTACAACGAACAGTGGTGGAACAACATCCAGACCAATGTTACGCTGAACCAAAAACTGGACTTCATCACCAAAGGTCTGAACTTCATAGGTCGTTTTGGCTTCGACACGGATAACTACAATTTTATCCGTCGCTTTAAATGTCCGGAGCTGTGGAGTGCCGACCGCTATAGAAAGGATGACGGCTCCATCAATTTCAACCGTATACAAAAAGAGCAGGTGATGGAACAGACTTCAGGCAATAGTGGTGAACGCAAGGAATATATTGAAGCGGAACTTCAGTATAACCGCAACTTCCAGAAACACATGTTGAGCGGTACCTTGAAATTCTCGCAAGACTCCAAGGTGAGAACCCAAGAAATCGGTACGGAAATCGTAAACTCGCTTCCTTTCCGCCACATGGGATTGGCAGGTCGCATTGCATACAACTGGAATTATCGCTATTTCTTGAACTTCAACTTCGGCTATACGGGATCTGAGAATTTCGCTTCCGGTCATCAGTTTGGTTTCTTCCCCGCCTATTCGGCAGCTTGGAACATTGCCGAAGAACCCATTGTCAAGAAAAACCTGAAGTGGATGAATATGTTCAAAGTGCGTTATTCATGGGGTAAGGTAGGTAATGACAAAATGTACGAAGCCGATGGCACTCAAATACGTTTCCCATATCTCTACACCATAGGTTATGGCGGCATTCCCAATCTTTGGGGAGATAATAACGGATATTATTCTGCACTGGGAGGATATAACTGGGCGGATTATGGCTATGGAAGTCCTGGCACCACCATTTTCCAAGGTTTGCGCTACACCTCGTATGCCAATCCGGGTGTGACTTGGGAAATCGCCTCCAAGCACGATGTCGGTTTGGACATGAGCATCTTTGATGACAAATTTATGCTGACTGTGGATTATTTCCACGAAAACCGTAAAGGCATCTTCATGTATCGTAACTTCCTGCCCGCTACAGCAGGCATTGAGGGAGGTATGACCAACCCTCGGGCCAATGTAGGTGAAGTTCTTTCACAAGGTGTGGACGGAAACTTGACCTACAAGCAACAGATAGGAAAAGTGACTTTGACCGCTCGTGCCAACGCCACCCTCTCCAAAAATGAAGTGAAGGAAAAGGATGAACAAGAGAATATCTATCCCTATTTGATGGAGCGCGGTTATCGCGTGAATCAAGCTAAAGGGCTCGTGGCACTGGGCTTGTTCAAGGACTACGACGACATTCGCAACAGTCCTAAGCAGACCTTCGGCGACTATATGCCGGGTGACATCAAATATAAGGACATCAATGGCGATGGCATCATCAATGATCTAGATCAAGTAGCTGTGGGTGCCACTACCGTGCCCAACTTGATTTACGGTATGGGTGTTTCCGCACAATGGAAGGGTTTAGACGTGAATGTACACTTTCAAGGAGCCGGAAAATCTTCATTCTTCATCAATGGTGAGGGTGTACGTCCATTTGCCAGCGGAAACCGTGGTAACTTCTATAAAGAGGTTATAGCCCACCGTTGGATTTCGAGAGAAGAATCGGGGACGGAGGCTACAGAAGACCCTAATGCCCAATATCCGCGTTTGAGCTATGGTTACAACAACAATAACAACCGCAACTCTTCTTATTGGTTGCGCAACGGCTCTTACCTGCGCCTCAAAACGTTGGAAGTGGGTTATACGCTTCCCAAGAAATTGACAAACAGAATACACTTCAACAACATCCGTATCTATGTGATTGGCACCAATCTACTCACTTGGTCCAAATTCAAGATGTGGGATCCGGAGATGAACAGTAGCAACGGTGCGGCCTATCCGTTGGCCAAATCTGTTACTATGGGATTAAATGTTAACTTATAACAAGATAGAAATATGAAATGGTTATATAATACAGCTATCACACTCTTTGCTGCGGGATGCCTCACAGCATGTAGTGATTATTTGGAGGTGGATTCCAACTTCAAAGACCGCCTGACAATAGAAAAAGTATTTACCGACAGAGATTATACGGATGCATGGCTTTCCAATACCTATTCTTTTCTGCGAGGTCAGAATCAGGATATAGGTGGTAAAGAGACCGTACCGACAAACTTTGCCGATGACATCTATTGGGCAGACTGGAATGACCTGGGAAATGGTAAGAACACCAATGGCAGTTATTATTCTTATTTCCGAAATGTGCAATACGACGAAAATTGGTATAACGACACCTACAAGTCAAGTTACTTGGGTATAAACAAAGCTTGTGTTTTTCTCAACAATATCCACATGAACCAGCAACTCACAGAAGAGGAACGTGCCGACTATGCAGCACAGGCTCGCTTTGTACGCGCCTATTACTACTGGCTGCTGTTGCGTAAATACGGTCCCATTCCCTTGATTCCCGATGAAGGAGAAGACTATATGCAGGACTATGACGGCTTAGCTCGTCCGCGCAACACCTACGATGAGTGTGTGGAATACATCACTACTGAACTGGTTAAAGCGGCGCAAGACCTTCCGTTGGAGCGTGGAACCAACAACATCGCACGCCCCACCCGTGGAGCTGCGTTGGCCGCCCGCGCCAAAGTTCTCTTGTATGCCGCCAGTCCGTTGATGAACGGCAATACTGATGCATACGCCAATCTACTGGTAGACGACAAGGGCAACCGCCTGCTATCTGCCGAATATGATGAAGAAAAATGGGCAAAAGCAGCCGCTGCTGCTCGCGACGTAATGGAACTGCCGGGAAGCAACAACGGTCGTCGCTATCAGTTGTACGTGAAGAGCCGTACAACAAGTGGCGGAACGGAAGAGTATCCGGAAACGATTGAACCGTATAAAGATGGAAATTTCTCCGAAAAAAGCTGGCCGTATGGATATGCCGACATTGATCCGTTTGAGTCCTATCGCTCGGTGTTCAATGGTGAACTCTCTGCTTCTGAAAATCCGGAGCTGATCTTTTCACGTGTGGATAATATTACGGTGGATAACAATTCGGGAGGAATCACTTCACCGGATGGCATTGCAAACATGGTACTCCACCAATTGCCCACCGTGGCGGGAGGATGGAACATGCACGGAATGACCCAAAAGCAGTGTGACGCCTATTATATGAACGACGGTAAGGATTGTCCGGGCAAGGATAAAGAGATAGGAAGAGGGGACGGCAGCAATCGACTGACCGGCTATGTGACTCCCGATGATGTGAATGCCGGCCTATACAAGCCTTTGCGTGCGGGTGTGTCTTTGCAATACGCCAACCGTGAACCTCGTTTTTACGCATCAGTAGGTTTCAATGGCAGCGTATGGAACATGACCTCATTTGGTAACAAGCAGGGAGCTGCCCAACCTAATCAGCAAGTGTGGTACTACCGTGGAACTTCGGAAGGATACAACGGTCAGAATCGCATATTTACAGGCATCGGTATCAAGAAGTATGTGAATCCTTATGATGCCAAATATCAGAATGAGCTTTTATACAGACCGAAGGCAGAGCCGGCCATTCGCTATGCGGAAATTCTGCTGATTTATGCCGAGGCATTGAATGAACTGGAAAAAGGCTACGAAATTCCCTCATGGGATGGCAGTACCACCTACGCCATTCGTCGCGATGTGGACGAGATAAAAAAAGGCATTCAGCCTATCCGCATCCGTGCCGGTGTGCCCGACTATTCATCTGCCGAATATCAGGACAAAGAGCTATTCCGAAAGAAACTGAAACGCGAACGTCAGATAGAGTTGATGGGCGAGAATCATCGCTATTATGACTTGAGACGCTGGAAGACAGATGCCGTAACAGAGGAGGAAACGTTGATTTACGGATGTAACATGCTGATGGATGAAGGGCACAAAGATCTATTCCATACACCGGTGCCCATCATGTCATTACCGGTTCGCTTTGTGGAGAAGAGCTATTTCTGGCCGTTTAGTCACGAGCAATTGCAACGCAACAAACGTCTGACTCAAAATCCAGGATGGACTTATTATGATTAATCTTAATATAAGAACGAATATGAAGAACAGAATATATTATCCGTTATTCGCTGTGTTGCTGCTCTTGGTGGGCACGGCTTGTAATGATGAATGGACCGATGAACAATATGAACATTACGTTTCGTTCAAGGCTCCGATGGACTATGCGAGAGGCGTAACCGATATTTATGTGAAATACAAGCCGGATGGTGCGGTGACCTACAAGCTACCGGTCATCATGAGCGGTTCCACCCTGCCCGGACACGACACGGAAGTGCAGGTAGCGATAGACTCGGACACACTGAAAAACATAAACTGGGAGTATTTCCACAATCGCACGGACTTATACTACAAGGAGCTTACCGACAATTACTACGACATGGATTGCATGAGCGTGATGATTCCGGCCGGTGAGTGCATGGGGCTGTTGGATATCAATTTCAAATTGGGCGGCATAGACCTGGTGGACAAATGGGTACTTCCGCTTACAATTAAAGACAGCCCCACGGGTCAGTACACACCTCATCCCCGAAAGAACTACAAGAAAGCGTTGCTGCGGGTCATTCCTTTCAACGATTATTCCGGAACCTATTCAACCACCACCATGGAAGTGGGTTTTGCCGATGGAGGCACCAAGATGTCATCCAGTACACGCACGGCATTTGTGGTAGACGAGCATTCCGTATTCTTCTATGCAGGTTTGATAAATGAGGAAGAGTTGGATCGTGGAAAGTATAAGATTGTCTTCAGACTGAACGATGATGGCACAGTTGCGCTTTTTGCACCGGATAAAGATATTCATTTCAGTTCCTTGCGAAATCCGACATGGAAATTGACGGAAAGAATGGACGTATCGTTACCATATCTGAAGCACAAGACGATTACAATAGAGAATTTTAAATATGAATTCGATGATGTCACTTCCGTTCCGGGTACTCCTATCAAATACGTGGTCGAAGGAACCGTGAATATGGAACGCAAAATCAACATTCAGATTCCGGATGAAGATCAGGCCATCGAATGGTGATGAATGATTTTTCAGATACGGATAAGGCGGATAAGACAGATAAAAGAATCCGCTTTATCCTGCGTCTGAAAAGTCAATCATGAGTTATTAATTCAAAACAACTTTTAATTGATAAATGGAAGAAATGAAGAAATTCAGCTTGTTGTTCATCGGCTTATTCGCCGTAGTTTCCCTATGGGCGTGCAGCAAAGAGGATTCATTGCCCGATGTCGCCGGCGTTGAAATCCCTGAAGATAGAAAGAATGAAGATATTGTGTCAGTCATTGATTATGGCGTCAAGAATGATGGCTCCCTCATAGGCTCCAAACTGAACGATTTAGTCAGTCAATCCTACGGGAAAACGCTCTTTTTCCCCGCCGGAACCTATAACCTGACAGAACCCATCGTGTTGCCATTGGAATACACCAAGAATGTAAACCTTCTGTTCGACAAGAACGCAACCGTCAAATGCGATGTCCATTTGGATGCGCTGATCAAAGTCGGCTATTCCGAAATCTATTTCACAGACGTTACCCATCGCCGCTTTTCCTACATCGAAGGAGGAATTCTGGATTGCTACAATGCCGACAACGGTATCCTGCTTAACGGTAGAAAGCAGTTGGTGCAGATACGCACCATGAGTTTGGTGCGAGGACGAAACACGCACATACGCATACATATACCGGAGGAAATTGAAGCTTGGGGATATGGCAGTTCGGATACCAAAATAGACAATGTGACCATTATGGGTATTTCATCAAATGATGACGTATACGGTATCTATATAGACCGGGATTGTAATGATTGCAAAATCTCAGACACCTTTATCTATGCCACAAAAGAAGCCTTTGTGACGAAATCGGCCGGCCATATATTGAACAACATACACATCCTGTCCTGGGACACTACCGGAGGCACCCATCTTGAGGATGGCAAGAACTATTATTCTACGATTGGAATCCACGTAGCTTGCAGTGGCTTCTTTGCATTCAATCAAGTCTATTACGATACGATTGAAAGGGGAATCGTAGTAGACAAAGGATGCAATCCCGATTTGATGCTGGACCAACAAATATACTTCTCCTATATAGATAATTTTGGTAAGAATTTTGTCCAAGCAGAAGGCAACAATCCGGATATGAAGGTGAAATTGTCTAATTCTACTTTTACCCTGTTGAATAGCAATTTTAAGATCTTGGATTGCCCTGCCGACTTGGTGGGATGGGATATTACGGATAAATTCTCTTTCTTGAATTGTGTCGTTACGAATTCATGGCGTTTGAATCCTTATGAAACGACTTTGCTGCAGAGACTCAGAGGCGTAACTTCTGATGGAATTATATGGTCAAATCTAACTGATTACGACACCAATTGGACTGTATTGGGAGCAGTTGTATCTTCTCCAATGCGCAATTCCCTTGAGATAGATTTAGCTGATAATTTGACTGCTAAACTTAATTTCTTGTTTAAAGGCACTGAACCTCTTTTACAAGATTATGAAGTGCGTGGAGAGGGAGCGGAAAATATAGAGCTTGGATATGCCGTTTCCGGTCACTTCTGTGTATTACTGTTCAGGACGAAGAAGAAGGCTTCTTACAATCCTAACATCTACGACATTTTGGGTGCCGGGCGTTTTATGCCTACTCCTTATAAAGGCATAAAATATACGCCTGCCGATTATGGGGTAAGCGATTCGGACATCAAGGTTTGGTCTCGTTGATTTAGACCGTAAGGAAGTTTATTTGAATTTGAAATAGGTATCACAATACATCATTAATCAATACACATGAATTTGAAAATTTTATTTGTAGCAGCCTTGCTGGCTACCGGAGCGGCGTTTCAGGCAAATGCCGCCGACACACCCCGCAAAGAGTATCCCCGTCCGCAATTTGAACGTAGAGCGTGGGTGAACCTGAATGGAGAGTGGGACTATACTTTCGACTTTTCCAACTCCGGTATCGAGCGGGGACTGGAGAAGGCCACCACGTTCGATGGAAAGATAACAGTGCCTTTCTGCCCCGAGAGCAAACTTTCAGGGGTGGGACACAAGGACTTTATTAACCACATTTGGTATCACCGCACCCTCAACATTCCGCAGGAGTGGAGTGGCAAGAATGTACTGCTCAATTTTGGGGCAGTTTATTACAACTCGGAGATTTACATTGATGGCAAGTTTGCCGCCCGTCACTTTGGGGGTAGTTCCTCTTTCAGCGTAGACATCACTCCGTTGGTCACTCCGGGCAAGGCGCATCACTTGGTGGTGCGTGCGAGTAGCGACGTGCGTTCGGGGATGCAGAGTGCAGGCAAACAGTGCTTGCAACATACACCTTCCGGTCCCAACTACACCCGTACCACGGGCATTTGGCAGACGGTATGGATGGAAGCGGTATCTCCCGCAGCCTTGCAGTCAGCACATGTCATTACCGACATCGATCAAGGGCAAATTGTGGTTCTTCCCCGATTCTATAAAGACAGCAAAGGCACTTTGAAGATTACCGTGAAAGAGGGCAACAAAGTAGTGGCAAAAGCCGATGTAAAAGCCATGAACAGTTCTGTAGCCGTGCTTTCCTTGAAGAAAGCCAAACTCTGGAGTCCGGAATCCCCGTTCCTCTACGACCTCTCTTACCGATTGGTAGACGAAGCAGGCAAAGTGGTGGACGAGGTGAGCTCCTACGTAGGTATGCGCAAGGTACACATCGAAGGAAACAAAATCTATCTGAACAATCAACCTTATTACCAGCGTTTGGTACTCGACCAAGGCTTTTATCCGGATGGCATCTGGACTGCTCCGAGCGATGAAGCCTTGAAGCGTGATATCGAACTCTCCATGGCTGCCGGATTCAACGGTGCCCGCCTGCATCAGAAGGCGTTTGAGGAACGCTTTTACTATTGGGCAGACCGTTTGGGCTATCTCACTTGGGGCGAAGCTCCCAGTTGGGGCATGGATGCCAACAGCGTGGAGGTTGCCCGCAACTTCCTCACGGAGTGGAGCGAATTAGTGAAACGCGACCGCAACCATCCCTCCCTGCTGATATGGACACCGATGAACGAAGAATGGTGGGCGGACAAAGTGCAATATCCTCGTTTTGTGGCAGATGTCTATGACCTCACCAAGGCTCTCGACCCCACCCGTCCGGTGAACGATGCCAGCGGCGGTTGCCACATCAAGACCGACCTTTGGACGGTGCACCATTACGAACAAGACCCGGCCAAACTGAAAGACGCCATTTATAAGGACGGTGTTTTCTTCAAGACCCAGGATAGCCCGTTGGCTCCCCGTCAGCTGAACATCGGCTTCAATGCATTGCGCGACAACAACTATTATACTTTCCCCGAGTATGACGGCAAAATACCTTTCCTCATCGATGAAGTGGGCGGCATCAAGTGGGCAAAAGGACAAGAAGACTCGCAAACCGAAAGTTGGGGCTACGGTGTGCCTCCGAAGTCGATAGCGGAATTTCTGCAACGCTTGGAAGGCCAGATGCGTTCGGTATTGGAATTGCACGAACACGTGTGGGGCTATTGCTATACGCAGCTCACCGATGTGGAGCAGGAACAGAACGGTATCTATTATTACGACCGCACACCGAAGTTCGACATGAAGCGGATACATGCCGTGTTCAGTCAGAATCCATTTTAGTTAACGAGTTTATAAATCATTCATATCATGTTGAAACAACTTATCACACTTTTGCTGATAACATCAGCTTGTTTATTCACTTCTTGCACCCCGACCAGCACACAGGAGATTTCTATTCTACCCACTCCCGTCAGTATGATCCGGCAACAAGGCGCGTTCGTCCTCCGGGATGGAGTGGCAATCGGAGTGTCCGATTCAGCACTCTTGCCGGCAGCCGGATATTTGCAGGAAGTTCTGGGGCATGCCGTGACCTCGTCTGTTGAAGTGGTCGGCACTGAGAACCGTACTGCTATCCGGTTGCAATTGATGAACGGTTGCGGAAAGCCCAACTCTTATAAACTGCACGTTGCTCCCGACAGAATTTATGTAGAGGCAGAAGACTGTTCGGGCATCGTTTCGGCCATCTCTACCATTCGTCAGTTGCTTCCTCCCGAAATAGAGAGACCCGGTGCAAAGCGTACTTTTTCCATTCCCGCCGTGCAGATAGAAGATGCTCCTCGATTTGAGTGGCGCGGATTTATGCTGGATGCTTCCCGTCACTTTTGGAGTAAGGAGGAAGTGAAGCATGTGCTCGATTTGATGGCTCTCTATAAGCTGAACAAATTTCATTGGCACCTCACCGATGACCAAGGTTGGCGTATAGAGATAAAGAGGTATCCGGCATTGACCGAGAAAGAGAGCTGGAGAAAACTTCATGCCTTGGATCGCATTTGCATGGAGCGTGCAGCGAAGGAGGATGACAAGAACCTGCTGGTTCCTGCCGACAAAATGCGAACAGTAGATGGGGACACGCTCTATGGCGGTTATTACACACAAGAGGATGTCAGAGAGATTGTGGCATACGCTGCCGGAAGGGGCATCGACGTGATTCCGGAAATAGACATGCCAGGGCACTTCCTGGCTGCCATCAATCAGTACCCCGAACTGGCGTGTGACGGATTGCAACGCTGGGGCGAAGTATACTCTTCTCCCATCTGTCTAGGCAAAGATGCAACACTGGAGTTTTGCCAAAACGTCTATAAGGAGATTTTCAGCCTATTTCCTTACGAATATGTGCATATTGGCGGCGATGAGGTGGACAAATCCAATTGGGAGAAATGTACTCATTGCCAAAAACGCGTGCGTGAAGAGAAACTCACTTCGACGGAAGCCCTTCAGGCATGGTTCATCCGCAATATGGAGCAGTTCTTCCGGGCCAACGGAAAGAAGTTAGTGGGCTGGGATGAAGTGGTAGAGGACGGACTTTCGCAGGATGCCGCATTCTGCTGGTGGAGAGGCTGGGCAAAGGAATCATTGCCCACGGCAACTGCAAACAAGCAGAAAGTAATTGCTTGCACCAACGAATTTTTCTATTTCGACTACACACAAGATAAAAATTCGGTGAAGAATCTTGTCGGCTTTGACCCATGTGCAGACCCGCGCCTCTCTGATGAACAAAAAGAATATGTTTGGGGCGTGCAGGCCAACCTTTGGACGGAATGGATACCCACGCTGAGCCGGTTGGAATATCAAGCTCTGCCCCGCATGATGGTATTGAGCGAGATTGCTTGGGAAGCCCCTGAAGTTCGTGCCTCGTTCGATGGGTTCTATCAGCGTTTGGCTTCCCAGTTCAAACGTTTGGACGTGATGGGGGTGAGCTATCGCATACCCGACTTGCAGGGATGCCATCAGATAAATGCATTTGTGGATGAGGCCGTGGTGAAGGTTACTTGTCCGTTGGCCGGTGTTAACATCCGTTACACCACGGATGGAAGCATCCCTACCAGCGAATCGGCACTCTATCCGGGTGAGCTGAAAATCACAGAAAGCACAGACTTCACTTTCCGCACGTTCCGCCCGGATGGTTCCTACTCGGATGTGCTGCGTGCCCGTTATGTGAAGGCTCCATACACAGAAGCCGTAGCGGCTCCTGCCAACTTGCAAAAGGGGTTGAAGGCCGTTTGGTATGCTTACCGTGGGGATCGCTGCGCAAACATCGAAACGGGTCACGTGAAAGGCGAGTATGTGTTAGATTCCATTTCCATTCCTCAAGAGGTGAAAGGGGATAAGGGATTTATAATGACCGGCTATTTGGAAGTCCCGGCCGATGACATCTATACTTTCTCCATCTTGAGTGACGATGGCTGCACATTGCAACTGGACGGAGAAATGTTAGGTGAAAGCGATGGTCCGCACTCCCCCATCGAGATTGTGGTGCAAAAGGCACTGAAAGCCGGATTGCATCCCATAGAATTCCGTTATTTCGACTGGAACGAAGGTGTTCTGCAATTTGAAATATCCAGAGACGAAGCCAATGCACAGGACGTTCGCTTCTTCCATTAGCAGAGCGCATGAAATTAAAATAGAATAAGCATGAAAAAGTTAGTATTAGGAATGCTTCTTGGGCTGTCGATGGTGTCTTGTGCTTCGCAAGGCGAAAACAGCGAAATGAACAGCTATATCAGCTCCTTGATGGAACGGATGACCCTCCAGGAGAAACTCGGTCAGCTAAACCTGCCTTCGGGCGGCGACTTGGTGACCGGCAATGTAAACAGCGGTGAACTCTCCGAGTTGGTTCGCGAGGGACGCATCGGTGGCTTCTTCAACGTGAAGGGCGTGGAGAAGATTGCAGCGTTACAACGTTTGGCGGTCGATTCCACACGTTTGTGCATCCCCTTGTTGGTGGGTGCCGATGTCATCCACGGTTACGAAACCATTTTCCCTATACCCTTGGCCCTCTCGTGCAGCTGGGACACCGCCGCCGTGGAGCGCATGGCGCGTGTCTCAGCCGTGGAAGCCAGTGCCAACGGCATCGGCTGGACGTTCAGCCCCATGGTGGACATCTGCCGTGATGCCCGCTGGGGACGCATTGCTGAAGGCAGCGGCGAAGACCCATACCTGGGCTCGCTGATGGCGAAAGCCTATGTGCGCGGCTATCAGGGCAACGGGATGCAGGGTAAGGACGAGATACTCTCCTGCGTAAAGCACTTCGCATTGTATGGCGCATCCGAGTCGGGACTGGACTACAACGTGGTGGACATGAGTCGTCAACGCATGTACAATGAATACCTCCCTCCTTATAGAGCAGCCGTGGAAGCAGGCGTGGGCACCGTGATGAGTTCGTTCAACGTGGTGGACGGCATACCTGCCACTGCCAATAAGTGGCTACTCACCGACCTGCTTCGCCACGAATGGGGCTTCAACGGCATGGTGGTAACCGACTATGCCTCTATTGCAGAAATGTCCGTCTATGGTGTGGCTCCCTTGAAAGAAGCTTCCGTCCGTGCCCTTGCCGCCGGAACGGACATGGATATGTGCTCCAATGGTTTCCTTGGTACCTTGGAAGAGTCTCTGAAAGAGAAAGCCGTGACGGAAGCGCAAATAGATGCCGCCTGTCGACGGGTGTTGGAAACGAAATACAAATTGGGCTTGTTTACAGATCCCTATAAGTACTGCGACCCCGATCGTGTCGAAAGGGAAACCTATACTGACGAACATCGTACCGCCGCCCGTGAGGTGGCTACCGAGACTTTTGTATTGCTGAAGAACAGCAATCGCCTGCTTCCGCTTGCCAAACGGGGCAAGATAGCCTTGATAGGTCCGATGGCAGATGCGGCCAACAACATGTGTGGCACGTGGAGCCTCACTTGCAACTCTTCCCGTCATGAGTCGTTGCTTCAAGGTTTGCGCTCGGCAGTGGAAGGTCAGGCTGAAGTGCTCTATGCCAAGGGCAGCAACCTTTACTATGATGCGGAAACAGAGAAGGGTGCGGTCTATATCCGTCCACTGGAGCGTGGCGACAACCGCGCACTTTTGGACGAAGCCTTGCATACCGCCGCCCGTGCCGATGTCATTGTGGCTGCCTTAGGCGAAAGTGCCGAGATGAGCGGTGAGTCGCTGTCGCGTACTAATCTTGAAATCCCCGACGCACAGCAAGACCTGCTGAAGGCGTTGGTAAAGACGGGCAAGCCCGTGGTGTTGCTACTCTTTACCGGTCGCCCTCTGATATTGAACTGGGAAGAGGCTAATGTGCCTGCCATTCTCAACGTGTGGTATGCGGGCAGCGAAACGGGTAAAGCCGTAGCTGATGTGTTGTTTGGCAAAGTTACCCCCAGCGGCAAACTCACCACCAGTTTTCCCCGTGCCGTGGGGCAACTTCCCCTTTACTATAATAGAATCAGCCAAAGCCGTCCCGATGACGATGAAACGGTGTTCAATCATTATACAAGCAACTACCTGGACGAGAAGAACAGTCCGCTCTATCCCTTCGGCTATGGATTGAGCTACACCCACTTCACTTACGGTGAAATGCGGTTAAGTTCGGAGGTGTTGCCCAAGAATGGTAAACTGGAAGTGACTGTTACCGTTACCAACGATGGCGAGACGGATGGCACAGAAATCGTACAGCTCTACCTGCACGATGTCTTTGCGGAGATAGCCCGACCCGTTAAGGAGTTGAAAGGTTACCAACGCATTCACTTGAAACAGGGAGCGAGCCGTGACGTGACCTTCACCCTCACCGAAAACGATTTGAAGTACTACAACTCGAAGCTTCAATACGTCTACGAACCGGGAGAGTTCGATGTGATGGTAGGTTCTAACTCGCAGGCTGTGCAGACCAAACGCTTTCGGGCGGAATAAGGGCACTGCTGGCTAAGACACGGAACACTGCTTCCTTCCGCCCATAACTCCCTTGCCTTCGATGTAGAACACTATACCCTTTACTGCACAAGATGCCATCTTGTGCAAGGAAGGCTATAGAGTTACAGATGAAAGGCAGTAATGTTACAGTTGAAAGACTATAATACTTCAGATGAGAAGCAAGGGAGTTACCGTCAAAAGAAAATAGACCCAAGACAAGCATTTCATTCTGTCATTCAGAGCGTAGCGAAGAATCTCTTCTCCTAAATACACAGAGAAGAGATTCTTCGCTACGCTCCGAATGACAGATACTCAGTATATCCCCTATCAATGATGATTCGCCCCTTTACCGTAACAGAATTGTAACCGAAACGTTACCCCTTCTTCAACCCTCCGTAAGACATACGTAACGGTAACCCTCTACTTTTGCGGCAGAATTATTAACAGATACTAATAGGTATGAAACAGATTTTTAAAGGATTCTTATTCCTGCTTTTATGCACGACCCTCTGCCACACGACCAGAGCCGACGAGAAAGTAAACGTAACGAAACAAGGTACAATACGTGGCCGCGTCATCGACGCCACGAAACAGACTCTCCCGGGCGCTTCTATCTACATTGAGAAACTACACACTGGTGTGACGAGCGACGTCAACGGCTTCTACACTTTCTCTAACCTTGACCCGGGAACTTATACAGTAAAGGTGAGCTACGTGGGCTACTCTCCCGTAGAGCTGAAAATCACCATCCCCGCCGGACGTACTTTAGAGAAAGACGTCGTGCTGAACGAAGGACTGGAACTGCAAGAAGTCGTAGTAGGCGGCGCCTTCCAAGGCCAGCGACGCGCCATCAACTCACAGAAGAACAACCTGGGAGTTACGAACGTCGTCTCTGCCGACCAGGTGGGCAAGTTCCCCGACTCCAACATCGGCGATGCCCTGAAACGCATCTCCGGCATCAACGTACAGTATGACCAGGGCGAAGCTCGCTTCGGGCAAGTACGCGGCACCAGCGCCGACCTCAGCTCCGTGACCATCAACGGCAACCGTATTCCTTCCGCCGAAGGCGATACACGTAACGTACAGCTCGACCTCATCCCGGCCGACATGATCCAGACCATCGAGGTAAACAAAGTAATCACCCCGGATATGGATGCCGATGCCATCGGCGGCAGCATCAACCTGGTGACGAAGAACTCGCCTTACAAGCGCTTCATCAGCGCCACAGCCGGTACGGGCTACAACTGGATCAGCGACAAGGCACAGCTCAACCTGGGCTTCACCTACGGAGACCGCTTCTTCAACGACAAGCTGGGCGTAATGCTCTCCGCCTCTTACCAGAACTCCCCTTCGGGAAGCGACGACGTGGAATTTGTATGGGACAGGGACGTGGAGACCGGCGAACTTGCCATCACCGACTATCAGGTGCGCCAATACTACGTCACCCGCGAACGGCAGAGCTACTCCGCCGCACTGGACTATGTGCTGAACGAGAATCATAAGCTGACCTTCAAAGGCATCTTCAACAACCGCAACGACTGGGAGAACCGTTACCGCCTCACCGTGAAAGGCATCAACCTGGAAGAAGACGAAAACGGCAACGAATATTGCTCCATCAACAACAAAGGTACCATGCGCATACAAACCAAGGGCGGCACACCCGACAACCGCAACGCCCGCCTGGAACGTCAGCGCACCATGGACTTCACCCTCGGCGGTGAGCACCTCTTCGGCAAGCTGAACATGGACTGGAGCCTGAACTACGCCAAAGCAAGCGAAGAGCGTCCCAACGAACGCTACATCGACTACCAACTGAAGAAACAGAAATTCGACATGGACCTGAGCGACGAGCGCAAGCCGCTGCTCACCCCGCAAGCAGGTTCCGTCATGTATCTCAACGACGACTTCAGTCTGAAGGAAGTAACCGAACAGCAAGAGGACATCCAGGAGAAAGACTTCAAGGCGAAGTTCGACTTCCTGCTTCCGCTGAAGAAAGGCGCATTCGGCAACACGTTGCGCTTCGGCTTCAAGGAAGTGCACAAGACCAAAGACAAGGAGATTGACTTCTACGAATACAGTCCGAAAGACGAGGATGCCTTCGACAAGGCCAGCCTGGCAGCAGCCGTAGACCAGAATCGCGACGGATTCATCCCCGGCGAGCAGTACAAGGTAGGCAGTTTCGTCAGCAAAGAATACCTGGGACATCTGGACCTGAACAACGCCAGCCTTTTCGAGAAAGAACAGGTGGCAGAGGAACTTGCCACCAACTTCAAAGCCAAGGAAACCGTGACCTCCGGTTACGTACGCTTCGACCAGAAGTTGGGAAGTGACTGGGACTTGATGCTCGGCCTGCGCCTGGAAAACACGCATGTGAAGTACAGTGGTAGCCAGTACGACGAAGATGAAGACAAGACTACCCGCACGCCTTACGAATCGGATAGCTATCTGAACGTGCTGCCTTCGGTACTTGCCAAGTGGAATGTAAACGATGACTTCAAGCTCCGCGCTTCGTTCACCAATACCATCTCGCGCCCCAAGTACTCGGCACTGGCACCTAATGTCACCATCAAGCGCAGTGACAACTCCATCTCGGTGGGTAACCCGAGTCTGAAACCGACCATCTCTTATAACTTCGACCTGAACGGAGAGTATTACTTCAAGAGTATCGGTCTGGTCAGCGCCGGTGTCTTCTACAAGAAGATCAATGATTTCATCGTAGACCAGACGCTGCGCAACTACAACTACAATGGAACCAGCTATACCAAGTTCAGCCAGCCGCGCAACTCGGGCAATGCCAACCTGCTCGGCGTAGAGCTTGCTTACCAGCGCGATTTCGGTTTCATCGCTCCTGCCTTGAAGTGTATCGGTTTCTATGGAACGTACACCTATTCTTACTCACGCGTAGAGGACTTTAACTTCGAGGGACGCGAGAACGAAAGCGGCCTGCGTCTGCCGGGTTCTCCCGAACATACAGCCAATGCGTCGCTGTTCTTCGACAAAGCCGGCGTCAACATCCGTTTGAGCTATAACTATGCCTCTGCCTTCATCGACGAGATGGGCTCGGAGAAGTTCTACGACCGCTACTACGATGCCGTGAATTACATGGACGTAAATGCAAGCTATACCTTCGGCAAGAAACTCAAAACGACTTTCTATGCCGAAGCTACCAATCTGCTGAACCAGCCGCTGCGCTACTACCAGGGAGAGAAAGACCGCACCATGCAGAGCGAAAACTATGGGGTAAAGGTGAATGCAGGGGTGAAGGTGACGTTCTAAATGATAATTTAGTGTAGTAAAGCATCAGCGCAGTAAGCCTGAAAGGCTTTTATCTATTAGCCCAGGGCAACGCCCTGGGTAATAATGCGCTCCTATCTCTGCGCCCTGAAAGGGCAAAAGCCCGTTATACAATCTTATGCCCTTTCAGGGCGTAAGGTGAAGAAACACTCTTAAACCCAGGGCGTTGCCCTGGGCTGATAGATGAAAGGCTTTCAGCCTTAGACTGTGCTCCCTAAATTCCCATTTGTATAACTTAAAAAGAAAGAAACAATAATGAAGAAAATATTCCTTTTACTCTTTATCACTGTCCTCAGTAGTCTGGCGTCAGTAGCCCAAATCACTGATTACTCCATCTTCGACAAGAAGCTCAACTTCTACGTCGCCAACGACCTGGGCCGCAACGGCTACTACGACCAGAAGCCCATCGCCGAACTGATGGGCGTGATGGCCGAAGAAGTAGGTCCCGAGTTTGTCCTTGCTACCGGAGACGTACACCACTTTGAAGGCGTGCGCAGCGTGAACGACCCGCTTTGGATGACCAACTACGAACTGATCTACAGCCATCCGGAGTTGATGATCGACTGGTTCCCCGTACTGGGCAACCACGAATATCGCGGCAACACGCAAGCCGTACTGAACTATACCAACATCAGCCGCCGCTGGACAATGCCTGCCCGCTACTACACCCGTACCTTCGAAGACAAGGGTGCCACCATCCGCATTGTCTGGATAGACACCGCCCCGATGATTGACAAATACCGCAACGAAAGCGAGACCTACCCCGATGCCTGCAAGCAGGATTACAAGCAACAGCTCGCCTGGATTGACTCCGTGCTCACCGCCGCCCGGGAAGACTGGGTAATCGTTGCCGGTCATCATCCCATCTACGCCGAAACTCCGAAAGATGAAAGCGAACGCGCCGACATGCAAACCCGCCTCGACCCGATACTCCGCAAGCACAAGGTAGATATGTACATCTGCGGACATATCCACAACTTCCAGCATGTACGTGTGCCGGGATGCGACATAGATTATGTTACTAACTCTTCCGGTTCACTGTCACGCAAAGTGAAATCTATTGAAGGAACGCAGTTCTGCAGCCCCGAACCGGGATTCTCTATTGTATCGGCCAATAAGAAGGTTTTGGAGTTGCGCATGATTGACAAGAAAGGGAATGTGCTGCATACAGTGACAAGGCAGAAATAAACTAGAAACAAATTTACCTCTTTGCATTGATCGATGCAAAGAGGCGAATTTGCGACATAGATTCTATCAAACTCTTAACGTCTCAAATTGTTATTGCTTCAGTTCTCTGGAACACCTTTTGCTTTTTCCAGCTCTAATTGTTCCTTCATAGCCTTTACTATATCTGGATATTTCGAAGCCAGATTATTTTCTTCACCAATATCCTCACGCAGATTATATAACTGTTCTTGAGTAGAATTTCCCAGTTCAGTGCGAGTCATTATATTATACGGTGCGCGGTCACAAGGAGTAATATACTTCCATTGCCCATCCGAAATAGAGAGAGTTTGTGCCACCTCTATAATATAATCACGTCCTTTCTTATCTTGCCCCAATAAAGCCGGCAAAGAATTACGGCTGTCAGTCGCTACGCCATCTCCCAGTTGTTCATCTACCAACTCTGCCATAGAAGCGAACATATCAATGTGCGATACCAATGCGTCCGAGACTCCCGGAACGACCTTTGCTGGCCAATTTACAATAAAAGGTATACGTGTCCCTGCTTCAAAAATACTATATTTACCTCCACGAAAATCTCCCCACGGGCGGTGTTCGCCTAATAATTCAATTGCTTTATCCTGATAACCATCGTTCACAACCGGACCGTTATCACTGGTCAGTACAATTAACGTGTTCTCAGCAAGTCCTTGCTCTCTCAAAGCCTTTACAATCTCGCCTACCGTCCAATCAAATTGCAAAATTGCATCTCCACGATAGCCCATACTGCTTTTCCCTGCAAAGCGGGCATGCGGATAACGAGGGACATGGATATCGTTAGTCCCTACATAGAGAAAAAAGGTAGTGTCTCTATGACTTTTTATAAATTGTACAGTCTTTGCCACAATAGTATCAGCAATATTCTCATCTTCCCACAATGCCGTTCCGCCCCCTTTCATATAGCCGATACGCGAGATACCATTCACAATAGTCTGATCATGTCCATGATTAGGATACGGCTTCATCTTGGTAAGTAATTCCGGATAGTCTTTTCCAAGAGGTTCACCCGGAAAAGGTTCTTCATAACTGACATAAATAGGAGCGCTCTTATCATAATTGGCAACCCGTTGGTTGGCAATCCAAACACAAGGAACACGGTCACCAGTAGCTGCCATTAAATAAGAATAATCGAACCCTATATCTTGAGGACCAGGAGTAATGACTCCGTTCCAATCTTGTGACCCCGTTTTATCACCCAAACCCAAATGCCACTTTCCTATAGCACCGGTAGTATATCCTGCCGATTTAAACATATCAGCAATAGTAGTCTGTTCGGGACGAATAACCATTCCGGCATTTCCTGCAGCAATTCCTGTATCATTCCGCCGCCAACTGTAAAGTCCGGTAAAAAGAGAATAACGAGAAGGTGTACTTGTTGCTGCTACTGCATGAGCATCAGTAAAACGCAATCCGCTTGCGGCTAAACTATCTACGTGGGGAGTAGTAATGGCCTCTGCTCCATAACAACTGATATCACCGTAGCCAAGATCATCGGCTACTATAAAAATCACGTTCGGCTTCTTTAGCGCTTCCAAATCGGCCGTTTTGTTTACTCCAGTGCATCCCGTCGCCAGTAAGGAACTACTCAAGCTGCACCCCAATAACAATTTCGTTTTTATCCGAGCTTCCATAATATATTAGAATTAAGTTAGATACTTCAAAAATCAACTGAGAAAAGATAATCATCTTTCTTAGACAATTGTTTGGCTGTAAACGACAGCCGGTAAATCTGCTTCCCCCACACATTTGCCAAACGCGAATCGGTCAAAACGATCTTTTCTTTATTCACATCAAAAAGTTTATTATTAAACTGCAACTTGACTTTGACATCATTTATACAGATAGTGACAATCCCTTCTTTTTCTTCTATTCCAACTTCTCCCCAAGTAAGGAAATTAATCTGATTAGGGGCTTTGACTGATGCCAAAGAAAACCGGTCTTTTATGGTCAGCCGATTTCGACGAAGGCTATAAGACCGTATCCATTCCGTCACTTCAGCCTCTTGAGGATAAGCTGTAGCCAAATTTACACTGAACTCTTTTGCAGTTGCCTTGATATCCGTAGCTTTATATTTCCGCCCATGTTTTTGAGGAACACCATTAATCATCGGCAGATTATGGTAGTCACTTTGCATAGTCCAGATAGAATATCGTTCGCTGCTGAAAGTTTGGCGGGTATATGTACCCACCCCTGCATCTATTATTATCGGCACATGGTTCACCCATAATGAGAAGGTCCCCACATCATTATGATTATGGCTCTCATTGTTATGCCCGCCTTTGGCTGCTACAAAAGCACGCTCATTACTAAAATAACAAAACTCTGTTTCAGGATACCACATAAATGCCGGAGTCTTATGCCCGGTCGCAACCGTCTCCTGCAATTCTTTATCTACTCTTAAAGCTTCAAGAATACGATATATATCACGCCCATTCCAAGAAAGAGAATCTTTATCGTACAGGTATGCCGCAAACTGCTCCAGATTATTACTGCCAATGGATTGTCCATAACGATAAATCAGATGTGAGTTACCACCTCCCCTGGCCGAAGCGTCAGCAAAGTTTACAACCCAACCATCCCCAACATAACTATGCGAGATATATTCTCCCATATTTCTTATCTGCGGATTATCAAACAAAGAAATCTTTCCTCCAGTACCTCGGTAAAGCATTTCCAGATAATCCAGCACCTTTCCGGCAGCATGCTTCCAATAAGAAGGCCCTTCTTCACAAGCTCCGTCTGCATGCACGTAGTTCAAATATCGGTCAACCGATATCATCGTCCTGTAAACAGCATCCGCTAACTTATCACGGTCGCTTTCCAGTAAAAAGAAGCTTTGAAGTATATTGAAATTGCACCAAGGATTCCAATTGTTGATCATATTTCCCGGTTTGAAATTGAAAGCCATCCACCAATAACGGTCCGAATGCATATATGGCTCCAAATGCCTTTTGTAGATTTCATGAAGCATACGTTTACTTATCTGCGGGGTTACTTCATCAAATTCTTTATGGAAAAAGTAATAAACCCAAGACATTAATCCTCCCACATCACTACTTACCAAGTCTATAATCGTATCATCATAGTCCGGTAAAGGGCGATGGGACAGTTGCGAACCAGCCAAATGGGCAGAGAAAGCCCATGAAGTCATTTCACACAAAAAGTAAACACCGTTCATAAGTTGGGGTATGAAGCGTCCTTTCCCCTCTGCCAATTCGGCCAACATCAAAGTCAGTACCGCATTAGTATTGGCATCACTCGGATCTTGCATTATATTTCGGTTGCCACTTTGAGCAAATTCAATATAATCTGTTGCTTTCACCACTTGCCATTGGTAACCCAGTAATTTCACACCTCGCTCTATACACACACTTTTATATCTACCCAAATACTGATCCCATACAGAACGCTCTCCATATGAAGGATAAGGAACCCAAGACTGGTCGGTTACCAACACAGCCTTCAACTGCTCTTTGTCAGCCAAAAGTTGCAACAGATTGCGTTCAGCATAGGCATACGATGACAAACAAGTTACCAACAAACAAATCAATATATTTATTCTTTTCCACATAGCATTAATCTTCATAAGGTATCAAATCATCAAGTATCCTCTGCTTATACCATGGATCATTGGCTTCTTTCAGAAGTTTTGCCATTTCTTTATATAGATCTTTAAGCACCTTCTTATTACTATCCATATCCAAAGGAGCCATTTGATAAGGATCATTTATGTCATCGTAAAAGAGCACAGATTCAAGTTTACGCGTCACCTTGTCTATTGTCAATGCAAGCGTATAGTGGTATGTCTTAATTCCCCGAGCTACCGGGAAATAAGCCGTAAAATCTTTGTCGGCTACCTTTTTATCCGGGCTATTCCTCAAATATAAAGCTCCATTACGCAAAGGTACTTCCCGAGACCGCTCTATAAGCCAAGCCGCATAATTCCTGCCCTCCACATTTCCGGGGATTCGCCCTTTCAGGTTACACAATCCTAGAATCGTAGGCATAATATCAGGAGTAGAGAGTATTAGTTCCGTATCTATGCCAGGCTTCAGCACCCCGGGATAACGAACAATAAATGGAACATTAAAACTTTCTGAATAGGGAGAGTTCTTAGGATCTTCCACTCCCTGGCTACACATAGTATCACCATGATCTGAAGAAAAAATCACAATAGTATTTTCAGTCAGTCCCAGATGTTCCAGTTCTTTCAAAAGTCTCCCCAAATTACGGTCTATTCCGGTAATCTGCGCGAAATAATAAGGAGCAGATTTTGTCCTCTTCATGGATAAATCAACATTAGGCCTTATCAACAACTCGCTAATGCTCTTATCCTTATACAAGTTGTAGTCTTCTTCCATACAATCATCCAAGGATTTGTTGGGAGTATGGGGAGGATTATAACTAACCATCAGAAAAAAGGGTCTGTCTTTCTTCCTTTCATGATTTTCATTCCGCAAGAATTCAATCGCCTTGTCTGTTTCATGATTAGGAGACCATTCATTAATTTCATGTCTGACTCCCTGGCTATCCCAATAGTGAGGATGCTTGAACACATTATAAGTACCATAGGAATACCAGAAATCAAAACCATGTCGTTTCTCTTTGGGCGTATAAGCATCATGGATGATATTACCGTTTCCTACATAGTTTCCAGGCCGTTGAGGGTCATTGGGAGTAGGATGGTCCAAATGGTATTTTCCAATATAACCGCAGCTATATCCGGCTTCTTTTAGTACATCACTAATGCACATAACATCTGTTCGAAGTGAAGAAAAAGGCCGATTGGAAGAACAATTCACCGGAACACCATTATTCTCGGAAAACATACCTGTCATTAGGGAACCTCTATGTGGACTACTTACCGGATTATTACTCATGGCTGAGGTCAGAACAATCGATTCTTCTGCAAACTTGTCAAGATTAGGAGTATAAACAGGATCTCCCGTAAAACGTACCGAATCTTTATAAGGAGATTTCTGCCAAATTCCCATTGCAGCATTCCTCATTTGATCTGGGAAAATATAGATTATATTAGGTTCGGACACAGGCCGCTCCTGAGGTGTTTCTCCATATACCCAAACGCCTACCAAAGAATAAATACATGCTATTGTGGTATTTTTAGCTATCATAGTATATAATTTAATAGTTACTCTAATCCCATCCTGGATTTTGTTCCAAAGAAGGGTTCTTATCTATTTCATCCCCAGGAATCGGCCACAAATAATCCCGGTCTGTTACCACATGGGTATAATACACAGGATTGCCAAGCAATGATTGCTTGCCTACTCCATTCAAATCCTCAAGACATCTCCATCTACGCAAATCACTATAACGCAACCCTTCACCCGCAAACTCAACAGCCCTTTCATGCTTGATACGCTCAAATATTTCTTGCTTTGTATTTGCTTCCAGCCAAGTAGGACCACTATTTAGCCCCGGCATATTCACACGGGCTCTAACCTCGTTAATCAACTTAACAGCAGCATCACCATCACCCATTTCATTGTAACATTCGGCCAACATCAATAATACATCAGCATAACGAATAATAGGAAAGTTTATCGGGGTATCTTCTCTGTTGTTTAATTGCCCATCCATATCATATTCCGGTACAAACTTACGCCAAAGATAAGTTTTATAAGCACCATCCGTTTCGATCATACCATTTGCCACAGTTGTATTACCAGAAGTTACAATGACAAACTCACAATCCTTTGGAGCATTGTTAGTCCACCCCTTATACTGAGTATATGGAAGAAGAACAGTCGCTTGCATACGCGGATCCCTATTGCCATACATACTTACAAGTTCATCTTTATATCGAGGATACTTCGCAACTTTCTTATTGTTCTCTGATAGTTCTGCTACCAAAACTTCCTTTTTGACTTCATCACTTTCATTGAATCCAGGAAACTCATTATCCCAATTGAATGGTTTACCATCTTTATACTCGTAATAATCCAAAAAATCGGTAGCAACCATAACCTGACTCCAACCACTTCCGTAAGTAGATCTGGTTCCCATATAAAAAGCCATAGGCATACCATAGTCCTGCCCCACTCCTCCCGAATTTTGAATAGCAAAGACCATCTCTTTACTTTCATCACCTCCTGGTTTAAATAATCCGGCATAATCCGGATACAAAGCATATAGATCAGTTTTAGCTTTTACCAATTCAAAGCATTTAGCTGCTTCGGAATACTGTTTGTTATATAACAAGACTTTCCCTTTCAAAGCTATTGCCGCTCCCTTTGTAGCCCTTCCTTTATTTACCTCTTCCCAAGCCTCCGGTAAGTAAGTAAGAGACACTTCCAAATCATCCAATATAAATTTCCGGACCTCGTCTGCCGAGTTTCGTGGTTTCAACATATTATTAAAATCCTTTTCTATAATAGTTGTTTCATCATACAAAGGAACTCCACCGAAAAAGTCGAGTAACTGGAAGTAATAGAGCCCTCTCAAAAATTTAGCTTCGGCAAGATATCTATTTTTAAGTTCATCGCTCATATCTACATTCGGAATATTTTGTATAGCCGTATTAGCCCGGGCAACTCCCTCATACAAAGCCTTCCATTTACTTTTATAAGTACTGGTCCGAGAATTTGTTTTTCCCATAGCTATATCATTATACATATCACTGCTACTGCTGAATCCAATATCTGCAACACAATCAAAAGCAAAATAAGTACCAAAAACGGCATTATTCTGAAGGATTTCATATACACCCATCAATCCCTGGTCAGCATGACTTTGCGTTTTCCAAAATGTTCCTGAACTTAAATTATCAGACGGAAAGCGGTTTAAATCGTAGCAGCTGCTAAACGTGAAAAGACAAGCTGCTATCATTATCAATTTATAGTTAGTTTTCATAAATCTGAGTTTAAAAAGTTACATTAATTCCTACAACAGCCTCTCTCATTGTCGGGTAGTCTAAACCTGAAACTTCCGGATCCAAACCTTTATACTTAGTAAAGGTAAAGAAGTTTTCCAAACTACCATAAATACGCAAACGATCAAGTTGCAAAGGAGCAGTTACCTTTTTAGGAAAAGTATATCCCAACTGTATATTACGTATTTTCACATAACCGTTATCGTACAAATAAAAATCACTATCCTGTATATTACGTTTATCAGATACGTTCAGCAAACGTGGATATGTAGCATCGGTTCTACCTTCATACCAACGTCCTTCAGCTACTTCTTTATTGATAGTACATCCATACTTCACGCTAGGGGTGTTATATCCGTTAAATCTCCAGAAAGTCTTACTTCCACCAACACCCTGAACTAGAACAGAGAAATCAAGCCCTTTCCAAGAAGCCCCCAAATTAACTCCATAATAAAATTTAGGAGTTGTTCCATCTCCTACAATAGCACGATCATCTGAATTAATAATACCATCTCCATTAGTATCCTTATACAAGAAGTCTCCCTTCTCCGGAGTACCAAATGCAGAAAACGGATTCTTCTTCTTGCCGGTCTTTTTATCTACCGGTGCATTGTCTATCATATTCTGTACTATCTGCATATCCTCATCCGTCTGGATAATTCTATCTACCACCAACAAATAATGCGAATTGATAGGATGTCCTTCCCAAATCAAAGTTGTTCCATCAATGGTACGACCATCAACACCCTTCCCTTTATATTTATCAACATTATTCTTCACATAGGTGAAGTTCCCGTTTATGAAATAAGAAAAGTCTGAAATCTTATCATTCCACCCAATAGAAAATTCGACTCCCTTATTAGAAACCTGGGCACTATTCTGAGTTGGAATTGTAGCAAGTCCATGTACATCCGGTGCCGGAAGATTTATCAGAATATCTTTGGTCTTTTTATGGAAATACTCCAAAGTTCCATTCAACTTACCCCCTATAAATCCAAAATCCACTCCTACATTGGTAACATAGGTGCTTTCCCAAGTCAAATTCCGATTAGCCAATGCCAATATAGCCATACCGGTAGCAACCGAGTTATTCAAGATATAATTAGCTTGTGCATAAGTGGAAATTGCCTCATAATTGCCTATTGAATTGTTTCCTAATGAACCATAAGAGGCACGGAGCTTCAGGTTACTCAATCCATTGTTCACTAAATTCTGCATAAACTCTTCTTGCTCAATTCTCCACGCTACCGAAAAAGAAGGAAACCATCCCCAACGATTTCCCTTTGCAAATCGGGACGAACCATCCGTACGCAAATTGACTTCCAGCAAATACTTGCTTGCCCAATCAAGATTAATACGCCCGAAATAGGAATTCATAGCCCAATCAGAAGCTGCTCCTGATGCAGAAGCCTCTCCGTTAGCTGCATCAATCACACCTAGAGAAATGTCTATCAAATCTTGCTTCGTAGCAGCAAAACCTTTTGTTTGATATTGTTCGGCACTGGCACCTGCCATTACCTTTAAACCTAAATTATCTTGCAAATAGCGATGACTATAATTTACGGTAACATCCCAAAAATTTCTTTCTGCTCTGTCATATGCATCCGATATATAACTTTTCCCCGTTCCATTTACGGCAATGGTGTTAGTTTTAAAATCCCATAAATCAATAAAAACCGGTTTAGTATCCTTCTGCTGATGACTTCCTTCATAAGAATAAGAAGCATTGATTAATAAGTCCTTAACAGGCTGAATGGTAGCAGAAAAACGTGCCCTAATATTTTCTCTACGGTTATTGCCAGTCAAGGAGTTCAAGGTTCGTAAAGGATTATTGCCTCCTTGTGCTTTGTCCTCTGGATTACTCATTGCACCATACCTGCCGTCAGGAGCACGGAATACCATGCCAGGAGTTGTATCTTTTGCATACATAAACACATTATCAGCATTTCCAACTTTACTGTTTGAAATATATCCTCCTATTTGCATACCAAGTGTCAACCATGGCTTTAGATTAGCTTCTAAATTGAGACGCCCATTATATCTTTCCGTTCCGGTATTCTCCATAACTCCAGGATTCTTCATATAGCCCATAGATGCATAGAACCTTAGTTTGTCAGTCCCTCCATTAACAGACAATATATGATTGGTAGAAACAGCCGATCGGAACGTTTCATCAATCCAATCCGTGTTCGGATAAAGTAACGGATCTTTTCCAGCGTCATTTCGCCAAGCATCAATGGCTCCCTGAGAGAACTTCTTAGCCATATTCGTATTCTCCAACCCCTCATTGACCAACTCCATATAATCGGCATAATTAGAAACAGGTGTCATTGCATCTGTTTTTCTAATGGATTCAAAAGAAACATATCCATTATAATCAATTTTAAAAGAACCACTTTCACCTTTCTTCGTTGTTATCAAAACAACGCCATTGGCAGCCCGCGAACCATAAATTGCAGCAGAAGCAGCATCTTTCAAAATAGAAACGGAAGCTATGTCTTGAGGATTAACTGTATTTACCGGAGCTTCTACTCCATCAATGATAATCAAAGGCGAAGAAGAATTCAATGTTCCCTGCCCACGTACCTTAATAGTAGCTTCATCACTACCTGGTCGATTGGTCCCGGATGTAACCTGCACCCCGGCAGCCATACCTGCCAATGCTTGAGAAACGCTCGTTATCGGACGACTTTCCATTATCTTCTCTACATTGACCGATGCTACGGAACCCGATAGATTGACCTTCTTTTGGGTACCATAACCAACTACGACAACCTCCTCAAGTTCCTCCGAATCTTCTTCAAGAGTAATCTGCATCTGCAAACTGGCTTTCATTTCTTTCGTCTTGTATCCAATATACGATATTGTTAATGGAGTACCTGCAACTACGTCCAAAACAAAATTACCATCCAAATCAGTTATTGCTCCCTGAACACCTCCGGAAACAAGAATACTTACTCCAATAAGCGGCTCACCACTTTTGGTGTCTCTCACTGTCCCACTTATCTTTCCGTTCTGTTGTAACTCAGATAAATGTTCAATTCCCAAATTGTCTGCCATAATCGGAAATGGTGCCATGGCAAGCAGCACAAAGAATACGGTTCTACCTGTAGTTCTCAAAATTTTGTGTATATCCATAATAATAAGTATTAGAATTCATAAAGTAAATATGAAGAAATAAAAATCAAAACTGATTCTCTTTTTGCTTTAACTGTGAGGGGCTTTTGTAGCGTACCGCATGGTTGTTCATCAAGTCTTTATAAATCTCAAAAGTGACTTTATCCCAATCTTCACCTTCTGTCCATAATGGTTTTATCAGTTTCTTTTCCCACTCAAGCAATTCCCGGTTAAGTTCAGAATACAAACTTTTCTCTTGTGTACATAGGTCAAACTCTTCTTCTCCATCTATAGACAAATCATACATGCGCTCTCCAAGCCCATTCGCCCGAATGAGTTTATAATTTCCAATCCTCACTGCCGCCATATTGCCTTTACGCCAGAATAACTTGTGGTGCGGATTGCCCTGTTGCTTTTTCGTCAAAAACGGAAGTAAGTTTACTCCATCTAAAGGTCTTGATAAAGAATCCATTTGAACATTGGCAGACGATACGGCAGTAGAAAAAATATCTAACGATGAAACTAATCCGTCAAACCGCCCCCCTTCTTCCAAATGTTTCTTCCAGACAACAAAGAAAGGAACGTGAATGCCTCCCTCATACTTATTGCCTTTAAACCCTTTCAGCGGATAATTGCTTGACTGATTATCATGAGCTCCCCCATTATCGCTTAAGAAAAAAAGCAAAGTATTATCCATTTGCCCCGATATTTCCAACTGATGAATAACCTTGCCGATTGCCCTGTCAACTGCCCAAGTCATAGCTGCAAGTAATTGACGGGGATGCCCCTCAAAACGTTTTAAGTCTTCGTCTGTAGCTTCTAATGGTGTATGTACAGCATTAAAGGCCAGATACATCATAAACGGTTTATCATTTTTTTGCAAGAAATTAATTGCTCCGTCTGCCAGTACATCAGTCAAGTAACCACTAAACCTCTGTTGCGTACCGTTTAATTGGAGATTACGGGCGCTTCCTGGTTTATCATCACCATCAGGCTGATAAAAATAGTGTCGCCCACCAGCAAGAAAACCATAAAAATAATCAAATCCTCTCAAATTCGGATGATACTTGGGAGCATTCCCCTGATGCCATTTGCCGATACAAGCAGTAGCATATCCGTTCCGTTGAAAAACATTTCCAATAGTCTGCTCACCCAACGCCATTCCCAATGTATCTCCCAAATTACATTCATATCCAAAACGTTGTTGGTAGCGTCCAGATAATATGCCAGCACGTGAAGGGCCACTTACACTCGCTGAAACATAGCCATTAATCAGTAAAACTCCCTGTGAACACAATTTGTCTATCTGAGGGGTTTGAATGTCCTTACTTCCCATGAATCCGAAATCATTATATCCGGCATCATCTAACAAGATAATCATAACATTAGGGCGCTTTTCATGTGCATTCAGATTCGCACCTTGCATGCCAAGGGAAACAGAAAGCAATAATCCACTGAGAGGAATGCATTTATTGATATTCATAGTATAACATATTTTTTATTTAATAACATTATAAAATAACCACATCAGCTGCCTGCTAACCATCGGAAATTGCTAATCAGCCAGTTTTTTCTTTCTGAATAATGCTTCAAGATAGTAGTAATCAGCATAGCTCAATGGTACATCGACCTCATTCTTCTGAGGAATACTGCCAGTTGAATGCATCAGTATGAAATTACCATTTTCACCTGTCTTTGCACTATAGGCAGATGAAGCCAAAGAACGCATTATCTTGTCTGCCGTTTCCCGAAATGATCGTTCTGGTACGTAGTTGCTTAGCTCATACAAGGCAGAAGCTGTAATTGCCGCAGCCGATGCATCACGTGGTTCATTAGGTATATTCAATGCATCATAATCCCAATACGGAACCAAATCTTTCGGCAAATTTTTATGGGTAAAGATGAAATCATAAATCTTGCATGCCTGTTTCAGATATTCCGACTTATGTGTATAGCGATAGCACATTGTAAACCCATATATAGCCCAAGCCTGTCCTCTGGCCCAAGCCGATTCATCAGCATATCCCTGTGCTGTCTGTCTGCTCCGTACTTCTCCGGTCTTCAGGTCATAATCTACCACATGATAACAACTGGCATCACTCCGGAAATGATTCTTCAAGGTTTTGTCTGCATGACTGACCGCCATATTATAATAAATAGAGTCACCAGATAAGCAGGTTGCTTCAAACAATAACTCTAAATTCATCATATTATCGATAATAACCGGACATTGCCAACCACATCTCGCCTTCCAACCTTTATTAGTATTCCATGATTGAATGACTCCCGCTCCTGGACGAAAACGAGTCGAAAGAGATTTGGCAGCCTGCAGCAAGACATCTTTATATCCCTCTTTATGACCGAAACGAAATCCATTCAAATAGCTACAGTCAATTATAAAGCCTATATCATGATGCCATGTAATATATTGAGCTTTTTCCAATGCCTCTGTATACTTCACAGCCAAAGGTAACCATACTTCATTGCCCGTCAGTGCATATAAATACCAAAGACTACCAGGGAAAAAACCACTTCTCCAATCCTGATATGAAGTATATGTTACCTCTCCCAAGGAATCAATACTATAAGGTATTAACCCCTCGCTACTTTTGTCGATAGCTTTTGTTTGCAAAGAGTATTGTCTGACAGAATGCTCTATACTGTCAGCAAGAGAAGCATTACTCTTTTCAATAACATCTCTGCAAGCAACCACAATCAAAAAAGTACAAACTGAGCAAATCAATGTTTTTTTTCTCATGTATCTAAAATTATTTACTACACATACAAAGGTAAACAGATTGCTATTAATAAAAGGAGAGAATCTGTACAGAAAAGGTCTGCTAATCGGATTGACCTGTCTGTATCTAACAATATGTATAAATAAGTCCCCTATTATGTACGAATAAGACCTTTTTTAATATCCAGCAAAGGCTGTAGAATAAACTATTAAGATTATATTTGCAATATCCAACGAAAGAAAAAACACATTGACGGTACTATGAAACCTAAAATCTATTTCCTGATACTTTGTTTGTGCTATTTGAGTATTCCTATTGTCAGAGCGCAAGATATCTCATTTAGACATTTGACGGACAATGATGGTCTTTCTCATTATTCAGTCACATCCATCTATCAAGATGAAAGGGGATTAATGTGGTTTGGAACTACCAATGGAATTAATCTATATAATGGTAGAAGTATCAAAGTATACAAATATGACAGGAACAGTTCAAACTGTATATGCAATAGTTATATCAGACAGATTACGGGTGATCGGAATGGAACTATCTACTTCGGAACTCAAAGTGGGATATCAGCTTACAATATAAAGGAAGAGAAATTCTCTACCTTGCTCACAAAACAATCAACAAACATATTTTTCTATGAGCATCTATATATGGCCTACAAAAACCAACTCTTCAAATATGACGGGAAGAAATTCGACTTATTCTATGAACTTCCTAACAAACACAATAACATTAGCACAATACATATAAGTAAAGATTCAATTCTCATAGGAACAAGCCAGTCTGGTTTATATATCCTTTCCCACCAACAATTATCGCATCCAATCCCTCAAGGCAACATTAAAGATATTTTTAAAGACAGCTCTGGATGTTACTGGATAACCAACAGTACAGAAGGAACCGGACTTTATTTAATAGAAAACGGGAAATTACACAATTTTCAATGTATAGAAGATGATCCATATAGTATAACTTCCAACTTTACCCACCGCTGTTGTGAAGATAAACAAGGAAATATATGGATAGGAACTTTCGACGGATTGACAAAGTATAATAAGCAAGAGAAAAGATTTATCCGTCATAAGAAAAAGGAACATGACAAGAGCTTGACACATTCATCTATATGGAGCTTGTATTGTGACGACCAAGGTACTATCTGGGCAGGTACTTATTTTGGAGGAATAAATTACTTCAATCCGGAAAAACGGGTTTATTATGAGTATGTAACTTCCACAAAAGAAAATGACGGATTAAGTTCCGGCATTATCTGCCGGATGACAGAAGACCAGGATTCGAATTTATGGATATGTACGGAGGGAGGAGGTCTTAACAAATACAATCGCAAAAACCATACTTTCCAGTGGTATAAACATAATAGCAAACAAAACAGTATCTCACACAATAATGTAAAGGCCATCTATTATGATCGGGAACATCAAGCTCTATGGCTTGGTACTCACTTGGGAGGACTCAACAAGATGGATATAAAGACCGGATATTTCACACACTATAAATACTCAAAAGAAGATACTACATCCATCCCTTCCAACATCATATCGGATATCATACCTTACAATGATTATCTGCTATTAGCGACTCACAATGGTATTGGAGTGTTCAATCCACAAAATGGGAGATGCCGACCATTACTACAAAATGCAGATGATGCTGCCATCACCAAGTTCACAATCGGGCTATTAATCGACCATCTTGGAATATTGTGGATCACCAATAATCATAATGGAGTTTGTGCCTATAACTTCGAAACAAAGGAATTGTCGGTTTACAAGCATTACCATAGTATAGAACATAGTTTAAGTAGCAATCATATCAACTCTATATATGAAGATAGTCAAGGCAAATTATGGTTTTGCACCAATGAAAGTGGAATAGATTTATATCATAGAGAAACAAACCTATTTGAAAACTTTAATGTACTTCAAAATGGACTTTCTAGCAATTTAGTTTATAATGTGTGCGAAGTAGATTCTAATAAAATATTGATAACTACCGACAAAGGGATTTCCATATTGGATTATCAAACAAAAAAATGTACTAATTATACCAATCTTCCATTAGTATCACTCAAAGAAAATGCGCTTTATCGAACTAAAGATAATGAATTCTTTGTAGGAGGAGTATCTGGAATGATCTCTTTTACACAGAATAGTACAAAAGCTTTTTCGCGTACCTATAGACTCTTTCCAAGCAGATTAACAGTCAATGAACAGGAAATCTCTGTGGGAGACAATAGTGGCATTTTATCACAAAGTTTGTCCTCAACCAAACTGATTACATTACGACCTGATCAGAATGTATTCAATATAGAATATGCTATGACCGATTATATTCCATTTAACGAGGATGTCATTCTCTATCGGTTAGAAGGCTTTTCAGACAAATGGGCGCCTATGAATAAACAAAATACCATTACCTATACTAACCTAAGTCCAGGTATCTATACCCTTACAGTCAAAGCAGAAAACAAGAAATCAGAATTGATTTCAGAAAACCACCTACAAATCAAAGTACTTCCTCCATTCTATCGGACAATATGGGCCTATTGTTTTTACCTTCTTTGTGCAGCAAGCATCACCTATTATCTAATAAGGCTTTATAAGCATCGCATCAAATTACAGGAATCTCTCAAGTATGAAAAGAAACGCATAGAAGACATTGAAAAGCTGAATCAAGCGAAACTACGCTTCTTCACTAATATCTCACATGAATTCCGTACGCCACTCACTCTAATTATAGGGCAAATGGAAGTATTATTGCAGATAGGCTCGCTTTTACCGACTGTCTATAATAAAATACTAGGAGTATATAAAAACTGCCTGCAATTAAAAGAGCTCATAAACGAACTGTTGGACTTCCGCAAACAAGAACAAGGTTACATGTCTATCAAAGTAAGTGAGCAGAATATAGTTGACTTTATATATGAATATTACCTACTCTTCCAAGGACATGCACAGAAACAAAAAATAACGTTTAGCTTTCTAAAAGCTAGTGATGACATCCGTTTATGGTACGATGCCAAACAGATGCAAAAGGTTATGAACAACCTTATTTCAAATGCCTTCAAAAACACTAAAGAAGGTGGATATATATCCATCTCCGTAAAAAAAAGAAACCAGGAGGTACTTATTGAGATAACTGATAATGGCAAAGGCATTTCTCCTAAAGATATCGAACGGATATTTGATCGTTTCTACCAAACAGAGCAATTAGACTCCCTTTCGTCATCTCCTGGAACAGGTATTGGCCTGGCACTAACAAAAGGAATCATAGAATTACATCATGGTACCATAGAAGTTTTTAGTGAATTGAATGAAGGAACTACATTCTGTATACATTTGAAGTGTGGAAACAGTCATTTCACTTCTGAACAAATTGAGTTAAACGAGAATGAAAAACTATGCAAGACGGAGATCATTAAGCAAGAAATACAGCAATCTTTCCTGATGGAGCAAGAAATAGAAAAGACAGAGAATGAAACCATAACCAAGAAAAGTACGATTCTGATTGTGGAAGATAATGAGCCACTGCGAAAGATGCTATCCGAGATATTCGAGAAGTTTTACATAGTTATTACTGCCACTAACGGTAATGAAGGATTGAAAAAGGTACAATCAGAGCAACCCGATATCGTGCTTAGCGATGTCATCATGCCCCAAATGTCAGGTACTGAACTTTGTCAGGCTATTAAAAAGAATATGGATACCTGTCATATCCCAGTTGTACTACTTACTGCCAAAACTGGGGTGGAGCATACTATAGAAGGATTAAAAATGGGGGCGGATGATTATATAACAAAACCTTTCAATATCAATATTCTACTCTCACGCTGCAACAATCTGGTCAATAACCGGATCATGCTTCAAGAAAAGTTTAGCAGACAACCGCAAGTCACTCCATATATACTTGCAACTAATGAAATGGATAAATCCTTCGTGGAGAAGGCTATGAACATCATAGAAAAACACATTGACAATACTAACTTCAAAGTAGACATGCTGGCCGAAGAGATAGGGATTGCCCGAACCAAGCTATTCACAAAGATTAAAGCAATCACCGGACAAACCCCTTTTGATTTTATTATGACCATCCGCTTAAAACGTGCAGCAGTAATGCTAAAAAATAATCCTGAACTAAATATCTCGGAAATAGCCGACCGATTGGGCTTCAGCACTCCTAAATATTTTAGTAAATGCTTTAAAGAGAAATACAATATTACACCGCAAGAATATCGTAAGGAAGAAAGAAAAAACATAAACGAGAAGAAATAATAGAAGAAAAAGACATATATTTGTAGCAATCAACACATAAACGTTATGAAAAAGCTACAACTATTCTTTCTGTTCGCCTTATTGCTTGCCGCTTGCAGCGACGACGACAAAGAAAAACAACCCACGTTCGTTACTAATATCGCGATAGTCGATGCTGACAAAACCTTCGACCCGGGTGATGCCGTGACCGTGAAAGCCGACGGCTTCCAAGAGAATGACAATCTTATTCTGAACGCTTATTGGCCACTCCCTGATGAGCCGGTTCTGAATTATAAAGGATCTGCAAAATACATACGAGCCGTCATAAAGGAAAGAACTGCTACAAGCATTACTTTCCTGGCCCCCGGAGGTTATCCCGCTTCTAGAGTAGAAATCACGCTCGAACGTTCAGACCCAAGTCATCCGATGAAACTCGGCCAAATCTCTGTTTCCGACGGACTACCGCCCAAAGAATTCCAACTCTACGGTATCACCAACTACCCTCCGGAGGCAAACGAAACGAACCGCATCGAACAGATAAGCCTCGATAAATTTGCCGAGACTACACCCAAATCAATCGTACAGCTGCCCAAAGGACAACAATTCTCTTTGGTAGTCAATTCTCCGGGAAGCAACACTCTCTGCGGCATCTTAAAGCAAGACGGACAATATACCACCAGTTGCTTTGATCTGTCCATGCGCTATTGGCGAAGCACAGCAGGAACCCCCGTAACGCTCTGTAACACCTATAACAACAACATATTCGAGATTAGCCAAATTGACGAAACACATCTGACGGTCAATAATATTACATCATCATCCTATAGCAGATCATTGTCACCCGCACCACAACCCCGTTTCGAACTGCCCGAAGGATTGAAAGCAGACGCTTTGAGAAACTACCGGGGCATATGCCTCAGCGAAGGCTATATACTGCTCTCCGCCGATAATGGCGACGGAACGTTTTCACCCGCAATAATGGATTTGCGCAGTGGGAAGTATAGCATACATCTTTACGACCCGATACAGTGTGACGCCCTGATACCTTTCTGGATTGCAGTCCCCAAAGAAGGAACGAATGAAGGTACGTACACCGGCGGATATGCCATATCGAATGCGAACGGCGGTGATACAGAATTCCGGCTTTGGAATACGACGACGATGAGTATGGATGAACAACTCGATACTTTCCCAAATCCGGTACGCTCCATAACCACCTTCTGCACGGGAGACTTAGGCACACAGAAACTCTATGTACTATTTGAAGCCTACCGTAACGGCTGGCTGATTGAAGCGTACGACTTGACAAAGAAAGAGTGGCAAAGCCTCGGATTCGGATATCCTTATGCGGAGATTGTGCTGGCAAGATAAAATGGAAAAGAAAGGTTACTGCAATGAATTCAGAAATCATTGCAGTAACAATCTCAGAAATCATTAGAGCAATGATTTCTGAAATCATTCAAAAGCCCCCTGTAGAGGCCTCTAAAATATCATTTCCCCTTCTCCCTCAAATCATCCTTCGGTATCGTCGTCTCATTACCGTCCCGCATTGCCATATAATGCGGAGACATGATCTCAATACCGGCAGCATTGAAGATATCCTGGATGTTCTGATGCAAATTGGAGTAGATCTCACCGAGACGATCGGCCTCCTTGATATAGGCATTTACCTGATAGACCGGGTACCAGTCGCTGAGTGAAGTCTCGAGCACAAAGGGACGGGGGGCGTCTATCACTCCGGGGGTATTCAGAGCAGCTTCTATCAAGAGCTGGTGCACTTTGCGCCAAGGGACATCATAGCCAATGGTAACTTCGGAATGGATAATGAGGCCGTATTCGCGTGCCGAAGCACTATAATTCACGGTGTGCGAAGACATGATAAAAGAGTTGGGGATAGTCACCACTTCATTCTTGGTAGTACGGATACGAGTAACGAGCGGAGTCTTTTCAATGACATTACCCGTCGTTTCATTCAGTTGTATGCGGTCGCCCAACTTGAAGGGGCGCATATAGGTTATCACCAATCCTGCCATGACATTCCCAATTACAGTACTCGACCCCAGCGAAACAATCAGTCCGACAAACACCGATATCCCTTGGAAGACTCCGGACTGCGACCCCGGCAGATAGGGATAAATCATCGCAATCATAAACGCATAGAGCAGAAACCGCACAATGTGGTATGTCGGAATAGCCCAATCGGCATAAAAACCTCTTATCTGCAACCGTTCCGACTGTATCTCATTGGCAAGATAATGAACCAGCCTTACCAAGTACTTCACCGCCAGACATATCACAAAGATGGTAAACAAGTTCGGTACATAGTCGACAATTCCATGCAGAATGCTCTTTACAGGGTCCCAGATATAAGAAAACAGTTGGTAAGCAAAACCTTTCGTCTGTGGAAAAATAGAAAAGAGCAGCGGCACGGTCAGCAGCAACTGAAGAATCATAAATGCATAACGCAGCAGATTGGAAAGGAATACAAGCAGATTGACCTGCTTCTGCGTATCCAGCAACTCATAGTCTTGAATGGAGATCGGTTTCAGGCGCGTATCTTTCAGCTTCTGAATACGTAGTCTGAGCTTTCGGAACAGCCAGTTGGTGAGTTTGAACAAGAAGAACTGCCCCACAAGCACCAGGATGAAGTATAAGATACGTTTGCCCAGTTGCACCAGGCTGTGTTCTTTCTTCATGGATTTCAGCTTGTCTACAATGACATGCCGATGGTTGGCGGCCAGTTGGTCGCGGGTACAGTTCTCCCACAGTCCATCCTGGTCGGTGAAGGAGGCAATTACTTTATCGTTGTACATCAGGTCGGTAACGATATCACTGCTTTCTATATAGAGGGAGTCGGGATGCAGATTGAAACGCCTTCCCAATGTGGTAATATCAAGCGATACAGACTCAGCACGTTGTTGGGGAGTATGCCCGCCACGTTTGGCATAGAGATAGAACAAGGTATCACCTTCTACCACCACCGGTACACCCGGAGTCACCTTGCGGAGCGAGTCGATACGCAGTTTCTGTCCTGCCAGTTTTACCGAATCCGCCGCATAGCTCAGCAGTTTCATCTGCTCCATTTCCATCCGCAGATTGGCTTCATTCAACTTTGCCGCCGCCAGTTCTTCCTTGAGAGCTGACAGGCGTATCGAATCAGAGTCTACTTTCACCGCCACCGGCAAACTGTCCTGATGGAGCGCATCGAGCACTCTATCTACTAATTGTGCCGAAACCTTGCCTACCGGCATAAAGAGCAGCCAAAGGCAAAAAAGATAAACCGCTTTCATATCATTCCTAATGGGTAGTTTTAATTGTGTTCAATAAAGCGCACAAACATACAGAATGTTTTTGATTTTAAATCTTATTTTCAATTCAAAATGACAAAGCGCCGGAAAGAAATCACTATTATTGCTATCTTTGCCCCGAATTAAGAAAAAAGAAAACCATGAATATACTACTGCTCATCGGAGGACTCCTTCTCATACTGCTGGGTGCCAACGGGCTGACGGACGGCGCAGCATCCGTTGCCAAACGTTTCCGTATACCGTCAATCGTCATCGGACTTACCATCGTAGCATTCGGCACCTCGGCACCGGAACTCACCGTCAGCATATCTTCCGCTCTGAAAGGCAGTGCGGACATCGCCATCGGCAACGTGGTGGGAAGTAATATTTTCAACACGTTGATGATTGTAGGCTGCACCGCACTTTTCGCCCCGATCATCATCACCCGCAACACACTGCGAAGAGAAATCCCTCTCTGCATCCTCTCCTCCCTCGCCCTGCTGATTTGTGCCAACGACGTATTTCTGGACGGCAGCAAAGGAAACGTGCTCAGCATTACCGACGGTTTGCTGCTGCTCTGCTTCTTCGCCATCTTTCTGAGCTACACCTTCGCCATCGCCTCCCACCATCCTCAAGAGAAAGAGGAAGAAACGGAAGAGATCAAACAGCTCCCCATGTGGAAGTCCATACTGTACATCATCGGCGGACTTGGTGCCCTCATTGCCGGAGGAAGCTTCTTTGTGGACGGTGCCAGCGGCATTGCCCGCAGCCTGGGTGTCAGCGAGTCCATCATCGGCCTTACACTGGTGGCGGGCGGCACGTCACTACCCGAACTTGCCACTTCCATCGTCGCCGCCTTAAAGAAGAATCCTGAGATAGCCATTGGCAACGTCATCGGTAGCAATCTTTTCAACATATTCTTTGTGCTGGGTTGCTCGGCTTCCATCACGCCACTACACCTGACCGGTATCACCAACTTCGATTTATGGGTATTGGTAGGTTCGAGCATCCTGCTTTGGTTATTCGGCATTTTCTTCGGAAAACGCACCATCACCCGGATTGAAGGGAGCATCCTGATGCTTTGCTACATCGCTTACACTACCATACTGATATACAATTTGTAAGAACATAAAGATGAAGTCCTTAGGGTATCGTAAAAGTAGACATCCCGCAGACAGTTTTTGGGCACTCCACGCGGTACTTTAAAGATTATCATGTATCTTTGCCACCTCAATATTAAACAACTATGGCAATTACTATCAAGAAAGTTTCCACAAAGAAGGAGTTGAACCAGTTTATCCGCTTCAACTACAAACTATATAAAGAGAACCCATATTCCGTGCCCGACCTCTTTGACGATATGCTCAATACTTTCAACCGGAAGAAGAATGCGGCATTCGAATTTTGCGAAGCCGACTACTTTCTGGCCTATAAGGATGGCAAAATCGTAGGACGTGTAGCTGCCATCATCAATCAAAGAGCGAACGAGACTTGGAACAAAAAGGAGGTTCGCTTCGGCTGGATTGACTTTATTGATGATCCCGAGGTGTCTCAGGCTCTGATGGATACCGTTGAAAAATGGGGCAAGGAAAGAGGCATGACCCACATACAAGGCCCGCTGGGTTTCACCGATTTCGATGCGGAAGGCATGCTCATCGAAGGTTTCGACCAACTCAGTACGATGGCAACTACCTATAATTACCCCTATTACCCGCAGCACATGGAACGCATGGGCTTCGATAAGGATGCCGATTGGGTGGAATACAAAATCTACATTCCGGACGCCATACCGGACAAGCACAAACGAATCTCGGAACTTATCCAACGAAAATATAATCTCAAGATCAAGAAATACACCTCTTCCAAGAAGTTGGCACGCGAGTACGGACAGAAGATTTTCGAACTGATGAACGAAGCATACAGTCCGCTCTACGGATATTCGGCATTATCGCAGCGCCAGATAGACCAGTATGTAAAGATGTATCTGCCGATTATCGACCTGCGCATGGTGACGCTTATCACGGATGCCGATGACCAACTGATAGCTGTAGGTATCTCTATGCCCTCTTTATCCGAAGCATTGCAGAAGGCGCACGGTCGTTTGCTGCCCTTCGGATGGTATCATTTACTGAAAGCGTTGTTCATGAAACGCCGTGCCAAGATGCTCGATCTGCTACTGGTTGCCGTGAAACCTGAATATCAGAATAAAGGTGTTAATGCTTTGTTATTTTCCGATTTAATTCCGGTTTATCAAAAATTAGGTTTTATATTTGCAGAGAGCAACCCCGAGCTGGAGATGAACGGCAAGGTACAAGCCCAATGGGAATACTTCAAGACCGAACAGCATAAACGGCGCCGGGCGTTCATAAAAGAGATAAAATAATCAGGAGAATTTATGGAAGAAATCAACGGACTGATGCCCGAAGGTAATGTAGAATATACGGAAGATAACATTCGTCACTTAGACGATATGGAGCACATCCGTGTCCGTTCGGGCATGTACATCGGCCGTCTGGGTGACGGCTCGCAGAATGACGACGGTATCTATGTATTGTTGAAAGAAGTAATGGACAATAGTATCGATGAATTCAAGATGGGTGCCGGCAAACGCATAGAAGTTACCATTGACGAAAATCTCCGCGTCAGCGTACGCGACTACGGACGAGGCATTCCGCAAGGCAAACTGATAGAGGCGGTCAGCAAACTCAATACCGGCGGTAAGTACGACAGCAAGGCTTTCAAGAAGAGCGTCGGACTGAACGGTGTGGGTATAAAAGCCGTAAATGCGCTCAGCAGCCATTTTGAGGTACGCAGTTACCGCGACGGTAAGGTGCGCATCGCCGTCTTTGAAAAAGGTGTGCTCCAAAGCGACGTGACGGAAGACACGGAAGAAGAAAGCGGAACCTATACTTTCTTTGAACCGGACAGCACGCTTTTCCTCAACTATACATTCCAAAATACATTTGTAGAGACGCTGCTGCGTAACTACACCTATCTTAATACAGGTCTTTCCATTATCTACAACGGTCAGCGCATCCTTTCACGTCATGGACTGGAAGACTTGCTGAAGGATAATATGACCGCCGAGGGCTTATACGACATCATCCACCTGAAAGGAGAAGATATCGAGATAGCTTTCACACATACCAACCAGTATGGCGAAGAATACTATTCTTTCGTCAACGGCCAGCATACCACCCAGGGTGGTACACACCAAAGTGCACTGAAAGAACACATTGCACGCACCATTAAAGAGTTCTACAACAAGAACCAGGAATATTCCGATATCCGTAACGGTATCGTTGCCGCCATTGCCATCAATGTGGAAGAGCCACAGTTTGAAGGACAGACAAAGACCAAACTGGGTTCCCCCTCCATGGAGCCGGGAGGCGTCAGCGTCAACAAGTATGTGGGCGACTTCATCAAGACGGAAGTAGACAACTACCTGCACAAGCATCCACAGGTAGCGGAAGTGATGCTGCAAAAGATACAGGATTCCGAAAAGGAACGCAAAGCCATTGCCGGTGTCACCAAGCTGGCACGCGAACGTGCCAAGAAAGCCAACCTGCACAACCGCAAGTTGCGCGATTGCCGCTATCATCTGAGCGACGGAAAAGGCAAAGAGCAGGAAAGCGATTCGTGTATCTTCATCACCGAGGGAGATTCTGCCAGCGGCTCCATCACCAAGAGCCGCGATGTGAATACCCAAGCCGTATTCAGCCTGCGAGGTAAGCCGCTCAACTCTTACGGACTGACCAAAAAAGTGGTTTACGAGAACGAAGAATTCAACCTGCTGCAAGCAGCCCTGAACATAGAAGACGGCATAGAAGGATTGCGTTACAACAAAGTGATAGTAGCCACCGATGCCGATGTGGACGGTATGCACATCCGCCTGCTGATTATCACGTTCTTCCTGCAATTCTTCCCCGACCTGATAAAGAAGGGACACGTATATATTCTGCAAACTCCACTGTTCCGCGTGCGCAACAAGAAGAAGACCAATTATTGCTATACGGAAGACGAACGCGTAAAAGCGATTGCAGAGTTAGGTCCCAACCCGGAAATCACACGATTCAAAGGTTTGGGAGAAATCTCGCCCGATGAATTCAAGCATTTCATCGGCAAAGACATGCGCCTGGAACAAGTTTCTTTACGCAAAACGGACCTTGTAAAAGAACTGCTGGAGTTCTATATGGGTAAAAATACTATGGAACGGCAGAATTTCATTATCAACAATCTGGTTATAGAAGAAGATCTGGCATCATGAGAAGAGCTATCTTTCCGGGCACATTCGACCCGTTTACCATCGGGCACTCGTCGGTAGTAAGCCGTGCACTGACTTTCATAGACGAAATTGTCATAGGAATCGGTATCAACGAGAACAAGAACACGTACTTCCCTCTTGAGAAGCGTGAAAAGATGATTCGGGACTTCTACCGGAACGAGCCGCGCGTCACCGTGCAATCTTATAATTGCCTGACCATCGACTTTGCCAAGGAAGTAGGCGCCAACCTGATTATACGTGGCATCCGCACCGTGAAAGACTTCGAATACGAAGAAACCATTGCGGACATCAACCGCAAACTGACCGGAATTGAAACTATCCTGCTGTTCACGGAACCGGAACTCACCTGCATCAGTTCTACCACCGTGCGCGAGTTGCTGCAATTTGGAAAAGATATAAGTATGTTCATTCCCGAAGGAATGGAAATTAGTGATAAGTGATTAATAAATAGACAATGAAGAAATTCCTTAGCATTATTACAGTATGTATATGCACCGTGATGGTGCAAGCACAGAAACCGAATAATGAAGCCATACGTAAACTGCAAATGGCTGAGTTCGCCATCGCTAACCTGTACGTAGACAAAGTAGACGAAGATAAGCTGGTAGAAGAAGCCATCATCAAGATGCTGGCACAGCTCGACCCGCACTCTACCTACAACAATGCCGAAGAGGTGAAGAAGATGAACGAACCCCTGCAAGGAAACTTCGAAGGTATCGGCGTACAGTTCCAGATGATAGAAGACACCCTGCTTGTGATACAACCCGTGAGCAACGGTCCGTCCGAAAAGGTAGGCATCCTTGCCGGCGACCGTATTGTAGCCGTAAACGATACCGCCATTGCCGGAGTAAAGATGAGCACAGAGGACATTATGAGCCGTCTGCGCGGTCCGAAGGACTCCGAAGTGAAGCTCACCATCGTACGCCGCGGAGTAGACGATTCACTCTACTTCACTGTAAAACGTGATAAGATACCCATCCTTAGCCTGGACGCCGCTTACATGATACAGCCCAAGACCGGCTATATACGTATCAACCGTTTCGGAGCCACCACTGCCGAGGAATTTACTACCGCCCTGAAGGGACTTCAGAAGAAAGGCATGAAGGACCTCATCCTTGACCTGCAAGGCAACGGCGGAGGTTATCTGAATGCCGCCATCGACCTCGCCAACGAATTCCTTCAACAGAAAGAGTTGATAGTCTATACCGAGGGCAGGGCTGCACGCCGCAGTGACTTCTTCGCCAAAGGTACCGGAAACTTCAAGAACGGACGCCTCATCGTACTGGTAGACGAGTACTCTGCTTCCGCCAGCGAAATCTTGACCGGCGCCATACAAGATTGGGACAGAGGTGTAGTGGTAGGACGCCGTACCTTCGGCAAAGGTCTGGTACAACGCCCCATCGACTTGCCGGACGGTTCCATGATACGCCTTACCATCGCCCGTTACTATACCCCTTCTGGACGTTGCATCCAGAAGCCTTATGACAACACCGCCAATCTGGACGGCAGAGTCAAAGGAGATGATAACCAGGAAAAATACAACCTGGAGCTGGTAGAACGCTTCAACCACGGCGAAATGATTCATGCCGACAGCATCCACTTTGCCGACTCCCTGAAAGTACAGACCAAACGCCTGGGACGTACCGTCTATGGCGGCGGAGGCATCATGCCGGACTACTTCGTTCCGATAGATACCACCCAATACACCGACTACCACCGCAACCTGGTGGCCAAAGGCGTAGTTATCAAATCGACCACCGGCTACATTGAGAAACACCGGAAAGAGCTGAAGGACAAATACAAGAAGTTCGAGACCTTCAACGATAAGTTTGAAATAAACGATAACTTCCTGGCCGACATACGCGCCATGGCCGACAAAGAGAAGATAGAGTTCAACGAAAGCCAGTACAACCAATCGTTGCCGCTCATCAAAGCACAACTCAAAGCATTGATAGCCCGCGATCTGTGGGATATGAACGAGTATTACCAGGTAATGAATTCGATGAACAACAGCGTGCAGCAGGCTTTGAAACTCCTGCAAAGCGATGCCTACGAACAAACTCTAAAAGCCAAGCCATGAGATAGAAACCTTAGCCCAATCTAATTTATCATGAAACGCCTCATAACGATACTTGTACTTCTGCAATGGGCCATTGCCTGTATAGGTCAAGCTTATGAGTCAGACATTTATTTCTCCCATTTGGATAATACCAACGGGCTCTCTTCCAATGAAATCACCTGCATCTTCAAAGATTCACGCGGTTTCATGTGGTTTGGAACTGTCTCGCACATCAATCGTTATGATGCCAATTCCTTCAAGACGTTCCAGCACCGCGAGAACGGGGCGCCTTTTTCAGAAGAAACCGTCTTCAGGATGAGCGAGACTAAAGACGGGCTTCTCTGGATTACTTACAAAGACCAACAAATCAGCGTTTTCAACCCAGAGAAGAACACCTTTCACACAGCTTCCGAGATAGCCCGTTCACTCAACATATCGCAAGAGATTTACCAAGTATTTCCTGCAATAGACAATAATCTGCTTTTTACCGACAAGCAAGGCAATGTATATCTTTACAGTTACTTTGCGAAGACCGTAACCACTCTCAAGAACAATCAGGAGCAATGTCCGGTTTCGGCTATAGCCATCTACGAAAGCGAAATGTACCTGCTATACAGCAACGGACTGCTGGAATGTGTAAACCTGAACCGCTTCGAAACCCTGTTCAAGACCGAATACCTGCACCAGCAACATCCCGACCTCACCACCGGATGGAATGTGTACATCGACCGGGACGGAGAGTTATGGATTTATCAGGATGCCCCCAATTATTGGGGAGTTTATCTGTATTCCCCGCAAGAAAACACATGGCGCAAGTTCGATACCCAATCCAAAGTCAAGCTATCGTCCAACATGGTGAGGGGGATAGAGCAGAGCAGCAACGGCATCATCTGGATAGCTACCGACCACGGCGGCCTCAACCTGTACGACAAACGGACGGAAAGAATCACCTGCCTCAGAAACAATCCTTTCGTCAAGGGCAGCATCAGTCAAAACAGTATCATATCCATCTACAAGGATAATGAAGAAATCATCTGGCTGGGCACTTATAAGAAAGGTGTAGATTATCATCACAAGAATCTCTTCAAGTTCAAACGTCTGCTATACCCGCTGTCTGCCGACAGTGGTATCGAGGAAAATGATTGCACCTGCATTCTTCAGGACTCCCCGCAGCAGTTGTGGATAGGTACCAACGGCGGCGGACTGCTCTGCTACAACCGGCTGACGCAGGAATATAAACGCTATGTGCACAATCCGCAGAATCCCGGCAGCCTGTCTTCCAACATCATTGTATATATGATAAAAGATAAAAAGGGGCGCCTCTGGATAGGTACCTACATGGGCGGGCTGGTCTGTTTCGACGGGCAGTTCCATACCTTCTCGCCTCGGAAAATCAAGAAAGGACACAATGAGCTGACCAGCATTACCAGCATGGAGTACGATGGCGACAACAGCCTTTGGATAGGGACATTGGAAGACGGATTCTACCATTTCGATATCGATACGAAAACGTGGGAAGAGAAACATATAGTATATGGCAAAGACAGCCTTTACCAGAAGAAAGTCAATGCGATAGCCCTGGGAGGACAGCATGAGTTATTCATCAGCACCAGCCAAGGCATTAACATATTCAACACCGCTACCCAGAAAATACAGATGCTGAACGAGGAGTTCTCCCAGGGACATGCCATCAACGAAACTTATTTCTACACCATTTATGTAGATTCCAACAACCGGCTGTGGATGGGAGGCAACAACGGCATCTACATCTGCAACAGAAATACCGGGGAACTACTTCATTTCGATACAGACAACGGGCTGCCGGACAATCATATCTCCATCTTCCGGGAAGACCTCAAAGGCTACATGTGGATTGGCACCAAGAACGGACTGACAAAAGCGAAACTGGAAACCACCCAGGACAAGACCGGCTGCAACTTCCAGAACTATATGCAGGAAGACGGCCTGCCCTCCGCAACCTTCAACCGCAATGCCGGTTCTACAGACAAGGACGGAAACTTCATCTTCGGGACGACCAACGGATTGGCCATCTTCACTCCCCACGAGATAGACCTCAGGCAGAACTCACCCAAGATAATGATTACAGACCTGCAGGTACAGAACCAAATCATCTCTCCCAATACGCCGTATGACGGAAAGCCCATCATAGCGAGTGACATCAGCTATTCCCCCCAGATCAGTTTAAACTACGGACAGCATAACCTGGCACTGAGCCTGGCTATTCTGGACTATCTGCACCCGCAGAAGAACAGCATCTCTTACAAAATGGAGGGTCTCGACTCGCAATGGAACGAAATAGCCAGCAACCACCAGCTCGTCACCTATACAAACCTGAATCCGGGAGACTATGTATTCATGGCCAAAGCCAGCAACCCCAACAACGGACAGACCAGCGAGACAATACAGATTCCCATTCACATAGCACCTCCATTCTATTCGTCCATATATGCTTATGTACTGTACATCATTCTGCTTCTTGTCATTCTGTACCTGATACTGCGCTATATCCTGAACATACAGAATAAGAGATTCAGATACGAAAAGGAGAAGATGGTGTCGCGCCAGCAACACGACATGGACGAAATGAAACTGCGCTTCTTCACCAATATCAGCCATGAGTTCCGCACGCCGCTCTCACTCATCATCCTGCCTGTCGAGCGCTTGCTGAAGACGGAACAAAATGCCGAGCTACGGATGTCTTACCAACTGATCCGACAAAATGCGCAACAACTGTTGGATTTGGTGAATCAAGTGCTGGACTTCCGCAAAATAGATAAAAAGAAACACCAACTCATATTATCCTCAGGAGATATCGTGCTGTTTGTAAACGATATCGTCCGGTCTTTCCGCCAACTGTCCGAGGAAAAGGAAATCTCTTTTTCTTTTTCCTCGTCCACTCCTTCGTTTATCATCAAGTTCGATGCCGACAAGGTGCGTAAGATCCTGACCAACCTGCTGAACAATGCATTCAAATTCACCCCGGAGAAGGGAAAGATAACCGTCAAGCTATTCCCTATACAACGGAAAGAGCAGTTGCAACTTTGCATAGAGGTGTCGGACACCGGAATCGGCATCCTTCCGGAAGACCAGAAACATATATTCGACCGCTTCTATCAGGCAAACGATGACAGCAGGGGAACCGGTATCGGACTGCATTTATGCCACGAGTTTGCAGAAATACATCATGGAGAGATAACAGTAGACAGCACCTACGGACAGGGCAGCACTTTCGCCTTTTACTTCCCCATCGAAACAAACGAATATCAGGAAACAATACATGATGTAGAGGAAGAAAGCATTGCAATTCCTCCCACCGAACTCCCGAATGAGAGCGAACCGGAAGAAAAGGCAAACGCCCAAAAGCCCACTATCCTGCTGGTGGACGACAACAAGGACTTCCGCGAGTACATTTCGCTCTGCCTCAAGGAGACCTACAATGTAATAACGCAACCCAATGGCCAGGAAGCCTGGGAATGTATACTAAAAACATTCCCGGATATAGTCATTACAGACATCATGATGCCGGTAATGGACGGAATCAGTCTATGCCGTCTGATAAAGGGGGATGTACGCACTTCACACATCCCGGTAATACTGCTCACTGCCAAAACCGGACAAGAGAATGAATACACCGGCCTGCAAGCCGGTGCCGATGATTACATCTGCAAGCCTTTCAATATAGATGTGCTTTCCTTGAAAATAAAGCATATCGCCGAGCAGCAGGCACAGATACAGCAGAAGTTGATGAAGTCATCGCGTACCAGCATCCAGCTTGCCGACGCCCCAATCAGTTCCCTGGACGAGGAACTGATACGAAAAGCAATCGCTTACATCGAGCAGGAACGGTCGAACCCGTTGCTTTCAGTTGAACTGCTCAGCAAGCAGATGTGCATGAGCAGAACCAATTTCTATAAGAAGTCGCTTTCCCTGACCGGAAAAACTCCACTCGAACTTATACGCTCGGTACGATTGAGATACGCAGCACAATTATTGGAAAAGACCCAGCTACGTATCAATGAAATAGCCATGGAAATAGGCATGAACGACATCAAAGCCTTCCGCAAATATTTCAAAGAAGAGTTCGGGATGCTGCCCTCGGAATACGAGAGAAACAGCAACAAACCTTCCATTACCCAAACGAGCCCCGAATAGGAACCATCTGCCCTACCCCGGCAACCAATCTCCCCTCTCATTGAAACAAATCTCCCCCTCCCTTTCCATAATAACGGGTTAATTTTACAACGAAGTAAAAAACACCATTTATAAATCAATAACTAATATGGAAAGACACTTAAAATCGCATCTTGCATGCACACTGTTTGCCCTGTTGCTAACATGCACCACTTGGGCAGGAAACTACAAAAGCTTCAAAGTATCTGTTTACACACGTGCCTACGAAGTAGAAAAGATGAAAGACTTGCAATGGCTGGACTCCACATGGAATATCATATCCAGCCAGGTGAAAGTAGATAAAATCTATCTCGAAACCCACCGCGACCTGCTCATCGTACCCGATGCCACCCTGGAACAAGCCAAACGCTTCTTTAAGGAAAAAGGAGTGGAAGTAGGAGGCGGTATCACCTACACCATCGACGAATCGAACAGCTTCGAGACTTTCTGCTACTCCAACCCCGATCACCGGAAGAAAGTACGCGAGATTGCCGAACATACGGCAAAGCATTTCGACGATTTCATTCTGGACGACTTCTTCTTCACCAGCTGCAAGTCGGACATCGAAATCAAGGCCAAAGGAGAACAGAGTTGGACTAAATACCGTCTGGACCTGATGACCAAAGCCGGTCAGGAATTGGTGCTACAACCTGCCAAGAAAGTGAATCCGAAGGTAAAAGTGATTATCAAATACCCCAACTGGTACGATCATTTCCAGGGACTGGGCTTCGACCTGGAGCGCGGACCGCAACTCTTCGACGCTATATGGACCGGAACGGAGACACGCGACCCGGGTACCGCCCAACACTTGCAGAATTACTTGAGCTACAACATCATCCGCTATTTTGATAATCTCCGTCCCGGATACAACTTAGGAGGATGGGTAGATGCAGGGGGCAGCAATATGGGTATGGACCGCTACGCCGAGCAGTTGTGGCTGACCATGTTTGCCAAAGCTCCCGAAATCAACTTGTTTGCCTACCATCAGCTAATCGGGGTAAAGCTCAATCCTGATGTACACCGTAAGCAATGGCAAGGACAAGGCACCAGCTTCGACTATGACGAAATGATGCAGCCGGTAGCATTGAACGGCGGTGCCAAGGTAGTTCCCACCACCATGGCACGTGTAGCAGGTGTGGCTTTCGAACAGATTGACCAGTTTGTATACAAGCTCGGTAACCCCGTCGGCATCTACTCATACAAACCCTTCCATTCACTGGGCGATGATTTCTTGCAGAACTATTTAGGAATGATAGGATTGCCCATGAACATGGTACCGAGATTCCCCGAAAACCAGAAAGTGGTTCTGCTTACCGAACAGGCAGCTGCAGACCCGAAGATAATGACACACATCAAGAAGCAACTGCAAAGCGGCCACGATGTAGTCATCACAAGCAGCTTGCTGAAAGCCATCCCCGACCAGATAGCACAAGTCTCGGAACTCCGCTGCACGGATCTGAAAGCCATCGTCAATGATATGGGTAGACACGGAAAACTGGACAGAGAGATCCTGATTCCGCAGGTACGCTATCAGACCAATGATGCCTGGGAAGTAATCAGTGCAGGACGTCCGTTGGACGGAGGGGTATCGGGCTATCCCATCATGCTGCGCGCTCCTTACTCTACAGGAAATCTGTACGTACTGACGATTCCCGATGATATGGGCAATCTGTACGACTATCCGGCAAGCGCACTCAACGTTATCCGCCGCATCCTCTCACAAGACCTGGACGTACGCCTCGAAGGCCCGTCGAAAGTTGCCTTGATGGTATACGACAATGGCACTTTCATCGTAGAGTCTTTCCTGGATGAAGCCGTGACCGTACAAGTAGTAACGGACGAGAAAGTATCTTCACTGACAGACATTGTAAGCGGGAAATCATACCTGCCTTCCAACGGAAAGAACAGTTACCGCGTCACTTTAATGCCTCATTCTTATAAGGTATTCAAGAAAGAAACAAAATAAAGAATTGAAGTTATGAAACACATCAATAAACTTTTCACCGCACTGGGCATCACCCTGCTGACTGCCTGTGCACAGAAACCAAGCGAGAACGTACAGGTATCTCCACTGATGCAGAATGAAGATAAAATCACAGACCTGATTTCCCGCATGACGCTCGAAGAGAAAGTGAACATGCTGCATGGTAAGCACATGTTCTCTTCGGCAGGCGTAGAGCGCTTGGGCATAGCAGATGTGAAATATGCCGACGGCCCCTTCGGCATCCGTGAAGAAATGGAGCCGCACTCGTGGAACTCAATAGGACTGACTACCGACTCGGCAACCTTCTTCCCCACCGGTTCGGCCCTGGCAGCTACATGGAGCGAGGACATGGCTTACCAATATGGTATGGGTATGGCCAAAGAAGCCCGGCTGAGAGGCAAGGACATGATACTGGGCCCGGCCATCAACATCCAGCGCCTGCCCACCGGAGGGCGTACTTACGAATATTTAAGCGAAGACCCCATATTGAGCGCCGCACTTGCCGTACAATACACACTGGGTGCTCAGGATAACGGAGCCGCCGTCTGCCTGAAACACTATGCGCTCAACAACCAGGAGAACGACCGTGGAAGCATTGATGTAAAGGTAAGCCCGCGTGCCATGCGCGAAATCTACCTGCCTCCCTTCGAAGCTGCCGTAAAGGAAGCGGATGCTTACGGAGTGATGGCTGCTTATAATAAGGTAGAAGGATATTGGTGCTCGGAGAACGGAATGCTGCTGAATGAAATCCTGCGCGACGAATGGGGATTCCACGGAATGGTCATCTCGGATTGGGGCGGTGTGCACAATACCGTAAATGCTGCAATGAACGGAATGGACGTTGAAATGCCGGGCGACCGCTACTTCGGACAAGCCTTACTCGATTCGGTGAAAGCCGGTGTAGTGCCCGAAAGCGTCATCGATAGCAAGGTGCGCAACATCCTGCGCGTCCGTCTTGCCGTGAAAGCCGTACCGGAAGAAGAAGCCAACAAAATGATGACTTCCCAGCCCGAACAGCAACAGATTGCTTACAATGTAGCATCAAAATCCATTGTACTGCTGAAGAACCAGAACGAACTGCTTCCCATCCAAACGGATAAATACAAGAAGATTGCCGTTATCGGCGATAATGCTGTACGGGAACAGGCATTAGGCGGTGTAGGAGCAGGGGTCAAGACTCTGTATGAAGTCACCCCGCTGGAAGGACTCCTCAAGCAGCTCAGTGGTACGGATGCTCAAGTGGAATGGGCACAAGGCTACCGTGCATTCAGCAAACACGAACGTGAAACCCGTGTTTCTCCGTATACCAAAGCCGACCCCAAGCTGATGAGTGAAGCCGTACAGCTTGCCAAGAATTCAGATCTCGTGATTTTCGTTGCCGGTGACAACCGGGAAGTAGAGACGGAAGGCAGCGACCGCAAAGCCATCACCCTGCCCATGGGACAGGATGAACTGTTGAAAGCGCTTGCCGCTGCAAATCCCAATATTGTTACGGTGCTCGTAACCGGAGGTCCTTTGGACCTGCGTGTTGTAGACCAGGCATCACCTGCCATCCTCGTTTCATGGTTCAACGGTACCGAAGGCGGTAACGCACTGGCCGACGTACTGTTAGGAAAGATATCGCCTTCGGGTAAATTGCCGTTTACGTTCCCCATACGCTTGGAAGACTCTCCCGCTTATAGCCTGAAAGTATATCCGCAGGACGAACGCCAGAAACAGGATGATATCTTCGTGAATCTGGTAGACGAAAAGGAAACGGATCAGAAGAGCGGACCGACTGCCGATTATGCTGAAGGTATATTTGTAGGTTACCGCTGGTACGACACCAAGCATGTCCCCGTACAATATCCGTTCGGACACGGACTTTCCTATACCACTTTCAACTATTCCGATCTGCAAGTCAAGGCGGACAATGAGAAATTGTATGTAGAACTGAACCTCAGCAATACAGGCAAACGCAGCGGAGAAGAGGTCGTACAAATCTACGTCAGCCGCCCCGATTCCAAGATTGAACGCCCGCTGAAGGAGTTGAAAGGATTCCAACGGGTAGCTTTGCAAGCGGATGAAAGTAAATCTGTAAAGATAGAAATTCCTCTTGAGAAGCTGCGCCATTGGGATGAAGCAGCCAATGATTGGAAGTTGGAACCGGGTGCTGTGGAAGTACAAGCAGGCGGTTCGTCACAAGACATCAAGCTAAACCAGACAATAGATATTAAATAGATTCTCAGACACCAGTCCCTGTCATGACAAACACTTGTGTTTGTTGTGACAGACACTTGTGTTTGTCACGATAGACACTGGTGTCTGTCATGACAGGGACTGGCGTCTGTCAAACGCCTCAATATCAATGCTGAAGACATCCCTTTTATTCTCCGAACAGCCACTTATTCAGCCATCGGTTTATATAGACATTCGCTACCGAGCACCCGATGCCGATTGCCGCTCCCGCCAATACATCGGTCGGATAATGCACCCCCTCGTTCATACGCGAGACTCCTACGGAGCAAGCCCACAAAGCAGACGGCGCTATCACATACCACTTGGGATACTTTATGCACAAAGAGGTGGCAAGCGCAAAGGCTGTTGACGTATGCGACGAAGGAAAAGAAGGACTGCTCTCATAACTGTACGGATGCACGCGGTCAGGATATCTGTCATAAGGGCGTGCGCGGTCTACCAAGTATTTCAGACCATAAGTCACAACAAACGTTCCGGCAACGCTTGTCCCCACATACACCGCATCTTTCAATAATTGCTTATCATGTTTTACCCAGGCCGCCACAGCCATTGCTACCGGAATACCGAGAACAACATAAGGTTCCGACCGGGAAATTATCTTATTATAATTACGGATAAATTTACCATCCCAACTGTTTATCTCGTGCAGAGTATTGATATCCCAATTTTGCGCCGAAAGACTGAATACAACAATGGAGATAAAATATACAAAAAAAAAGGTCCTTTTCATGAAGTCTTCACGTTAGTTTGGCGCAAAGATAGTCCAAATAGTTAGAGTTTTCATAAAAATATCCTATCTTTGTTGCCACATTTATAATAATTCGCCTATCATTTCATGACATTGGATACTTGTTGTACGCGGCAAATTGACTGTGCGTTATGTCCCCAAAAATCAGAAGGAGTATTGATCTACAGACAATACCCCCAAGGGCAACATTTTTCTGCTGAAAAGTGCACACAAAACTGCATGATATTTTTGCTAAAAGGTGAATTGCTTGTAAATAGCGAAGAATATCCCGGTACTACTCTTCAAAGTCGCCAGTTCATACTGCAAGCAATCGGCTCCAAAGTCGAACTTTTAGCATTGAGCAATGTAGAATATATCGTTTATTGGTTTACCGAACTTCCGGTACTCTGCGAGGAACGTTACAAAGAAATTCTGAAAAGTGCGGAATCTCCTTTGACGTATGCCCCGCTAACAGCCGTTTCCATACTCGAAAACCTGCTGAAAAACCTTGCCGGCTACTTCAGGGAACAACCCTATGCCTGCAGCAAGTATGTCGACATCAAATGCCAGGAACTGGTGTATATCCTGACCTGTTACTATCCGCTACGTCAGATCAGTACCTTCTTCTATCCTATCAGCACTTATACGGAAAGCTTCCAGTACTTCGTCATGCAGAACTATGACAAGGTGAAGAATGTGGAAGAATTTGCCCATCTTGGCGGATATACCACCACCACATTCCGCCGTCTTTTTAAAAACATGTATGGAGTGCCGGTGTACGAATGGATTCTGGACAAGAAACGCGAAGGCATATTGAACGACCTCCAATATACCAAGCAACGTATATCCGTCATCAGTGCCCGCTATGGTTTCGACTCCTTATCCCACTTTGCACACTTCTGCAAGGACTCTTTCGGAGATACCCCCCGCTCCTTGCGGAAACGTGCGGCCAACGGAGAGAAAATTTCCATAATCTGTAAGGAAAGAGGAGACGCTTCGGGCAGGGAACAAGAAGACGAGGAAGAATAATCTGTTTCCTGCCTTATTCTCTTATCAACTTCCTCCCTCCCCGATTACGGAATTATTTCTTTAATCGCTTGTTTAATCAAGGTATTTCATCTATTTTTGCGAGAAATTAGCATAACGTCTCTTAATAGAATATATTTTCAAACTATTAAATAACTTAAATTCAATCATTTATGTGGTTAAGTAATTCATCTGTAGGAAGGAAAGTGGTGATGAGCGTTACCGGTATCGCCCTTGTCCTGTTTCTGACGTTTCACATGGCGATGAACCTGGTTGCATTGATCTCGGCCGAGGGATACAACATGGTTTGTGAGTTCCTGGGAGCAAACTGGTATGCCCTGGTGGCTACGGTAGGTTTGGCTGCCCTCTTCATCATTCACATCATCTACGCTTTCTGGCTGACGATGCAAAACCGCAAGGCACGCGGTAGTGAACGTTATGCAGTAGTAGACAAACCTAAAACCGTAGAATGGGCTTCTCAAAACATGCTCGTGCTGGGTCTTATCGTAATTGTAGGTTTGGGTCTGCACCTGGTAAACTTCTGGTCTAAAATGCAGCTTCCCGAGTTGATGCACAACATGGGCATGAATGCCGATGCCGGTGCTCTGGCGTATGCTGCCAACGGTGTTTATCACATTGAGAACACATTCGGCAATCCGGTGTACGTAGTGCTTTACCTCGTTTGGCTGGGCGCATTGTGGTTCCACCTGACTCACGGTTTCTGGAGCTCCATGCAATCTTTGGGTTGGAACAACAAAGTATGGATTAACCGTTGGAAATGCATCTCCAACATCTACTCCACTATCGTTGTTGTATGCTTCGCCCTGGTAGTTGTCGTATTTTTTGCTAAATCATTATGCGGCGCTTGCTAAATTATAAATTGTAAATGATTAAATTGTAATAGCATTATGACTAAGATAGATTCTAAAATACCGGAAGGACCGGTGGCTGAGAAATGGACCAACTATAAAGCTCACCAAAAATTAGTAAACCCCGCTAACAAGCGCCGTTTGGACATCATCGTAGTAGGAACCGGACTGGCAGGTGCCAGTGCTGCCGCTTCACTCGGTGAAATGGGTTTCAGAGTATTCAACTTCTGCATCCAGGATTCTCCGCGCCGTGCACACTCCATCGCTGCACAGGGAGGTATCAATGCTGCCAAGAATTACCAAAACGACGGTGACTCCATCTACCGTCTGTTCTACGATACAGTAAAGGGCGGTGACTACCGTGCCCGCGAAGCCAACGTTTACCGTCTGGCCGAAGTTTCAAACAGTATTATCGACCAGTGCGTGGCACAAGGCGTACCTTTCGCCCGCGAATACGGCGGTTTGCTCGACAACCGTTCTTTTGGTGGCGCACAGGTATCACGTACATTCTACGCTAAAGGCCAGACCGGTCAGCAGCTGTTGCTGGGTGCTTACTCTGCACTGAGCCGCCAGGTGAACGTAGGTACTGTGAAACTCTTTACCCGCTATGAAATGCAGGACGTTGTCCTCATCGACGGACGCGCCCGCGGTATCATCGCAAAGAACCTCGTAACCGGTAAGCTGGAACGCTTCGCTGCTCATGCAGTGGTAATCGCTACCGGTGGTTACGGAAATGCATACTTCCTCTCTACCAACGCTATGACTTGTAACTGTACAGCTGCTGTAGCTTGCTACCGCAAGGGTGCTTGGATGGCGAACCCCGCTTACGTACAGATTCACCCGACTTGTATCCCCGTACATGGTGACAAGCAGTCCAAGCTGACTTTGATGTCCGAGTCTCTGCGTAACGACGGTCGTATCTGGGTTCCCAAGAAACTGGAAGACGCCAAGAAGTTGCAGGAAGGCACTCTGCAAGGAAAAGATATCCCCGAAGAAGACCGCGACTATTACTTGGAACGCCGCTATCCGGCATTCGGTAACCTCGTTCCGCGTGACGTTGCCAGCCGCGCTGCCAAAGAACGTTGCGACAAGGGCTTCGGTGTAAATAACACCGGTCTGGCCGTATTCCTCGACTTCTCCGATGCTATCAACCGTCTGGGCAAAGACGTAGTGGCACAACGCTACGGTAACCTCTTCGATATGTACGAAGAAATCACCGACGTCAGTCCGTACGATAATCCGATGATGATTTATCCGGCTATCCACTATACGATGGGTGGTATCTGGGTAGACTACGAACTGATGACCTCTATCAAAGGTCTGTTCGCTATCGGCGAATGTAACTTCTCCGACCACGGTGCCAACCGCCTCGGTGCTTCTGCATTGATGCAAGGTCTGGCCGACGGTTATTTTGTATTACCTTACACCATTCAGAACTATCTGGCCGACCAGATCACCGTTCCCCGCTTCTCTACCGATCTGCCCGAGTTTGCAGCTGCCGAAAAGGCTATCCAGGACAAGATTAACTGGATGATGAACATCAAGGGTAAGAAGTCCGTAGACTCCATCCACAAGGAACTGGGCCACGTGATGTGGGAATATGTAGGTATGGGACGTACTGCCGAAGGCTTGAAGACCGGTATCCAGAAGATGAAAGAAATCCGCAAGGAATTCGAAACCAACCTCTTCATCCCCGGCGATAAAGAAGGTATGAACGTAGAACTCGACAAGGCCATTCGTCTGTATGACTTCATCATCATGGGCGAATTGGTAGCTTACGATGCCCTGAACCGCGACGAAAGCTGCGGTGGTCACTTCCGTGAAGAATATCAGACCGAAGAAGGCGAAGCCAAGCGCGACGACGAAAACTTCTTCTACGTGGCTTGCTGGGAATACCAAGGCTCCGACGAAAAGGCTCCGGTATTGCTGAAAGAACCGCTGGTTTACGAAGCAATCAAGGTACAGACTCGTAACTATAAGAGCTAATCGGGAAGTTGAACATTTAAAGAACTAAAGAAAATGGATAAAAATATATCATTTACGCTCAAGGTATGGCGCCAGAAGGGTCCGAAAGCGAAAGGCGCTTTTGAAACATACCAAATGAAAGATATCCCCGGTGATACTTCATTCCTCGAAATGCTGGATATCCTGAACGAACAGCTCATCAGCGAAGGTAAAGAACCGGTTGTATTCGACCACGACTGCCGCGAAGGTATCTGCGGTATGTGCTCGCTCTACATCAACGGACACCCGCACGGACCGGCAACCGGTGCTACCACTTGCCAGATCTACATGCGTCGTTTCAAGGATGGCGATACTATCACCGTAGAACCGTGGCGTTCTGCCGGTTTCCCGGTTATCAAGGACTTGATGGTAGACCGTACGGCTTATGACAAGATTATGCAGGCCGGTGGTTACATCAGCATACGTACAGGTGCTCCTCAGGATGCCAACGCTATCTTGATTCCGAAGCAGGTTGCCGACGAGGCTATGGATGCTGCCAGTTGCATCGGTTGCGGTGCTTGTGTAGCAGCTTGTAAGAATGGTTCTGCCATGTTGTTCGTTTCTGCCAAGGTAAGCCAGTTGAACCTGCTGCCCCAAGGCAAACCGGAAGCATTGCGCCGTGCCAAAGCTATGCTGAGCAAGATGGACGAACTTGGTTTCGGTAACTGTACAAACACCCGTGCATGCGAGGCCGAATGCCCGAAGAACGTTTCTATCAGCAACATCGCCCGCTTGAACCGCGACTTTATCATCGCAAAGCTGAAAGACTAATCAGCCTTATTTGATTAATATCACAAGAAGCTCCTCTGCCGGGAAACTGGTGGGGGAGCTTTTTTTACAAGTAGCCTGCATCTTCATCACCCGACATATACTTCCACGAAAGCGCACACAAATACAACCAAAAGCGTTATCTTTGCAGTCATTATCCCAAAGAAGAAGATTATGAAAGTCATTGTCGACAATAAAATACCCTTCATAAAAGAAGCGATCGAAAAGATAGCTGATGAGGTGGTTTACCTTCCCGGAAAAGACTTTACGCCTGTAGCGGTAAAAGATGCGGATGCACTGATTATCCGTACCCGCACCCATTGCAACCGGGCACTGCTGGAAGGCAGTAAAGTCCGCTTCATAGCTACCGCTACCATCGGTTTCGACCACATCGACACGGAATACTGTCGTGAAGCCGGTATCATCTGGACCAATGCTCCGGGTTGTAACTCCGCTTCTGTAGCCCAATACTTGCAATCTTCCTTCCTATTATTACAGGAAATTCGGGGGAAAAAGTTATCCGAACTGACATTGGGAATTGTGGGAATAGGCAACGTAGGCAGTAAAATCGTTGAGGTGGCCCATGAAATGGGGATGCGCGTACTGCAAAACGACCTGCCCCGCGAAGACAAAGAAGGAAAAGCAAACTTCTGTTCCTTACAAACACTGGCGGAAGAATGTGATATCCTCACCTTTCATGTACCTTTATATAAAGAAGGGAAATACAAAACCTACCACCTGGCAGATGATGCTTTCTTTCAATCACTAAAGCGTCGCCCGGTCATCATCAACACCTCGCGCGGCGAAGTAATTGAAACCGGCGCATTGCTGAGCGCCTTAGAGAACGGACAAGTTTCCGATGCCATTATCGATGTTTGGGAGAACGAACCGGACATCAACCTTACCTTATTATATAAGGTGTTCCTTGGAACTCCACATATTGCCGGCTACTCTGCCGACGGAAAAGCGAACGCCACACGCATGTCGCTCGACTCACTTTGCCGCTTTTTCCATATAGAAGCAGACTACCACATCACACCACCCGAACCGGAGAATCCCATCATCATTGCAAACACACCGGCAGAGGCATACTTGCAGATGTACGATCCGCGACGAGACAGCGAAGCGTTAAAGAATCATCCCGAACTATTCGAGAAACTGCGTGGCGACTATCCCCTAAGAAGAGAAAAAGGTGCTTTCACACTGGGTTCAGAAGTTCTTCAATAATCTTCGGATAGTACTCGTATTCCAAAGCATGGATGCGCTGCGCCAACTCATCCAGAGTATCTTCCGGCAGTACGGGGCACTTCACTTGGCAGATAACGGCACCTTCATCATAGCGTTCATTCGTATAATGTATCGTGATACCACTTTCCTTTTCGCCCGCTTCTATCACCGCCTCGTGCACACGGTCGCCATACATTCCCTTCCCACCGAACTTAGGCAAGAGTGAAGGATGTATATTTATCATTTTATTAGGATAAGCATGCAAAATGTTATCCGGTACGCGCGCCAGAAAGCCTGCCAATACAACAAAGTCAATGTTGTGCTCGCGCAGCATCGATAAAATGGCCTCGCCACTTTCCCAATCACTCTTGGCAAAGTACGCACAAGACACTTCCAGCCCCCGTGCACGCTCTAAGACGAACGCATTCTGACGGTTAGTCAAAACCAAACAGACACATGCCGACCCTTTTTCGCGGAAATAACGGATAATATTCTCGGCATTCGTACCGCTACCGGATGCAAAAATAGCTATGTTTTTACTCATAAACCCTCCAATCTCTGCACAAAACCGTGAAAATTGTGCAAAAAACTGCATTTAATTCATCAAATATTTGCGAGGAACGATAAATATTTATTCCTTTGCACCGCAAATTTAAAGAAATAAAACTAATTATTAATTAAAAACTTAAAGTTATGTCTGAAATTGCATCAAGAGTGAAAGCTATTATCGTCGACAAATTGGGCGTTGAAGAATCAGAAGTAAAAACTGAAGCTAGCTTCACTAACGATCTGGGAGCAGATTCACTTGACACTGTAGAACTTATCATGGAATTCGAAAAAGAATTCGGCATTTCTATCCCTGATGACCAAGCTGAAAAGATTGCTACTGTGGGCGATGCCGTTACTTACATCGAAGAACACGCTAAGTAATTATCCATCAGTTACAAAACATGGAATTAAAAAGAGTTGTAGTAACAGGTCTTGGCGCCATTACTCCTATTGGCAACAGTGTTCCCGAATTTTGGGAAAACCTTGTGAATGGGCTTAGTGGAGCTGGACCTATTACTCATTTCGATGCTTCCCTTTTCAAGACTCAATTTGCATGCGAAGTGAAAGGCTTCGATGCCACCAAATATATAGACCGCAAAGAAGCTCGCAAGATGGACTTGTACACGCAATATGCCATCGCCGTAGCCCAAGAAGCGGTAGGTGATTCTGGTCTTGACGTCGAAAATGAGGATTTAAACAGAATCGGTGTCATCTTTGGCGCCGGTATCGGTGGTATCCGTACGTTCGAGGAAGAGGCAGGAAACTATGCCTTGACCGGTAAGGAAAACGGTCCCAAGTTCAATCCGTTCTTCATCCCCAAGATGATTTCGGACATCGCTGCCGGACAAATTTCCATCATGTACGGTTTCCATGGTCCCAACTACGCAACATGTTCTGCATGCGCTACCTCTACCAACGCTATTGCCGATGCATTCAACCTGATCCGTCTGGGCAAGGCCAATGTAATCGTGAGTGGCGGTTCGGAAGCTGCTATCGCCGCTTGCGGTGTAGGTGGTTTCAATGCCATGCATGCATTGTCAACCCGTAATGATTCTCCTGAAAACGCATCCCGCCCGTTCAGTGCAAGCCGTGACGGTTTCGTGATGGGTGAAGGTGGCGGTTGCCTCATTCTCGAAGAATTGGAGCACGCCAAAGCACGTGGTGCTAAGATTTATGCGGAAGTTGCAGGCGTAGGTATGTCTGCCGATGCTCATCACCTGACAGCTTCTCATCCCGAAGGTTTGGGAGCCAAGTTAGTGATGCTGAATGCGTTGGAAGATGCAGAAATGAACCCCGAAGAAGTAGATTATATCAATGTTCACGGTACATCTACTCCGGTAGGTGATATCTCGGAAGCTAAAGCCATCAAAGAGGTATTCGGTCAGCATGCTTATGAACTGAACATCAGTTCTACGAAGTCCATGACCGGTCACTTGCTGGGTGCAGCCGGAGCGGTAGAATCCATTGCAAGTATTCTTGCAATTAAGAATGGTATTGTTCCTCCGACCATCAACCACGAAGAGGGTGATAATGACGAGAACATCGACTATGACCTGAACTTCACGTTCAACAAAGCACAAAAGCGCGAGGTGAACGTAGCTTTGTCCAATACATTTGGATTCGGCGGTCATAATGCATGTGTTATTTTCAAGAAATACGCAGAATAATAGTCGTGTTACGCAATCAAATAGACAAGATAAGACTCCTATTCCGTAAGGATAGAGAGTCTTATCTTTGTTTTTATAAGATACTCGGCTTCTTTCCACGCGATATTCAGGTTTATCAGCAGGCATTGCTGCATAAGTCCATTTCCCTGCGCTCCGAAAAGGGACGCCCCATCAACAACGAGCGGCTGGAATTTCTGGGTGACGCCATACTCGACGCCATCGTGGGGGATATCGTCTTCAAGCATTTCGAAGGCCGTCGCGAAGGTTTCCTCACCAATACACGTTCCAAGATAGTGCAGCGCGAGACGCTGAACAAGCTGGCGGTAGAAATAGGGCTGGATAAACTGGTAAAATACTCCGCCCGCTCCTCTTCACACAACAGTTACATGTACGGCAATGCCTTCGAAGCATTTATCGGTGCCATCTACCTGGACCAGGGCTACGACCGCTGCATGGAATTCATGGTGAAGAAAATATTCAAGAATCACATCGACCTCGACAAAATGTCCCGCAAAGAGGTCAACTTCAAGTCAAAGCTCATTGAGTGGAGCCAGAAGAACAAGATGAAGGTATCTTTCGAGCTTATCGAACAGTTCCTTGATGCCGATTACAATCCGATGTTCCATACCGAAGTGCACATTGAAGGTGTTTCGGCAGGCACCGGCACGGGATATTCCAAGAAAGAGTCGCAACAGAATGCCGCACAAATGGCATTAAAGAAAATCAAGAACGACGATGCTTTCAAAGCAGAGATCCAGGCTGCCAAGGAGCGCAACCACACAACAGACACTCCCGCAGAAGAAGAAACCTCTGCGGAAGAAGAATGTCTTATAGAGCAAGAGAACCTTGCAGAACCGGAATCAGCCGAAACAGATTCCCATCCTACGGCCTTGAACGACTAAATCAGTGTCTTCGGTCACCAGCTTCAGCTTACCGGCAATCTCATCCAAGGGTGCAGAAGAAATCTCATCCCCTTTCAGTGTAACCATACGTCCGAACTGTCCGGTCGCAATCAGCTCCGTGGCATGTCCGCCCATGCGGGTAGACAGGTTACGGTCAAAAGGCGTAGGCGAACCGCCGCGCTGAATATACCCTAACACCGTTTCGCGGGTTTCAATCCCTGTCTCATATTCTATTTCCTGCGCAATGTACTCGGCAGCACGCTTCCGGCCGTCCGTAAGGATACCTTCGGCCACAACTACGATGGAATACGGTTTCCCTTTCTTCAAGCGGTTCAGAATGGTTTCGCCGATATTATGGATGTTATAAGGTATTTCCGGTATCAGAATGACGTCTCCGCCACCCGCCATACCGGAGTATAGAGCAATCCAGCCGGCCTTATGCCCCATTACCTCAATCACCATCACACGTTTGTGCGAGCTGGCAGTGGAGTGCAACCGGTCTATGGCATCCGTAGCAATGCTCACGGCAGAATCGAAGCCGAAAGAGAAGTCGGTACCCCAAATGTCATTGTCAATAGTTTTGGGCACGGAGACGATGTTCAACCCCATAGCGGCAAGCTTTGACGCAGTCTTCTGCGTACCGTTGCCACCGATGCAGACAACGCAGTCCAGCCCCAATTCTTTGACGTTCTCCTCTATCAGAGCCGGTTTATTTACATCAGACATCACCCCGTTCTTCTTGAACGGTTTCTCGCGGGAAGTGCCCAGCATAGTGCCTCCGAGATTCAGCAATCCCGACAAGGATTTATCGGTAAAAGACTCCACGTCTTTGGTCAACAGTCCCTGGAAACCGCTATGAATACCAATCACTTCCATTCCATAATGGTTAATGGCTGTTTTGCACACGCCGCGAATCGTAGCGTTAATGCCGGGACAGTCGCCTCCTGAAGTCAAGATACCTATTCTCATGGCAAATATGTTTAAATGTCGTTTCTTTTTGCATATACGGACGTAAAGATAGAAAAAAAACAGAAAAAAGATAGAGATGCCAATAAATAAGATTATTTTTGCGCTTTAAATTAGATTTCAACAAGAACGATGAATATAACAAAGTTTCTGAATAAGGTATACTTTACCCCCCGTCTGAAAGAAATCGAACAATACACCAGCCATGCCGGTGAATTGCAGCAGCGTGTATTGCAGCGTCTTCTCCGCATGGCGGCAGGCACAGAATGGGGGAAGAAACACGATTATGCCTCTATCCGTACTTACGAAGATTTCAAAAAACGCCTACCTATACAAACTTACGAAGAAATCAAGCCCTACGTGACCCGTCTTCGGGCCGGCGAGCAGAATTTACTCTGGCCTTCGGAAATACGCTGGTTTGCCAAGTCGTCGGGCACTACCAACGATAAGAGTAAGTTCCTCCCGGTGAGTAAGGAGTCCCTGCACGACACGCATTACAAAGGAGGCCGGGACGCTGTTGCCGTCTACCTGGCACAGAATCCAGAAAGCCGTTTCTTCTCCGGCAAGGGGCTTATCCTTGGAGGCAGCCACGCCCCCAACCTTAACACCAACCACAGCCTTGTAGGCGACCTTTCCGCCATCCTGATAGAAAACATAAACCCACTGGTAAACTTCGCCCGTGTACCGAGCAAACAGACTGCTCTGATGGAACACTTCGAGCCGAAGATGGAAGCCATTGCCCGCGAAACGATCCACAGTAACGTCAGCAGCCTTTCAGGCGTACCTTCGTGGATGCTCGTACTCATCAAGCATATACTCGAAAAGACAGGCAAGCAAACCCTGGATGAAGTATGGCCCAACCTGGAAGTGTTCTTCCACGGCGGTGTAGCCTTCACGCCCTATCGCGAACAATATAAGGAAGTGATCCGTAGCAGCAACATGCACTATGTAGAAACTTACAATGCCTCCGAGGGTTACTTCGGCACGCAGAACGACCCGAACGATCCGTCTATGTTGCTGATGATTGACTACGGTATCTTCTACGAATTCATCCCGCTGGAAGATATCGAGAAAGAGAATCCCCGCACCTACTGCCTCGAAGAGGTAGAACTGAATAAGAATTATGCAATGATAATCTCCACCTCCGCCGGCTTGTGGCGATACATGATTGGAGATACGGTGAAGTTCACCAGCAAGAATCCCTACAAGTTTGTTATCACAGGACGTACCAAGCACTACATCAATGCTTTCGGCGAAGAGCTGATTGTGGATAATGCTGAAAAAGGACTGGCCAAAGCATGTGCCGAGACCGGTGCACAGATTGTAGACTATTCTGCCGCTCCCGTCTTTATGGATGCACGTGCCAAGTGCCGCCACCAATGGCTGATAGAGTTTGCCCAGATGCCGGACAGCCTGGAACGCTTTGCCAAGATACTGGACGATACCCTGAAAGAAGTGAATTCCGACTACGAAGCGAAGCGGCAAAACAATCTGGCGTTGCAACCGTTAGAGGTTATCACTGCTCGCAAAGACTTATTCCACGATTGGCTGGATAGCAAAGGAAAGTTGGGCGGACAACACAAGGTGCCACGCCTCAGCAATACAAGAAAATACATTGAAGAGATGCTGAGACTCAACAAATAAGGATTTCCTACGAACAGATACAAAAGAAAGAGACTGTGCAAGAAGGCGACAAACCTTTACACAGTCTCTTTTCGTTTTATAATAGTTGCAAGCAATCAGAAGTTATACGCCAACCCAATGCCCAGAACTTCTTTAAACTGCACCTTCGCTCCCTTCTTTACCCCGTTGTCATCAAATGTTTTCACATCGTTGTCATACTTCAGAGTTGTATTTATAGTAGCCGATAATACTTTATTAATCTTCATGCTGATAAGTACATCCCAATTTACGTCTACATTTCCAAAATCCTTGTTATAAGGAGTAAAAAAATCAGCCGTAGTAATCAGATTTACATTTTCCATCAGCGGCATTTCCGCGCGGGCTTTCACAAAAGCACCGGCTTCTATCTTGAAGTGGTCGCCCGGATCTACTCCAAACGCCCCCAAATCGGAGAGATAGTCATCGCATACAAAAGTCATTTTAGTAGAGGCAGGCGAAAGCAGCAAAGAGTAATTGCTCTTAGGACGCCATTCCATACCTAAGGCGATATTCGAATAGGCAGGAGCAAAGAAATTGGAAATCTCGTGTTCCTTATCGGGATAGTCGTACCCCTTGGCAAATTGTGTATTCAAATCGCCCATAAGCGTATAAAACCAGACATTGTTGGTAGAATAGCCCAATTGGGTGGAAAGCCCGATTTTATCACTGCTTTTTCTCACTCCCTGAGACTTGGTTTTGGACAAACCATAGTCCAGTACCACATTACTCACCCAAAGCCAGTTCCCCTTTTTATGCGTCAGCGATGCGTTCATATAAGCATTTCCGGCAATGGAGTTCTCACCTCCCGCCGACCAGTTCGACATAGCAGTCTGTGACATATTGAGGCCGGTTACTCCTTTCAGTACCCAAGCTCCCTCTTTATATCCTTTATCATCCGTCTGGGCATAGGTCATGGTTGCCATAGCGGCAAATAACATTACAATATATATCCGTTTCATATTACAGTTCGTTTTAAAAGTTTCTCATAAAAAGACGTCTCGTAAGATTAACAAGATTTACGTTCTTTTTGTTCGAGATAGAATAAAACGGATGTTGTAATCAAATAATAATGCCGCCACCCAGCAACAGCCCGCCTTCATCGTAGAAAGCCGCCGCCTGGCCCGGTGCAATAGCCTCCAAAGGCTCTATCAGACGAACGTGCAGCAGCCCCTCCACCGTGAGGCTCACCTTGCAACGGTTTGCCTGCTTGCGATAGCGTATCTTCACAATCACTTCCGCCGCACCCAGCACGCGTCTGGTCTCAATCAGGTTCCATTCCTTCAACCACATCTCCTGTTTATACAATGAAGAGAGTGGCGCAAGAACCACCTCGTTTCTTTCGACAGAGATTTCCTTGACGAAGACAGCTTTATTCAGTTGGATGCCCAAGCCTCTGCGCTGACCGATGGTATAGAAAGGATAACCCTCGTGCCAACCCAGGAAATCCCCGTTTTCATCGATGAATTTCCCTCTGCCGGGCAGTTTTTGGGCACCCACCTCCTGCCGCAGGAAGGAACGGTAATCCAACGGGCAGAAGCATACGCCGATACTGTCTTTCTTCGTTGCCACGCGCTCAAAGCCACGGGCGGCGGCATAAGCACGGGCTTCGTTCTTGGTGAGTTCCCCCATCGGCAGAAGCATACGTTGCAAGATGTCCTGCTTCAAGCCCCAAAGGAAGAAAGTCTGGTCTTTATCTCTATCGGCAGCAGGGGCTATGTAGAACTTGTCATCTATTAAGGCCTTGCGTACATAGTGCCCGGTAGAGATCCAATAAATGCCCTTTTCATCGGCAATTTTAGCCAGGAGCGTCCACTTCAGTTCGTTGTTGCAGAGGGTGCAGGGAACGGGAGTATGCCCCATCAGATATTCATCGAGAAAATAGCGGATGATACGCGAGCGGAACACTTGCCGTGCATCGTAAGTAATGTGTTCTATTCCAAGTCTCGCAGCCAGTGCACGTGCGTCTTCCAAGTATTGTGTCTGCCCTTCTGCCTCGTAGAAACGAAAGGTCACGCCGACCACCTCATAACCCGCTTCTTGCAACTTCATGGCAGCAACAGAACTGTCCGTACCGCCGCTCATACCTAATATTACACGTTTATCTGACTTCATGGATGCAAAAGTAACAAAGGAAAAATTAATTCACTACATTTGCACCGCTTAAAACAATAAAAACAGAACTACTATGGACAATCATTTTAATTACAGCTCAGTACCCTTCCATTACATCCACTGCCTTAACCAGGCTTGTCCACGCGGTGAAAACTGCCTGCGCAGAGTAGTCGCGCTACATGTTCCCAAAGAGGTGCCGGCTGTCATGACCGTAAATCCGGCCCTTTATCCCAAAGACGCCAACCGCTGTCCCTACTTCCGCAGTACCGAGAAATTCCGTTATGCCTGGGGGATAAATGCACTTTTCGACGAAATCCCCTACAAACAGGCGCTGCTACTGAAAAGAGAAATGCACGACCTCTATCCCAAGACAACTTACTACCGCATCTTACACCAAGAACGCCCCCTCTCGCCGGCAGAGCAAGCTGTCATTGCCCGGCTGTTTACAAAAAGCGGTGTCTCCACGGCGCCGGTATTCGACTACTATACTGAAGAGTATAACTGGGAGATGTAACACATCCCTCCGTAAAAAACGCGTATAATACACTTACTATCAAGCACATCAAGGTCCCACCATTTTCTTTCATAGTGGGACCTTAGTTCCGTCGTATAGGGAGGGTAGTTCCATCGTATAGGGAGTGTACTTCCATCGTATAGGGAAAGTACTTCCCCCGTATTGGGACTATGCCTCTATATACTTTCACGCCATACTCCATATACCAGCCGGGCGGGCCGAAGAAGCTTCTTTGCTCTACTATTAATACCCCGGATTTTGTTCCAAGTTAGGATTCTGGTCCAGTACAGATTGGGATATAGGCAACTTATAATAGTTCTTATTGAACAGATTACCCAACGGTGCACGCCCTGCATCACGGTTTGGAAGTGAATTCATCACCTCTTCCACCTTTCCCCAACGTACAAGGTCATACCAACGTTGTCCTTCCAACGCCAGTTCAAGCCTGCGCTCTTTCATCAAGGCTTCAAAGGCTGCTTCCTTGCCAGAAGAAGCAGAAGGAGACAATTCAGCCAGTCCGGCACGATGCCTTACCTGATTAATAATACCTACCGCTTCACTCACATTGCCACTACCCAACAACAGAGCCTCAGCCTTCAACAGCAACACATCCGCATAACGATATTTGATGACCGTGGAATAAGAAGAACGGATCTTATACATAAACGGATAATGTTCTCTCGGGTAGTGATTATCCCACTGACTTTGATAATAAACCACCGTTTCATTCAGACGTTTCTTATCCCCTGCCTCTTCGAAAGCCGCCAGCAAGTCTCTGGACGGTGTTATCCATTTGGCATACGTAAACTGTTTTTCCCAATCGTCCAGGAAGCGTCCTAAAATATTAGGCAACCAAGTCCCGCTTCCGGAAAAGTATTGCGCTTCTAAAATAGATTCAATTGTATTTCTGCATTTGGCATCTATTGCCGGATTATTCAAGCCCGGAGGCAAGGTATCATCCTGAAGTTTCACACCAAACAAGTCATTAAAATCATCTACCAAGCGGAAACCGTCAGCCTCCACCTCGTCGCAATATTTAATGACCTTCGCATAATCACGAAGAGGCTCTTCCGCATACACCTTGGCCAATAAAGTACGGGCTACAGATTTGCTGAAACGCGTCTTATCTACCGGATTATTATCCGGGGCAGCCGTAAGAGCTTCCAGCAGGTCTTTCTCTATCTGAAGATATACTTCCTCCTCTGTGTTCTGCGAAGGGAAATAAGCCGGATATACCTCTTCTACCGTTTCTGAAGTAATATCCCCGGCCTCGGTAGTTACCACCGGCACTCTGCCCCAATTACGCACCATATCAAAATAAATCATGGCTCTGAAAATTTTGGCCTGAGCTTTATAAGACTCACGTTCCTGTACGGTTAATGAGGCATCCGGCACCGCATCAATGTTGCATATCAGTTTGTTTGCCCGTGCAATATCCTCCATAAAGCGGTTCCATCCACGTTGCAAAGGGGGAATTGTACTTGGAATCGTATTACTTTCAAAATATTGCGGAGCACCCGACCGTGTTCCGGCGTATGCATTGTCAGCATGTGTGTCTCCAATCAGGAACATATCTTGATACCAGTGTTCCTGGCGATCACGCATCTGGTCATAAAGGGTCTGCAAGTGGGCCTCCACCGCTGCTTTATCTTTAAAGACAACTCCTTTATCTTCTTCCTTCTGTACTCCTTCCGTTACATCCGAGTACATATCAACCGGATCGTAATCCAGTGAGCACGAGGCAGCAGTAAGGATCAGGCTGCTTACCAATAATCTGAGAATAGATATATGTTTCATAGTCCGTTTCATTTAAAATTCAATATTAATACCAAATACAAACGACTTGCTGTGAGGATAAGATCCCCAGTCAATACCTTGTACCCCACCGTCATTACCCCATTCGTTCACTTCAGGGTCCATACCTTTGTAACCGGTAATTGTCAGCAGGTTATTTGCCGTGAAATAAGGTTGTAAACGCGTAACTCCCCAACGTTTCAATAATTTTCCGGTGAAGTTATAGGAGAAAGTCAAATTCTTGAGCCGCAGATAACTGCCATCTTCTACAAAATAAGAAGAGTTCTTGATCGCAAATCCTGCTTTCGGAACATCCGTAATCTGTCCCGGCTCTCTCCACCTCTTCAGTACCCGTGTAGATTGATTCTTACCGTCAAACATGGCCTCTGTCTCAATACGCGAAGCATTATACACATCATTCCCTTGAGAACCCTGAATAAAGAAACTCAGATTGAAGTTCTTCCAGGAGAAGGTATTCGTCATACCATACGTAAAATCCGGATTAGGATCACCGATATACGTGCGGTCCAAGGCAGAGATAATACCGTCGTCATTCAAGTCCCGATACATCAACTCTCCGGTTTGAGGGTCAACTCCGTCACTGATATAGCCATAGAAGCCTCCCAAGGGGCGTCCCGGTTCATTGCGTACCACATATTCTTTCAGGATATCACTGCTGAGTTGTGCTCCCGAGTATATCTTCTGTAATTCCAGCTTTTCAAGGCGGTTTCTGTTGAAGGATATATTGAAGTCCGTGTTCCAGGTAAAGGCGCCTCTAAAATTCTGTGTACTGACAGAGAATTCAAAACCTTTATTGGTCATTTCTCCCTCGTTACGCACAATATTGTTGGCAGCAGCGGCACCGGCAGGTAAAGAAACATACATCAACATATCGGTAGTCCGCTTGTAATAATAATCCATGGTAACATTGACACGGCTGTTGAACAAAGTTATATCCAGGCCGATATCTGTTTGGGAAGTGGTTTCCCAAGTCAAATCGGAAGTACGCAGATTGGCTTGCGTAATGGTAGGCAGAGCATTGTCATTACCTTCTTTGAACCACTCCTGACGGGTGATGTTATATTTCTGCAAATATGCATAATCGCCTACTCCCGACTGATTACCGGTTTGCCCCCAACTGGCGCGTACTTTCAGATCGTCCAGCCATTCCAAACCGCTCATAAACTTCTCGGAAGACATGCGCCATGCCGCTGATACGGAAGGGAATGTGCCCCAACGATGGTCCGGGTGTAACTTGGATGATCCGTCTCTACGTACATTGGCAGTCACCATGTATTTCCCGTCAAAGTTATAGGACAAACGCCCGAAGTAGGACATGATTCCCCATTCTGAAGCACCGGTACCCGTATTATTCCAGGCTATTTTATTAGCTACGTTCAGTGTTATGATATCGGAGTTCCTGAAATGCGAACCATTAATCCAACTATTCTTATAATTGGAGGTAGTCCATGAAGTACCTGCCATGCCTTCCACATTATGCTTATTGAAAATCTTGTGATAAGTAAGCACATTATCAAAAACAATCACCGTATTCATATTCCGGTTATCCGAAGCACTACCCCATTCGTCAATGCCCTCGATATGTACAGGCGGAGTAAAAGTGGTCTTGATATAGTTCCTACGGTCCAACGTAAAAGAACTCTTTAAGGATAACTCCGGCAGGAAGGTAACAGTTGCATTTCCCGAAGCAATCAAACGGGTTTCCTGGGCTTTATTATCTTTACCGTTCTCCATAGCCTCCACAGGATTCACCAGGTTCATGCCATAGAAATTGCGGTTATAATAATTGTTTTCATCGTTCCATACCGGTACACTGGTCGGAAGATTGATAACAGCCAGCACCACGCCACCACGGTTAGAACCCATTCCGGTAGTAATACCGTTCTTGGCATTATCCGAATAAGAGATATTGGCACCCACTTTCAGCCAGTCCCTTACCTTATTTTCCAGATTGGCACGAAAGTTATACCTGCGGAAGAAAGCTGCCTTCAACACGCCTTGCTCATCCAGATATCCTGCAGACAAATAATACTTGAACTTTTCATTTCCATTCGATACAGATACTTGATAGTTCTGGGTAAGTCCGGTTTGATAGACCTCATCATGCCAGTCGGTAAGATCGGTAGTACCCGGATTGAGGATTGCTCCTACCTCTTCCTGCAACTCCTTGTATTGCACAGCATTCAGGGATTCTATCTTATTAGATACCGAATTGATGCCAATCTGCGCGTTCAGTGCAACCTTCGCCTTCCCCGTCTCTCCTGCTTTGGTAGTAATCATAATCACACCATTCGCCGCCCGGGAGCCGTAAATGGCTGCCGAAGAAGCATCCTTCAATATCTGCATACTGGCAATGTCATTGGGAGAAAGGAAATTGATATTATCCACTGCTACTCCATCCACAACATACAGCGGATCGTTACTGCCATTGAAGGAAGTAGTACCACGCACGCGGATAGACATTTCGGCACCCGGCGTACCGCTGGGTTGCATCACATATACTCCGGCTGCCTTTCCCTGCAATGCCTGTGCAGCCGATACAATAGGACGTTCGTCAAGATCCTTTGTCGATACGCTGGAAATTGCCGTTGTCACATCCTTACGCTTCTGTGTACCATAGCCGATAACCACAATTTCGTCCAGCAACTCCCCATCTTCTTTCATGCGGATAATCAGGTTAGTCTGCTGTCCTACTTTTACTTCTTCCGTCTGATAACCGATATAACTGAAAACAAGAGTTGCATCGGCCGAAGAGACATTCACCTGGAAGTTACCATCCATATCGGTGATGCCTCCGGTTGTCGTACCTTTCACTTGTACGGACACTCCGATCATTGTCTCTCCCGTCACATTATCAAACACCTGCCCTTTGATTGTTCTTTGTTGCCCGTAGGCTTCAAGAGCAAATAGTTGTGCCAGCATAAGCAGCGCCAGCATCCATAAATTTTCTTTTTTCATGTGTATCAATTTAAGTTCAACTGTTTATTGTACGTCTATAAATCCATCCGTTTCCATACTTTTATCCCTTACACCTGCTGCTTTTGCCTTCTCCCTGGCATCCTGACGCTGCTGGCGCAAGTATTTCGAGGCATCATTGCCGGTCATTACCAACGGAGGCGGTATCTCTCCGAAGTTCTGCATATAGTCCTGCAGCTTCTGCAACATTTCTTTGGCCTTCTCCGGATATTTGTGGTATACGTTGTATTGTTCGCCTACATCTTCCCGAAGATTGAAAAGTAATGTATCATGGGCTGCAGTGGAAGTTCTCCAGAAGTTGCCTTTAATGCCGGGAGCAGGTAGAGAGATTTTCCAGTCACCGGAACGGTAATCGGTTATGTCGCGGTTATTGCGGAAGTAGGCATAATCTTCGCTTGCGCGCTTGCCACTTCCCTTCAATACATTTGTGATGTCATATCCGTCCAGTCGCACTTCCGGCAAAGAGGCTCCGCTTAGATTGGTTACCGTCGGAAGCCAGTCCAGCAGACTCATGACATCCGTATTTACCATCGGCTTTATTTGTCCTTTCCAGTAGGCTATACAAGGTACACGTACCCCACCTTCATAGGCTGTGGTCTTGCCCTCGCGCAGCGGTAAAGCCCTGCCACCCAACGGCCCCTCCTGCAACCATGGACCATTATCACTTGTAAACACAACCAATGTATTATCATCAAGTCCCAATTCACGAAGAGTCTCCATGATTCTCCCTACGCTCCAGTCCACTTCCAACACCGCATCACCGTAAATACCGGCACCGGACTTTCCTGCAAATTCTTCGGAAACATAAATAGGTACATGCATCATGCTATGAGCCAGGAAAAGGAAGAAAGGCTGGTCAGCTTTTCTGCGGATATAGTCGATGGCTTCCTCCGTATATTTCTTGGTCACATTGTTGATGTCTATATGAAACTCTTCCACTTCATTGCCCCGCAGATAGACCTGGGCACTCATATCATTGCTATACGGAATACCGAAATATTCGTCGAAGCCTTGCTGCAACGGCAAAAACTTTTCACGGTTTCCCAAGTGCCACTTTCCGATACAAGCCGTTGCATAGCCTTGCGTTTTAAGGACTTCCGCCATTGTAACCTCATCCGGCGCCATGCCGGTATAGCTGTCCGGATAGAATACGCCCTGAATCCCCATACGCGCCGGATAGCGTCCGGTCAGGAAACCCGCGCGGGAAGGGCTTGAAATTGGCGAAGCTGCATAGCAGTCCGTAAACTTGATGCCTTGTTCTGCCAAGGCATCGATGTTCGGAGTCGTCCATCTGGTCTCTCCATAACAACTGACGTCCGAATAGCCCATATCGTCCATATAAATAAAGACGAAGTTAGGCTTTTCACTTTTGGGAAGAGTGGATGCCGTACAAGAAACTCCGATAGCTCCCAATGCACTTCCCCATACCCAATTAAGATAATTCCTCATGCTTTTCATACTAAATAGTTTTTGGATGAGGCAAAAATAGGAGGAAAAAGCAGGCGGATTTTAGCGGTTAAGTCGAAATGAAGATTAATGAAGTCATCTAAGAAGTCAATAACTTAATATACAATTGATTACCACCCATCTCATTTAGGGAAAAATGAGATAAAGAGGAAAAGGATAAGAAGAAATAAAGCTGATTTATTCGGTAGACAGCGTACCGATTTTCATAATCAGTGACTCAAAAGATTCCTTGGAAACCACAGACTTGTTCTTAGCTTTGGAGCGTATATTATAAATCGTATTAATGGAATAACGAAGCATACGGGCAATTGTAGCACTGTCACTGAACCCTAAACGTATCAACGCAAATACACGCAACTCGGAAGTCAACGTTTTACGTTCCCTTTGCTTGTCAGTCAATAGTATTTTGTTTTCTTCTGCCATCAGTTTATTGTATTCTTCGATGAAATGGGGGAATATGGAGAGGAAGGCCTCATCAAAGTTGGCATAGAATTCCTCTAAATCTTCATTATCCGCGCTGGTGCATAAAGTCATTCGGAGTGCTTCCTCGACTTTCCCTTTCCGAAGGGCTTTATTAATTTCCAGTTTAAACTTCTGGTTCTTGTCTATATACTCAGAGTTCAATCGAATGAAATGTGCCACATAATTCTCTTTGATATAGTTGTTCTCTACCAGCTCATTATTTATATCATTCAAATGCACATTAACGTCCGCCAGTTTCCGGCTCAAAGCATTCAAACTGTCATTAGATTCCTGTAGTTTACGATGCATGCGCGAGAGTTTATTCTTCTGTACCACTACAATAACCAATATGCCTACGCAGAAGAAGAACAACAAGAAGATAACCACTACCCGTGTACGAAGGCTAGTGATATAACTCTGATTTTTCTTTTCATAAGCCTGGGTTACCACCGGGAGTGTCTTGGCAATTTGCAAACTACGCAGATTGGCATTATAAAAATAAACATCTTCCATACATATCTGTATATAACTTGCCGCCCGCGACACTTCGTCCCAATCGTACAAAGTACGGGCTATGCGATGCAAAGAAGCATGATCCTTAATACACTGCCGCATATCTTCCACGGCAGAGTTCAACATAGCCTCAAAGAAGCCCTCTTTATCCCCCATACTATTCTTTGCATCCCCAATATTATACCAGACAGCAGCACACTCCCTGTCTCCGGGCACGAGTAATGCCAACCGATTCTCCGACAATTCCAAGGCCTCGACATATCTCTTTTCATCCATATACTTCTGTATATAAACCTCATAACAGATGGTAGAACCACTATCCACCACCGCAAGCAGAGAATCCTGATATACCTTTGCCAACGGAGCAAACATTTGTTCCGCAAGGATTTTGTCTTTGGAGATATAAGCCTTTTGACGATAGATAAGGTTATAAGCCCGGTAATACGTATCAAGCAGTTCTTCGCTGACCTCTGTCCTCTTGATAGAATCCATAAGTACCAGCGCTTCCAGATACATACCCGATTTAGCAAGATAAATGGCCAGCGATATCTCTGACTCCATCGTCTTATAAGGGTCCTTCAGTTGTTTGGAGAGCTTGATGTTTTCATAGATGTAGTATATCAGTGAATCGCATATATAGCCCCGATACAATTGCTGTATATCTTTATTCAGGTCATATCTTTTTGGAGACAGTGCCGGAAGCCTGCCTAATATTTTTTTGGTATTCTTGATATCTTGCTCTTTTTTCTCCTGAAACTGGGGACGCAGGTCAATGAGGCTATCGAGTGTAGCCAACTGCTTCTTATATAATGATACAGGAGACTGACGGTCTGCACATGCAGCAAAACCAATTGCAAAAACAATCAGGACAAAGAGGTAGTATCGATGAAAAAGAGATGTAGCAGTGTTCTTCATATAGATAGTATCGTTATAGTGCGGTTTACTTCTATCAGGCATAGAATATTTGCGCAAAAATAGCAATAAATACAATTTACTCTCTATAAACTCCTGAAATTAACCTTTACCCTAAAACCAGGTTTTGCAGGATTATCTCTCTCTGCCTGGTAGTATTAGCTTTAAAAATCCTTACCAAGAGGCATATCTTCATATATTTATTATACCTTTGTGCTCTTAAAAGAATTAATATTCAAACGTTATGGAACATCAATTGACGATTTACAACACCTTAGATAGGAGAAAAGAGCTATTCGTGCCTCTGCACGCTCCGCATGTAGGCATGTACGTTTGCGGACCGACTGTTTACGGCGACCCGCACCTGGGGCATGCACGTCCTGCCATTACTTTTGATTTACTTTTCCGCTACCTTACCCAACTGGGCTACAAGGTACGTTACGTACGCAATATCACCGACGTAGGCCACTTGGAGCACGATGCCGACGAAGGCGAAGATAAGATTGCCAAGAAAGCACGTCTGGAACAATTGGAGCCTATGGAAGTGGCGCAATACTACATCAACCGCTACCACAAGGCAATGGAAGCGCTGAACGTCCTCTCCCCCAGTATCGAGCCGCACGCCAGCGGACATATCATAGAGCAGATAGAACTTGTCAAAGAGATTCTGAAGAACGGATATGCCTACGAAAGCGAAGGCTCCGTGTACTTCGACGTAGAGAAATACAATAAAGACCATCACTACGGCAAGCTCTCCGGCCGCAACCTGGACGACGTACTGAACACCACCCGCGAACTGGACGGACAGAGCGAGAAGCACAATCCCGCCGACTTCGCCTTGTGGAAATGCGCCCAGCCCGAACATATCATGCGCTGGCCCTCTCCGTGGAGCGACGGTTTCCCCGGCTGGCATGCCGAATGTACCGCGATGGGGAAGAAATACCTGGGCGAGCACTTCGACATTCACGGTGGTGGCATGGACCTCATCTTCCCGCACCACGAATGCGAGATTGCACAATCCGTAGCCTCGCAAGGCAGCGACATGGTGCACTACTGGATGCACAACAACATGATTACCATCAACGGACAGAAGATGGGCAAGAGTCTGGGCAACTTCATCACCCTGGAAGAGTTCTTCACCGGCTCCAACAAGGCACTGACGCAGGCTTACAGCCCTATGACCATTCGCTTCTTCATCCTGCAAGCGCACTATCGCAGCACGGTGGACTTCAGCAACGAAGCCCTGCAAGCTGCCGAAAAGGGACTGGCACGACTGATGGATGCCATCCACGGACTGGAAAAGATTACGCCTGCCGCTACCTCTACGGTCGATGTGAAGCCGCTGCGTGCCAAGTGCTACGAGGCGATGAACGATGACTTGAATTCTCCGATAGTCATTGCACATCTCTTTGACGGCGCAAGGATGATTAATAATATCATCGCCGGAAACGACACCATCACTGCCGATGACCTGAAGGAGCTGAAAGAAACGTTCCACCTCTTCAGCTTCGACATCTTGGGATTGAAGGAAGACAATGCCTCCAATGAAGAGCGCGAAGCGGCATTCGGCAAAGTGGTGGATATGTTGCTGGAAGAGCGCATGAAGGCAAAAGCCAATAAAGACTGGGCTACATCGGACAAGATTCGCAATGAACTTACCGCACTCGGTTTCGAGATTAAGGATGGTAAGGAAGGATGCGAGTGGAAACTGAATAAGTAAAAGCCCGGGAAGCTCTATATACGCAGGAGGATGTGCTAAAACTTTAATGATATGCTCATTAAAGTTTTGGCACATCCTTCTTTGATTAAAATTGCTTAGAATACAAAGCCGAACCCTGCATACCAGCCCAGCTTCTTCGTCTGATTGGACCAATTCAGCTGTACTTCCAACGGTCCCAGGAAGCTATTGTACATATAGCCTACCCCTGTACCTACCAAATCAGACGACTGCGATGCTTCAAAAAGCTCATGCAGTTTTCCGGAGCTTCGTCCGTAATTCCCTGTCACTAAGATATACTGATTCTTCAATATCCGCTGCCGAAGTTGCAAGCCGGTGACTATCAGCGTACCCGAAGCCAACTCGGCACGGTTAATTCCTACGAACGGAATTTGCTGTGGCATATAGCGCCCGGCAATGCTCCCACCCAACAAGTTACTCACCGCAAAAGTATAGTCATCCTTGCCCCCTGCCAATACACGTCCGTCGATGGAAGGAATAATCGTGAAGTCCCTCGTCGGCGTGAAGCATCCCTGCCAATGTGCAGAAAAGGCAGAAACCGGATTATGATCCTTATACCGGAGCAAGTTATCGGTATAAAGATTGTAAGTCACCGCCCACGACATGCCTTTCGTCGGCACACTCCTACCGTTCAGGCTATTGAACAGCAGCCCTGCATAATAGCTGAACAAAGCGCCATTCTTGAACATCACCGCATCCAAGGGCTCCAGTGAAAGCAAATCATGATAGCGGTAATAATCGAAATCAATGCCTGCACTTACCTGAACCTGGTTCCAGTCCTTCGCCACACCCGCACGGACCAGTTGATGGGTAAACGTCAAATCGAGTGTCCGCTTGCCTTCATTATAGATATTGATATCCTTGTAATCGAACTGATAGGCAAGCCCCGTCTGCCATCCCCTGCTCCACTGGTAGTTATAACCGAGCTGCGCCGAAGTGCGTTTCCCCAAACGTGCCGTCAGGCTGATTTGCGAATCCTTCCGTTTGCCCAGGTAAAAGTCCGTATTTGCCTGCAATGCCGCCAGTTCTTCCGTATCGAACCGCAGCCCTACATTCAACTTATTCTCCCGTACGGCAGGCGCGGCTATCTGCGGGTCTACAGCGATGGCCTCGCTTTCCACAGCATCGGGTATCGGGAACGGTCCGGGACGGCGGGGCTGGTAATCTGCACTCAGTCCCAGCTTCTTCTTCAAAGCAAGCAGTTTATCCCAATCCGCCTTTGCAGCATGTTCTCCGCGGACAATCAAAGTATCGATGGCTTCCTTTGTAAAGCTCGCCGCCGAATAACCGGTAACATCCACTTTTATATGTACATCCGTCTTGCGCAGATTCTCCTGATATTTCTTCTCTCCTTGCAGGTTGATAATCTGTCCGAAGATATCCTTCACCGATTTCAATCCCGATGCATCCAGCAGGGGACTTTGCACATCTACCCCTATCACGAAGTCGGCCCCCATCGCCAGCGCCACATCCACCGGATAGTTGTTCACCATTCCGCCGTCCACCAATACCATACCATTCAAGTCGATTGGAGCAAATACTCCGGGAATCGACATACTGGAACGCATTGCCGTCGCCAATATCCCCTGATGAAACACCACCTCACTGCCATTCACCAGATTCTCGGACACACAAGCAAACGGGATGGGCAGACGGCTGAAACTGACGGAATCCTGATAACCGTCCGTCAAGACAGAGAACAGTCGTGCCAGGTTCGTTCCCTTTATAATCCCCGCATCCGAAACGGTGGCTGATTTAAAGGAAAAAGGAATGGAAAGTACGTATCGTTCCGACCTCAACCGGTCGTCCAGCAACAAGTTCTTCGGATTGGGAGCATCGGACAGCAGAAACTTCCAGTTCTGCGCATTCACCATGCTGTCCAGTTGCTGCGGTGTATAACCGATGGCATACAGTCCGCCTACAATGGCGCCCATGCTGGTGCCCACTACATAATCTACGGGAATACCCGCTTCCTCTATCACCTTCAAGGCGCCGATGTGCGCCGTGCCCTTGGCACCGCCACCACTCAGCACAACGGCTACCTTCGGACGGTTCTGTGCCCAAAGCAGCATCGGAAAGAGAAATAAACAAGCTAAGAATCTGTACCTCATCGTTCATATCGTTTTTCAGCCCTCGCTCACCCGAAAGAGGGCAAAGGATTATAGAAACAACCCGCCCCGGCAGATAGTTCACACTATCAGCCGGAACGGGTTGCCGAAAAACCACACGAAGTAATCGAGAGATTATATAGTAACTACTACCTATTGTTATTCTCCATAAGGTATCATATCCGACAAGATACCTTCCTTATACCAGGGATCGTCTATTTCCTTCAGAACCTTGCCCATCTCTGCACACAATTCTTTCACCACTTCCGGGTTCTCTTCCAAAGAAAGGTTATTCATCTGGTACGGGTCTTTCACGTCATCGAACAGCAGACTCTTCACCAACTTGCGGTTCTCGCGGTCGATGTAAAGCGCCAGCGTATAATGAGCCGTCTTGAATCCGCGTGAAGAAGGGAAGTAAGACCGCACCTTGCCGTCCGCATCCTTCTCTCCATCCAGGTTCTGAATGTAGAGCGCACCGGTGGGGCGTACAATATCCGCCTTTTCATCGAGGAAAAGCGGCGCATAGTTGCGTCCCTGCACCTCTACCGGGATAGACCGGGACAAACCTGCCAAGCCGAGCAAAGTAGGCATAATATCGGGGGAAGACAGCATCAGGTCATCCACCCGCGGCTTTATCTTATCCGGAAAGCGGACAATAAACGGAACGTTCATGGACTCGGAATACGGAGAGTTCTTCGGGTCGTCCGTACGCTGGCTGCACATGGTTTCACCGTGGTCGGAGGCAAAGACGACAATCGTATTCTTATCCAGCCCGAGTTCTTTCAGTGCATCGAGAATCTGCCCGAAGGCACGGTCTACACCCGTTACCGAAGCAAAGTAGTAGCGGGCAGACTCCGCCTTTGCCATCTTGGGGTCGGCATTGGGACGGATGAGCAGGCTATCCAGCGGCTGGTTTTTATAGAGATTGAAATCCTGCTCCATACAGTCGTCCAGGGAGCGGTACGGGCTGTGGGGCGGGTTCATACCTACCATGACGAAGAAAGGTTTCTTCGGATCGCGCACATTTCCCTCGTTCTTCAGGTAAGAGACAACCATGCCCGACTCGTGCAGCGGTGACCACTCGTGCGGGTCGTGCCGGCGACCGTCTGTATCCCAGTAATGCGGATTCTTATGCTCGTCGAAGGTGCCGTAAGAGTACCAGTAGTTGAATCCGTGGCGCCGCTCTTTCGGTGTATAGGCATCCCATGCCGGTACGCGGTCTTCCACGTACTTGCCCGGGCGTTCGGGGTCATTGGGAGTAGGAAAATCGGCATGCAGTTTGCCAAAGTAAGCACAGTCATATCCGGCTTTGCTGAATACATCGCTTACACACTCGGCATCCTCGCGCAGGGAGCTGATGGGGCGGTCGGCATTGCAGTTCAAAGGAACACCGCTCTTATTAGGATACATTCCGGTAAGCAGCGAACCGCGGTGGGGGCTGCTCAGCGGACAGTTACTCATAGCCGAAGTCAGCACCAGCGACTCGCGGGCAAAGTCGTTCAGACGGGGAGTGTGTACCGGGTCGTTCCGGAAGTTTACCTTCTCACGGAAACCGTCTTGTCCCCAGAACTCCATTGCCTGATTGCGGTATTGGTCGGGGAAGACATAGATTACATTCGGTTGCAGGACTTGTCCGTCCTGCGGGGCTTTGCAGCCCTGCAAGGCGAACAGACCTAAACCACCAAACAAAATATTTAATTGAGCTTTCATTTCTCCAAATCTCTTTTACGCATCAGTCCTTCCAGGAAGTAATAATCGGCATAGTTCAAAGGTACATCGATTTCGGCACCATGAGGAATACTGCCTACAGAGTGCATCAGGATGAAGTTTCCGTTGGTTCCTACCTTTGCACGGTAAGCGGGAGAACCAAGACTTTGCATGATCCGGTCGGCTGTTTCCTTGTATCCCTTGTCCGGCAGGTAAGTGCTCAGTTCGTAAAGGGCGGAGGCGGTACATGCGGCGGCAGAAGCGTCACGAGGTTCGTTGGGGATGTTGGGGGCATCGTAGTCCCAATAGGGAACCAAATCCTCGGGAAGGTTCTTATTGTTGAAGATGAAGTTGTAGACCTTCTCGGCCTGATCCAAATATTTGGCATCGTGCGTGTAGCGGTAGCACATGGTGTAGCCGTAGAGAGCCCATGCCTGTCCGCGTGCCCAAGCCGATTCGTCGGCATAACCCTGCGCTGTCTGTTTCTTGCGCACGGCGCCGGTTTCCGGATCATAGTCCACTACATGATAGCAGCTGTTATCGGCACGGAAGTGGTTGGCCATCGTAGTATCGGCATGCTTCCGGGCTATATTATAAAAGGTGGAGTCGCCGGACAGCCTGGTAGCCTCGAACAGCAGTTCCAGGTTCATCATATTATCAATGATAACGGGGCATTTCCAACCGCGTTCGGCCTGCCAGCCCTTGTCGGCATCCCATGACTGGAGAACTCCGGCAGCGGGACGGAAACGGGTAGACAGAGACTTGGCAGTCTGTATGATGACCGGTTTATACGCTTCTTTATTGGCAAAACGGTAGCCGTTCAGGTAGCTGGCGCCAATCATGAAGCCTACGTCATGGTGCCAGGTGAGGTATTGTACAGAGTCCAGCGCTTCGGTATATTTCTCGGCCAGGGGCAGCCACTTCTTGTCACCGGTCAGCTCGTAGGTATACCAGATATTACCGGGGAAAAAACCGGAACACCAGTCATCGATCGGTACATAGACAATGCTGCCGTCTTTGTTGATGGTACGCGGGTTCAAAATCTTACCGGATTGTTCGATAATGTCTGTCTGGATTGTTTCCTGAGCCACGGCATTATCAATGTTTTCTTGGATGAAGTTGCTTTCGGCCTGCTTTTGCCCTGCGCAACCAGCCAGTACAAGGAGGGAAATTCCCAATGTAGTGAGGACTGTTTTCATAATAAGGGATTTATTTATTAAAGTTTTGTGATTTCTCTGTTGCAAAAGTAGGGCAAGTTTACAGAATTGACCCTCACAAATAATCCAATTAATGGGTAAAATCGTTACTTTTGCATCCGAAATCGTGTTTTTTCACAAGCAAATCACTAATAACCACTAAATAAGTATGACCCCACAAGAGTTTTTCAAGAATGACCGTTTTGCCGAAAGTACAGGCATAGAACTGTTGGAAATAAAGGAAGGATATAGCAAAGCCCGCCTGGTAATCACCGAAGAACACCTAAATGCCGGACACCGCACACAGGGCGGAGCGCTCTTCACCCTTGCCGACCTGGCACTGGCCGCTGCCGCCAATTCACACGGGGCACTGGCTTTCTCGCTCTCTTCCAATATCACCTTCCTGCGCAGCAGCGGACCGGGCGATACACTATACGCCGAAGCCCGCGAACGATACATTGGCCGCACCACCGGTTATTATCAGATTGATATCACCAATCAAAAAGGGGATTTGATAGCTACCTTTGAATCGAGTGTGTTCAGGAAGGGAGACGCACTGCCGTTCCAGCTCTGAACTCTTATTTCTTCCCCACAATAGAGGTCATCGGATAGCGATTGCCCCTCACACTCTTAAAGAAAGCTTTCGCCGAGCCGAAGTTCAGATACATATCCAGGCGGATGGGGAGGTGATTCTTGTCATCAGACACAAAGAAAGTGATGACTTCTTTCTCTTTCCCTTTCTTATATTCTACAAAAGAGAAGACCAGGCAACGGTAAATCGTATCATTGTTTGCCGTAACATTCTGCTTACCCCGATAAATAAGGGTTTGTTCCTCCACCTTACGGCCCGTAGCCATAGGGAAAAGGATTTTATCACCTTCTTTAAAGGTATTCACATCATAAGAACGGGCTTGCGCCAAAATACTCAGCATATCAAAGATGCAACGCTCATCGCTATACTCCATTTCCTGAGGGTCACGGTCTAGCCAGGTCCGCTTCTGCTTCACATTCGCCGTACCGTTGTTATACGAGAACCACGCCTCGTCTACCGTATAGCGGCTGCCTTCTTCGGCTGCCTTACGAAAATAAAGCGGTTCCAGCTTGTCACTGACATAGCAAGTCAGTGTATCACGCATCTTAAAGAAGAAATCGGTCTTTTTACTACCCACACAGAGCAGGTTAAAGCGGAAAGCAGGCTCGGAATGATAGGTCGTAGCATTCGTCGTGAGGCTTGCCAACCCCACTTTCTTCCAAATGAACTTCCAGTTGAAATATAAATCGTACATCACGTGCTCGCCCGACTGGAATGCTTCATTCTTTGCCGTACATTGAGCTTGAACAGACTGGGAGGCTCCGAAACCAATCACTACTCCCATTACCAATAGAACGAACAACCGCTTCTGCCTAATAACTATAGCCCCGACCGCTGTTGCGGCCGCTGCTGTTATTGCGGTTATTCTTGTTTTTGTTCTTGTTTTTCTTGTCTTCATCTGGTTTTTGTTTTTTTAGTTCGTCCGGTTTTTGCTTATCCAGGGTCTTTGCATGAACGTCCCAATTCTGAGTCAGTTCAAAGTTTGCTTTAAGCTCCAAAACCTGCGGATAATAATAAACCATTTCCGGTTGGCGTTTCTCGGCATAGTCTCCCGTATCCCAAACGCCATTCCCGTTTGTATCATTAATCAATCGTGCTCCGTACTTACCCGGATTCAAAAAGTAGAAATCGGCTTTGCCGTCCACTACCGGCACCGTACGCAGCACTTTGTCCGATCCGTCCAGCAACTCTACGAATGCCAGCGAATCGGCGCCGCTTACATTAAAGAAGATCTGTCCGTATTCATCCAGCTTCTTTGCCTTGAATTCCTTCTTTATCTTGTCGGTGAACAAACCATACAAGCCATGTATGGCAGCAGAATCCACCTCAAAGGAGTAGCTTTCTCCGGGTTCCCACTCGGCAAACACGTTATATCGTTTTATGTCGAGCGAGTCATGGACAAGGTCGAACGGAATATCCTGCCACAACGAATCGACTTTCAACTTCACATGGAAGGCAGCAGTGTCTACACTTGCCACCGGCTCTTCAAAGGATAAAGTGATGTAATCGTATACATCCATTGCAGAGGGCACGTATTGGTCTGCTTTGAGGAATTCAATGGGTTCCGGTGCTTCGGTACCTTCTTCATCGGCTTTCTTCTTCTTTTTCTTATCCCGCTCTTTCTGTTCCTTTTCTTTTGCTTCCTGAATCTGCTTCTGCTGCTTGGCATAAGTCAGTTTAGCCAGTAAGTTCAAAGTATCGGTGCGGGGTACCAGTTGTTGCAGGCTATCCGTATATAGATAAGTGAGGCTCATCTTCAAAGTATCCTGTTTGTAGAGCAGGGAGTCTTTTATCCAATAATGAATCGTATCGTTACGTCCGGTAGTCTGTTCTACAACAAACGCATCCTTCTCGTCAAAATTCAGTCCTTTCAGCAGTGGTAGGGTGTCCGCCGGAGCCGTAAAGTAGAAGGAGAATTTCTGGGGAGTGAGGCGTTCGCTCTTTGCCAGACGCTGCGTGAAGTATTTTTCCTTAAAGCTGCGCAGCAGCACGTCATCCGGCAGGTAGTAGGTATACTTCCGTTCCACGATGGTATCTACCGTCAACGAGTCCACCCAAGTGGTATCCTGGCGCACACGCTCTTCCATGGAAGGGATGATAATGGAATCGCCGAAAGCTATGATTTCCGTCGGCTGGGAGTAAGCAAAATTCTGGTCGGCATCCTGCAAACCGTAGATGCGGTACTTACCGGGAGCTACTCCACGGATGGAGAATTGCCCGCGACTATCGGTACGCCCCACTCTTTCAAAAGGAAGCTTCGTAAAAGCCGAGTCTGCCAGATTGGAATGCAGGCCTACCAGCATCCCCTTTACCGGTTCCAGATTCGCAGCATTCAGCAGGGTACCGGCCACCGCCATAGAGTCGAGCCTTTCGCCCGTAGAGAAAGAATACGAGAAGTTCTCCAGCGGATTGCCTTCGTTATTGTCCTGAATGGCATCGCCAAAGTCTATCGTATAAGTGGTGTTAGCCTTCAACGTATCTTGCAAGGTGATGACAACTTTCTTGCCGCTGGCCTTTATTTCGGGCTGTTGCACCTGGGGAGGAGATATTACAATCTTCTCATTGGGCTTGTCGAGTTTGATGAATTCATCGAACACAATCGATATCTTATTCTTGTCGTTATGGAGTCCACCCGGCGCCGGGGTACTGGAAATAAAACGCGGAGGGGTCTCATCAAGAGGTCCTCCCTCGATGCGGCCTACACTGGCGCAAGAATAGAGTACAGCCCCTATAGCGACAGCCCCCAACAACCTGCGGAAAAGCGGTTTCATCTTATTATGATGTTTACAGTCTAACATGCTGCAAAAATAAGGGTTCTCCGAGAATTAGCAGTATGCTTTACAGTATTTTAATGTAAAAACAAGCATTTGTTTTTATCCATGTATAAAACATAGTTAAAAAAGAAGGCATTACTCACCTTATATACTAAGAAAAGAATAATTTTGCGGACGAAAACTGAACAGGGGTGTTCAGTTTTCTTTTCTACCTTTGTTGAGAAGCATGGATTACACACAGAACACTTATCAAAAGAAGAATATAAAAATTATACAGAGAATAAAAAAGAGTATGAAGAGTAGATTAGTATTATTGGTATGTTGCCTGGCACTGCTCAGCAGTTGCGGACAAGGTGACAAAAGCACGGGCACAGCACCCGAATTTGCAGTAATCGAGGTGAAAACTACGACTGCTAACTTGACAAACAGCTACCCTGCTACCATCAAGGGTAAACAAGATGTGGAAATCCGCCCGATGGTAAGCGGATTCATCACCAAACTACACGTGGACGAAGGTTCTGTAGTACGCAAAGGCCAAGTGTTGTTCAGCATTGACCCCGTACAATATCAGGCTGCCGTAAACTCTGCCAAAGCTGCCGTTGAAACAGCAAAAGCTGCCGTAAACACGCAGGAACTCACCGTAAACAACAAGCGTGAACTGAACAGAAAGAACATCATCAGCGACTACGACTTGCAAATGGCCGAAAACCAGTTGGCACAGACCAAAGCGCAACTGGCACAAGCGGAAGCCCAACTGGTAAACGCTAAGAACAATCTGTCCTATACCAGTGTGACCAGCCCCAGCGATGGTGTTGTAGGTACTGTTCCCTACCGTGTAGGTAGCCTGGTAAGCCCCTCTACAGCCACTCCTCTGACTACTGTTGCCGATATTTCCGAGATGTACGCTTACTTCTCCATGACCGAAAGACAACTGTTGTCTCAGATTCGTGAAGGCGGCAGCACCAAAGAAATCCTGGAAAAGATGCCCGATGTACAATTACAGCTTATCGACGGAACGATGTACGCCGACAGCGGACGCGTGGAAACCATCAGCGGCGTGATAGACCAGGCAACCGGTTCCGTAACAATGCGTGCCCTCTTCCCCAACAAGCACAATGTGCTGCGCAGCGGAAGCACCGGCAATGTAGTATTCCCCAACCCGATGGAAAATATTATCATGATACCGCAGTCGGCTACGACAGAGGTACAGGACAAGAAGTTCGTATTCGTCCTGCAGGGTGACAACACACTGAAGAATACGGAAATTAAAGTATTCAGCCTGAATGACGGCAAATACTATTACGTGACAAGCGGTCTGAAAGCAGGTGACAAGATTGTAATCGAAGGTGTACAGAACCTGAAAGACGGACAAACCATCAAGCCTATTACTCCTGCCGAGAAAGAAGCAGAGTATCAGAAAGCTTTGAAAGACCAAAAAGAAGGTAATATCCAGACAGCGTTTAACTAATGATGGACTCTAATCATTAATCGTTGAACATTAAACATTGAAAACATGAAATTAGATAGATTTATTAACCGTCCGGTACTATCAACGGTAATCTCCATCCTGATAGTGATACTGGGTCTTATTGGTCTGGCAACCTTGCCTATCACCCAATATCCGGACATCGCACCCCCTACCGTTTCGGTACGTGCCACCTATACCGGTGCCAATGCCCAAACGGTATTGAACTCTGTCATCGCACCGCTGGAGGACCAGATCAATGGTGTGGAGAACATGATGTACATGACCTCCAATGCCACCAACACTGGTTCCGGCGATATTTCCATTTACTTCAAGCAGGGTACCGACCCGGACATGGCAGCCGTCAACGTGCAGAACCGTGTCTCTATGGCGCAAGGTCTGCTGCCTGCCGAGGTAACCAAAGTCGGTGTAACGACACAGAAAAGACAAACTTCCATGTTGATGGTAATGTCCATCTACGATGAAACCGACCAATACAACATCGAGTTCCTGGAAAACTACGCCAACATCAACCTTATTCCTGAGGTGAAGCGTATCAACGGTGTGGGTGATGCCATGGTGCTCGGTACGGACTACTCCATGCGTATCTGGCTGAAGCCCGACATCATGGCGCAGTACAAGCTGATACCTAACGATGTAGCAGCTGTATTGGCAGAACAGAACATTGAAGCCGCTCCGGGACAGTTCGGTGAACGAGGCAAGCAGTCATTCCAATACACCATCCGCTATAAAGGACGTTTGCAACAGCCGCAGGAGTTCGAGAACATTGTTGTCAAAGCGCTGGAAAACGGCGAAGTGCTCCGTCTGAAAGATATTGCCGAAATTGAGCTGGGACGTCTGACATATAGCTTCAACAATACCGTAAACGGTCATAAGGCCGTCAGCTGTATCATCTTCCAGATGGCAGGTACCAATGCTACACAGACTATCAGTGACATTGAAAAACTGCTGGACAGCTATTCCGATAAACTGCCTTCGGGCTTGAAGATAAACGTTGCCCAGAGTGCCAACGACTTCCTCTTCGCCTCTATCCACGAGGTTGTGAAGACATTGATCGAGGCATTTATCCTGGTATTTATCGTGGTATATATCTTCTTGCAGGATATGCGTTCCACGTTGATTCCGGCCATTGCCATCCCGGTAGCCCTGATTGCTACGTTCTTCGTATTGAAACTGATTGGTTTCAGTATCAACTTGCTGACCCTCTCTGCGATGGTGCTCGCCATTGCGATTGTGGTCGATGATGCCATAGTCGTCGTCGAGGGCGTCCATGCGAAGCTGGACCAGGGGTATAAGTCTGCCCGTGCCGCTTCCATCGACGCCATGAGTGAATTGGGTGGTGCTATCGTTTCCATTACGCTGGTCATGATGTCCGTGTTTATCCCGGTAAGCTTCATGGGTGGTACGGCAGGTACGTTCTACCGCCAGTTCGGTCTGACGATGGCTATCGCTATCGGTTTCTCGGCTTTGAATGCATTGACGCTGAGTCCGGCATTGTGTGCCATCTTCCTGAAACCCCACGAAGAACACGGCGAAAAGAAATCGACCTTCGTAAGCCGCTTCCATACGGCATTCAATACCACTTACGACAACCTGTTGCAGAAGTACAAAAAGCGCGTGCTCTTCTTCATCCAGAAGAAGTGGTTGTCTTTAGGTCTGGTAGTAGGTTCCATCGTATTGCTGATTTTCTTCATGAAGATTACCCCGACCGGTATGGTGCCTAACGAAGATACAGGTACTATCATGGGTGTAGTAACCCTGCCTCCGGGCACATCACAGGAACGCGCCCAGGAAGTGCTGCACCGTGTGGACAGCCTGGTGGCTGCCGAACCTGCCGTCGAATCACGTACCTTAATCTCCGGTTATAGCTTTATCGGCGGCCAGGGACCTTCCTACGGTTCTATCATCATCAAATTGAAGAACTGGGAAGAACGCTCCACCATGCAGAACTCCAACATTGTTTATATCACGCTCTTCATGCGTGCAAGGAAGATTATAAAGGAAGCACAGGTGCTGTTCTTTACTCCGCCTATGATTCCGGGTTACTCTGCATCCAGCGATATCGAGTTGAACATGCAGGATAAGACCGGTGGTGACTTGAACCACTTCTTCGACGTGGTAAACAGTTACACTGCCGCCCTGGAAGCACGTCCCGAAATCAACTCCGCCAAGACCAGCTTCAACCCGAACTTCCCGCAGTATATGCTGGACATCGACGCAGCAGCCTGTAAGAAAGCAGGCCTCAGCCCAAGCGACATCCTCAGCACCATGCAGGGATACTTCGGCGGTCTGTATGCTTCTAACTTCAACAGCTACGGTAAGATGTACCGCGTAATGATACAAGCCGAACCCGAGGCAACGAAGAACCTCGAATCCCTGTCGAGCATCAAGGTGCGCAACGGCAATGAGATGGCACCCATCACCCAATTCGTTTCTATCAAGAAGGTGTACGGACCGGATATCATCAGCCGTTTCAACCTTTATACCTCTATGAAGGTGATGGTTGCTCCTGCCAGCGGTTATACTTCAGGTCAGGCACTGGCTGCCATCTCCGAAGTTGCGAAGGAAAACCTGCCTACCGGCTTTGCTTATGAGCTTGGTGGTATGGCGCGTGAAGAGTCCGAAACCAGTGGCAGCACCACCGGCCTGATCTTCGTGCTCTGCTTCGTGTTCGTTTACCTGTTGCTGAGTGCACAGTACGAAAGCTACATCCTGCCGCTTTCCGTATTGCTGTCCATTCCGTTCGGTTTGCTGGGTAGCTTCCTGTTTGTCAACGGTATGAGTGCCATCGGTAACATCTCCTTTATGAAGATGATTATGGGCTCCATGTCCAACGATATCTACATGCAGATTGCATTGATCATGTTGATGGGTCTGTTGGCAAAGAATGCCATCCTGATTGTAGAGTTCGCCCTCGAACGCCGCAAGATGGGTATGAGCATTACATGGGCCGCCGTACTGGGTGCTGCCGCCCGTCTTCGTCCTATCTTGATGACGTCTCTGGCCATGATCGTAGGTTTGATTCCGTTGATGCTTGCTACCGGTGCAGGAGCCAATGGTAACCGTACACTGGGTACCTCGGCCATCGGCGGTATGTTAATCGGTATGATATTGCAGATTTTCGTAGTGCCCGCCCTGTTCGTAGCCTTCCAGTATCTGCAAGAGAAATTCAAGCCGATGGAATGGGAAGATGTGGACAACTCCGATGCTGAACCGGAAATTGAACAGTATACTAAGTAGTAAGTAGTTAGTAGATAGTAGTAAGTAGAAGATACTTGAAAGAATATGAAGAAACAAATTATAACTTTGATGTGTGCAACTGCCTTATTGAGCAGTTGCCACATCTACAAATCATACGACAGACCCGATGATATCACGGCTGCCGGACTGTATCGCGATACGACTGCCGTAAACGATACGCTTGCCGCAGATACAGCCAACTTCGGTAACCTGCCTTGGAGGGAAGTGTTCACAGACCCACAGTTGCAAACACTGATTGAACAAGCACTCGCCAACAATGCCGACCTGCGCAGTGCAGCCCTGAACGTGAAGAAAGCAGAAGCAGCCCTTCTGTCTGCACGGTTGGCTTACGCACCCATGCTGGCACTGTCTCCGCAAGGAACCGTCAGCAGCTGGGACAAAGGAAAAGCTACACAGACTTACTCACTGCCCGTAACGGCAAGTTGGCAAATCGACCTCTTCGGCCAGTTGCTGAACCCGAAGCGCGGCGCACAAGTGTCGTTGAAGCAGACCCAATTCTACGAACAAGCAGTACAGACGCAAGTCATTGCCAACGTAGCCAATATGTACTATACCTTGCTGATGCTCGACCGCCAGTTGCAAATCACCGAAGGTACTGCGGACATCCTGAAGAAGAATCTGGAAACCGTGCAAGCCATGAAGGATGCAGGTATCTACGGCACTACTTCCGCTGCCGTAGAGCAGAGCCGCACTGCCTATGCCCAAGTCATGGCCTCCCTGCCCGGCATACGCCAGAGCATCCGCGAAACCGAAAATGCACTGTGCCTGATGCTGAACCAGCCGGGACAAAGCATCACTCGCAGCACGCTGGAACAGCAACAACTGCCTACGGAGTTCTCTGCCGGCATTCCCTTGCAACTGCTGTCCAACCGCCCGGACGTGAAAGCCGCCGAAATGTCGTTGGCTGCAAGTTATTACAGCACCAACAGTGCACGTGCTGCCTTCTATCCTCAAATTACGCTGAACGGTTCGGCAGGCTGGACCAACAGCGCCGGTTCGGCAATCGTCAATCCCGGTAAGTTACTGGCTTCCGCTATCGGCTCACTGACTCAACCGTTGTTCTACCGTGGTGCCAACATCGCCCGTCTGAAACAGGCAAAGGCACAGGAAGAGCAGGCAAAGATTCAGTTCCAGACAGCTCTACTGAAAGCCGGAAACGAAGTAAGCAATGCCCTGTATCAGTACCAAATGGTAGCCGAAAAGACCGCTTCACGTCAGATTCAAGTTAATTCTGCCCGTAAAGCTTCGGAAGATACAAAAGAATTGTTTAACTTAGGCACGTCAACCTATCTGGAAGTCCTGTCTTCTGAGCAATCTTATCTCAGCGCACAACTTTCTGAGGTATCAGACACATTCGACTGCATGCAGGCCGTAGTAAGCTTGTATCAGGCGCTTGGAGGAGGAAGAGAATAACTTAATACCTAATTATTATGATTAGTCCATTAGCTTATGTAGATTCTACCGCAAAAATCGGTAAGAATGTAACGATCCAGCCTTTCGCTTATATCGAAGGGGGTGTGGAAATCGGTGACGATTGCGTAATCATGTCCGGTGCCAAGATCCTTAAAGGTACCAGCATGGGAAAAGGAAACAGAGTGCATCACGGCGCCGTGTTGGGCACCGAGCCGCAAGACTTCCATTACGAAGGTGATGAGAGCCAGTTGGTTATTGGCGACAACAATGACATCCGCGAAAATGTAGTGATCAGCCGCGCTACGTATGAAGGCGGCTGCACCCGCATCGGCAATGAAAACTACCTGATGGACGGTGTACACCTCTGCCACGACGTGCAGATAGGCAATCATTGTGTATTGGGCATCAAGACGACCGTAGCCGGAGAGTGTCAGATAGATAACTTCACCATCTTGAGTAGCAACGTCATCCTGCACCAGGCTTCCCACATCGGAAGCTGGGTATTGATACAGAGCGGTTGCCGCATCTCGAAAGATGTCCCTCCCTATGTCATCATGAACGGGAATCCCGCAGAATATCACGGTATCAATGCTGCCGTACTTCAGCACAAGCACGAAGTGAGCGAGCGCATACTGAGACATATCGTGAACGCCTACCGTTTGGTGTACCAAGGCAACTTCAGCATACACGATGCCTTGCAGAAGATTGAAGACCAAGTGCCGATGAGCGATGAGATACATAATATCATCAACTTCATCAGAGCATCCAAAGGGATTGTGAAGTAATAAGAAGGAAAGACTTATTCTATATAAATAAAGACCGCATTGAACTACCTTGATGCGGTCTTTTATTTTGTTACAAACTTGTTAGTTATCAGTTTTTCTATTTATCTTTGTCTCCCACTGTAAGACAGTTATCCGGAATATCAACGAAGCATTCCCGTTATGAATGCTCAAAAGAGCTCCCCAAAAAGATGAAACGTATTGTATTTTTAGATTATGTACGCGTGTTTGCATGCTTCCTTGTGATAGTGGTGCACGCCAGTGAGAATTTCTATGGCGCTGCCGGCTCTACAGATATGGCAGGACCGCAGTCCTATCTTGCAAACGAGGCCGACCGACTCTGGGTGTCTGTATACGACGGTTTTTCACGCATGGCAGTCCCCTTGTTCATGATAGTCTCCGCCTTTCTTCTTGTGCCGATGAAGGAAGAACAGACCACCTGGCAATTCTACCGCCGACGCTTCACCCGCATCTTGCCGCCATTCTTCATCTTTATGATACTATACAGCACGCTGCCCCTGCTGTGGGGACAGATAGACGGGGAAACCTCTGTAAATGACCTGTCGCGCATCCTGCTGAACTTCCCTTCGCAGGCCGGGCATTTCTGGTTCATGTATCCACTGATCAGCCTTTACCTCTTCATCCCCATGATATCTCCCTGGCTGAGCAAAGCCACAGCCAAAGAAGAACTTTTCTTTATATGCCTGTTCCTGATATCGACCTGCATGCCGTACCTCAACCGATGGTTCGGTGAGGTATGGGGACAATGTTTCTGGAACGAATACCACATGCTATGGTACTTCTCGGGCTACCTGGGATACCTCGTACTGGCGCATTATATCCGCGTACACCTTACGTGGGACCGCTCCAAACGCCTAACCATAGGAACCGTCTTAATGATTGTGGGAGCTGCACTGACTATTTACTCATTCTATGTCCAGGCTATACCCGGAGAAACGCTTACCACCCCCGTAATAGAAATAGGATGGGCTTTCTGCACTATCAACTGTGTGATTCTCACTGCGGGCACGTTCCTTATGTTCACATGCATCAACCGCCCGAATCCTCCGCGGATCATAACAGAAATGTCGAAACTCAGCTACGGTATATATCTTATGCACATCTTCTGGCTCGGACTGTGGGTAACCGTGTTCAAGCATACGTTAGGATTGCCCACCGTTGCTGCCATACCATGCATTGCGGTAACCACATTTGCCTGTTGTTTTGTATCGACAAAGATTATCTCGTACATACCGGGCAGTAAATGGATAATAGGATAAATATACTGAAATACTACTTCAAGTATAGTGAAAGCACAAAAGACTTTACTAAAACTATAGATATTCTAAAAGAAAATAAGGGTGAAATGTCTGCATTTTGGAATAAATGCAGTATATTTGCACCGTAAGCCGAGGAGAAATACGGCGTATTGAAGCAATTTTTTGACGACGAAAAAACTGGTAATTTTATTTAAGTCAAAGAGAACTACTTCAATGAATTTGTTTCATGCGGGCGACTTAAGGTCGGTCGTGTGAACATATTTATTAGTAGTTCGGGTATACCAGTACCTTTCGTCGGATAGATATGCAGTAGCACGTCCGACTTCTTTTTGCTTAAAAGGAACAAGGGCAATTATATACTTAAAATCTAAGGATAATATGAAAACCCTTGATGAAGAACTATTTAACGTTGTCCGCACAATGAAACGGCAGACTGAAAGTCAAATAATGAAGATCCTTGCTCCATTGAACATGCAATACAATCTCATTATTGAGGACAATCAGATTTTGTTTCTCTCTCCGCCTTCCGATTCCAATAGTGAAGCCGTTGTGGAATACTGGTTAGACATTGAAGATATATTCAGCATACTCTATAGAGACCAACTCCTTTTTATTTTAACCCACAACTGCCTGCTACATATTTTCAACACCGAAACCCTTGTATTGGGATTTTGGGAACCCACTAATGAAGAAGTATTGATTAAGTTAGCCCGATGGAGTGGCCGAACCAGAATGGAAACAATATGCCTTAAGCTTCTGAATAAAATCAAGAAATTAATTATCTATTGTTCCTGTTTAACCTATTAATAGTTTTATAGATTGGCCGGAACCTGAGATGCCTCCTTCCCCGCCGTTCGCAACAAACGGGGAGAAAGACCGAAGTTCTTCTTGCAGAAGTTAGAAAAGTGGGGCAAGGATTCGAAACCGTATTTATAGCAAATTTCGGAAATAGTGGCATCCGTGTGTTGCAGTTCGTACATGATGCCCTCTCTGCGACGCTCCTGCATCCACTCATAAACCGGTTGATGGAATACGGAAGTGAAGATACGGCGGAATGTTGTAGTAGTATATCCTCCCAACTTTGCCAGTTCTTCTACCGTCTTGACCTTATTATGGTTTTTGAGTACGAAATACTCAAAGCTGTTGGTATATTTGGAGAGAGGATGCACCAGCATGGAAAGCTCATAATCCGAATAATACTGTCCCAAGAGGAATCCCAATTCCTTTTGCTTGAATGCCAGCAGTTCCTTGCAAATCCGAGCTTCCCGCATGTAGGATTTGGAAGCATCCAGGAAGTATTGCACTTCGGGCTTGATCTTTAAAGGGGAATAAATCAGGGGAGGTTCCACCTCATTTGCAATATGTTTATAGCGGGTTTCACAGAAGAATCTCGGTTGTTCGAAACGATAGCAGACGCATTCCACATCGGTCATAGCCAGAATTTCGTACTTCGAACCTATTGCCTGAAGAATAAACTCGCCGGCATGCAAAGTGGTTCCCGCGTACTCATTACTATTAACAAGTACTTCTCCTTTCAACAAAAAAATCAAGATATTCTCTTCACATTTCTGTGCAGGAAGGTGAAAACCCCTCGGATGGGAGGCGTAAATAATGATATTGTCAGTAGCTTTAGAACAGCTGTGACAATCAATGTTGGTTGCTCCACATACGGAGGAATTTGGCATTGTAGTATTAAGTGTTTATAGCTTGCTTGTTTGCTGCGACAAATATAAACAGATAATACCAGAAAAAAAACTATATTCCCCGAAAACTTCGAGAAAGAGGTTTTCGGGGAATAATTAGAGGGTAGTTTTATTTTTCTACATTAGTGTCATCCGTCGTATTCCATGCACCAAGTTCAGGAACAACAAAGGTTACCTTTGCACCTCCATTTGCTAAGGTCAATGTATATCGTATCTTCTTACCAGGTTCCCAAGCTGTCGTTTCCTTCAAATCAATGGAGGAGGTTACATCACCTATTTGAACATCTTTATTATAAATATCATATGTTAAATTGATTGCAGCACCGGTAGTTGGTAAAGTTTGAGGCATTAGCATCCAAGCAGCATTGATCTCTTTACCTGCTTGAAGCACTTCCAAACCAGAAGCATCAATTGTATGTGCATAAGTAGCAGGTTCTGCTTGTGCGGTCCATTTTGAAGTACCAAAATCATAAGTTCCCTTACTATATACTCCTGATATTGAAAGTGATTTCAATTTATAAGTCAAGGCATCAGCTGTTTTAATGGTAAAGTTTATTTGAGTGAGCGCATGAGTGAATGCCAGAGAAACACCACTTGCATCGTCTGTCTTATTAGCATCGAGTGCACTTGCAACAACAAAGTCTGTCTGTGCAGCTACATCCGCTACTGTATAAGTAATAGAAGGAAATTTATTGCTGGCATCCGGTGCACTATACGCCAAAGTAGCAGTACCAGGATTTCCATACGCAAAGAACTGAATTTTATCTGTCAACGGCCAATAATATGGACCACCAGTTAAATTCCAATCTGTGCTGGCAAAGGTTGCTTTTGCACCAGTCATAAATGCTTTCATATCAGTACCTGCTGTTACAGCATTCATTTCACTACTGCCTGAATTATAGGCATATACAGTAAATCCTACATCTGCTTTTTTCAATTCTGTCAAATCAGTAACTGCTGCTCTTGTAGTAGTACTTACCGCTGTTCCAAATCTGATCTCCGCCTTCTGTCCGGCATTCTCAATCTCCTCATTCTGTGAACAGCTAACCATTCCGGCTGCTGCCAACGCTACTAATAAAATCTTCTTCATAATAGTTTGTTTTTATAGTTAATATATTTATTTGCTTTCAATTCACGGGCAAATCCACATTCGTTTCATCGTCCCAATCACCTACATCACCACCAATTCCGCCGCTGCCTTCTCCACCGGTACCCGGTTCCAACTCATCTACCACAATCTCACCATCCGGAACCGGAACTTCAATATGTATTTCCGTACCAGGCTCAACATCGGGCTCTCCTTCGCCTCCCCCGACAGGAGGAGGTGCAATCAAGTCTTCAATATCCACCTCCAAAGCCTGAACCGTATTGTCCCGTTTCACAATCTTCAACGTCAGCTTCATCGGACTGGCAGCGCGGGTTTTAGCATCTTTCAGCAATACAAAGTGCGAGAAATAGCCCCACAACAACCCGTTTTCTTGTTTTGTATCTACGCATATCGGTTTTTCACTCAGCCCGCAAGTATGTTTTCCCATAAAACAGCTTCCATTCAAGCCATCTACGTAGCAAACAACATTTGAAATCCTGTCCCAACCTTCAACCTTTATATCAAAAGAGTAACTATTCACCACCGCTTCCGGCTTCCACTCCAACCGGAGTGCCACATCACTCTGTTCTATTTCTACTTCATCCACAGCAACCACATACAAGGGGTCGGGCGACCAGACCATATCCTCATCCGCATTCACCCCCGTGCAATGCCCCGTAAAAGCTTCAATCGTTTCGTAACTCTCATCGCCCCGTATCTGTACGCTTTCGGTGAGATAATTGTAGGCAACTACTGCATAGCGTCCCGGCGGGACTTTCAACTCTCCTCCTCCGGCATCCATAAAAGTATCAATCTTTCTGCCATCACCATCTTTCGGATAAAAGATGACCCGCATCGTCCCCGGCAGTTTGTCCGTCACCCCCGTCCAGTCCAGCTTGACCTGAACTCCGCTGACAGGGTAATCGTCCAACATATCCCGGAATTCGCATCCCTCCAACACCAGCAACAGCCCGGAGAAAAGCATCAGAAATATACAATGCACGCTTTTCATTCTCTTCATCTCCTTGCCGTTATGAGCCACACCAAAGAAACTTTAGCTTTTGTAGGCCCAATGAAATGATACTTCCCACTGCTGGTCCAGACCAGGCTGTTATTATAAGCAGTGTATTCACGGTACTCCGTATCCAAATAGCCGATACCTATACTAAACTCAATGGCCAGATGCCGGGACATCGGATGTGTGTAGCCGTAAGTCACTCCTGCAGCCGCATAGTATTTACCCCGGTATCCTTTTTCCTCCTTCAACTGGAAATCATATTCACCACCTTCGGCATATATTCCCAGAAAATGGCCGGTCAATCTTCTACGTGTACGACGGTTTCCTAACCAGTAGCGCGTTTCTACTCCTCCTGAAATGAGCTGATAGCAGAAATCGTTCCGGCTGCTCGACCACCAAGGACATTTATACTCAACATTCAAAGACCAACGTTGCCCCATTGGCAACTCTACTTCTATATTCGGAGCCAAGGCCAGGTCGTAAAGCAGGTTGTTCTTTATCGCCAGCACCGTTTTGTGAGACGGCGCCGGCTTTTCCTCTTTTCTTTCCTCTCTATTTTCAGATACAACAAACGATTTTTGCTGTATCTGTCCCATTATTAACGAAGTAGTTTCCGGCAGTTTCAATGCTGCCATGTATAATGTATCTCTTACTCTTTCTCTCCTTTCAATCCTCGGAAGCAAATGCTTTGACAAATAAGCGTAAGCTCTGCCTTCGTTCAGATAACGTAACAAGCTTTCCAGCCTTTGAGGTTCTTCGTTATGATGCTGAATCAATATCAAAACTTCTTCCCTATCCGGCACTTGCTCATCCGCCAACACCCGATTATAGATTTCCGTCCACTTATTCTGCCCTACTGCCGCCCCTGATATAATACAAAAAAAGAGTAGCCAAAGAACATATATATAAGTGCGTTTCTCCATAACTTCGCGTTGTATGTCAACAAAAATAGAATATATAAATTTAATAATAGCGGCCAATTCCAACTCTTTTCAAGGCCTGAAAGGTTCTGTGAAACGATTGAAACAGATTTGCAACTTTTGCAACCATCGCCCCACATTTCTTACCCTATCTTTTGCTTTTATCCTCTTTCCCTATCTCCACCCCGAAGAGAATTATCATTTAGCTACAACTCACCTTGTATTGTAATCAAAAAGACACATCGTGCACGAAAACAGTGAAATTCAGTGAAAGAATTATAAAAGAGAGAGAAGACGTAAACCCAAATTTGGAAGATATTGCCTGAAGCCTTACATTTGCAATGTGATTTTTTTCATAGTATTAGATTTAAGGTTAACAAAGGTTGGAGTACAGCGGTACTCCTTTTTTTATTTCTGCAGGCAGACTACTTATCCATTCGACACATTCGACAAGCCAATTTCCTAAAAACCAATAGAAATCATCCTAATAAACAATATATTTTAGTATTTTTGTAACGTAAATCAGTCAAAGCATGAAGAGGTTATTATATATACTATTTGCCATCATTTTACTTGGGTCCGGGTGTACTCAGCGACGGACCACACCTGCCAAGATACCTATGACCAGCGCACACCGCGGCGCCAGCGCCATTGCTCCCGAAAACACAATGGCGGCCGTAGATTCATGCATCAAATATGGCGTAGGCAACATGGAGTGCGACGTATGCATCAGCAAAGACAGCGTCTTCTACGTCCTGCACGACTCTACGCTGGACCGCACCACCAACGGGACAGGCGATATCGTCAACTGGATGTCTGCCCACATCGACACGCTGGATGCCGGCTCCTGGTTTGCTCCCGAATTTGCCGGACAGCGGGTGCTACGTTTTGAAGACCTGCTGCGCAGAGCTAAAGAAAGCGGACTAAGAGTTACTATCGACTACCGCAACGGTGACCTGCAGCAGCTATTGGCCCTCATCAAGTCCGAAGGCATGCTGGAAAACTGCAACTTCACCTTCAGCCAGGAAGAAGACATCAAAGCGTTCAAGAAGATAGCACCCGAAGTAAAAACATTGCAAGCGTACGCCAGAAGCGAAAAAGACTTAGAACGGATTGCAAAAGAAGTAGGTGCCAACATCGCCGTCGCATGGATTGACTCCCTCACCCCGCAATTTGTAGAGAAATGCCGTAAGTACAACTTGCAGGTACTGGCTTTAGTCTTAGGCTTGGACGACAAGACAGAAGACAACCAGAAAGCGGTAGACCTGGGCGTTGACATCATAGCCACAGACCGCCCGATAGAGTTCATCATGAAATACGGAAAAGCAAACCCATAACACAATGAAACTAAAACTCCTCTTTCTATTTTTATTGCTCACCATCGGCCTAAAAGGATTTTCAGCTTCTTCGCCGTTAGACACATTGCTCATACAATTGGACCAGTATCTGGAGAAAAGTACTGAATATGTCGATAAGAAAGAAGCCCGAATTGCCGAATGGCGTCGGGTTCTTGGAAAATCCGTATCTGATGAAAAACGCTACGAAGCCAGCATCCACCTTTTCGAGGAGTACAAATCTTATAAATATGATTCTGCCTATTCATACGCCCACCACTCTTTGCAACTGGCCGAACGTTTGCAAAATCCAGGATACATAGCCGAATCCAACGGAGCCATTGTCTTCTGCCTGCTTTCATCGGGCTTGTTTAAAGAAGCCTTCGACGTAATAGGAAAGATCGATATCAGCCATGTCCCGCTTGCCAACAAAATTTCCTATTATTCCTTATATAGCAGACTCTATTATGACATTGCCGACTATAACCACGAAGCTCCTTTCCAGGACGAATACATCAGGAAGGGCAGCCTTTATACGGACTCTTTATTAACCCTTTTACCGGAAAGGGGAGTGAAGTGGTGGTACTTCACCAGCCAGAAGCAGATGAAAGAACGACAATACGATGCTTGTATCTACTCCTTCAAAACCATGTTACAGCGAAAAGATGTAGACCCACACACCGAAGCCATCATCGCATCCAGTCTGGGATGGGTATACGGTGAACAGGGGGATGAAGAGCAAGCACTCACTTACTTGATACACGCCGCTATCGGTGACATCCGCTCGGCAACGAAAGAGACAACCGCCCTGCGCGTGCTGGCCGGGCTGCTCTATGAGCGTGGAGACATCAACCGTGCCAACCGATACGTAAAATCGGCCCTTGAAGATGCCAACTTCTACAATGCCCGCCAACGCAAAATAGAAATAGGCTCCATCCTGCCCATCATAGAGCAAGACCGCTTCGACATTGTAAAGAAGCAACGCAACGTGCTCATCGGCGGCATCACACTCTTCTCCATACTCTTCATTCTGCTTTTCACCGCCACCCTCATCATCTACAAGCAGATGAAGAAACTGCGTACCGCCCGGCAAACCATTGTGGAGCGCAACCAGCAACTGCAACAGATCAACGAACAGTTGTCCGAAGCCAACAACATCAAGGACGAATATATCGGCTATTCATTCTATCTGAACTCCGAGTATATCGGAAAGATGGAGAATCTCTACAAGATGATAAACCGCAAGATTGCTGCCAAGCAATTCGATGACCTGCGCACCTCGTTCAAAGAATCGACCCTGAACAATGAACGAGACAACATGTACGCTTCCTTCGACGAAACGTTCCTGAAGCTATTTCCAGGGTTCATTACTGCCTATAACAAACTCTTTCCTCCCGGAGAAAACAGCCATAATGAGAATGGCCAGTCACTCACTCCCGAAATGCGCATCTTCGCCCTCATCCGTCTGGGCATCTGCGAAAGCGAACGCATCGCCAAGTTCCTGAACTATTCCGTCCACACCATCAACACCTACAAAACACGGGTAAAGAATAAATCCATCGTGTCCAACGAACAGTTTGAAGCTAAAATTATGGAGATAGCAGCGGTAACTCTTTAAGTTCCAGGTTTGCTCAGGTTCACTCAGGTTTGTTCAGGTTCATTTCCCGAGTGCTTACACATTATACAAGAGATACGTCATCAAACAAGCAACTTCTTAATAATAAATATATTACAATACGTCAACTTTCTATTTTCATTATATAAAACAACCAACTATTCCTTTTCCTGAATCAAGTGTGTACTTTTGTATCAAAATGTTACACCTCAAAACAAAGAAAAAAAAATGAGACACAACTTGATTCTAAACGTATGCGGCACAGTGCTTTTATTGTTGGTAACTAGCTGCATGGAGAAAACAGACTTGTACAATCCCGAAAGGATTAATGAAGAAATCAAAGCCAGTTTTGACTTTAGGACAACGGTAAATTGTCCGGTAGAAATAACTCTCGGTCGGGAAGCTCTAATTCGCATTTATGCGGACAATCCTGAAAAGGCAAATGACTCCAAACAACTTTACGTTGCCTACACCGACAAGAACGGACACTACAATGGCAAGATGACTTTGCCAAGCGAATACATCGGCAAAACAGTATATGCCAGCGCTTACGGCATCAATATTCCTGCTACGGTATCTACCGAAGGACTGAAATTCAATGTTGCCAACAATCTGGCAAGTACCCGCGCACTAACAGCAGACATAGATTTATGCACAAAGTTAAAGCAGAAATTCATGGACCGCTTACCTGAAAATAAGAATAACACAAGCCAGTTGGAGAATGTGGACAACATCAATCTAAAGGTAGTAGAGAGCGATACGGAAGTACTATTCTCTTTTGTTTACTCGGGTGCAAGCCGTACTGCACAGATATACTATTATTATTATCCCACAGATTTCAATACGAACCAAGGGGGTAACCCAGGCAGCCAGAACTATTTTTATAATGCCGAAAAAGGATATGGAGACTACGAGCGTATAATAAGCAGATTCAAAAATGATAAGTTCCTGCTGACCAAAGGATATGGAGACAACGGCTACATCAATATCAGCAATAATAACAAAACAGGTTTTAGCATCCCAGTACAATTCTACGGCGAAGACGGAAACGCTACAACAGGCAGCAATTTCCCTGAAGGATACTCCATCGGCTTCTTTATCATTTCGAGTTGGCCGGACGTGTTCGAACCTATATTCACTGACTGGTGGTGCAATTCCCACCAAGACGGCGGTATCAAACATCACACCAATCAGTGGCAACATAACAACAAGCAAGCCGTTCGCTTCAAAGACTCGGAAAGCGGAAAAATTATTTTCGGCTTCGAAGACATAGCGCTCAATGAAACAACAGAGGATAAGTGCGACTTCGACTACAACGACTTCCTGTTTCTCATCACCACCAGTCCCGACATCGATAAAGAAGATATACCGGAACTGAATGAAGATATTACCGAATCAGTTGAAGGCACCCTCCTCTACGAAGACCTCTATCCTTCCGAAGGAGACTATGACATGAACGATGTTATCATAGAATATACCTGGACGAAATACTTCGATGGCAGTAACAAACTGACGAAGATAGACTATGAATTCACCCCGGTGCATGATGGTGCCAGCTATACCAGCAACTTTTCACTAATGATAGACGGCTACGTGAACCAGCCCATCGAAATATTTGAGGACCACAAGGCATCTCTGAACCAGGCATTCCGAGGCAGTATCACCGAAGGCATTGCCGGTAAACAGAAAGATGATATATCCTGGGAGAGCTTCAACCCCTTTATCACCGTAACCGGAAACGGTCGCGAAGTACATCTCACCAAGAAAAAAGCATCTGCCAATGCCAACCTGGATGGACTGGACGAGTATCAGAAAAACTATGTCTCTGGCATTGGAGAGTATCCGTTTGCCATGAATATCCCCAGAAAAGGTTTCATCCCTGTAACCGAGAGTCAAAGAATAGAAACAGATTATCCGGACTACAAGCATTGGGCAGAAACGAAAGGGAAAGAAAACACGGATTGGTACAACCATCATAAGCAGTAATATGGATTTTTTAGATTAATTGGGGTTTTACCTAATTTAGAGTGGGAAGAGGTCGTATAAACGACCTCTTTTCTCAGTATACAGGCTTATATTCCACTTATACAACCTGAGAGGCAAGACAAAGTCAAACATCTATTTATTAAACAATTAGCATCTGGTACATCCTTTAATTCGTTATACAAACCGTAGGTATTTTCCAGTTCTCCCTTCAATCCTATACTTTTGCAATGTCAACCGGAAGAAACGGCTTCCGCTGACCAATGCATTGTAATAGTTAACCTGATTTATTTACTTAAAATTACAACCTATGAAGGCATTCAAGACTATCCATGCTTTTCTATTGTTTTCGTTACTCGTCACTGGGCTGTGCCTCACGGCCTGCAACGATACCGAAGACGGATCTTACGTAGCCCCCATCACCCTGGGTGAGAAAATCAACGGCAAATGGGTGCTCTCTTCCATGAAACAAGTAGATGAAATCGCTGCCAAGGATATCGACCTGAGCGGGCAACTCGATTTCATGTCATTCAACATCGACTTGCAAGCCGATGCTGAAAACAATCCTACCACTTTCAGCGTAACGGGTAATGCGCCTGCCCTGCTACCCGCATCGGGAAACTGGGAAATGGAACACCCTTTCACCAACTCCGACGGTACACCTGCCCGGATATTCCTTTATTCAGGCAGCGACAAGAGCCAAAAGGCCGCAGTACTGACCGTGACCGCTACTCCGGGAGCCAACCGCATCCTGGAATTCAAGCTGACCCGCAAGCAGAAAGGTCAGGCATTCGTTTCATACATCTATAACCTGGTACCCGCTACCGCAAACAAGTAAGGAGGAGTGAATATGAAGAAAATCTTATCTTTCGCCATCGTGCTGATGTGCACACTGTTGCCTACAAAATTATGGGCGCAAGTAGAAGCCGGTTCTCCTTACAAGATATGGACAGACCCGGTAGTTTACCGTGCTTCCGACCAGGTGACCTGGTACTTCGACATGACCGACACCAAGTTCAAAGCCGGCGAAGACCTCTACCTCTGGAGCTGGGCGCCGAGCGAACCCGATGCAGGCAACTGGGACAGCTCCTCGGACTTTGCCAAGCTGACCTACTTGGGCGATAACATCTACGCCATGACCATGATTCCCGAGAAATACTACGGCGTGCCCGCAGCCGATATGAACGCCAACGATGACATCTTCTGGGGACGACTGAAAAACAAAAACGGTAGCACCCAAAGTGACGTATTCCAAGTAAACACCTCGCACGCAGATTGGATAGCCTTCCAAGAGAGCGGCGAAGCCTGGAAGTCCTTCCCCGAGAAGTTCGGATTGAAAGACCCGTTCTCTCTCCTGGTAGACATCAACAAACTGGTATTTGCCGGAAAAGCCGGCGGACTGAACGACATCAGTTGGGAGTCCCTGCACTTCCATAGCGGACTGGATGACTGGAGCGTATCTCAAGAAGCACAGATGTGGCTGCCGGAAATCGTAGAGAAGACCAAACTTACCCATGTAGAAGGTAGCATCTACCGCATGGACCTGGTTCCGATGGAGTACTACGGCGTGGAAAGCGACTATGAGGCCGAGAACATCGCCTGGCTCATCACTACCCATAACCCCGACTGGGCAGGCACCAGCCCCGATGCCGTCCTGAAAGCTGCCGCCGCTGCGCCTTATCCCGACCCGCAGTTCTCTTTCTTCCCGCAGAAGTTCAGTGCACTGGACATCCTCACACTGACCCGCCAATACAATGGGAAGACCGACGGTGACCTAAGCTACACCATCACCGCCGGAGAGAAGACCATCACGGGAACACTGATAGGCAACCGCGACAAGCGCGAAACCGTAATCAATCTGGCTAAAGAACTGGCAGGAATGACCAGCCTCACCAAGATCCACCTGAAGATAACGAACAGCAATGACGTAACGGTAGTCGATACCGACCTCCCACTCGTTCCGCTGTCGGAAATCACTTACGAATAATCAAACCGGAAAAGATATGAAAAACAAAACCATATATACCATTTGTTCCCTCTTCACGCTACTCGTACTGCTGGGAACAAGCCAAAACCTGTTGGCACAAAACATCACAGCTACCGGTAAGGTAGTAGACAAAAACCAGGAGCCACTGATTGGCGCCAACGTAAAGGTAACGGGCACTCAAGGCGGCACCATCACCGGGCTGAACGGAGACTTCACCCTGAGTTGCCCGCAAGGAAGTACCCTCGAAATATCCTTTATCGGATTCATCACCCAACAAGTGCCCGCCGGCAGTAACCTGACCATCACCATGCAGGAAGATGCCATCGCACTGGAAGAGACAGTGATTGTGGGTATCGGTTACGGAACCATGCGTAAAGGCGACCTCACCGGTTCCATCGCATCCGTCAGCGCCAAGGACATGAAACAGGGCGTCATCACCAGTGCCGAGCAATTGCTGCAAGGCAAAGTAGCCGGCCTCTCCGTAGTGCAAAGCTCCGGTGCGCCCGAAGCAGGTGCCAGCATCCGCCTTCGTGGCGGTACGTCGCTCTCCGCCAGCAACGGCCCGCTGATTGTAGTGGACGGCATCCCCGGTGTGGACATGAACTCCGTGCAACCCACAGAGATTCTCTCCATCGACGTGCTGAAGGATGCCTCGGCAGCTGCCATCTACGGTTCGCGCGGTGCCAATGGCGTCATCATCGTCACCACCAACCGCGCTTCCACCGACATGGAACAGAAGAGCATACAGTACAACGGTTATGTAGCTATCGGCCAAACCGCCAAGCATATGGACCTGCTTAGCGCCAACCAATGGAGAGCCTACGTACGCGACAACAACATAGGCAACGCCATCGACTACGGTTACGACACCGACTGGCAGGACGAACTGGAACGTACCGCCATCTCGCACTCGCACAACGTATCTATCAGCAACTCAAAGAAGGAAAGCGGTTATCGCGCCTCTATCACTTACCAGGACAATCAAGGCGTCATCAAGCGCAACGACATGAGCCGCCTGGCAGGTAGCCTCGCCGCCTATCAGACCGGATGGGATGGACGCCTACGCATCGAAGCCGGTATCAACGCCAACTTCGATAAATGGAACCCCATCGACACGCGTATCTTCGAACGCATGGCAAACATGAACCCGACGTTCCCCGTCCGCAACCCCGACGGCAGCTTTGCCCAGATAGGCGGAACGAACACCGAGAACCCGGTAGAACTGAACACCAACCGCACCGACGACCAGAAACGCCATCGCTTCCTGGGCTACGGAAAGGTAGAACTGGAACTGCTGAAAGGACTGAAGGGCGTAGCCAACGGCTCATACGAATACCAATCCACCGAAGGCGGACTCTACAAGCCCACCTATGCACAGTTGGAAGGACAAAGCGAAAAAGGCTGGGGACAACGCACCCATGGCGAATACAACAACCAGCAACTGGAAGCCTACCTGAACTACGACGTAACACTTGCCGAGATTCATAAACTGAACGTAATGGGCGGTTATTCTTACCTGAAGACCACTGCCGAAGGTTTTGGCTCCACCCGCAGCGGTTTCGATACGGATGCCTTCGGTTACAACAACTTGGCTGCCGGTAGCGACTTCCGCGCCACGGACGTTTACTCCTACAAGAACGAATCGAAACTGATCTCCTTCTTCGGCCGCGTGAACTACAACCTGATGGGTAAATATATGCTGACGGCCACCGTCCGTCACGACGGTTCCAGCCGCTTCGGCGACAATCACAAGTGGGGTACCTTCCCGTCCGTCTCCCTGGCATGGCGCCTCAGCGACGAAGCCTTCATGCAAGGCACTTCCGGCTGGTTGAACAACTTGAAACTGCGTGCAGGCTACGGCGTGACGGGTAACCAGAACGGTATAGAGCCCTATAAGTCGCTCGCCATCTTGAGCGCCGACGGAGCCAGCTACTACGATGCCACCACCGGCACCTGGAAGAAAAGCTACGTACAGGCACAGAACACCAACCCCGATTTGAAGTGGGAATCTACCGCCCAGCTGAACATCGGTCTGGACTTCGGCCTGCTGAACCGCATCAACGGTACTATCGAATACTATCATAAGAAGACGAGCGACCTGCTCTGGACCTATCCTGTTCCACAACCTCCTTACCTGGTGGGCACCATGCTTGCCAACGTGGGTGACTTGGTGAACAAAGGTCTGGAAGTAACCCTGAATGCCAACATCTTGCGCGAAAGAGACTTGACACTGGATGCCAACGTCAGTTTTGCCTACAACAAACAGGAGATTACAAAACTCTCTAACGACACCTATCAGGCAGTAGGCCTGCAAGCCGGTTCGCTCCACGGACTGCGCGGCATGTCGGGACAATACTCGCAGATTATCAAAGAAGGTTATCCTGCAGGCGCCTTCTACGGACCGAAGTGCCAAGGAATTGATGAAAACGGCAAGTACATCATCAACCGCGATGAAGACGGTAATCCGATCAGTGAATATCTGGGCAGTGCCATGCCCAAGTTCAACCTCGGCGTCGGTATCAACCTGGCGTATAAGGACTTTGACCTCGCCGTAGCGGGTTATGGTATGTTCGGACAGAAAGTACTGAACGCCACCCGCATGGCAATGTTCGACCCCACCCGCCTCCCGGCACAGAACGTACCCGACGACTTGCTGACCAGCGGCGTCAAGGACGACCTCATTTTCTCCAGCTATTTCATCGAGAAAGGCGACTTCTTCCGCCTGCAATCCGTCACCTTGGGCTACACCATTCCGGGTGTCAAGAAGATAGGCTTGCAAAAAGTGCGCTTCTACCTCACGGGCGAAAATCTTTTCTGCATCAGCGGATATAGCGGCATCGACCCCGAAGTCTCCATCCCCGATAACGTGCTCGACGGCCCCGGCATCGACTGGTTCAACAGCTATCCGCGCCCGCGCACTTACTCTATCGGTGTAAACATCTCGTTCTAAAAAACTCGTAATCAAAAGAAACTATGAATAAGAAATATCTATCCACCCTGCTTATTTCTTCGCTGCTGTTCGGCGCATGCACCGACCTGGGCGAGACATTATACGACAAGGTATCCATGGACGACTACGGCAAAACTCCCGCCGAAGTACAAACCATCGTTTCGGGAGCCTACGCTACCCTGCGCGGATACGGCGCCGACACGCCCGAAGGTAACGGCGTAAACTGCTACCCCACATGCGAATACGTATTCTTCCTCGAAGAGTGTGCTTCTGACGAAGCCTGCATACCGACCCGCGGCACCGACTGGTACGATGGCGGACGTTACCAGCAAGTACAGTTCCACACCTGGACACCGGACAACCAGATGGTACTTAGCGCTTGGCGCTACTCCTTTACCGGCGTATCCAAAATCAATGCCATCATCTACCAGGTAGAAGCTTCCGAACTCTCTGACGAAGCCAAAGCCAGCGTGACAGCAGAGCTACGCGGACTGCGTGCCTACTACTATTGGCAACTGGTGGACAAGTTCGGCAACGTGCCCATCACCACGGATTTTACCGAAACCGACCTGCCTACCACTTCCAGCCGTGCAGCAGTGTTCAGTTTCATAGAGCAAGAGTTGAAAGAGATTCTGCCGTTGCTGCCCACAGGCGTACAATACGGACGCTTCACTCAAAACGTAGGCTATACGCTGCTGGCCCGTCTTTATATCAACTCCGAAGTCTACACCGGCACCCCGCGCTGGCAAGACTGCCTCGACGCTTGCGAGAAAGTGACCGGATATAGCCTCGCCGCTTACTTCGACAACTTCGCCATTCAGAACGAAACGTCACCCGAAATCATCTTTGCCATCCCCTACGACCACAAACAAGGCACCGTAGGCAACTATCTGGCATCCATGACCTACCATTACAACCAGAAGGTAGCCTTCGACCCGAACGGCGTTTACCAATGGTGCGGTAACGGTATCTGTGCCCAGCCGGGCATCTACTCCTCATTCGAGGCAACCGACGTACGCCGCCAATCGCTGCTCATCGGCCAGCAAAAGAGCGCCAAAGACGGCAGCGACGTGCTGATGGACAACGGCGAACCGCTGAACTATACCGAAACCATCGAGAACTACACCAATGCCTTGCAGAACGAAGGTGCCCGCCTGGACAAATATGCCTGGGCACCCAACGATGCCTGGGAACGCGACAACGACTGGGTACTGATGCGCTACGCCGAAATCCTGATGATGCAAGCCGAGTGTAACTTCCGCCTGGGCTATCCCGATGCAGGTCTGCCCTACATCAACCAGGTGCGTACCCGCTCCGGCGTGGCTGCGCTGACCTCGCTCACCGAAGAGGCGCTGGACAAGGAATGGTTGCGCGAATTTATCTTCGAAGGCATGCGCCGCACGGTAAATATCCGCTTCGGCACCTTCTTCAAAGCATGGTGGGAAAAAACAGATGACCCGGCAGACAAGCATACCGGCATCTTCCCCATTCCGAAGGAAGAACGTGACAAGAACCCGGGATTGACGCAGAATCCGGGATATTAATAAGAAGTTTTTTAGTGTCGGCACCTGATGTTCCGAGAGCATCATATGTCGACACTGATTCAAATAAATAACCAGTTTAATATATCCTCATAATGAAACCATTTGTATATACCCTCCTACTGGCAGCCCTCCTATTGGCAAGCACTGCTTGCGGCAGTGAGAATGGCAATTCCGGCGGTGGAGGTGGCGATGGCGGTAAGGAACTGCCCGGCGCCCTCGATCCTGCCAATGTAGTAAAAAGCAACCCGATGAAACTCTATGTCCACTACATGCCCTGGTTCGAGACTCCCGCTACCTCAGCCGACAAGAAGTGGGGGCAACATTGGACAATGGCCACCTGCAATCCCGACCAAAAGGATGCCAACGGACGGCGGCAGATAGCCTCGCACTATTATCCCCTCATCGGGCCCTACGCCTCGAGCGACGCCACGGTACTGAACTATCACCTGCTGACGATGAAATACTCCGGAATAGACGGCATCATGATAGACTGGTATGGCACGCAGGACAAATATGACTATGCCGCCAACCGCCGCAATACCGAAGAAGTAGTGAAAGCCGCCGAACGTGTCGGCCTGCAATTCGCCATCGTCTACGAAGACCAGACGCTTTCCGAACTGCCGGACAACAGTTCCAAAGTGGTGCAAGCCATCCGCGACATGCAGTACCTGCAAACCAACTTCTTCGGTAAAGTGAATTATGTAAAAGCAGACAGCAAACCCCTACTCCTCGTCTTCGGCCCGCAAGCCATCACGACACCCAAAGACTGGACAAGCGTTTTCGGCAATCTGTCCGTCAAACCCACCTTCGTAGTGCTGAACAACCATCTGCACCTGGCCAATAACGCCAGCGAGAAGAACGCTGCCGGCGAATACCTGTGGGTGAACCCCGACCCAGCTTCTTATTATAGCAAGACGGGCGACATGGAGCTCTGCATAGGCGGTGCCATGCCTGGCTTCTACGACTATTACAAGCAGGGAGGATGGGGCAACAGCTACACCACCTACGATGCCGAAAACGGGGCCCTCTTCGACCGACAACTTGCTGCCGCCAAAAGTGCCGGACTGGACTATCTGCAAATCAGCACCTGGAACGACTTCGGCGAAGGCACCACCATAGAGCCCGCCGAAGAGTACGGATACAATTACCTGACCAAGCTGCAACAGTTCTCCGGGACATCTTACAACGAGCACGTGTTGAAGCAGATCTACCGTTGGTACACACTGAAGCAGCAATATGCAGGCGACAAAGGCGATGCGGCCAAATATCTGTCGCAAGTCTTTTACTATTTTATAGCTCTGCAACCCGACAAGGCAGAAGAATTGATGAACGAATTAAATAATTTATAATATAAATAGGTATGAATATAGATAGATTAAAACGGCTAACCGGCAATTGCCTCTGTGCTCTGTTACTGACCGCGTGTAGTAGCGGAACAGCAGAAACCTTGCAGTCGCCCGACGGTCGGCTCAGCCTGACAGCCGGAGTGAAGGACGGCTGTCCCTACTACTCGCTGGCACAAGGTACGGAAACCCTCATCAACCCCTCCGCCCTCGGCTTCATCCTCGAAGACGGACCGCTGGACGATAACTTCCGCCTGAAAGAGGTACGCCATAGCACCTTCGACGAAACTTGGGCACAGCCTTGGGGCGAGGAAGTGGAAGTACGCAACCACTACAACGAGCTGACCCTCGACCTGGAGGAACGAAACGGACTGAAGCGCCGTCTCAGCATCGTATTCCGGCTCTTCGATGACGGACTGGGATTCCGCTACGTTTTCCCCGAACAGGAGAACTTGAAGCAATTCGTCATTATGGATGAGAAAACCGAATATGCTTTCCCTTGGGATGCCAAAGCATGGTCTATTCCCACCAATGGTACCAAGTATTACGAAGCCCTCTTCACCGCTTCGCCGCTCAGCCGGAAAGATACCATTTCCACCCCCGTCACCCTGGAAGTGAACGACAGCCTCTACATGGTGTTGCACGAAGCCGATCTGACGGACTACGCCAGTCTGAACCTGACACCCGGAACTAACAAACAGGAAAAAGGCGTGACGCTTCGCGCCGCCCTTACCCCTTGGAGCACGGGCGAGAAGGTATTTGCCGCCGCTCCCTTTGCCACGCCTTGGCGTACGATTATCGTGGGCAAGACACCCGGCGACCTCATGCTCTCGCGGCTGATGCTGAATCTCAATGAGCCTTGCAAGCTGGAAGACACTTCCTGGATAGAACCGGGACGCTACGTCGGCATCTGGTGGGGTATGCACATGGAGAAGTATACTTGGGCACAAGGTCCCAAACACGGGGCAACCACCGCCAACACCATGCGCTATATCGACTTTGCCGCCAAGCACGGCTTCAGCGGTGTGCTTGTTGAGGGTTGGAACTACGGCTGGGACGGCGACTGGACGGAGAACGGCGATGCCTTCAGCTTCACCAAACCTTATCCGGATTATGACCTGAAGAAGCTGGCTGACTATGCCCGTCAGAAAGGTGTACGCCTCATCGGTCACAACGAAACGGGCGGAGCCGCCACCAACTATGAGCAACAATTGGACAGTGCCTACGCTCTCTACCGTTCACTCGGTATCAATGCCGTAAAGACCGGCTACGTCAACCCGATGCTCGACCATAAGGAGCTACAACATAGTCAGTACGGCGTGCGCCACTACCGCAAGGTCATCGAAACCGCCGCCCGCTACGGAATCATGATAGACAACCATGAGCCCGCCATGCCCACCGGCTTGCAGCGTACTTATCCCAACCTGATGACCCAGGAAGGTGTGCGCGGACAAGAGTACAATGCCTGGAGTCCCGACGGCGGCAATCCGCCCGAACATACTTGTGTCCTTCCCTTCACCCGTGGACTGGCAGGACCGATGGACTTTACTCCCGGCATCTTCAATTTCCGGAATCCGGTTTTCCCCGGTACCCATCCGCAGACTACGCTTGCCAAGCAGTTGGCACTGTACGTAGTGCTATTCAGCCCCTTGCAGATGGCAGCGGATATGATAGAGAATTATGAAAACCAGCCGGCATTCTCGTTCATCACTTCTTGCCCCACAACCTGGGCAAAGACGGTAATACCGGATGCAAAGATCGGCGAGTTCGTCACCATTGCACGCAAGGACCGCAATAGCGAAGATTGGTTTGTGGGCAGCATCACCGATGCCGAAGCCCGCACGCTAGAGTTACCGCTCGATTTCCTGAGCCTGGGTGCCAGCTACAAGGCCACTGTCTATGAGGACGGCGAAGGAGCCGATTACAAGACGAATCCCTATCCCGTGAAAATAACCGAAGAAGAAGTAACGGCAGACAGCATACTGACACTACAGTTGGCACCAGGCGGAGGAACAGCCATACGGATTGAAAAACTGTAGGACACCGCTCAATACCTTAGATATTCATATAATTAGGCACGGATTACACAAGTCTCACGTAATCCGTGCCTGATTATATAAATGCACATCTAGAATTCCTAGGCTTGCCACACCAGGAGCCGGACAATTAAACAGATATGCCTTCGTCTCTGGACTTCTCAGCAAAGTACATTTGAACGAATAAGAAAACCGGAGTCGCTTCTTTCCGCCTTATCTTTGCCGTCAGAAAATTCAAACCCTTTAAAATGTAGAGATAATGAAATTCTTAAAGCAAATCAAGAAAACAGTGTGGGCCGTCCTCTCCCTCCTCTTCATTGCCGGAGGAATATCCACCGCCAGCGGACAACGGAAGTACACCAACGCGGACTTCTACAAGAACGGCATTTTCCAAGAAGACAAGGCAAAGGAGGCTGTCAGGCAACTGATACTTGCCCACGGCGAACTTTACACCCCGCTGATAGACAAGCAGCTTTGGGTGAGCGACTTCGGCCTGGGCGACTACGAGCACGTGGGCTTGGCCAGCGTTACGTGGTTCAACGACCCCGTGCACAGCTACTTCGCCATGACCATGTATCTGCTGCCCGGACAGATGATTCCCGAACACATCCACCGCCCGATAACGGAAGCGCCTGCCCGCCCTGCCAAATATGAGTCGTGGAAAGCCGTCCGGGGATGGGTGTACAACTTCTCGGAAGTAGGGACACCCACCCCCAATCCGCCCGCCATCCCGCCCTCCTTCGGAAAGGTTATCAGCAAGAGCTTCTCTGTCATGAAGGCAGGAGAGACACAACCGCTGAAGAAGACCGAAACCTGGCACTTCATGATGGCAGGGCCGGAAGGTGCCATTGTCGATGAATACGGCGTGCATCATGACCGCCGGGGGTGGTTCAGCTCCAATCCGAAGGCGCATCCGACGAAGAAGCTGTAAAATGATAAATACAATAATGAACATCTCAATAAATAATATCTCAAGAAGAATGAAAGACTTTAATTTTTATGCTCCAACCGAAGTGGTGTTTGGAGCAACTGCCGAAGAGCAGACCGGGAAACTGATAAGACGGTATGGCGGAAAGAAAGTATTGGTGCACTACGGCGGAAAGAGCGTGGAACGCTCCGGACTGCTCGACAAGGTGTGCCGGTTGTTGGAAGCGGAAGGCCTGGCATACGTCAAGTTAGGCGGCGTTGTCCCCAACCCCCGTCTCTCGATGGTGCATGCGGGCATCGGGCTGTGCCGCAAGGAGAACATTGATTTCATCCTCGCCGTGGGCGGCGGAAGCGTCATCGACTCCTCCAAAGCCATCGCCTACGGAGTGCCTTACGACGGTGACGTGTGGGACTTCTACACCGGCGCAGCCGAACCACACGCCACTCTCCCCGTAGGCACCGTGCTCACCATCCCGGCCGCAGGCAGCGAGATGAGCAACAGCAGTGTCATCACCAACGAAGCGGGAGGCATCAAGTTGGGTTACTCCAACAACATCGCCCGCTGCAAATTCGCCGTAATGAACCCCGAACGGAGCTACACCCTGCCGCCCTACCAGACGGCATGCGGAGCGGTGGACATCATGATGCACACCATGGAACGCTACTTCTCGCACGAGGACGACATGACACTGACCGACGAACTGGCAGAAGCCTTGCTGCGCACCGTGAAGGACAGCACGCTCGAAGTGCTTGCCTGCCCCACGGACTACCGCCACCGCGCCCAAATCATGTGGGCAGGCAGCCTTGCGCACAACGACCTGACGGGTTGCGGCACCGTGGGCGACTTCGCCACCCACATGCTGGAGCACGAGCTCAGCGCCCTCTTCGACGTGGCTCACGGCGCGGGACTGGCAGCCGTCTGGGGCAGTTGGGCACGCTATGTATATAAGGAGAACATCGCCCGGTTCGTCCGCTTCGCCGTCAACGTCATGGGTATCACCAACGACTTCACCCGGCCCGAACACACAGTGCTGCTCGGCATCCGGGCAATGGAGGACTTCTACCGCACCATCGGCATGCCCACCACTATCAAGGAACTTATCGGCAGGGACATCACCGACGAAGAGACAGACAAGATGGCGGACAAGTGCAGCCACAACGCCACCATCACCGTGGGGAACTTCAAGAAGCTAAGCCGCGAGGACATGAAAAACATCTACCGGCTGGCAAGCAAGTAAGAGGAGCGCATCTGTCATTCAGGGAGGACTATGCTGAATGGCAGATGCTAATAATAAGTATATATTTGCTTAATTCAGAAACGAATACCTATCTTTGCACCACTATTACCATACGCATCCTCATGGACGAAGAAATACATGATAACTACATCGACACCTTTTTCCGCTGCATAACGGAGAAGAACAAGGTTTGCGAAAACATGATTACCGACCACATGCTTGCCTACGTCGTGTCCGGCGAAATGATACTGCAGACCACCGACAAGCGAACCCTCCTCAAGAACGGTGAAGCCGTATTCATCCGCCGCAACCACCTGGTGCGCAAGATAAAGCAACCGGGACGTAACGGCGAACCCTTCAAAGGCCTCTTCCTCCATCTGAGCGCCTCCTTCCTGCGGAAACTCGCCCGGCAGATAATGATTCCCAACGTGCAGCCGGACAAGGCACTGCTCAACGCCCTGCAGATACCGATACCCGCCCATCCCTTCCTGACGGGGCTTTTCCAGTCATTGGACAAGTACTTCAGCATGGGGCAGTACCCCTCCAAAGAACTGGTGGAAGCGAAACTGCACGAAGCCGTCTTGGTGATACTGCAACTGAAGCCCTCCCTCGGCAGCCTCCTCTTCGACTTCAAGGAGCAGTGGAAGCCCGATTTGAAGGAGTTCATGGACAAGAACTTCATGAGCGACCTCACCGTGGAGGAGTTTGCCCACTACACCGGCAGAAGCCTCTCCACCTTCAAGCGCGACTTCTCCGAAACCTACAAGGAAACACCGAACCGCTGGATTGTGAAGCGCCGTCTGGAAAAAGCCTACACCCTGCTGCAGACCCACCACGAACAGCCTTCGGAGGTCTATCTGAAAGTAGGGTTCAAGAACCTGTCCCATTTCTCCACGGCTTTCAAGAAGCAGTTCGGGGTGGCACCGTCGCTGATTTGAGAACCCCACTTTTGTATTTTATTTAATAGATTGCACTTGATGCAACAGAGGTCGAACACCTCGATGTTGAAATTCTTAACGCCCGTCTTCTCCCATGCAGCCCAATCCGCCGTAAAGGCTGTCCTGTTTCAAATAACCAGCTTCGGTAATAGCCTCTTGTGAATAGAGTTTCATAGTACTGAACAAGCACGCTAAAACGATGAAAAATAGTTTATTCATATCAAATATAAGTTAGTTTAAATGATAAATCCCGCCCACCATTGTCTTCACCACCCCTTTCATTTCCAACTCAAAGAGTAGCGCACTCATACGGTTTACAGGTATATCGGCCTCTACTACCAGGGCGTTGATATGCAGATCCCCCTGGCGCGTAAGGATGCGGACAACGAGCTCTTCCTCTTCCGTCAGTTCGGGGAAGAGATTGCGCTGAATACCTGCTTGTTTGGCATGCTGTTCCGGTTCCACCCATCCCATGGTTCGTACAAAGTCCTCGGCATTCTGAATAAGGGCGGCCTTGTTGTCACGTATCAACTGATTGCAGCCAATGGAAGAGGCATCCGTGACGCGTCCCGGAACGGCAAAGCAGTCGCGGTGGTAGCCTTCGGCCAGCTCGGCGGTGATGAGGGAGCCACCTTTGACAGCGGACTCTACTACGATGGTGGCATCGCTCATACCTGCCACGATGCGGTTGCGGCTGACAAAGTTATGCCGGTCGGGATTGGTTTCGGTGAGGAACTCGGTAAGCAGACCGCCGGTTGCCAGCATATCGATGGCTGTTTTACGATGAACATAGGGATAGATGCGGTCCAGTCCGTGGGCAAGGACGGCAACGGTGGAGAGATTGTTTGCCAATGCCGCACGATGGGCATGGATGTCGATGCCGTAAGCCAAGCCGCTCACTACAAGTACATCGGGACAAAGGGCGGACAAATCGTGCAGAAAGTCGGCACAGAACTGTTTGCCGTAGTCCGTAGCACGGCGAGTGCCTACCATGTCGATGACATGAAGGCGGTTGAGGTCGGTGTTGCCTTTAAAGAAAAGAACAGCCGGAGCATCCTCACACTCACGCAGGCGGGAAGGGTAAGCCTCGTCCTTCAAAGTCAGACAGGAGAGGCGGTTTTTCTCTACGAATTCCATCTCCCGCTCGGCACGCAGGAAGGCAGCGGGGCAATCGAGTGCCGTCACTACCGAAGGACTTATCCCGGGAAGAAGTTCGGGAAGCTCTTTCCGCTGATGGAATACCTGGGCGGCACTGCCTATACCGTCAATTAAACGTTTTGCCCCGATATGTCCTATACCGGGGCAAAGCGTGAGGGCTATACTGGAAACGCGTTCGTCGCTATTCATTGATATGTGTTTTTATAGGATGGATACTCCGTGATGACAGACACTGGTGCTTGTCATGACAGACACTGGCGTTTGTCGTGATAGACACTGGTGTTTGTCAGGATAGACACAAGTGTCTGTCAGGATGAACACTGGCGTCTGTCAAAGCAAACATAAGTATCTGATAAGCAAGTGTTTGTCATTCCGTTTTCAGATAGGGAGCGAAGAGTTTGTCGAACAGTTCGCTGTCGGACAAACGTCCGTTCACTACGCAGACGGTTTCTACAATCCCTTTCAGGGCAACTTTATGGTCGCTTTTACGGAAGATGTCTTGGTAGAAAACATACTTGATGCCTTCTTTCTTTATATACAGTTTGGAGATGAATTCATCACCGCTCTTCAAGGGCGTTTTGAATGCCATGTTGATGCGCGCCACCACCGGGTCTACTCCCTGCTCGTGCAGCGCGGCAAAGCTGACGCCCGTAGATAATAGGAATTCATGGCGTGTATGCTCCAGATAATGCTGGTAGTTGGCGTTGTTGACGATGCCTTGCAGGTCGCATTCGTAGTCGCGGACTTTCATCGTCAGTTCGTAAATGTACTTTTCCATATCCTATCAACCTCGCTTTTGTTCTACATCCAGCCCCTTGAACTTCTTCAGTTCTTCAACGGAGACCAACTTATAAAGTTTGTCGCTGGGACGTATTTTGGGCGATTTCATCGAGAAATGTTGCCCTTTGCACACAGTGTGCACCGGCTTCAGATCAACGCGAGCTTCGTCCAAAGTCAGGAATTCGGCGCCCGTTGTAGGCCCTGTTATCAGCAGCTTGTCTCCTACGCTGATTTCGGCTGCCTCTACCAGAAATTCTGCCACGCCGATGTTGGAGAAATAGCGGATGCCTTTGCCCACGTAGATCTTGCGCTCCGTAGCGGCAGAGCCGTAGTTCTTGGTCCATTCTCCGAGGCGCTGCCCCAGGTAGTAGCCGTCCCAAAAGCCGCGGTTGAATACGGTTTTCAGGCGTTCGTCCCAAGCGGCAATCTTCTCGTCGGTGAACGTATCGTCCAGATAGGAGCGAATGGCTTCCTTATAGCATTCCACCACCGTGCGTACATACTCCGGTCCGCGGGCACGGCCTTCAATCTTGAAGACACGCACGCCGGCATCCAGCATCTTGTTCATAAAGTGGATGGTCTTCAGGTCCTTGGGCGACATGATGTACTGGTTGTCAACTTCCAGTTCCACATCCGTCTCCTTGTCGCGCACCACGTAGCTGCGGCGGCATACTTGCATACAAGCGCCACGGTTGGCGGAGTGGTTCATCTCGTGCAGAGAGAGGTAGCACTTGCCGCTGACGGCCATGCATAACGCACCGTGGCAGAACATTTCGATGCGTATCTGCTGTCCGCTCGGTCCGCAGATGTTCTCTTCACGGATATGGCGATAGATTTCAGCCACTTGTTCCAGGTTCAGCTCGCGCGCCAGCACCACTACGTCGGCAAACTGGGCATAGAAACGGAGCGCTTCCACATTGCTGATGTTGAGCTGCGTACTGAGGTGCACTTCCTGCCCTATCTGTCGGGCATAACTCATCACCGCCACATCGGCCGCAATCACGGCGGAGATGCCCGCAGCCTTTGCGGCATCTACAATGGTGTGCATCAACACAATGTCCTGGTCGTATATAATAGTATTGACGGTGAGATAGCTCTTCATCCCATGCTCGTCGCAGGTTCGGGCAATCTCGCGCAGGTCGTCGATCGTAAAGGTATTTGCCGAACGGGCGCGCATATTCAGGTTCTCGATGCCGAAATAAATAGAGTCCGCACCCGCTTGTATGGCTGCCGCAAGAGACTCGCGCGAGCCGACGGGTGCCATGATTTCAAAGTCAGTGATTGAGGGTTTCATCATTTCTTTTTGAATTAGAGTATGCAAAGGTAGGCTTTTTTCCGTACTTTTGCGGATAAATTCCTCCAGAATATGAAGATTAAAGACATAGACCTGGGCCCGCGCCCCATCCTCCTCGCCCCAATGGAGGACGTCACCGACCCTGCCTTCCGCCTGATGTGCAAGCAGTTCGGTGCAGATATGGTATATACGGAGTTCGTATCTGCCGACGCACTGATACGCTCCGTCAACAAAACCGAACAGAAACTGAATATCAGCGATGCCGAGCGCCCCGTAGCCATACAGATATATGGGCGGGACACAGAAACAATGGTAGAAGCGGCGCGCATTGTAGAGCAAGCCCACCCCGATATACTCGACATCAACTTCGGCTGCCCCGTGAAACGCGTGGCAGGCAAAGGTGCCGGTGCAGGCATGTTGCAGAATATCCCCAAGATGCTGGAAATCACCCGTGCCGTAGTAGATGCGGTGAAGATACCCGTCACCGTAAAGACCCGCCTGGGCTGGGATGCAAGCAACAAGATCATCGTCGAACTGGCCGAGCAACTACAAGACTGCGGTATCTCCGCCCTCACCATCCACGGCCGCACCCGCGCACAGATGTACACCGGCGAAGCCGACTGGACGCTCATCGGTGAAGTAAAAAAGAACCCGCGCATGCACATCCCCATCATCGGCAACGGCGACGTCACCACTCCCCAACGTGCCCGTGAGTGCTTTGACCTCTACGGCGTGGATGCTATCATGATAGGCCGTGCCAGCTTCGGCCGCCCGTGGATATTCAAGGAAGTAAGGCATTATCTGGAAACCGGCGAAGAACTCCCCCCGCTCAGCAGCGAATGGCGTCTGAACGTGTTGCGGCAGGAAGTGGAGGACAGCGTTAATCTGCTGGATGAACGCCGAGGCATCCTGCACGTGCGCCGCCACCTGGCAGCAAGCCCGTTATTCAAAGGCATTCCCAACTTCCGGGAGACGAGAATAGCCATGCTGCGCGCGGAAACAAAGGAAGAGTTGTATCGCATCTTCGACGAAATCGGTCCGCTACTACCTTGATTCAAATTCAAAATAACGTTCTTACTATGAAATCAGAAAACAACCGCATAGAATACAAACTACATCTCACCGATGATTTAGAAAAAGAGGCTGTCGCCTTTTTAAACTATAATGAAGGAGGGATTATATACATTGGCGTTCACAAAACAGGAACCCCCATTGGGGTTGAGGATATAGATGGCGAGATGCTAAAAATTAAAGATCGCTTAAGAAACAACATCATGCCATCTTGCATGGGACTATTCGATGTAGCAATAGAGAACATTGAGTCAAAGGATGTAATCAAAATTACTTTTGCCAGTGGACCGGAAAAACCATATTATATCAAAAAGCACGGCATGTCGGAGAAAGGTACATTTATACGTGTCGGAACGGCGGCAGAACCTATGCCGGTAAGAATCATCGAATCACTATTCTCAAAACGTACCCGAAACTCTATCGGTAAAATCAAGTCATTAAACCAACGTCTCACGTTTGAGCAACTTAAGATATATTATGAAGGTGCCAATAAAATACTAAACCAACAATTTCCATCTAATCTTGAATTACTTACAGAAGATGGACAATATAATTATGTAGCTTATCTATTGGCAGATGTAAATGGGATATCCATAAAAGTAGCAAAATATGCCGGATTGGATAGAGCAGACTTAATTGAGAATAATGAATACGGTTATTGCTCATTAGTAAAAGCGACAAAAATGGTGCTGGATAAGATTGAAGTAGAAAACAAGACATTAGCTAAAATTACTCCCAAGGAACGGGAAGAAAAGAAATTATGGAATCCGGTAGCCTTACGTGAAGCTATAATCAATGCAATAGTCCACAATGACTATAGCTCGGAAATACCACCTAAATTTGAATTTTTCGATGATCGGCTTGAAATAACCTCTTTTGGCGGTTTGCCACAAGGCATTACAGAAAAAGAGTTTTTTGAAGGTTATTCTGTTCCGCGGAATAAAGAATTAATGCGCGTTTTCAGAGATTTAGATTTAGTTGAGCATTTAGGTTCAGGTGTGCCCCGCATTCTGAGAAGCTATGAAAAAGAATGTTTCAAATTTACAGAAAACTTCTTAAGGATGACCTTCCCAGCCCTTGAACAAGTCACCCCGCAAGTCACCCCGCAAGTCACCCCGCAAGTCACCCCGCAAGTTGAAGAACTTATTAGAATATTGGACCAAGAGATGAATAGACAAGAAATACAGAATAAACTAAAGCTATCGGACAGAGAGCATTTCCGGTTAAGTTATCTAAAACCTGCATTAGATTTAGAACTTATCGAAATGACAATACCCGATAAACCTAATAGTAGCCTACAAAAATACCGCTTGACAAAGAAAGGTGAACTAATAAAAGGCACCAGGAAACAAGAGGGACACACATTCTTCTAAAGCCCTTTATTACGAGCGGTTTCCCCAACGTAATCCTCCGGAATATAAAGGAGAAACAGAGGAACATAATGTCCTAAATGCAGCTTTCCCCTATCTGTTTTGTCTCTTTGCCTTATCCGTTTCTTCGTCCTTGGGCTCGAGGCTGTTCGGGGGACGGTTGCGGGCTGTACAGCCCTCGTATGGGAACCGTTCGGCCCACAGCCGAGGGACAAAGAAACAGATAAGGGCGAAGGGGATTATGCACAAGGCTGAAGGACAAAACTGACAAAGCAGATGCGTATTCTTCTTTAGGACAGAAGAACAAAAGAACATACTTAGCATCATTCCTTCTTCTGTTCTTATGTTCTTTTGTCTATCTGTTTCGGTTCAGAAATGCAGAGGTAAACGCCGAAAAGCCCTATATTTCGTGTTAATAGATGTTATTTAGCCACGTTTGTAGAAAGCTTGCAAGGAGAGAGTATAACAACTGTATATAAGCGAGTTACAATAAGAACATGTTAAATATTAGTCTCAAAAAGCGTGCTGGTAACCATTTACCGTCACGCTACCAACACGCTTACCAACACGCATTAATATCATGGTAATCAATTGACTACATACAAGAGTGACGGAGTGTTGGAGATAACATCAAAAACATTCATTTAAGAAAAAGAACCAGGTGCTCAATATTTCCCGTCACTTTCTTTGCAAAAGAGAAAAGAAAGCGTATTTTTGTCTTTGCAAGAAAGAAACATTTCGAAGAAACTGTCTTTATGAAGAAGAAAGAACTGCTAAAACAACTGATTGCGAGCTTCCAGCATTCAGTGCCGATGGAAGTTTATCCGCGTGAACTGAAATTGCCGACAGACAGCGGAAAGATTATCACAGTACCGGGAGTCCGCCGTTGTGGTAAGTCCTCTCTATTTCTATTAGTTATCAACCAATTGCTTACCGAGAAGCACATCCGAAAGGAACAGATACTGTTCTTAAACTTCGATGACGAACGTCTGCAATTCAATGCTGAGAACCTGGACGAGATATTACAAGCCTATCGTGAATTATACCCTGACATTCCTCTGAAAGATGCCTATCTCTTTTTTGATGAAATACAGATGGCAAAAGACTGGCAGCAATTTGTACGCAGAATCTACGAACAAGAATGCAAACATATCTTCATTACAGGCAGCAACTCGCGTATGCTTTCTTCCGAACTTTCGACTTCTCTGCGTGGACGGACTTTGCAATATGAAGAATTCCCTCTTTCATTCCGGGAATACTGCTCGTTCAAAGGGATAGATACTAACTTTTATATTCCCGAACATCGGGCACGCATCACCAATGCTTTCAAGGAATACCTGCATCAAGGTGCTTTTCCTGAAGTTGTGCTTGCCGCTCCCCTACTGAAAGAGCGTATCTTACAAGAGTATTTCTTCGTCATGCTATACAAAGACTTGGTAGAACGGTATGAGATAAAGAACCCCGAACCGGTACGATACTTCATTAAAAGAGTAATGAGCAATCTGACAAAACCTACCTCTATCAATCGTATCTACAACGAACTGAAATCCCAAGGCGTCAGCATCGGAAAGAATACGTTGTACGATGTGATAGTACAAACCGAATCTATCTATTTGTTCTTCGCACTGACTAAATATGAACCTTCGCTCGTCAAAGAAAGCAGTGGCGACAAGAAGTATTACTGTATTGACAACGGGCTGCGTTCCGTCTTGCTCAATCCCCAAAGTGAAGACAACGGAAAGTTGTTGGAAAATGCGGTTTACCTGCATCTGCGCCGGAATCTGTCGGTAGAAGCCGGTCTGCATTATTACAAAGGTAAGAAGGAGTGCGACTTTGTGCAGACTTCTCATGGAGAGGTAATCCACCTGATTCAAGTGACCTACTCTCTCCATGATGAAGACACGCGCGCCCGTGAAGTGGAAAGTATTCTGGAAGCTGCACAAGCTACGGGATGCCGCGATTTGCTTATTCTTACTTTAGAAGAAGAGGAAGAAATAGAGAAAGGCAACCATACCATCCGGGTACTTCCCGTTTGGAAGTGGATGCTGGCAGAGTAAGTACCGTCATTTGAACATCGGCTGCGCAAACCAGCGCTTAAACATCCACGTAGCCACCATATAGAGCAAGAAGGCGGAGAGGAAACCGGCAATGGCATCAATCAGATAATGCGCCTGGATGTACACCGTAGCACCGCAAAGCAGCAGATAGAAAGGAAACAGGCAAGCAAACAAACGTCGGTTGCCACGCCACGCCATAATCATCAGGATGGTAGATATGCCGACATGCGAACTGGGAAAAGCCGCCGTAGGACGCTCACCCACCTGCTGGGAACCTTCTACCAGGTTGTAAAAGAAGCCATGCTCATATCCGGGTCCCGGAAGAAGCTCCTGGTGATGATGGAAATAATCGCCGATAGAAGGGAATATGCCCCGCGCCACATTATCGTCGCCGATGGCGGGGAAATAGAATTGCGGCCCGGCAACCGGAACGAAGATATAAATCAGATAATAGATAAAGAAAGCGGTGACAATGACGAACGACACCTTCTCGAACAACTCGAAACGGCAGAAGAAGTACCATAGCACCACCACCAGAATCATCGGATAATAAGAGAAGTACCCCAGATTGAACGGCTCGCTCACCCACATCTGCGGGAGTTTGGCACAGAACCACACCGCCGGTTGTCCGCCGAATATCCATTGCTCCGCCGAAGCAAAGACATGGTCGAGATTGGGGAAGATCCGGTTGAACTCGAACGTATCGGGATACCAATAGGAAAGCAAGGACATCTGAATGGCTATGCGCACAAAAGCGGAGAACTTGCAAGGCGCCAGGCGGTAAAGATACATCAGCAGGAACGTCATACCGGCAATCACGGCACGGTCGATGAGCATCTGCAACGGATGGTCCATCTCCTGAAAGAGAAACAGAATGAGAATCGAAGTCAACAGATTGTATATCAGTGTTATCTTCTCAACTGCAAAAAGCCCTTTGCGGGTTTCTACCTTTTTAAATAAATCTAAAGCCATCCTTCTTCCTTATACCAGGCGATTGTTTCCTTTACTCCCCGTTCCAAATCGTACTCAGGATGGTAACCCAGCTCCTTGACGGCCGGAGTAATGTCACATTGCCAGTTGCGTTGTTTCATTATTCTATACTTGTCCGAATTGAGCGTACTGGTTTTGTTCTGCCGCTTCGCCCAGAATTCAGCGAGCAAAGATACTAACTTTAAAACAATTAACGGACATCTGAAGCGAATAACAAACGGATTGCCCAATTCTTTTCGTATCAAGTCGGAGAATGTACGGCTCTGATACACCTTTCCGTCTGCCAGGAAGTAGGCGCGGCGAACCACTTTCTTTTCGATGCCGAGGAAGACGGCCTGCACGATGTCTTTGACATATACAAACGTGAGATCCTGGCGACGGAAGCCGACAGACAGGTCCGTATGTTTTTTGATGGATTTCGCCATCAGGTAGTAATCTTTCTCGCGTGGCCCGTACACTCCCGTGGGGCGATAGATGACGTATGGAAAGCCGGGGATGCTTTGCAGATAAAGTTCCGTCTTCAGTTTGCTGAGCCCGTAGGCCGTATTTGGAAGGGGGACATCGCTTTCCGAAATCGGTTCGTAGTCCTTCTCGCGAACGGGGCCGAATACACTCAGCGTGCTGACGAAGATGAATTGCTTGGGTATCATGTTCAACTCTCTCAACGTATCTACGAAGTATTTCGTCTGAAGGAAGTTCACCCGGTCGAATTCGTTCTTGTCCAGACACTTGGTGACACCGGCGCAATGGACGATGTAATCGAACTTGTTGTAAGTCCCCTTATGCCCGGAAAGCTGGGCGCGGAGTTCGTTGGGATGGGCAAAGTCCAGTTCAAGGATATGTATCTTGCGGTTCTTCAGATACTCGCGGCTACTGGACGAACGAATGCCCGCCCACACACCAAACTTGCGCTTCAACGCTTCTTCCACGATGAAACTCCCGATAAATCCACTTGCTCCTGTAATTAAGATACTTTCCATGATTACTTCGTTGGTTCTACATGAATACTGACAAGCGTGCTCCGTCCGAATTGCTCTCTCAACTTGTCTTCAATCGCCGTTGCCGTGCGGTGGGCTTCCTCCAATGATATCTTGCCGTCCATGCGCACATGCACCTCGATGGCGCAATAACTACCGATACGCCGGGTACGGAGATTATGAGGCGAACTGACACCGGGAAAAGACAGAATCGTTTCCTTCATCCTGTTCTCCATCTCGGCAGGTAGCGACTTTTCCAGCAACTCATCTACACAAGGAATCAGTAACTGCACAGCCACTTTCATAATGAAGAAGCTGACTATCACCGCCGCCGCCGGATCCAGCACCCGCCAATGACTGCCCAGAAGAATGGCTCCGCCGATACCGATTGCCGTACCTATGGACGAAAGCGCATCACTCCGGTGATGCCACGCATTGGCTATGACCGCCTGCGAGTTCAACTTCTTTCCCTTGAATACGGTATATTGATAAAGCGCTTCTTTGAAAACGATGGAAACAAGTGCAGCCACCAGCGCCAGCATACCGGGCTCCTGCAAAGATCCACCCCGCAGGAAGCGGTAGATGGACGAAGCTCCGTTCCAGAAGATGCCAAATCCCACAAACAACAAGAAGATGCCGATAATGGCGGTTGCCAACGTCTCGTACTTGCCATGTCCATAGTCGTGGTTTTCATCTTCAGGCTTGGCGGATATGCGCACGAATACAATGACGATGATATCCGTAACAAAGTCCGACAAAGAGTGGACGGCATCTGCCAGCATAGCGGCACTATGCCCTGCAATACCTGCAAAAAACTTAAAAACAAGCAACAGGAAGTTTACGATACTCCCCACTATTGTCACCCGGTAAATACCTTTTTCACGTAGGATGTCTTCTTGGTTCATGGCTTGCATTTTCATGTTGCTTTTTGCTAAGTCGCTGCAAATATAGTACATAAATCTGTTACGTGTAGCCGTTCTTCCATTATTTTGAGTCTGATAAGAACATTTTGGGGAAAGATTGAACTACCGAAAACATTTATTTGTTTACTTTGCAGGAGAAGAAATACATTATCATTATGGCCAAGAAGAAAGAAAAGAAAGCCGGCAAACGCATGAAGAAGAAAGAGCTTGTTGCCGCCCTTATGGAGTTTTTCCATTCGAAAACCGACGAAGTTATGTCCCTGAAATACATTTTCGAGCAACTGCACCTCACCACGCATCCCCTGAAGATGCTATGCATGGACATCTTGTCCGAACTCTCGATGGACGACTACATCACGGAAGTAGATAAAAATAAATACAAGCTCAACAACCACGGCGTAGAAATGACCGGCACCTTCCAGCGCAAGAGCAACGGAAAGAACTCCTTCATCCCCGAAGGCGGCGGCGACCCGATATTCATCGCCGAACGCAACTCGGCACACGCCATGAACAACGACCGTGTGCGCATCGCCTTCTACGCCAAACGCCGCGGACGCGAAGCCGAAGGCGAAGTAATCGAAATACTGGAACGAGCCAACGACACCTTTGTAGGCACGCTCGAAGTAGCCAAATCGTACGCCTTCCTCGTTACTGAGAACCGTACGCTCGCCAACGATATCTTTATCCCCAAAGAAAAGCTGAAAGGCGGAAAGACAGGCGACAAAGCCATCGTCAAAGTAGTAGAATGGCCCGATAAAGCCAAGAACCCCATCGGCCAGGTGATCGACATCCTGGGCCGTGCCGGAGACAATACCACCGAGATGCACGCCATCCTCGCCGAATTCGGCCTACCCTACGTCTACCCCGCCGCCGTAGAGAAAGCCGCCGACAAGATACCTGCCGAGATCTCCGCCGAAGAAATAGCCCAGCGCGAAGACTTCCGCGGCGTCACCACCTTCACCATCGACCCCAAGGATGCCAAGGACTTTGATGACGCCCTCTCCATCCGACGGCTGAAAGACGGACTGTGGGAAGTAGGCGTACACATTGCCGACGTCACCCACTACGTGAAAGAAGGAGGCATCATCGACAAGGAAGCCGAAAAACGCGCAACGTCCGTTTATCTGGTAGACCGCACCATCCCCATGTTGCCCGAACGGCTCTGCAACTTCATCTGCTCCCTCCGCCCCGACGAAGAAAAACTGGCCTACTCCGTCATCTTCGAAATCACGGAGAAGGGAGAGGTGAAGAACTCGCGCGTAGTACATACGGTCATCAAGAGCGACCGCCGCTTCACCTACGAAGAGGCGCAGGAGATTATCGAAACCGGACGGGGAGACTTCAAGGAAGAAGTGCTTCAGCTGGACAAGCTCGCCAAGATACTCCGCGAAAACCGCTTCAAGGCAGGCGCCATCAACTTCGACCGCTACGAAGTGAAGTTCGAGATAGACGAGAAGGGCAAACCCGTCAGCGTCTACTTCAAAGTATCGAAGGATGCCAACAAGCTGGTAGAAGAATTCATGTTGCTTGCCAACCGCACCGTAGCCGAGAAGATAGGCCGCGTGCCCAAAGGCAAGAAAGCCAAAGTATTACCTTATCGTATCCACGACCTTCCCGACCCGGAGAAGCTGGACAACCTCGCCCAATTCATCGCCCGCTTCGGCTACAAGCTACGCACCGGCGGAACAAAGACGGACGTTTCCAAGTCCATCAACCATCTGCTGGACGATATCCAAGGGAAAAAAGAAGAGAACCTGATAGAAACCGTCTCCATCCGCGCCATGCAGAAGGCACGCTACTCCGTGCATAACATCGGGCATTACGGACTGGCATTCGACTATTATACGCACTTCACCTCGCCCATCCGCCGCTTCCCCGATATGATGGTGCACCGCCTGCTCACCAAGTACCTCGACCAGGGCGGCCGTAGCGTGTCCGAACAGAAGTACGAGGCACTCTGCGAGCACAGCAGCTCCATGGAGCAGATAGCGGCCAATGCCGAACGTGCTTCCATCAAGTACAAGCAAGTAGAATTCATGATGGAACACCTGGGACAGACCTACGACGGCGTCATCTCCGGCGTAACGGAGTGGGGACTCTATGTAGAACTGAACGAGAACAAGTGCGAAGGCATGATTCCTATCCGCGACCTGGACGACGATTACTACGAGTTCGACGAAAAGAACTATTGCCTGCGCGGACGCCGCAAGAACCGCACCTACAGCTTGGGAGACGCCATCACGATCAAGGTGGCACGCGCCAATCTGGAGAAGAAGCAGTTGGACTTTGCACTGGTGGAATAGACGTACCTTTAATTTATCTTATGAAGACAATCACTATTACAGACCCTGCACAAATAAAAGAGATCATCAACAAATGCCCCTATTGCATGGTCGGCATTACCGACGCGGAAGGCAATCCGTACGTAGTCCCCATGAACTTTGCCTACGAGGACGGAGTGATTTACCTGCACTCCGGTCCCGAAGGCAGCAAGATAGAATGGGCAACGTTTCACCCCCGGGTATGTATCACCTTCTGCGAAGGACACGAGTTGGTGTATATGCACAAGCAAGTGGCATGCAGCTACAGCATGAAGTCGCGTAGCGTCATTTGCCGCGGCAAAGTACATTTCATCGAGGATATGGAAGAAAAACGCCAGGTGCTCGATATCCTTATGAAGCAATACACGGAGAATGAATGCAGATATGCCGAACCTGCCTTGCGCAACGTAAAAATTTGGGAAGTGAAGATAGAGGAAATGACGTGCCGATCGTTCGGACTACGCCCGAGCGAAGTCTAAAAGCGTGCTACCATTATCTGTTAGTTATGCGAATCAGTAGTTAAATGATAATTTAGTGCGTGCGTGATAACAAGTGTATCTCAAACTCCTCCGCCTGAAAGGGGAGGTGCCCGCTTGCGGGCGGAGGGGTCTTACATAAATAGAAAGCAACTTTGTGCAAGTCCCTTCGGATGTGAAACCCCTCCGCCCTACGGGCACCTCCCCTTTCAGGCGGAGGAATTTAAGATACTCCGGTAAATTTCCATTTATATGCTGATTCGCATTAGTTATATTTAGAGCGGGTACTCCTCGAATGCATACAGCAACGTCGAGAGATAGCGTTCTCCCGTATCGGGCAGCAGGGCTACAATCGTTTTCCCTTCATTCTCCGGCAACCGGGCCAGACGGGCGGCAGCGGCAACGGCGGCACCGGAAGAGATGCCGACAAGCAGTCCTTCGTACTTTGCCAACTCGCGTCCGGTGCGGATGGCGTCGTCATTGGATACCTGCAACACTTCGTCTATCACTGCGCTGTTGTAGTTCTTCGGTACGAAGCCTGCGCCGATACCCTGTATCTTGTGAGCTCCGGGCTTACCGCCCGAGAGTACGGGAGAATCTTCCGGCTCCACGGCTACTATCCTGACCTTCGGATTATGCGCTTTCAGAGCAGCGCCTACCCCGCTCACCGTTCCGCCCGTACCCACACCGGCAACGAAGATATCGACCCGGCCATCCGTATCGCGCCATATCTCCTGCCCTGTGGTACGCTCGTGCATGGCAGGATTGGCAGGATTATCGAACTGCTGGAGAATGAGCGAACCGGGAGTAGCTGCCTGCAACTCTTCGGCACGGGCAATGGCACCCTTCATGCCGTCGGCACCGGGAGTCAGCACCAGTTCCGCACCAAGTGCTTTCAGGAGGTTACGACGCTCCAGACTCATTGTGTCGGGCATGGTCAACGTCAGTTTATAGCCTTTGGCGGCGGCCACAAAGGCCAGTCCCACACCGGTATTCCCACTGGTGGGCTCGATGATGGTGGCGCCGGGGGCCAGCAGGCCTTTCGCCTCGGCATCTTCTATCATGGCGAGGGCCACGCGGTCTTTCACGCTTCCGGCGGGGTTAAAATACTCCAGTTTGGCAATGACATGGGCACGCAGGCCTTTCTGCTTGTTGTAATTGTTCAGCTCCAGCAAGGGAGTGTTGCCTACCAGGTCGGTAAGGCGTTGGGCTATCTTCTTCATAACTTATAAGTTTTTCAACCCCTCACCGTATTCTTCTTTTTTGTTCAGGAGAGTGAGGAGTTTTTCATTAAGACAAAGGTAGTGCGGAATTGGTTCACCCAAAATACCACAAATATGGTAAATCCGTACTATAAATGAGGGATATGTAGGATATTTGGCGAGTATTTCTTACCTTTGTTGCCACTTTTAAAACTTAAGGATATCACGAATGAGTCCACTCAACTTTACCCACATTTTGACACAGGCAGTCGATGAGCTATCGGAAAGCGAATCTTACAAAGGACTGTTTCATCAGCATACGGACGGCAACCCGCTGCCTTCGGCAAAAGTCCTGTATGACATCATCGAACTGGCACGTGCCATCATCTTCCCCGGATATTTTGGAAACTCCACGGTCAATAGCCGTACGGTAACCTACCACATCGGCGTCAACGTAGAGCGTTTGTTCGACCTGCTGACGGAACAAATCCTTGCCGGCCTTTGCTTTGCCGGAGACGGCGAATGCAGTTGTTGCACCGAGCTCCAACGGGAAGAAGCCGCCTTGCTGGCTGCCAAGTTCATCAGCCACCTGCCGGAGATGAGACGCGTACTTGCCACCGATGTGGAAGCGGCCTACAACGGCGACCCTGCCGCCCATTCGTTCGGCGAGGTCATCAGTTGCTATCCTGCCATCCGTGCCATCAGCAACTACCGCATTGCGCACGAGTTGCTGAAGTTGGGTGTACCCCTCATTCCACGCATCATCACCGAGATGGCGCATAGCGAAACGGGCATCGACATCCATCCGGGAGCCGAAATCGGTGGTTTCTTCACCATCGACCACGGCACGGGTGTGGTTATCGGCGAGACGTGCATCATCGGTAACAACGTGAAGTTGTATCAGGGTGTCACCCTCGGTGCCAAGAGTTTCCCGCTGGACGAAGACGGCAAGCCCATCAAGGGCATTCCGCGCCATCCGATATTGGAGGATAACGTCATTGTCTACTCCAACGCCACCATACTGGGACGCATCACCATCGGACAAGGAGCCACCGTGGGCGGCAACATCTGGGTGACGGAGGACGTACCGGCAGGAGCACGGATCGTACAGACGAAAGCTAAAAAGTAACTAAGAGAGTCAATAAGACAAATCAAAACAACATAGTAAATAAATAGATGAGCGAACAATCTTTTGAAATGATTGCCAAAACCTTCCAAGGACTGGAAGAGGTATTGGCGAAAGAACTTACCGCACTGGGAGCCAACGATATTGAAATAGGACGCCGCATGGTGTCTTTTAGTGGCGACAAAACAATGATGTACAAAGCCAACTTCTGCCTGCGTACAGCCATCCGCATTCTGAAACCCATCAAGCACTTCACGGCCAAAGACGCCGACGAAGTCTACGAACAGATCAAGGCCATCCATTGGGAAGACTTCCTGGACACAGACAAGACTTTTGCCGTAGACGCGGTTGTATTCAGCGAAGAGTTCCGCCACTCCAAGTTCGTCTCATACAAGGTGAAGGATGCTATCGTGGACTATTTCCGCGAGCAGTCGGGCAAGCGTCCCAGCGTGCGCATCAACAAGCCGGACGTGTTGCTGAACATCCACATCGCAGAAACCAGATGTACCCTTTCGCTCGACTCCAGCGGTGAGTCCCTGCACCGTCGCGGCTATCGCCAGGAAGCGGTAGAAGCTCCCCTGAACGAAGTGCTGGCTGCCGGCATGATACTGATGACGGGCTGGAACGGCGAATGTGACCTGATAGACCCGATGTGCGGTTCGGGTACCATTCCCATCGAAGCGGCTCTGATTGCCCGCAACATTGCTCCGGGTGTATTCCGCAAGGAGTTTGCCTTCGAGAAGTGGGTGGACTTCGACCAGGAGTTGTTCGACGAGATTTATAACGACGATAGTCAGGAACGCGAGTTCACTCATAAGATATACGGCTACGACAACAGCCCGAAGGCAAACGAGATTGCTACGTATAACATAAAGGCCGCCGGAGTGAGCAAGGATGTAGTGTTGAAGCTGCAACCCTTCCAGCAATTCGAGCAACCGGCGGAGAAGTCCGTCATCATCACCAACCCTCCTTACGGAGAACGTATTTCGACCAACGACTTGCTGGGCTTGTATTCCATGATCGGCGAGCGCCTGAAGCATGCGTTTACCGGCAATACGGCCTGGATTCTTTCCTATCGCGAAGAGTGTTTCGACCAGATCGGTCTGAAGCCTACCACCAAGATACCTTTGTTCAACGGTGCCTTGGAGTGCGAATTCCGTCAGTACGAGATATTCGACGGTAAGTACAAGGAGTTCCGCGAGGGCGGAGAAGAGCTGAGCAAAGAGCTTAAGCTGGCTTCGGGAGAGAGAAGGGAAGTGAGAACCCGCGAGAGAAGAGAGCCCGGCAGGGAGAGACGTGAGTTCGGAGGAGAACGCCGTCCGCGCGAGTTCGGTGGAGAAAGACGTGAGTTTGGCGGAGAGCGCAGACCGAGGGAATTTAATTCAGGAGAGAAGCGGGAATTCAGACCGAGAGAAGGACGTGACTTCAAAGACGGGGAAAGACGTGACTTCAAGCCCCGCGAATATCGTCGTCCGGCAGATGGCGAGAGAAGCTTCCGAGGCGAAGACAGGAACTTCCGGGATGGGGAAAAACCGAGAGGGGAATCTTATCCGGAAAGGAAGAGAAGGGAGCTCAAGGAGAAAGGAGAAGAGTAAAGTGGGTGCAATTTGTGACGAGTTACTTGCTAAATAACTGAAAGACAGTATAAGGTTCCAAATTGTCACCTTAAACACGGTAAATAATGGATGAGTTAATCATTATTGAAAACAAGATATACGAAATCAGGGGGCAGAAGGTGATGCTGGACTTTGATTTGGCGGAGATGTATGAGATAGAAACTAAACGCTTAAAAGAACAAGTACGACGGAATATTGAACGATTTCCTGAGGATTTTATGTTTAGACTGACCAATTCAGAGGCTAACTCATTGATTACTAATATAAGGTCGCAAAATGCGACCTTATCAGATGATTGGTTTCGTTATCCCCCTTTCGCCTTCACCGAACAAGGCGTCGCCATGCTCTCCGGCATCCTGCGAAGTCCTAAAGCGGTTGAAGTCAACATCAACATCATGCGTGCTTTCGTCCACATGCGGCAATATCTCCTCTCCCATGCCCCGAAGCAAGAGTTGGAAGAGCTGAGAAAGAGAATAGAATATCTGGAAGAAGACGTATCTTCGGACAGAGATAGCTACGAGAGACAGTTCGACGAACTCTTCTCCGCCTTTGCCAAATTGAGTGCAGCTGTTCAAGTGAAGAGCTCCCCATGCGGAAGAATAGAAATTAAAGGATTCAGAAAAGACAATAACAATAAAGATAATGAATGCGAAGCAGATAAATAAGAGCCTCCCGGCATTGCTGATAGCAATGTCCGCTCTGTTTACAACAAACGTTATGGCACAAGAAACAAATGTCGGCGGGCGCGAGCTGAAGAAGCTGACACTGGAAGACTTATTCGCCGGAGGTGAGACTTACCGCCCGATTGAGAACAAGGAGTACCAGTGGTATGGCGACGCTGCCTGTCTGGAATTGGGTACCGACCGTATAGAAGGCACCTGGGCGGTGAACGGTCCCGGAGTGAAAGCAGGCAAGAACTTTACCGCCCTCACCCTGGAAGAGGCCAACAACCTGCTGGCAGAGAAGGAACTGGGCAAATTGCGTAACTTCCGGGCTACAAAAGCCGTCAATACCACCCGAAACGTCAACCTGGGAATCCAAATCCAGATAGACCCGCTTCTGCTTCTGAACACCGGCACACACCGCGCCCTCATCAACTGGAAAAAGAAAGAGTTGTTGTGGAGCCAGCCTTGCCCCGAACAGGCCGCAAACGAAGACTGGAACGAAGTAAGCCGTCACCTGGCCTATACCCTCAAGAACAACCTCTACGTAATGACCGCCGACGGACAAGTACAGCAAGTGACCAACGAACCCGAAGGCATCGTCTGCGGACAATCGGTGCACCGCAACGAGTTCGGCATCTCCAAAGGCACCTATTGGAGTCCCCGGGGAGACAAGCTCGCCTTCTACCGCATGAACGAAAGCATGGTGACGCCCTATCCTTTGGTAGACATCACTCCGAGAGTGGCTTTAGTCGATAAGGTTCGTTACCCGATGGCAGGCATGCTCAGCCACCAGGTGAAAGTAGGCATCTACAATCCGGAAACACAAAAGACCGTTTACCTGAACGCCGGCGATCCCAAAGACCGCTACTTCACCAACATCAGTTGGGCACCGGACGAGAAGAGCCTCTTCCTGATAGAGCTGAACCGCGACCAGAACCACGCCAAGCTCTGCCAATACGATGCTGAGACAGGCGAACTGATGAAAGTGCTCCTCGAAGAGAGACACACCAAGTACGTGGAACCGCAGAACCCCATCCTCTTCTTGCCCTGGGACAGCAACAAGTTCATCTACCAGAGCCAGCGCGACGGCTTCAACCACCTGTACCTCTACGACCTGAAGAAGCTCGCAGAGCAAAGCGCCCGTCCTCTCACTGCCGAAGAAGCTGAGAACCTGTGGAAGCAAGTGAAAAAAGCCGGAAACGGAAAAGGCACCAAAGAGGCAGCAGGCATACAGCTGACGCAAGGCGAATGGATGGTACAGAAGATTGTAGGTTTCAACCAGCAGACGCGTAGCATCATCATCCAAAGCACCGAAATCTCCCCACTTCAGAGCAACATCTATGCCGTCTCCCTGAAGAATGGGCAACGAAGCCTGATAGGAAATGACGAAGGCGTGCATGCCGCACAGATATCCGGCTTTATGGGCACCAGCCTCGTAGACAAAGCATCTTCGCCCACTTGCCCCCGCATCATAAAGCTGATGTCCACCAACCCGAAGAAGGAGAAGGAATACACCTTGCTGACTGCCCCGAACCCCTACGAAGGCTTCGACCTGCCCAGCATCGAAACCGGAACCATCAAGGCTGCCAACGGAAAGACCGACCTGTACTACCGCATCACCAAGCCTGCCGACTTCGACCCGAACAAGCAGTACCCTGCCATCGTCTACGTCTACGGCGGACCGCACGCACAGATGATCACCAACGGCTGGCTGAACAGTGCCCGCCCCTGGGACATCTACATGGCAAACAGAGGCTACATCATGTTCACCCTCGACAACCGCGGCAGCAGCAACCGCGGACTGGAATTTGAAAATGCCACCTTCCGCCACCTCGGCATCGAAGAAGGCAAAGACCAGGTGAAGGGAGTAGAATTCCTGAAGAGCCTGCCATACGTGGACGCCAACCGCATCGGCGTGCATGGCTGGAGCTTCGGCGGACACATGACGACGGCACTGATGCTGCGCTATCCCGAGATATTCAAAGTAGGTGTTGCCGGAGGACCGGTCATCGACTGGAGCTACTACGAAATAATGTACGGCGAGCGATATATGGACACCCCGCAGAGCAACCCCGAAGGCTACAAGGAATGTAACCTGAAGAACCTGGCGGGCAACCTGAAAGGCCATCTGCTCATCATCCACGACGACCACGACGATACCTGCGTGCCCCAGCACACGCTTTCCTTCATGAAGGCTTGCGTGGACGCCCGCACCTATCCCGACCTCTTTATCTATCCCGGACATAAGCACAACGTCATGGGACGCGACCGCATCCATCTGCACGAGAAGATAACGAGGTATTTTGAAGACTATCTTTGATGTAAGAAGAAAGAAGAGAACAAAAGAGAGAATAAATCATTAAGTATAACAATCTGTACAACTTACCTGACGCCCCACAGCGCAGCCAAATTGTACATTGTAAATTGTAAATGAACCCATGAAAGTATTATTATTAGGCTCAGGAGGCCGCGAGCACGCTTTGGCATGGAAGATAGCCCAAAGCCCGAAAGTAGAGAAGTTGTACATCGCCCCCGGTAACGCCGGAACAGGCGCGGCAGGCGAGAATGTGAACATGAAAGCCACCGACTTCCCCGCTATCAAAGCGTTTGCCCTTGAACAGAAGATAGATATGATTGTAGTAGGCCCCGAAGACCCGCTGGTAGAAGGCATCTTCGACTACTTCAAGGGAGACGACGCCACCCGCCACATCGCCATCATCGGCCCCTCGGCCAAAGGCGCTACGCTGGAAGGCAGCAAGGAGTTTGCCAAAGAATTCATGCAACGCCACGGCATCCCCACCGCCCGCTACCGGAGCGTCACGGCACAAAACCTGGACGAAGGACTGGCTTTCCTCGAAACACTGGAAGCTCCCTACGTGCTGAAAGCCGACGGTCTGTGTGCCGGCAAAGGCGTACTGATTCTTCCTACTCTGGAAGAAGCTCAAAAGGAGTTGAAAGAAATGCTCGGCGGTATGTTTGGCGATGCCAGCGCCACGGTGGTCATTGAAGAATTCCTCAGCGGCATCGAGTGCTCCGTATTCGTGCTGACGGACGGACACCACTACAAAGTCCTCCCCGTAGCCAAAGACTACAAGCGCATCGGCGAAGGCGACAAAGGCCTCAACACCGGCGGTATGGGCAGCGTCACCCCCGTACCTTTTGCCGACGAAGTGTTTATGGAGAAAGTACGTACCCGCATCATCGAACCCACCGTCAACGGACTGCTCGAAGAAGAGATTACCTACCAGGGCTTCATCTTCCTCGGACTGATCTGCGTAAAAGGCGAGCCGATGGTCATCGAATACAACGTCCGCATGGGCGACCCCGAAACCGAAAGCGTCATGCTGCGTATCAAGAGCGACCTGGTGGAACTGCTGGAAGGCGTGGCCCAAGGCAACCTCGACCAATGCACGCTGGAGCTCGACCCGCGTACAGCCGCCTGCGTCATGCTGGTGAGCGGCGGATATCCCGAGGCTTACGAAAAAGGCAAGGTAATGACCGGCTTCGAGCAGGCAGCCCGGACGGACAGCATCCTCTTCCACGCCGGCACCGCCCTGAAGGACGGAGAGATAGTGACCAACGGCGGACGCGTCATCGCCGTCTGCTCCTACGGAGAGACGAAGGAAGAAGCCCTCGCCAAGAGCTACAAAGTAGCCGATATGATCAGCTTCGAGAAGAAGTACTTCCGAAGAGACATTGGGTTTGACCTCTAAATGAATGTACATTGTACATCGTAAATGGTAAATAAACAAGTTGAGAACAAAGAGATTTCAGAACCGGATAACCACGGGCCGCTTCACGCTGCCCTCTGCCATCTTGATATCAGCGGCCTGCTGGTTGCTGACGGCCGTCTTGCTACCCGATATAGAAACACAAAAGAGCAGTTACCCGCTGTGGGAGACATTCTGTAGTTTCTGCATCCCCGGCTGGGCCGACCGTATTTGCAGTTTCGTCCTGTACAGCATCATCGGTTACTTCCTGATACAGCTGAACAATACGTTCGCCATCATCCGCATGCGCGCATCGGTGCAGACGTCCGTCTACTTCCTGCTGATAGCAGTATGCCCCAGCATACACATACTGTATGCGGGAGACGTGGCAGCTGCCGCGTTCCTTATCGCTCTGTTCTTTCTCTTCAAGAGTTATCAGCAGGCACGCCCCACGGGCAACATTTTCCATGCCTTTGTATTCATCGGACTGGGCAGCCTTCTCTTCCCGCAACTCATGCTGTTCGTTCCCATCTTCTGGATAGGAGCCTACAACTTCCAGTCGCTCCACCCCAAGAGCTTCTTTGCCTCACTGGTGGGTTGGAGTGTGCCTTACTGGTTCTTGCTGGGACACGCCTTCTTCTACGGGGAGATGGAACTGTTCTACCAACCCTTCCGGGAATTGGTGACGTTCACACCTATCCGGTTCGACTTCCAGCCGTGGGAACTGGCTACCCTGGGATATCTGTTTGTTCTGTTCATCGTCAGTTCGGTGCACTGCCTGGTGGCGGGTTATGAAGATAAGATACGCACACGGAGCTATCTGCACTTCCTCATACTGCTGAACTTCTGCATCTTCATCTACCTGATACTGCAACCGGCGTTGGGTGTTCATCTGCTATCACTGCTGCTTATCGGCACCAGCATTCTGGCAGGACACCTGTTCGTACTGACCAGCAGCCGCAGTTCCAACATCTTCTTCATCTGTGCACTGGCCGGACTATTCATTTTATTTGGATTCAATATATGGACGCTTTTGTAGATACACTCATACATCTCTTGATAGACTGGGGATATTGGGGCATGTTTGTCTCCGCGTTGCTGGCCGGCAGCGTCATCCCGTTCAGCTCCGAACTGGTGCTGGTAGGGTTGATACAGTTGGGGTTGAACCCGGCAGGCTGTGTGATGGCCGCCACGGTGGGCAATGTGATGGGTGGCATGACATGCTACTACATGGGTCACCTGGGCCGCGTGGACTGGATAGAGAAATATTTCAATGTAAAGAAGGAAAAGATAGACAAGATGCAACGCTTCCTCCAGGGCAAGGGTGCACTGATGGCTTTCTTCGCCTTTCTGCCCATCATCGGCAGTGTTATCTCCATTGCGCTGGGCTTCATGCGCAGCAACGTGTGGTTGACGGTGACGTCGATGTTCGCAGGAAAGCTGATACGATACATCGTGATAGTGCTGGCCATGCAAGGGGCGATTTCGATGATTGGCTCGTAAGGAGTTGACAGACACTTGTGTCTGTCCTGACAGACGCCAGTGTTTGAGCCGACAGACACCAGTGTCTGTCGTGACAGAGGCCAGTGTCTGAGAAGACAAAGACCAGTGTTCAACAAACGAGATATAAACAACTGTAAATGAAACGTATAATAGAGACAACCGAAGACGGAAGCGCAACACTGTTTGTGCCGGAACTGAATGAGCATTATCATTCGGTGAAAGGGGCACGTACGGAGTCGCAACATATCTTCATCGACATGGGGTTGAAGGCAAGCACTGCCCCGGCACCGCATGTTCTCGAAATAGGCTTCGGCACGGGACTGAATGCGCTGCTTACGCTGGAAACAGCCGAGGCGGAGCATCGGCATGTCCATTATACCGGTATCGAGCTTTATCCGCTGGCATGGCGAGAGGTGGATGCGCTGCACTACAGCGATCATCCGCTGTTCCAGGCATTGCACCGGGCACCGTGGATGGAGGATGTTGCCCTCACTCCTTACTTCACGTTGCAAAAAGTGCAGGCAGATGTACAAACAATAGACAGCAGCCGCTTGTTAATGATTAATAAATCTCCGTTCGACGTTGTCTATTTCGATGCCTTTGCACCCGAGAAGCAACCGGGGATGTGGGAGGAAGATATTTTCCGGACTCTCCACGCTGCAATGAGCATCGGCGGAGTGCTGACTACCTACTGTGCCAAAGGAGTGGTGCGCCGCATACTGCAAGCCGTAGGTTTCAGGGTAGAACGGCTCCCCGGCCCTCCGGGAGGAAAACGGGAGATACTGAGGGCGAGGAAAGAATGAAAAATAAAGGTTTCCATTCGGATTACTTGCGCAGCAAGCCTGAAGGGCTTTCAGCTACTTAGTGCAGCAAAGCCTGAAAGGCTTTTATCTATTAGCCCAGGGCAACGCCCTGGGTTTAAGAACGCCCCTCATCTTACGCCCTGAAAGGGCATAAGATTGTATAACGAACGGGCTTTTGCCCTTTCAGGGCGCAGAGATAGGAGCGCATTATTACCCAGGGCGTTGCCCTGGGCTAATAGATAAAAGCCTTTCAGGCTTTGCTGCACTAAGTAGCTGAAAGCCCTTCAGGCTTGCTGCGCAAGTAATCCGAATGGAAACCTTTATTTTTCATTCTTTCCTCGCCCTCAGTATCTCCCGTTTTCCTCCCGGAGGGCCGGGGAGCCGTTCTACCCTGAAACCTACGGCTTGCAGTATGCGGCGCACCACTCCTTTGGCACAGTAGGTAGTCAGCACTCCGCCGATGCTCANGTAATCCGAAGGGAAACCTTGCCGGGGCGCTACGCCCCTAAATTATCATTTAACTACTGATTCGCATTATGTATATTGTATATATTATAGATTAAGAACGAAAGAATGAAAAAGAGTTATTTACTGATTCTTATAGCCCTGCTGGTCCTCTCTTGCAAGCAAGGAGGACGACGGAGCAAAACGGAGGACGGCAAGCCCGTCATCACCGTCACCATAGAGCCGTTGCGCTATTTCACCGAGGCCATTGCGGGCGACCGGTTCACCGTCACCAGCATGGTTCCCAAAGGTTCCAGCCCGGAGACTTACGACCCCACGCCGCAGCAACTTGTAGACCTCGCCCGGAGCAAGGCCTATTTCCGCATCGGCTACATCGGCTTCGAGCAGACGTGGATGGACAAGCTGACGGACAATGCACCCCATCTGCAATTCTTCGATATGTCTCAAGACGTGGATCTCATCTTTGATGACAGCCATGTGCATCATCACCACGGAGAAGAAGGGCATGTCGAAGGAGAGCATCAGCACGAGGAGATTGGCGTGGAGCCGCATATCTGGAATTCGACCGCCAATGCCGAAATCATTGCCGGAAACATTATGAATGCCCTTTGTACCATCGACAAAGGAAATGAAGAGGTATACATCGAGCGCTACAAAGCCCTCTGCCGTCAGATAGAGCATACAGACAGCCTCATCCGCCAGGAGCTTGCCACGCCCAGAGCCGACCGTGCTTTCATGATTTACCATCCGGCGCTTTCTTACTTTGCCCGCGACTATGGCCTGCATCAGATTCCGATTGAAGCCGGTGGCAAGGAACCCTCTCCTACCCATCTGCGCGAACTGATAAACACATGCCGGGACGAGAAAGTACACGTCATCTTCGTGCAACCGGAATTCGACCGCCGCAACGCGGAGATCATTGCGAAACAGACGGGGACAAGGGTGGTCGACATCAATCCGCTCTCTTATGATTGGGAGGCGGAGATGCTGAAGACGGCGCGGGCGTTGAAGGAAAGTAAATGATAATTTAGCGTCGTGCGATAACAAGTGTATCTCAAACTCCTCCGCCTGAAAGGGGAGGTGCCCGCTTGCGGGCGGAGGGGTCTTACATAAATAGAAAGCAACTTTGTGCAAGTCCCTTCGGATGTGAAACCCCTCCGCCCTACGGGCACCTCCCCTTTCAGGCGGAGGAATTTAAGATACTCCGCAAATTCCCATTTATCTCTCATCCAAACAATAAATATACAATCTCTAAATAAAGAAGCAATGCCAAACCCGATTATCGAAATCAAGAACCTCAGCGCCGGATACGACGGCCGTACGGTACTACGCGACGTGAACCTGACCGTTTACGACCGTGACTTCCTCGGTATCATCGGCCCCAACGGCGGAGGAAAGACCACGCTGATAAAATGCATCCTCGGCCTGCTGAAACCTACTGCGGGAGAGATACAATATCGTGCCTGTCGCGCGGCGAACTCCGCAGAAGCGCCAAACACTGACATCCGGCTCACCATGGGCTATCTGCCGCAATACAACAGCATCGACCGCAAGTTCCCTATCACCGTCGAAGAGGTCATTCTGTCGGGCCTCAGCAGCAAGAAGCCCCTCGCTTCCCGCTTCACCGCCGCGCATCGCGAGAAAGCCCGCAATGTAATCGCCCGCATGGGCCTGGAAGGCATGGAGCAACGTGCCATCGGCGCCCTGAGCGGTGGCCAACTGCAACGCGCACTGTTGGGACGCGCCATCATCTCCGACCCCGAAGTCGTGATTCTCGACGAACCCAGTACCTACATCGACAAGCGTTTCGAAGCCCGCCTCTACCAGCTGCTGGACGAAATCAACCGCGACTGCGCCATCATCCTCGTCAGCCACGACATCGGCACCGTGCTGCAACAAGTTAAGTCCATCGCCTGCGTCAACGAAACCCTGGACTACCACCCCGACACGGGCATCAGCGGCGAGTGGCTGGAACGTAACTTCCAATGCCCGATAGAACTCCTGGGTCATGGCACATTGCCACATAGAATATTGGGAGAACATAAGCATTAGGAAATAATCCCTCAATGCTCAGTTCTCCCAACAACTCACAATCAAAAACAATCTATTAACCTATTCTCTCACTTACCTTACTTATTATCATTCAGTATCTGCTTGGATGCCAATACCATATACATAAACCAGGTAGCATGTCCGCCCAGGCAGTACTCACCCTCTTGCCATAAGAAGGGGAAGTTGAGCAGTTCGGGCAGGTCGGGGCGAATCAAGTTGGTGCCCGGAGATACTCCACCCGGAATGTACGACCAGTCAGCACGGTTCGTACCGTAGGCAGCCTTCATCGTCTCGGCACCTACACCGGTTACGAATGCTGCCTGGTTGCGTCCCGGGTGCATACCCAGCAGGTACTGCATACAGTTGAAGATATAATCAGGGGCAAACAAGTCGGGGTAAGCCGCATTCAGGTAGCAATAGTTATAGCCCAGGTGCTGCGGTTCCCAGGAACCGGAAGAGGTATTCCCCCTGTCGTGAGGCACTCCGTACGGAGTCTTCGCGCTATACTCCGCATACATGGCCTGCAAGGCGGGCAATGCGACACGGACAGCCTTACTGAAACGGGCATTTCCCACAGCCTTGTCAAAGCGGCCGATGAACCATCCCGTCTGACGGATATTCTTGCAGATATAATCTTGCTGCTTCAGGACGAAGTCGCGGTATTGCGGCTCTTTCGTGGCAAGGTAGAGTTCTACGCCTGCATGTATCTTGGCAGTCATCACCCAGTTGTTGTCGGTACGGGTGGTCTTGAACAGCTCGCGGGCTATCTCAAGGCAGTCTGCTGCCAACGCATCGTTGTGGCCTTTCAGTACGCGTGATATGCCTGCCAACCACGCAGCTACCTGCAACTCGCGTCCCGGATTATCTTCCGTGAATACCCAGCGGTCATCGTCCGTTCCACTCACGTGGTCGGTATGCGCCGATGCATCGCCCAGGTGGGCATACTGGCGTACGGTGGGACAAAGAATGCCGCGGTACAGACGTCCCAGGGCCTTCCAACCTGCCACTACGGTCAATGCGCCGTTTTCCACCTGCTGCAGGAAGTCGTTCTTGCCGTCCGGCTGGTGTATCTCTACAATCTGCTTATCAAAGTCGATGGAAGTTTCGTCCCAATAAGCTCCGAAGTTCTCCACAGCCATAGCGAGGATATAAGCTTCACCGGCTTGCGACTCCACGCGCAGGTCATAGTCGCCCGCATCGTGCCATCCGCCGATGTTCAAGCCCGGAACGATGTCGCCCGGCTGATACTTGCACAGCGTAGAGGGACCCTGTTCGTAACCGTCGATATGATTGATGTCCGTCTTGGCCATGCGTGCATCATCGTGGTGGCAGAAGTCATGCCATACACGATACTTGTCGTTCACGCGCATGTGGCACATCTGTATCGGCAGGAAGTATTCGATCTCCGCCTGCCAGATGCCCTTATCCCAAACGTCGCCCGCAATGCGGAACACCGGAGAAGCCACATCACCGTACATCACCTGATAGAGGCCGTCTTCCCTTACGTCGCTAAAGTCGAACTGCAAATAGTGATAACGCAAGAAGTCGCCCCATTCCTGGGCAGCCTGCTGCTTCACCAGTTTACGACCGTCGGCAGCAATGCGGTAGAGGGCGGGTTGCTTGAAATTCTTGTCGCGCTTATCCAGTTCGATAACGGCAAACTTCTTCTGTGCCGGATGGTAGCCCACCTGCGAAGTCTGCACCACCGGTGCATACCGCCACTCCTTGCTGACCGTAGGACGGATAATCCACTTCACGGCACCGCCTTTTGTTCCTGCGGCAAACTCCGAACGGAGTATAAACCAACCGTTATTGTGGTTGATGCGGCCATCATACAGTTTCAGGTCGCCCTTCTCACTTTCGATCGTAATCTTGGCCAGATCGTCCTGCGGATTGAGCACGAACTTCTTTCCGGCGGCAAGAGGAGCAGACACGATATCGTCGGCAATCATCGGGTTGTAGGTCTTTCTATCCAGCAGCAACTGGTCCAGATCGGCCTTGCCTGCGGGATTGAAGTCTCCGATATGCTCCATATTGGAAACCTGCTTCATGGTAGGTCCCATGGCCTGATGCGGGAAGACTCCCGTCTGATTGTCCATAATCCAGGGCTTGCCCAGGAGAGTGGAGGGAACCAGTTCCAGGTTGAAACCCAGCTTGTCAGCAAAGCGTTCGGGCACCGGCTGGTCAAGGTCGACGGTCAGCACCAGATAGTCTTTCTCGCCTTTCACCTTGACGGTATAGTTGAATACAAAATCGGGGTAAATCATCGGATTGAATCCCGTCATGTGCTTGGTAGAGTCGGGATAGCTCAGTGTCACGCGGATTTCGTTGTTTGCCTCGTCCACCACGCGGCTTCTCACTTTAGGCAATCCCTGCCACTGTCCCTGCGATATCTCAAAACGCACATCACCGCCGGCAGCCCTGCGGTCTCCGTTCAAGACCAGGGTTACACCGCCCTGGTGGCCTTCGGGATAAACGTCACTGAACACCATCACATTGGCCCCGTGGTCTTCGAAGTAGCCGGCAGAATTGATCTTGAAATTCTGGGCTCCCAAAGCGGAACAAAGCATCAGTGATGCTGCACACATCATTAATTTCTTCATAAATACTATTTTAAACGATTATACATTTCTACTCCTAAGCGTACCGTATGATAAGGGCAACGCCACATGCTCACCTTGGGAGCATCCTTGCCGGGCTTTCCGTCAAAGCAGTCGCTATACCATTCACCGTACTCGGTGTCTATCATGTTCTGCTTTACAAACGTCCAGACCGTGTCGGCAGCATGCAGATAGGATTCATCCCCACTGATTTGCCAGGCGTTGATGCAGGCAATCATTGTTTCTATCTGTCCCCACCAGGAACAGTGCTTGCTTGCCTTGCCGCCTTTCTTCTCGTAAGTCATATATCCTTTCTCGCTCATGCCTTCGGCCAGGCAGGTCTTGGTTACGTCCAGCGCTATTTGGTCTGCTTTGTCAATCAAAACCTGATCGCCCAATACGTGGGCAGCGTCGCACAGCAACCATCCCGTTTCCACATCGTGCCCGTAGGAGTCCATTTCTACCAGACTGTTCCACTCGTTATCGAAGAACAGCTTGAAGTGCTTCCGTTGCGGGTCGTAGATGCGGTTCATAAACAAGTCTACGCAGAATTTGAGCCGTTGTTTCAGTCCGCTGTCCTGCCAGCATTGGTACAGGAGGGCGTAGGCTTCCAATACATGCAAATGGGCATTCATGGTCTTGGGAGCGTTGTTGTCGTACATATCCAGCAGCTTCCAGTCTTCGGTGAACGACTCTACATAGCCGTCATTCTGCGGATCGCGCCCTTTCTCTTCCAGGGTACGGTACAGGCTGATTGCGGTCTGAAGACTTTCGTCATTACCCGTTGCCAGATAGTGTTCGGCCAGTCCATAGATGGCATAGGTCATGGCATAGGTATATTTCGAGGCGTTCAGCACCTCGCCGTTGGGGTTGACCAACCAATATACTCCGCCATTCACCTTGTCGATGAATGTATCTATGAAATAGCGCTGCGACTGGTCGGCCAGTTTCAGGTAGGCATCATCCTTGAAGGTACGGTAGGCTGCCGAGAAGCTCCACAGGATGCGGGCATTCAAGACTCCACCGCGCGGGGCATCCTCCACAGGAGTACCGTCCCGCAATACCGAACCATAAAAACCGCCGTCGGCTGCAACTGCATAGTTCATCCAGAACGGCAAGACGTCATTCTTGATGTCAGCCACAACCTCAGAACGCAATGTCGAGGACAAATTTACTTGTTCGGATTTACATCCGTACAAGTTCAAGCCGATAAATAAGGCAAACAGATAAATAACTTTCTTCATAAACCATATAAATATAATAACGGTGATATACAGAGTATCTCTCATTCCCCTCCTCTTAGGAGGAGAATGGAGATAGTCTCATTATCATTAATAGCCCGGGTTCTGGTCTGCCTGACTGATTTCCGGGTTAGTCAGAATTTCACTGGTAGGTATCGGGAAGAGTTCCTGATATGCCTGATGTTCAAAGTATCTGAAAGAGTCGCCCGTCTGCAAGCACTCTTCCGGTGAAGAGTTGGCGGCAGTCTTGGGGTACTCGCACTTGAACCATTCGTCACACATGCCCATACGGCAGAGGTCGTGATAGAGTGAGAACTCAGCATTGAGTTCATAACGTCTCTCCATCATCACGGCTACTTTCCATAATTCGGAAGTATAACCCTTCTTGGCCTTATACTGGGTATAGTAAGTCTTGGCATCGGGCACTTCTACAGTTTCGGTGTTCAACCATCCTGCAGGGAAGTAGGCTACAGTAGTTCCCGGCTCCAGGTTACCCCAGGCACGGTTACGCACTTGGCGGATCATTTCCCAGGCGGTATCTTCGTCACCCGTTTCAAAACAGCATTCCGCATAGTCCAGCATTACACCTGCAAGGCGCTTCAACGTCAAAGAAATAGGATTGTAAACCTGGTTGTTATCACCCGGCTTGCATCTCCAATACTTCAAAGAGTAAACGGTAGGCATATTCTCAGAGCCCTGGAACAGCCCGTCGAAACTGGGAGTCACACCCACCGTCTGACCGGTGAACGGGTTTGTATCTCCTCTGGCAACGATAGAATACTGACGTCTTTTGTCACCCGGTTCAAAGGATTTTGCCAATTCCCAGGAAAGACACATAGAACCCCAACCTCCCCATTCGGGAGCCGCACACATAAAGCCGTACCAGATCATCGCATCGGAAGAAGCATTGGCGCCCCAACCCATGTAGCTTTGCTCATGATACATGATTTCGAAGATAGACTCTTTCGTCCAGTGTGTATCGAGGTTATGCAGATTACCGTAGCAAGGTTCCAGTGCGTACGGCCCTTCTTCTATAATACTCTTCAACTCTCTCTTGGCAGAAGTATAGTCTTTCTTTATCATGTAGAGTTCGGCGAGATAAGCCTTGCAGAAACCTTTCGTAACACGGCCGTACTGTCCGTTCAACGGTTCCCAGCCCAGAATGTCCCTGCTGTAAGCCAAATCCTCTTCAATAACCGAATAAGTCTCGTCCAACGTTTCGGGACGCGGCTTGCCGGGACTGGAAGAATAAGTTTCGCCCGGAAGCAGCATAGGCACTCTTCCGTACAGCTTCGTCAGATACAGATAGTTGTAAGCACGGATGGCACGGGCCTCGGCTTCGTAGATATCTTTGGACTTGCTCTCGGCAAAGACAGACATATCCGCAGTTTCCAAACCTTTCAGGAAGCGGTTGGCACGGTCAATGGCACGATAGCTCATACGCCAGGCCGATTCCAACGATTCTTTATCAGGCTTCCAGGCATGGCGTTGCCACTCTGCATCCCAACCGGAAGCCTGGCAGTCCATCGTGGGATGGTTTGCTGCAAAGACATGCGGCTTGAAACCCCACACCTGGTCATCACCCAAGCCGGTCTCCTGGTCAGTATAGAACGTATCGTAAATACCATTCAATCCGGTGAGGATATTGGCCTCCGTTTTGAACATATAGTCGGGCGAAAGTATCTCGTACTGATCTACTTCCAGATAATCATCGCAAGATGTTGTGGTGCCCAAGGTAAAAGCACCGGTCAACAATAGATAGATATATTTCTTCATAATCGTATTTTTAATCAGTTAGTATTAGAATTGCATACTCAGACCGAAGGTTACAGACATCGGGAACGGATAGCGTCCACCGTCAAAACCGGAGAACAACACGTTGGTATCACCGATTTCCGGATCACCGTACTTATTGTAAGGAGAGATCGTACATACATTGTCAACGCTGACAAAGACACGTGCATTCTCCATCTTCGCCGGTTTCAGGATGTGCTTCGGGAAGGTATAGCCTACCTGGATGTTAGATATCTTCAGATAATCACCTTTATGAACGTAGGCATCCGATACACGCATGTTGCGGTTGTAGTCGGTCTTCGAGATACGGGCATATTTGGCATTCGGATTGTCCGTAGACCAGGCATTGTTAAGGTACTCTGCCAATACATTCTGATAACCTCCATCGGGAGCATAGATAGAAGTCAGGCGGGCCGAAGAGTAAGAAAGGATGTCCACACCTGCCACACCGTACATGTTCATGGAGAAATCGAAGTTCTTGTAAGAAGCAGACAGGTTCAGACCGTAAGTAAACTTAGGATATCCGTTGCCGATGACCGTACGGTCGGCATCTGTAATCTGGCCGTCACCGTTAAGGTCTACAAACTTGTAGTCACCCGGCTGAGTGGTTTCTTCCTGATACATTCCGGTTGGGGACTTGCTGTCCAAAGCATCAATCTCCGCCTGGTTCTGGAAGATACCGGCAACCTTATAACCATAATAAGCACCTACCGGATCACCGTTCTTTGTAATAGAGTGGTTATCCCACTTGTCACCGTCCTGAGTAGAGCTTGATTTTGCGAAGATAGGATCACCCACTTCGATGGCTTCATTCTTCAAGGTAGAACCATTGAGCTTGACACCTACATTCCAGTCGCGGCCCAGACTCTTGTTCCAGGCAGCGGTAAACTCGAAACCTGAGTTACGGATATGTCCGGCATTGGTATATACATTGATGAAACCGGTAGAAGGACGGACCTGGCGATAGAGCAACAGGTTCTTGGCATCGCGGATAAAGTAGTCTGCCGAGAACGACAGTTCGTTGTTCATGAAAGCGAAGTCAAGACCGATATTGGTCTGCTCGTTCGTTTCCCACTTCAGGTTGGTATCGATTTCTTTTTGTTGTGCCACGCCCGGAGCATTCACTACCTGGTTTCCCTGATAGAAATAATACATGGCATGAGCTGAAGAAAGCTGGTTTACGGACAAGTTGGTAGGATTACCGGCATTACCCGTCTGTCCCCAACCTGCACGTACTTTCAGGTTGCTAAAGATATTCAAGTTCTTGATGAAATCTTCTTCCGATGCACGCCATGCCACAGAAGCCGACGGGAACGTACCGTAACGATTGCCCGAACCGAAGTTGGAAGAACCGTCGCGGCGAACGGTTGCAGTCACGATGTAGCGGTCGTTCAACGAGTAAGTCAGACGTCCGAAGTAAGACAGGTAGCGGGTCTTCATTCCCAGTCCGCCGTCTGTCTCACGGGTAGAGGGATCGTTGGTCAGTGATATGCGGCGGATGTTGTCATCGGGGAAGTCGCTGGCACTGGTGTTGATCCATGAGCTGAAAGAGTCGCTGATAGAGAAACCTGCCATTGCACTGACGCGGTGGTGAGCGTTGGACCAATCATAGTTCAGGAACGTTTCCAGTCCCAAGTCGTTGTATTGGTTCTCTTGCATGGAGAAAGAGTCCTTTCTGTCCTGGGTACCGAAAGTACGGCCATTGTATGCAGAGTAGTTGTTATAGTCTCTTGCAAAGAAGTTATAGTTGGCAATTGTCTTGAAGGTCAATCCCTTGTACAAGTCCAGTTGCAAGAAGGCACTTGTCACCAGGCGGTTCCAGTAATTCATGTCGTTGGCTGTCTTTGCAGCTGCCACCAGGTTATCGGCTCCCTTGTTCACGTCACCGTTACCTTCTTTCTTATAGTGTCCCCAAGTTCCGTCGGGAAGCACAATCGGCATGGAGTAGAACTTGCCGTCTTCCACATAGTCCATGGTAGGGATTGCGGTGGCATAACGTCTCAGGTTACCGCCGCCGTTCTTCTGGGAATGCGAGTAGGCAACGTTCAATCCTACGTGGATAAAGTCCTTCACTTTGTGCGTGATGTTGGCACGTGCCGTCAAGCGGTCGAACTTCGAGTTGATGATGATACCCTCGTTATTCAGGTATCCTATTGACAAGCTTGCCTGGGTAGCGTCGCTACCGCCGGATACAGACATGTTGTAGTTCTGTTGCAGAGCCGTGCGGGACATTTCATCCTGCCAGTCGATGTTATTCAGCTTACCGATGTACTCTTCGCCGTAGGCCAGGTTGGTCATGGCAGTATTGTCGTTCTTCACGGCCGTACGTACTCCCTGTGCAAACAAGTTGGCATCAGCCACATCTATCTTATTGGCGTTGAACTGGAGACCGAAATTGGCGGAGAAGTTCAGTACAGCCTTGCCCTTATTGGCGTTCTTGGTCGTAATCATGATTACACCATTGGCACCACGTGTACCGTAGATGGCTGTTGCAGAGGCATCTTTCAAGATTTCGATGGATTCTACATCATTCGGATTAAGGAAGTCGATGGAGGAACCTACCTGCACACCGTCCACTACATACAGCGGGTCGGCCGAACCGTTTACGGTGGCGATACCGCGGATACGGATCGAGAAACCACCTTCCGGGTCACCGGAGCTTCTGATAACAGATACACCGGCAGCAGCTCCCTGCAAGCCCTGTCCCAGGTTCACCGGGTTGCGCTTCATCATTTCGTCGGCATTGACAGAAGCCACGGAACCGGTCAGGTCGGACTTCTTCATCGTACCGTAACCTACTACTACCACTTCGTCCAGCGTTTCGGAATCTTCTTTCAGGACGATCTTCAGAATACCTGTATCAGTCACCTTAACGGTTCTCGGCAGATAGCCGATGTAACTGATCTTCAGGTTGGAACCTACGGGACACTGCAACGAGAAGTTACCGTCCATGTCGGTAATCATACCGTTGGTGGTACCTTCTACAATGACATTGGCACCAATGATGGATTCTCCTTTCTCGTCCACCACTTGACCTTTCGCAGTGATTACACTCTGTTGTACGGCGGCAACGCTTGCAAAGGGCTGCACGCTTGTTGCGAAGAGAGGACCGGCAAATGCCAACGACATTGACATCACGCCCAAATACTTCATCACATTTTTCATAAATATCAAATACTTAGGTTTAACAATAGTCCTTGCGGGAGAGAAACCGGGGAACTCCCTGCCCACCCCCGCAAGGGGTGAATTAATTATAGTTTTATGAGGGATTACTTATAAGCTCAGGGTAGTGCCTTCGACCTTGTTCAGCAACTGCGGCTTTCCTTTTCCACAATCCACTTTCACAGGCTGAATGCGGTTATCCGTCGGCAGACAGATGATACCTTCCGCTTGCTGCTTGTCGGCACTGTATACCTTCAGACTGATCTTGCTCCAGTCCATTTCGGCGGTAGATTGTGCCAGCTTCAGGTGGGGCAGTACGGAACCGTCGCGCACCAGCATGATGATGGGCAGGCTACCGGCTTCGATGGTGTGCCATCCACCTTCGTATACTTTGGATGTCTGGTAGTCAATCCATTTGCCTTGGGGCAAATAGACCGTGCGGCCGGTGATGCCCGATTCGAGCAACGGGGCAACCAGAATCTGAGAACCGAACATATACTCGTCTTCCACCTTCCATGTACCCGGATCTTCGGGGAACTCAACGAACAGGGCTCTCAGCATCGGCAGACCTTTCTCGGTACATTCCTTGGCCTGGGCATATACGTATGGCATCAGTCGATACTTCATCTCGGCACTGCGGCGGAAGATGTCCTGCACACGCTTGCTGTCGTACAGCCACGGCTCTGTGGGAGGCGCACCGTGTGCACGGGTATGTGAAGTCAGGAAGCCGAAAGGCAACCAGCGGCAATACAAATCTTCGGGGGTAGACTTCACGAAACCGCCCATATCGTGGCTCCAGAAGGAGAAACCGGACAAACCGAACGACAGACCTGCGCGAAGCGTGCCCAGCATACCGGTATTGGTGGTTGCAGCATCGCCTCCCCAGTGCAGCGGATAGCGTTGGGAACCAGCCCAGGCAGCACGTGCCCACATGATGTTTTCGCCATGCAGCTTCTTGGTAATCTCGGATACCGCCATGTCATAGCGAACCGGATAAAGGTTGTGTTCGTACCAGCCGGTCTTGCCCGAAGCATAGATGCCATTCAGCGGGGCAGCCTCACCGAAGTCCACCTTGATGGCGCTTACGCCCATATTCAGCAGTCCTGCCAGCTTGTCCTGATACCATTTTACGGTAGCCGGATTAGAGAAGTCGAGTACAACATCTTCGTAAGGCAATTCTCCATTGTCATTCTTCACATACATATTCTTCTCTATCAGTTCCTTGAAGTAGGTGTTCTTGGGGGTGAAATAAGGTAATTGCCACAAACATACATGAAAACCTTGAGACTGCAAATCCTTTAACATCTGTCCGGGGTTATCGAAACGGTTCTCGGAGAACTTGTAGTCGCACTGCCAGTCTACGTCGAACCAGCCCGTATCGAAGTGTATCACGTCACAGGGGTACTTGTTCTTGCGGATATTGGCGGCAACGTCATATCCTTCTTTCTCGCTGAAGTAAGTGATACGGCTCATCCAGGTACCGAAAGACCAGAGCGGCGGCATGCCGGGCTTTCCTACCAGGTCGGTGTATTCGTTCAGGATATCTTTCGGTTCGCCGAAGAAGACGAAGAGGTCGAGGTTCTCGTCACCCATGAACAGCTTGTTCAGTCCGATGTAAGTGGCGCCGAAGTCGCAAGTCACGGGGGCGGAGGTGTGCATGAACATACCATATCCTCTGTTACTCATAAAGAAAGGAATGGGTTTGTACATCTGGTCTGTTTCCGGTCCCTGGGGGTCGGTGACGAACAGATTTACTTTCTGGCCCACCTTGTTCAGTCCGGTTGCCGACTCACCGCAACCGAAGATCATTTCGTCCGCCGTCAGCGTGAACACCGGATTGATGCGGCGTGCATTGTCGCTTCCACGCTTGATGAAGTTGAAAGGAGTGTACTTTACCTGTGTAGAGTCCGCGTCGCTCAGCGTGGCGGTCTGGCTCATGATGCGTCCGTTCTTGTCTTTCAGGACGATTCTCCAGGGGTTCTTGTTGATCTGGATGGTTCCGTAGGGGCTGGTGTAGACAATGCTCCGGTCTGTTTCAACAGCTTTCCAGTTCGTATCTCTGCCCGGTTCCTTTGCCAGCATGACAGAAGTAGAGGGCTTCGGCTCTACCGGAGTGGTGAGCATGCGGATGCGTACGGTGCGAGGGGTTACGAAGTCGATCTTAAACTTCAGACTGGGGTCGTTTACATAGGCGGGCGAAGGGAAATCGAGCATTCTCAACTTGCCCGGTTGCGCGCCGTTCGTATTGAAGGCCTGGCGGGTGACCAGATGCCCGCGCTTCCAGTTCACCAGTCCTTCGCCTGACTTCAGGTCGAACGACTCCAGATGGTCGGTGAAAAACATCGTGTTACTTAAATCGCGGAAGTCGGTGCTCATATCCAACGCCTGGTTCAGCAGATACGGTGTACCGTCAACTATCCGGGATTGTGCCATTGAACTGCCGCAGACAGACAAGAGCACTGAAATCGCTAAAAATACTTTTCTCATAATATCAGATATTTAAATTCCTGGCAGCAAATGTATCTGCAATTTGCCAAAGAGAGAGGCAGGAAAATAGTATTATAAGAGCCGCTTTTGTTTCATCCGATGCTTTTTAGACGGCTAGGAAACAAAATAAGCACTCATTTTCCCCAAATGGTGAATATCGTCACCGGTCAATATCGAGATTCCCGCTTGCCCGTTCAAAGGATTATGCCTAAGTTTGCAGATACAACATCATTGCCCACCTACTTAATAAAGAAGATACCATGAAACAACTACTTTCAATCCTTATATGCTGCCTCCTTTTCACGGCAGCCGCCTTCGGAAGTTCCGTCGAGTCTCCGCCGGCCGTCATGTTCAAGCAGCTTTCTACTACCGAGGGATTGTCGAACAACAGCGTGCGGAGCATCTTCAGAGACAGCCGCGGCTTTTTGTGGATAGGTACGGAATCGGGACTCAACAAATACGACGGTTATTCCTTCCAGCGCTACTACCGCAACAACTCGGAACTGCTGAACGATGCCATCAGCGATATATTCGAAGGACCGGACGGCAACATCTGGGCAAGAATGGCCAACGGCTACAGCATCTGCGACTACAAGACCGGACGGTTCAACAACGACTACAAGCAGGTACTGGAACAATACGGAATACCCGGCAAGAACATCCTCCGGGCAGGCGTCACAGAGGCCGGCGAGTTCTGGGCCTACGATTCGTCGAAACTCTACATCCGCAACGACGGCAGCAGCACCATCAAAGCCTTTTCACTGCAGGCCGAGAAGATCATCAATATATCCATCGGTTCGCAGTTCATCTACATAATGTACGCCAACGGCAGCCTGTACAGCATCAACAAGCAGACTTCCGAAACCCGGGAAGTCGATATTCCCGCCTCCTACAAACCCCTTCTCGACAGCCAAGAGCCCTATATATATGTAGACCGGAGCGGAAGCCTTTGGATATACACCATCCAAAGCAGCCTGCTGCTGCACCGTAACAGTACCGCACAGGAGTGGGAGGAAATCAGCCTGAACAACGACAAGGACATACAGTACAACCGCGTACAGCGCATCCTCGACCTGCGCGACGGCAACATCTGGATACTCACCAGCCACCGCGGACTGTTCATCTACAACCCGCTGAACAAATCGCTCACCAACCTCGTGCACAACCCGCTGAAACCGCATACCATCGCCAGCAACAACCTGAGCACCATCTACCAGGACAAGGACGGCATCGTATGGCTGGGCAACTTCAAGCACGGCATCTCCTACTACAGCCCCCTGTCGCAAATCATCCTGAGCCACAAATCCCTGGAATACGACGACGTGCTGACCTTCTGCTGCGATACCGGCAACGAACACATCTACTACGGCACGGACGGCACAGGATTGATACGCCAGTCTCTGAAGACCGACGCCTACGAGATGATACCAACCCCCGCCAACATCGTCGTCGACTTATCCACCGACGCCAAAGACCGCCTCTGGATCGGAACCTATCAGAAAGGACTTATCTGCTACTACAAAGGGCAGATCCGGCAATATACCACCGCCAACAGCCAACTGCTGGAAAACAACGTCTACACCGTAGAAGTAGACCGCCACGGCTACGTATGGATAGGCACCATGCGGGGCTACCTACAGAGGCTGAACCCCGAAACCGGCCAGTTCGACACCATCCTCTACCGCCCCGAAGAATTCTTTGTGCACGACATGTACTACGACAATGACCACCAGCTCTACGTAGCCACCAGCGGCGGCCTCATCGTCATCGATACCGAAACCCAGGCCTACAACATCTATTCCGAAACCAGCCGCTTCAAGGAAAACAACATGCTGACCGTGTACAAAGACAGCCGCGGCCTGCTCTGGATAGGCCATCCGCACGGTCTCAGCATCTGGGACCCGCAGACCGACTCGCTACACTTCATCGACCAGAAGAACGGCCTCGCCGCCAACCTGGTCAGAGCCATCATCGAAGACAACAACCGGCAGATGTGGATAGGCACCGGCAACGGTATCTCACGCATACAGTTTGCCAACGGCGCCTATTCCATCGTGAACTACTCCGTAAGCGACGGGCTGATATGCAACGACACCAACGTCCACGCCATCCTCAAGCTGGACAACGGCAATATACTGATAGGTACCCCCAAAGGTTACCAGACCATCATCCCCCAGGAAATCCTGGCAACGGACTACAATACCGACATCTACCTGACCTCCATCGAGCTGAAGTCCGGCAAAGCCCTCGATGACATGCTTGGCGGAAACTCGCCGGAATGCGCCCAGACGCTGACCTTCACCGAAGAGAACAACTCCTTCATCCTCTCCTTCTCCGCCCTGGACCTCGTAGAACCGGACAAGATAAAGTATGCCTACAAGATAGACCAGAGCCACTCCAACTGGATCTATGCCGAGAACAACAAAATCACCCTGTCCATGCTGCCCGCCGGCAACTATACCCTGTCGGTGAAGGTATGCAACTCACAAGGGATATGGAGCCCTAACGTCAAGAACCTGCGCATCATCGTGCTGCCCCCGTGGTGGCGCACCTGGTGGGCATACACCATCTACGCCGGCATCGTGCTGTTCCTCATCTCGTTCATCGTCCGCTACCTGCGCATACGCCACAAGGAAAAGGAAATCCTGCAAGCCATCGAACAGGAGAACGAGCGGCAGCAGAAGGTGAGCAACATGAAGCTGCAATTCTTTGCCAACATCAGTCATGAGCTGAGGACGCCTCTGTCGCTCATCATCAACCCGCTCGAAGAGTTCTTCGAGAACTACCCCGAGCACCGCAAGGGCATACTCGATATGGTAAAGCAGAATGCCGACTACCTGCTGGAACTGATCAACCAACTACTGGACTTCCGCAAACTGGATGCCAATGCCGAGACGCTGAAATACCGGCACGACGACATCGTCATCATCCTGAGCGAGATATTCCACTCCTTCAACCCCATTGCGCAGAAGCGGAACATCAGCTATACGTTCTCTTCTCCGCAGCACTCCATCTTCATGGACTTCGACTACGACAAGATACGCAAGATAACGACCAATATACTGTCCAATGCCTTCAAGTTCACCCCCAACAAGGGAAGTATCTCGCTGAACGTAGAAGTGACGGGGAACAACCTGCAACTGATCTTCTCCGACACCGGTTGCGGCATAGACGATGCCGCCAAAGAGAAGGTGTTCCAGCGGTTCTACCAGTCCAGCAAGAACCAGTCCAGCAGCGGAGGCAGCGGCATCGGGTTGCACATCGTATCAGAGTACGTGAAGATGCACCAGGGCAGTATCTGCGTGCGGGATAACCAGCCCTGCGGCTCGGTCTTCGTCATCACCATGCCCCTGCACCAGAACGGCAACGAAGCCGAAGACATAGAAACAACCGTCCTGCAGGCAGCCGAAGAAGAGCCTCATCCGTTCACCATCTTGCTGGTAGATGATAACTACGACTTCATCAAGTTCCTTTCGGAGAGTCTTTCGAAGCAATACCAAGTGTTGAAGGCAATGAACGGGAAGCAGGCGCTGGGCGTGCTTGAAAGGGAGGACGTCGACCTGGTGGTGAGCGACATCATGATGCCCGAAATGGACGGGCTGGAGCTGTGCGCCGCCATCAAGAACGACATACGCTACTCCCATATCCCCATCATCCTGCTCACTGCCAAAGCCAGCGAGGAGCATCAGTTGGAAGGGCTCAGCGTAGGGGCGGACGATTATATCACCAAGCCTTTCAACATGGGCGTGCTGAAGCTGCGCATCAACAAAATTATCGAGATGACGGCCAAAAGGCAGGAGCTGTTCAACCGGGAGATACGGATAGAGCCCAGCCGAATTACAATTACTCCGCTGGACCAGCAACTGGTAGAAAAGGCCATCCAGATTGTGGAAGAGAACATCAGCGAGACGGAATTCTCCGTAGAGGAGCTTGCCAGCAGTCTGAATATCTCGCGGAGCTACTTCTACAAGAAGATGATTAAGATAACGGGGAAGAAGCCCATCGAGTTTATCCGCACCATCCGCATGAAGCGGGCGCAACAACTGTTGGCCGAGAGCCAGATGCAGGTGGCGGAGATTGCTTATACGTTGGGGTATAACTCGCCGAAGGTATTCTCCAAGCACTTCAAGGAGGAGTTTAATATAAGCCCGTCGGAGTTTATGAAGCAGCAAGCGGAGACATCCGCTTCGTCTTCGTGAGGGATAAATGATAATTCAGCGCAGCAAAGCATCAGCGCAGCAAGCCTGAAAGGCTTCCATCTATCAGCCCAGGGCAACGCCCTGGGTAATAATGTACCTCTATCTCTGCGCCCTGAAAGGGCATAAGATTGTATAACGAGCTTTTGCCCTTTCAGGGCGTAAAGTGAAGGGGCGTTCTTAAACCCAGGGCGTTGCCCTGGGCTGATAGATGGAAGCCCTTCAGGCTTGCTGCGCTAATTGATGAAGGGCTTTCAGGCTAAAGATACGCAAACATATCGAATGAAATTTTTTGCCGGGGCGCTGCGCTGGTAAATTCCCATTTCCTGCATCTATAGATGCAACGTGCTGGGTATATAGATGCAACGCGCTGGATATATATACCCAGCNGATGAAGGGCTTTCAGGCTAAAGATACGCAAACATATCGAATGAAATTTTTTGCCGGGGCGCTGCGCTGGTAAATTCCCATTTCCTGCATCTATAGATGCAACGTGCTGGGTATATAGATGCAACGCGCTGGATATATATACCCAGCAAGATGTTTATATATAGCCTCTCCACTTACCCAATAAATCAGATACCTCCAATATCATAAATCAGATATCCCAATATCATAAATCAGATCCCCCAATATCATAAATCAGATCCCCCAATATCATAAATCGGCGCCCCACCCCAAATAACAGAGTGAGACGCCGAAATCAATCTATTGTGAAACCTATTGTTGTTATGCAAGCGTCGGAATCACTTCCAGCGCCCCATATCTTAATATCCCGGATTCTGATCGGCCTGCGTAATGCCGGCATTCGTCAGAATCTCCTGAGTCGGGATGGGATAAAGCATCTTGTTCGGATCGAAGACGAACGTCCGGGGAGTACAAGGTTCGCCGGCTTCATTGTACCTCACGCCGCCATTGATCGGATATTCGCAATCCAGGAACTCCTTCGCCATGCCCGAGAGGCACAAGTCATACCAGAAAGAGTATTCGGCCAAGAACTCGTGACGACGTTCAATGGTCAGAGCCACCTTCCATACATCCGAGGTATACCCCTTCTTTGCCTTATACTGGGTGTAGAAAGTCTTGGCATCCGGCACCTCCACCAGCGAGTGATTGAACTCATACGGGAAGTTCTCAATCGGCACCTGCCCTACTTCCATATTTCCCCAGGCACGGTCGCGGATGGTCTTAATCTGATTCCATCCTTCCTGCGAATCGGGTCCTTCCGTCTCGAAGCAACATTCGGCATAGTATAGCAATACGCCTGCATACCGCAGGTGGAAAGCAGAAATCGGAGTATATACCTTAACACCCGCCTTTTCTTTCCACAGCTTGATGGAGTAGTTGTTCGGCATGTTTTCCGTACCTACAAAGTCACCGTCGCGTCCGGGGGTAGTGCCTATCGTCTCGTTGGTATAAGGCTGAGTTTCACCTTTGGCCACGATGGAGTATTGCCGGCGTTTGTCACCGGGCTCGAAGGAACGGGCAAATTCGTAAGAGATGTACAAAGCTCCCCAACCGCCATATTCGGCAGCAGCCGTCAGGTAAGTTCCCCACCAGATGTCGTCCGTGGTGCCGTTGGCACTCCAGTCCAGGTTGTTCCAGTTGAAGAAGGAGATTTCCCATACACTTTCCTTGTCCCAATAGTTGTTGTACTGATGGATTTCTCCAAAACAGGGTTTCAACCGGTAAGGACCGTGGTCTACGATATCTTTCCAAAGAGTCTTTGCCGAGGTGTAGTCCTTCTTATACATATACATCAAGGCGGAATAGGACATGGCCATGCCCTTGGTGATGCGTCCGTAATCGCCATTCTCGGGTATCCAGTCCAGATGTTCGTAGGCAAACTTCAGATCGTCCAATACGAAATTGTAGGTTTCATCCAGGCTTTCGGCACGCGGCTTCGCAGGGGTACTGACGTACGATTCTCCCTCCTTCAACATCGGCACGCGTCCGAAGTTCTGTGCCAGGTAGTAATACCAATAGCCGCGGATGCCACGCGCCTGGGCTTCTATCTTGTCCTTTCCGGTCTGCCCTTCGGCAAACAGAGAAGGATCGGCATCTTTAAGCTGTTCGAGGAAAGTATTGGCACGGCTGATGGCACGGTAGGCATACTGCCAGGCTACCCTGAACATGTCCTTATCCGCCATCCAGGCATGACGCGTAAACTCGTTGTCCCATCCGTCGGCCTGGCAGTCCAGTGCCGGATAGTTGGAGAAAGCCAGGTGGGGCTTGATGTTCCAGTTCTGTTCGATGTCGATGCGGCTGGAAGACAGCGGCAGGAAGGTGTCGTACAGTCCGTTCAGTCCCTGATTGACGTATGACTCGGAACTGAACACTATTTCGGGCGGCAATATATCATAGCGGTCTACATCCAGGAAACCTTCGCCACACGAATTCATTGCTAACAGGGAGGATACTCCCAGCATCCATATATATATCTTTTTCATATCTGTTCCTTTTTTAAGTTATCGGTAAATAAACATCAGAATTGCAGGCTAAGTCCGAAAGCATAAGTCCGCGGGAAAGGATATCGGCCACCGTCGAAACCGGTCTTCAGTACGCTGTTGTCGCCTACTTCGGGGTCGCCATACTTATATCCGGTGATGGTAGCCAGGTTCTCTACACTGACAAATACGCGCAGGTCTTGCATCCTGAGGTATTTGGTCCATTCTTTGGGGAAAGTATAGCCCACCTGAATGTTGGAGATACGGAGGAAGTTACCGTTCTTGATGTGAGCATCGGACACGCGGGTGTTGTGGTTGCTGTCCTTACGGCTCAAGATGGGGTACGTATTGCTGTGGTTCTCCGGAGTCCAGGCGTTCTTTATGTATTCCGCCAGGGCGTTCTGGTAGCCGTCCGTCGGGTTCTTCACCGTGGTGAGGCTGGCATACGAGTAAGAGAGAATGTCCTGTCCCAATACGCCGTACATATACATCGTGAAGTCCCATCCCTTGTAAGCGGCAGTCAGGTTCAGACCGTAGTTCAGCGTGGGATAGCCATCGCCCAGGATGGTCTTGTCTTCGTCGCTGATGTAACCGTCGCCGTTCAAGTCCTTGTATTTGAAGTCACCGGGACGGGTTTCGGGGGCTTGGTATGCCTTGATTTCTCCATTTGTCTTCTCCGATGCCAGGCGGTTCAGTTCGTCTATCTCGGCCTGGTTCTGGAAGATACCGGCTACCTTGTGCCCGTAGAAGGAACCTACCGGGTGACCGTTCTTCGTGGCGGAGTAGTTGTCCCAATAGTAACCGTCGGCTACATCGCCGGAGTAGAAGATGTCATCGCCCACGTCGATGGTCTTGTTCTTCAGGGTAGAGCCGTTCAGGGTGGCGCCGAAGTTCCAGTCGCCAACCGTCTTGGTGTAGTTGATGGAGAACTCGAATCCTGAGTTGCGGATGTGTCCGGCGTTGGTATAGATATTGGTATAACCGGTAGAAGGACGCATGTTGCGATAGAGCAGCAGGTCTTTGGCATCGCGCACGAAGTAATCCAGCGTGATGTTCAGGCTGTTGTTGAAGAAGCCCAGGTCGAGGCCGACGTTGGTCTGTTCGTTGGTTTCCCACTTCAGGTTGGTGTCTATTTCGGCTGTCTTGGCAAGACCGGCGCCGGATATGTAACTACCGTTGTTCAGCCAGTAGTACATGATGCGGTTCGGAGATACCTGGTTCACGGAGAGGTTGGTAGCGTTTCCGGAGTTACCGGTCTGTCCCCATCCCACTCTTACCTTCAGGTTGCTGAAGAGGTTGAGGTTCTTGATGAAGTCTTCTTCGGATGCACGCCAGGCCAGGGAGAGGGAGGGGAAAGTACCGAAGCGATTGCCCGAACCGAATTTGGAAGAGCCGTCGCGACGGACAGTTGCCGTGAAGAGGTACTTATCCATGAGCGAGTAGTTGACACGGCCGTACCATGACACATAGCGCACCGGAGTGTTGAAACCTCCACTTCCCCTAATGGTACTCATGTCCTTGGTCAGGGTTATCTGACGGATGGACTCGGCTACCAGGTTCTGCGAGGTGGCGCTTACTTCGGAGCTTTTGTAGTCGCTTACCGAGTAACCGGCCATCAGGTTCACGCGCTGGTTCTTCAGCTTGAGGTCGTAGGTGAAGTAAGATTCCAGTCCCAGGGAGTTGCCTTCGGAGGAGCTGATATTGAAAGCGTCGGGACGGCTCTGGTCCATATAGGTACGCGGGTTGTTGGGCGTATAACGGTCGTAGGCGCTGCCGTAGTAGTTATAGCTACCGATGGTCTTGAAGGTAAGGCCCTTCAAGAGATCGATTTCGAAGGTGGCGCTGGTTACGACGCGGTTGTACTTGTTCAGGTAGTCGGCAGTCATGGCTGCGGCGTAGGGGTTGTCCTGCTCCTTGCTGAGGTCACCGTTGCCTTCGAGGCGGAAGTGTCCCCAGGTTCCGTCGGGATATTGCACGGGGACGTTCATCAGGTTGCCGTTATCGTCTACATCGTCCATCGTGGGGATGGTGCGGGCATAGCTGAAGAGATTACCGCCACCGGTCTTCTCGGCATGCACGTAGGCTGTACTCAGGCCCACGCGGATGAAGTCCTGAATCTTATGCGTGACGTTGACGCGGGCCGTGAGGCGCTTGAAGTAGGAGTTCACGATGATACCATCGTTGTTCAGGTAGCCGATGGACAGACGCGACTGCGACTTGTCCGAACCGCCGGAAGCCGACAGGTTGTAGTTCTGCTGCAAAGCAGTACGTGCCATTTGGTCCTGCCAGTCGATGTTGTGCAGGCGGTTGGTGAAGTCGGGGTTCTCCCATGCCTTGTTGGTGAACACGGCATCGTCGTTGATCTTGGAAGCACGGATGCCGGTTACGAACTGGGCGGCATTCGCCACATCCAGCTTGTCGCTCAAGGTCTGCAAGCCGAAGTTTGCCGAGAATTTCAAGGTGGTGTGTCCTTTGGTACCCGGCTTGGTAGTAATCAGGATAACGCCGTTGGCACCCTGCGAACCGTAGATGGCAGTGGCGGAAGCGTCTTTCAGGATTTCGATGGATTCTACGTCCGCCGGATTCAGGAAGTCGACACTGGTACCCACCTGCACGCCGTCTACTACATAAAGCGGGTCGGCGGAACCGTTGACCGTGGCCACACCGCGGATACGTATCGAGACGCCGCCTTCCGGGTCGCCCGAAGTACGCATGACCGAAACACCTGCCGCAGCTCCCTGCAAGCCTTGTCCCAGGCTGACGGGGTTACGTTTCATCATTTCGTCGGACTTGACGGAGGTTACGGAGCCGGTCACGTCGGTCTTCTTCACCGTACCGTAGCCCACAACGACCACCTCGTCCAGTGTCTCGGCGTCTTCCTTCAATACAATCTTATATGTTTTCATTCCCGGAACAATCTTCACCTCCTGGGTGATGTAACCGATATAGGAAATCTGGAGGACTCCCGTCTCGGGAACATCCAGAGAGAAGTTCCCGTCAATGTCGCTTATCATACCCACAGTGGTTCCTTTTACCAAAATATTAGCCCCGATAACGGGCTCTCCATTCGTATCGACAACAACGCCTGTAATCTTTACAGTAGATTGCAGCATTCCTGCCACCGACAGTACTCCTGAGTTTGCAGTCAAACCGGCATAACTCTCATGACCTATGCCTATCGACATAAGCACCGCAAGACTTGCGATTTTAAAGTTAACTTTGTTTTTCATAAGATATTATTTAACGTAAGTTCGATAGTGAAAAGGGCGTAGAATGCCCTAGCCAAGCCTTCGGACGGAGTGTGAAGGGGGACTTTTTTCCCCGTCCGAAGACCCGGATAAGATGAGGCAGGCGCGGGGGCCTGTTAGTTCAGTAAAGTGATGAAGCTGATGGCGGGCATGTGGACCGTGGCCTGGCCATTCTGCACCTTGACGGTGCTCTTCTTCATGCTGTCCTTGGTATTGGTCACGTAGACCGTGAGCTCCGTTACTCCTGCCGGAATACCGGAAATGACAGCATTGCAATCGGCTCCGTTATTCACCATGTGAACGGCATACTCGCCGCGCGTGATGTTGCCGAAAGCAGCACAGTTCACCTGCTTCTTGCTGCTCTGCACCGGGATGGCCAGGGCATCGGCAGGCGTGGAAGCCAGCTGCTTCATGTTCCAGAAGCGTTGCGTGGGATGCAACGGGCCTTTGGAACCGTAGATGCCGTCGCCCCACAACAGCGAGTAGTCCGACGTGAGCTGCCATTGCAGGATGGACATCGGCTGGGAGATGGCGCAGATGCGTGTGTACAGGTTGATTTCGTAAAGAGCGAAAGTAGATTCGTTGAAAATCTCGGCATAGCTGTGGGCAGCAGCGTCCGTACTGCCTTCGCCTACCAGCAGAGGTACATTCAGCGTCTTGGCGGCAGCACCCCATTTGCGCAATGTCTCGTCATCGCAACCACGCCAGGAGTGGAAGGAAACGGCGCCGATGTACTTATGAGTAGTAGGGTCGCCCAATGCCGGAAGGATGAAGTCGTAAGTGGTTGCATCCGAATTGTCGCCCAGCAATAAGCGGGTGGGCAGATTCAACTTCGCCAGGTAAGCACCGAATTCGCGGATGAAGTCGGCATGTTCCTGTCCGGTATGCAGTACGTCGATACCCAGGTCCGATTCATTGAAGGAGAACATGGCAAACTCAATGCCGTATTGCTTCTTAGCATACAGTATATAGTCGGCAAGCGACTTGTATATCTGCTGTTTCTTCTTCGGGTCCAGACGGTAGGCCATCACGCCGCCTTGACGCTTGTAGCTCTCGGGACCACCGTCGATGGCCCATGTAGGTGGGAACCAGCAGCTCAATATCACCGGCATGCCCATGGCACGAAGGCGCTTCGCCATCAGCATGCTCTCTTCGACGTGCTGGTGCAGGGCTACGCTTTGGGGAGCGGTCAGCGGGTTCTTTCCCAACTCTGCTTCCCATATCCGCCACGGCAGTTCCACACGGCCGTAGGCTACGCGCAGGTTTTCAAGGCAGTAGTCTATTATTTTAGGATCTGCCTTGGGGTTCTGCAGGCGGAAGTTTCCTCCGAAGCCCGTAAAGAGGCTGCCCGGGTTCTGTACGTCCAGTGCTATCTGTGCATCGCTGTGGTCGATGACTCCCGAAGCGCGCAGTTCCATCGTCACCGAGGTCTTTTCGCCTTTCTTTAAGGATGGCATCAACTGCACGTAAACAGCCGTGTTATCCCGTCCTTTCTCAATGGTAGCACTCATAGACTTGCTGAAACTGAAATCCAGCTTCCGGTTGGCCGAAGTAATGGTGAGCCGTTTGCCGCCTGCCTTTATCTTGGCGTCGGCATAGTTTTCGGGGTCTAAAGTAATGCAGAAATAAGCCGGCTGGTTCAGCGTGGTGTCCGAGGCGGCATCGATGGAGATTGCTACCAGTCCTCTCTCCTTATCGGTTACCTTCTGATAGAATTTCAGGCCACGCACAGTGGTGGTCACTTCCTGCGTATCGCCTTCACGGTGATAGCGGGGACGTTGTCTCTCCTTTCCGGTAGCGTCCATGTCTCCTTTCAGATTGCCGACGCAAAGAGAAGACTCAAAGTCTATCAGTTCGCCGTCCACACGGACACCCGTCATATTGCTCCATGCCATTACCTCCGTCTGGGCAGCGAGTGGCAGGGATAAGGCGCTGCACAGGAGTGCAGCCGCACACACTTGGAAAATTCGTAAGTTCTTCATAATACATATATAATTAAGATGTGGTTTTAGTCTATTCACTCAGTCTGGCATCGATCTCAAAGCCCATCCGGCTGTTGTGGTACGGGCAGTTCCACATACTGGCTTTGGGCTCTTTGTAACGGGGAGTGCCGTCCGGCTCCACCGTTCTGAACCATTCGCCGTACTCCTTATCTATCACCCGCGACTTGACGAACTCCCACATGCGCTTCGCACTGTCCAGATAAGATTGCTTTCCGGTCAGCTGCCATGCGTTGACGCATCCCACGATGGTTTCGGCCTGGCACCACCACGAAAAGTCCCGGCGGAACTTGTCTTTATGCCGCTCGTATATCATGCCGCCCAGTGGAGCCAGACCTTCCTTCAAAGCCGAGTTCGTCAGGTCCAGGGAGATCTTCTTGCACTTCTCAAAGACGGCAGGGTCGCCCAGGGCTTCGGCAGCTTCGGTCAGCAGCCAGGCGGTTTCGATGTCGTGGCCGTAGGAGTCGATGTCATCCAGGTTCTTCCAGTTGGAGTCGCAGTAGAGTATCAGGTGATGCGTCTTGCTGTCGTAGAGTTTGGTAGTCAGCAGGTCGATGATCTTCGCAAGGCGCTGGCGAAGGCCGGTGTCTCTCCATACTTTATAAAGCAAGGTATAGGCTTCCAGCACGTGGATGTGGGTATTCATGGTCTTGGTGGCAACGCCGTCGCCGTCATAGCCCAACTTCTCGGGGGTTCCCCATGAACGGGTGAAGGATTCGATGTAACCATCGCTTACGGGGTCTTTAATCTTGCTCTCCATCGTATGATAGACGTCGATGGCACGCTGCAGGCTTTCCATGTTTCCGGTTGCCCGGAAGTGTTCGGCCAGCCCGTAGATGGCGTAGGAACAGCCATACGTCTGCTTGTCTGTATTCAGCGGGGTGCCGTCTGCCTTTATCAGCCAGTACACACCGCCGTACTGCGGGTCGATGAAGTGATCTATAAAGTAACGTTGTGCACGGTCGGCCATCATGCGGTAGTTCTCATCCCCATACATGCGGTAGGCGGTGGAGAAGCTCCAGAGGATGCGTGCATTCAGTACGCCGCCCTTGGGGGCATTGGGTATCGGAGTGCCGTCACGTTCCAAAGAACCGTAAAACCCTCCGGAAGGATCTACACTATGCTTTTCCCAGAAAGCAAGGATGTTGTTCTTCAAGTCTGCGGTAATCTCTTTGCGCAACGTTGCGGTTGCAGCGGACTGAGCGCTCGCAGAAGAAAAGACCGATAGCAGGATTGCTGTTAATAGAAAGGTAAAAGAATGCTTTTTCATTGTGGCAATATTAAAAGGTTAACTAAATGTCTCATCGCAAAATTAAGTGTTTCCTCGCTTTTATCTGCCTATAAAAGGCTTTTTGAACGGGCAGGGTTGTACCCAAATAAGGGAACATTTGGATACTCTACCCAAACAGGAGCCAAACAAACCCCTTATAGGAGGGATAGAAAGCCCTTTTGGATTTTCATGTCTTACAAATTTTGAGTAGGTTTGTACATGTTTAAACGAGTAATGCCATGAACACAACTTCCACCTCCTTTATATGTAATGTGATACTTCTGCTAAGTGTCCTGTTTCCATATAATATGTATGCCAACCTGACAGAGCAGAGCACCATCATGTTCAGGCAACTCTCTACAACGGACGGGCTTTCCAACAACAGCATCAACTGCCTGTGCCGAGACAGCCGGGGCTTTCTGTGGGTGGGAACCGCCTCGGGCCTCAACCGTTACGACTCCTATACCTTCCAGCAATACTACCAGGACACCGACAACCTGCCGGACAACGGCATCACGGACATATTCGAGGACTGGCAGGGGAATATATGGGTATCATCCAACCACGGAAACGCCATATACGACTATCAGACGGGGAAATTCAACCGGAACAGCGAGGAGATACTCCAACAATTCAACATCGCATCCGGCACTATTCTCAAAGTGGGTACGGACAGCAAGAAGAAATATCTGTGGACCTACGACAACAGCAAGATACACCTCTACGACCACCAGCAGAAGATGACCAAGATATATCCGCTGGCAGAAAACGCCGTCACCAAGCTGTTTGTGACCGATGAGCACATATACTCCATCTACAACAGCGGAAAACTGTACTTCACGGACATCAACTCCTCGCTTACGCAAGAGATTCCCATCCCGTCCCAGTACAAGAGGTTCCTGGAAAAGCACATCCCCAGCGTGTTTATCGACCGTAACGACGGGATTTGGATCTATACCTTCCAGAACAGCTTGCTCCTCTACAAAAAGAACATGCAGGCAGAGTGGGAAGAAATCAAACTGCCCGTCCATACCGAGCAGTTCAACCGAATACGCCACATTGCCGAAGACACCAAGGGAAATATCTGGCTCATCACCAGCCACCTCGGGGGATTTATCTACCAGCCCCAGTCGGGTACGTTGACCCATCTGTCCCATAACCCGCTGAAATCTCATACCCTGGCGAGCAACAACCTCAGTGCCATCCACGTTGACCAGGAGGGGATTGTATGGATAGGCAACTTCAAGCAGGGCATCTCCTACTACGTTCCGCAGTCGCAGGTCTTCCTGAACCAAACGTTGTGGCAATATAAAGACATGCTCTCCTTCTGCGAAGACTCCCTCTCCATCTGGTACGGTACGGACGGCGGAGGGCTGATGCGCCGGAGCATAGACAGCCAGGAGCTGGAACGGGTTCCGACACCTGCCAACGTCATCGTCACCATCAAGAAGGACAGCAAGAACCGGCTGTGGCTGGGCAGCTTCCAGAACGGGCTGATCTGCTACGACCGCGGCCGGATCACGCAGTACAACAGCGAGAACAGCGGACTGCTGGAGAATGATATTTACGGCATACAGGAAGACAAGTACGGCAATATCTGGGTAGCCACCCTCGGCGGATGCATTCAGAAGCTGGATATGAAAAGCCGGAAGTTCCTGACCGTCTTCAACAAACTGGGCCTGATGAATATCCGGGAATTGCTATACACCGGCGGAGACATGCTTTATGCCGCCTCCTCGCTCGGCCTGATGACCGTAGACATCAACAGTCATCAATGCCGGTTCATCTACAACAACAGCAATAAAAAGCAGGTGCTGAAGAAGCTCAACCTGTATACCGTCTACAAGGACAGCCGCAACATCCTCTGGATGGGAGGAACCCAGGGACTGACTTACTGGGACCTCAACACCGACAGCATCTGCTACATAGACCGCAGCAACGGCCTGCCCGCCAACCTGGTGACCGCCATCAACGAGGACAACAACAAGCAGATATGGGTGGGAATCTGCAACGGCATCACCCGCATCAACCTGGCACAGAAGCCTTTCTCAATGACCAGCTATAACGTGAACGACGGCATCACCGCCAACGATGTAAACGAACGCGCCCTCTACAAACTGAAGAGCGGCAATATCCTGGTAGGTACTTCCAACGGCTACACCACCATCATTCCGCAAGAGGTGGTGCACAATACTTATAACAGCGAGATATACCTGACAGGCATAGAACCGCAGTACCATCCGCTGTCGCAGATGCTGAACGGCAAGTCGCCGGAGTGTGCCACAGAAGTCGTACTGGAAGAGGGAATCCCTTTCTTCCAACTCCGGTTCTCCACCCTCAACTTCATCGAGCCCGGCAAGGTGCGCTATGCCTACCGCATCAAGGGGCAACAATCGGACTGGAACTACTCTACAAGCAACCAGATAGATTTCTCCATGCTTCCGCACGGCAAGTACGAGCTGCAAGTGAAGGCATGCAACTCGGAATATATGTGGTCGCCCAACGTCAAGGCCATTACCATCCGGATATTGCCGCCCTGGTACAGAACGTGGTGGGCCTATCTGCTGTACCTGACCATTGTCGCAGCCATCGGATGGTGGGTCATCGCCTACTTCCGCTCCAGACGCAAAAGGGCCGCCGCCCTGAAAGCGATAGAGCAGGAGAACGAACGGCAACAGAAGATAACGGACATGAAGATGCAGTTCTTTGCCAACGTGAGCCACGAGTTGAGGACGCCTCTCTCGCTGATCATCAACCCGCTCGAAGAGTTCCTCAGCAAATATCCGCAGTATAAGAACACCTTATTATATACGGCACAGAACAACGCCCGCTATCTGCTCGAACTCATCAATCAGTTACTGGACTTCCGCAAGCTGGATGCCAGCGGAGAAACCATGCACTACATACACGGCGACATCGTGAGCCTGGTGAAAGACCAGCTCCAGGCATTCGACAGCATTGCCCGGAAGCGGGAGATAGACTACCGCGTCGTCTGCCAGCAACCCAGCATACAGATGGACTTCGACTACGACAAGGTGCGGAAGATTGTGATGAACATACTCTCCAACGCCTTCAAGTTCACCGAGAACAAAGGGACCATAGAGATCAAAATAAACATCATAGACAGCAACCTCGTGATGCAGTTCAGCGACACGGGATGCGGCATCGACGCAGCACAGCAGAAGAAGATATTCCAATGCTTCTACCAGGCCGAACAGCAGGAGAACTCGGAGGGAGGCAGCGGCATCGGCCTGTATCTCGTGGCGGAATACGTAAAGATGCACAAGGGGAATATCCAGGTGTCCACCAACGTGCCCCACGGAAGCATTTTCACCATCAGCCTGCCGATGCATGCCAGCGTGCATCCCCAAATGCAGGAAGAAGAGCAGCCGACCGAAGAGAATGAGACCCTGCCCAAACAGAACGGCAACATCAACGAGCAGAGCTACACCATCTTGCTGGTAGATGATAACTATGACTTCCTCGACTTCCTCAGCGCCTGCCTCTCCACCAGCTACAACGTGCTGAAGGCGATGAACGGACTGGAAGCGCTGGAAGTGCTGAAGGCAGAGAATGTGGATATCGTCATCAGCGACATCATGATGCCCAAGATGAACGGGCTGGAACTGTGCACCGCCATCAAGAGCGATATCTACATCTCGCACATCCCCATCATCCTGCTCACCGCCAAAGCCAGCGAGGAGTATCAGCTGGAGGGGCTGAACATGGGAGCGGACGACTATATCACCAAGCCCTTCAACATGGAGGTGCTGAAGCTGCGCATCAGCAAGTTCATAGAGAGCAGCCTGAAGAAGCACGAGCTCTTTGAGCAACAGATAAAGATAGAGCCCAGCCACATCACGATCACTTCACTGGACCAGCAGTTCGTGGAGAAGGCCATCCAGATTGTAGAAGACAACATCAACAATGCCGAGTTCTCCGTAGAGGAGCTGGCCGTACAGCTGAACATCTCCCGCGGCTACCTCTACAAAAAGATGGTGAAGATTACCGGAAAGACTTCCCTGGAGTTCATACGGATTATCCGCATGAAGAGGGCGCAGCAACTGCTGGCGGAAAGCCAGTTGCAGATAGCGGAAATAGCTTATAAACTAGGGTACAATTCGCCTAAGATATTCACGAAGCACTTCAAGGAAGAATTCAACATGAGCCCATCCGAGTTCATGCGGAGGCAAACACAGAAAGCAAAGGACGCACCTTTCTGATTTTCAGAGGTTTAATTTCGGTTTATCAGACACTGGTGTCTACCGTGACAGACACTGGTGTTTGTTCTGACAGACACTGGACTCTGTCCTGACAAACACTGGCTTCTGTCGCGACAGACACTGGACCCTGTCAGAAGCCCCATAAAAACACATTTCATAACGTATTTGGGTACAAACCGCCCCCCTGAGTTTCCTTTTAAGTCCTTACATTAGTCGCCAAATTTAGTAACACATATTCGTATACTATGAGAAAGAAACATTTTGTATTTGCATCCGCTTTAGCCCTGCTCTTCTCGGGCGGCGCACTGCATGCCCAAGACTTCAAGCTCACGTCTTCCGGTTACTTCAAGAACCAGGGAGTAGACGTAATGGCTTTCGACGACATTTACCCCGAAGGACACCAAGGGGGAGTTTGTATCATCATGAACGGCCACCGCGTGGCAACCAACGGCGACATCCGCATGGAAGCAACCCCCGGACAGTGGCAACCCGTGCCGAAACAACTGGACCGGAAACTCGGCGACAACAGCATCACCGCCACGCTGTGCTACCCCGACTCTTCACGTCACCTCACCGGATTCAACCCGATGATTTACCCGGACTACAACCTTACCTATACCGTGCGTGTAGAAAGTAAAGGCAAGAACATAGAGGTCACCGTCGATCTGGATCGCCCCGTTCCGCAAGCACTGCTCGGCAAGGTAGGTTTCAACCTCGAATTCTTCCCCGGCTCCCTCTTCGGCAAGCCTTGGATTATGGACAACCAGAGCGGCATCTTCCCGCAACAGCCCAACTCGCCCGTGATGACCACCAAGCCCAACCATCTGCATGCCGGCAATTATCATCAGGCAGGGAAGCCCCTGGCCGACTTCGATCACTTCGTCGGAGAAGGTTACAACCCGATTGTGGCCGACGACATCATCAGCGAACCCTACGCCGTGGGAACCAAGTTCACTTCCCGCCCCGACGACCCTTATAATAAGGTAACCATCGAGTCATTGAGCGGTGACCTGAAGCTGTTCGACGGCCGCATGAACCACAACAACGGCTGGTTTGTACTGCGTAGCGACATCAAGCCGGGAGTTACCAAAGGTGCCGTGAAGTGGATTATCTCTCCGAACATCGTCTCCGACTGGATGTACAAACCGGTGATCCAGACTTCACAAATCGGCTACCACCCCGCCCAAGACAAGGAAGCAGTCATCGAAATGGATGTTCGCGACACACGCCAGCAGACGGCACAGATCATCCGCATCGACGCAGACAACGCGGAGAACATCGTCAAGACCGTAACCCCCGAAACCTGGGGAAAGTTCCTGAGATACAACTATCTGAAGGTGGACTTCACGGACGTAAAGGAACCGGGACTCTATCAGATAAAGTACGGTGAATCCACCTCGCCCATCTTCCGCATCGACAACGGGATATACGACCGTGGCGTATGGCAACCCGTCATTGAATACTTCCTGCCCGTGCAGATGTGCCACATGCGCGTGAACGAGAAATACCGCGTATGGCATGACTGCTGCCACATGGACGACGCACAGATGGCCCCCGGCGGCAACCTCTTCGACGGCTACAACCAAAATGCAAAGGACATACCTTCCAAGTTCAAACCGGGCGACAACGTTCCGGGAGTAAACATCGGCGGATGGCACGATGCCGGTGACTTCGACCTCCGCATAGAGTCACAAGCCGGAGAATCTTATATCCTGGCACTGGCTTACGAGGCTTTCCGTCCGGACATCGACGTGACTTCGATTGACCAGATCAACCGCGTCACCGAAATCCACCAGCCCGACGGCAAGAACGATATGTTGCAACAGGTAGAAAACGGTGCACTGACCGTAGTAAACGGCTATCTGGCACTGGGACGCCTCTACCGCGGCATCATCTGCAACGACCTGCGCCAATACGTCCTCCTGGGCGATGCCGCCGCCATGACCGACGGCCAGCCGGGCAACAAAGACGACCGCTGGATCTTCACCGAAGACAATCCGGGACGCGAACTCTCCACAGCCGCCCATCTGGCTGCCGCCTCACGCGTACTGAAGAACTTCAACGATACGCTGAGCACACACTGCATCAACATCGCCCGACAGATCTTCGAGACTACTGCCGAAAACCGTGCATTGTCCGCCAAGATCCACGCTGCCGTAGAGCTGTATCTCACTACCGGCGAACAGCCTTATCTGGACTTCCTGTACAAGAATCAGGATATCATCATGAAGCAGATAGGCCGCATGGGCTGGTTCACCGCACGCGTGGAGCGCCAAGTGGCACAGCTGAAGGACAAGAAGGCCAAGGCTTTCTCTGCCGCCTTCCGCAAGGCGTTGCTGGGATATAAGGAAGAGCTGAACAAACTGGTACACGAAACTCCGTACGGCATTCCTTACCGTCCGCACATCTGGGGAGCAGGCTGGGATATCCAGAACTTCGGCTTCCAGCACTACTACCTGACGACGGCTTATCCGGACATCTTCCCGAAGGCGCCGGTATTCAATGCGCTGAACTTCATCTTGGGCTGTCACCCGGGCATCAACCAGGCATCATTCGCTTCGGGCGTCGGTGCACAGTCGGCTACGGTAGGCTACGGTCTGAACCGTGCAGACTGGTCGTACATCCCCGGCGGCGTCATCTCCGGTACGGCCCTCATCCGCCCGGACTTCCCGGAACTGCTGACGTTCCCGTTCTTGTGGCAACAGACTGAATATGTATTGGGAGGAGGTTCTTCGCACTATATGTTCCTGGTGCTGGCGGCACAGCAGTTGCTGAAGTAAACGATTCCTTAGACGCGGATTGAGCGGATCAGGCGGATTTATAAATGATGCAAGGCATCTTAAAATCCGCTTAATCCGCTCAATCTGTGTCTAAAAGATAAAAGCGCCACCGGAGGTACTATCACCAATTATCCGTACGGAACGGAATCAGCGGCAATTCATTTCCTCCAATCATCGTACCCATTTGGAAGTCGTGGAAGCAGTAGCGCACGGCAACGGGCCGGGGTACTTTCTCCGAAGAAACAACGATGTGATTCGTCTGCCAGCGCACCCATACACTGTCCGCCGGATAGAAGACGCGGTCTTCACCGGCAATCTCGAAGCCGCGGATGTCGTAGTTGCGGCAGATACCCATCTCGATATGGTCGAGGGAAATGAAAGCCTGATTGCCTTCCATCTCCACTGCCTTGTACTGCGGGCTGAAACAGGCGATCTGCTTCATGCCGTAAGTGAGGTTCAGTGCCAGATAACTGAGGCGACGGCCTACCGGGGCTTTGTTGCCGGGATGTATGTTATGCCTCTCGTAAGGTTCTGCCAGATCGTTGGTAGAAATCATGGCACTGTTCGGTATCAGGCTCTGGGCTTTGAACTGGGCTTCGCGCAGGTAGGCGGCTTTCTCGTCTTGCACGGCGCTGTCGTAGTCGTAAGGGGCAATCTCTACAAAGTAGAAGGGTATATCGCCCAGTCCCCACTCCTTGCGCCAGAGTTTCACCATATCGGCCATGCGCTGGGCGTAGTGTTCGTGGTGCCCTACGTTCGTTTCACCCTGATACCAGATGATGCCCTTGATGGTGTAGTTTTCTACCGAACGCAACATGCCGTTATACATCAGCAGCGGGCGTTCCCACTCTAAGATTTTCTCCATATCTTCGGGCTTCAGCGAGATGTCGGGATAGGTTTCCAGCAACTCGCGGTTGATCCAGCTCTCTATGCTGGAACCGCCGTAGGAACAGTTTACAATGCCCACCGGCAGGTGCAGCGCGCGGCTGAGGGAAGAGGCGAAGTACCAGGCGGTGGCACTGAATTCCATGACGTCGGTCACCAGTTCGGTCGTCATCCAGCGTCCGCTACATTCGGTTTGCGGTTCGTAGCTTTGCCGCCGGGCTACGTTGAACATACGCACGCCTTTCACGTCGGAAGCGGCGATAGCTTCGTCTATTCCTCCTTTTACGCAGCAACCGCCGAAGCCTTTCAGCGGCATCTCCATGTTACTCTGTCCGGAGGCAAGCCAAACTTCGCCGATAAGGATGTTCTTCAAGGTAGTCTGCTCTCCGTTCTCTCCGTCATCAAAAGTTATCTCGTAAGGGGTATAGCCGCCTGCCGGGGTTTTCAACGTAAGCAACCAGTGCCCTGCCTTGTCGGCCTGGCAGGTATAAGACTTTCCATCCCAGGAGGGAGTGACGCGTACTGTTGCTGAAGGGGCTGCGCTGCCCCAAACTTTTACATCTGCCTGCTGTTGCAGCACCATATTGTCGCCAACCAGTGCAGACAGCTTAACTTTTGCATTCAGTGCTACGACGCAGCACAGCAATGCAAGTAATAATCCTTTCCGTTTCATTAATTACTTTGTATTTATTAGTTCAAGTTTCGCAAATAAATGATAATTTATCGCAGCAAAGCATCAGCGCAGCAAGCCTGAAAGGCTTTTATCTATTAGCCCAGGGCAACGCCCTGGGTAATAATGCGCTCCATCTCTGC